>CAXULX010000044.1:0-36722 GCA_964252005.1 uncultured Acetobacteraceae bacterium | reverse complement strand
GCGGGAAAGCCACCCATCTCAAGGCTCAACAGGGACAACGTCCTTGGTAGCGACAGCTAGAGCGGGGCCGGTGCATCTACCTGCACCGGTCACGCTCTAGGAACCGAAACGTCACACCGGGGCCGCGAAATGGGGCGGCCCCGGTTTCCTGTTCCAATTCCGTATGTTCGTGCACTAAGCTCCGGCGCTTCCTCAAGCTGATCGGACATGACGATGGCATCAATCGCCCAAGGCCGCCGCTTCGCCTCGCCGGAGGTGCGCAACATCCTGCTGGCGCGCATGGGGCAGCTGGGCGGCATCGTCTTCGCCATCGGCGCGCTGCTGCTGCTGGTGGCGCTCATGTCCTACAACCCGCATGACCCTTCGCTGAACACCGCCACGTCGCGCCCGCCCACCAACCTCGCGGGCGCGCCGGGCGCAATGACGGCCGACGTGCTGCTGCAATGCTTCGGGGCGGCGGCGGCGCTGCCCGTGCTCGCCATGCTCGCCTGGAGCTTCCGCACCGCCACCCGCCGTCCCCTGCGGCTGACGGTTCGGGTGCTGTGCACCGTGCTGGCGATGCCGGTTCTGGCCGCCCTGCTGGCGACGGTGCCGGGATCGTCCTGGCCGACTCCTGCCGGACCGGGCGGCGCCATCGGGCACGTGCTGGCCGAACAGGCCGTCCGCGTGGGACACGGGCTGCTCGGCACGGCCGGGCTTGTCTTGGTCCAGGGGGCGGGAGCGGTGCTGGCGCTGCTTCTGGTAGTGCTGAGCCTGGGACTCTCAAGCGGTGAGTGGCGCGCGGCGGGCCAGGGCGCGGTGGGTGCCGCCCGCGGTTCGGTGCGCGGCGGCGGCTGGGTGGCCGGGCTGCTGGCCCGCATGGGCGTGCGCACCGCCGAGGCCGGGCGCGTGGCCGTGGAGCCGGTCCTGCGCCGTTTGAAGCCGATGCCCGAAGCCATGCCGCCGCCCGCGCCCACGCCCAGCCCCGCCTCCCCTACGGTCAGCCGGGACCCGGCGCCCGCCCCCATCCGCCCACCCGCCCGCCCGGACCCGACCGGCATTTCGATCCCGGTCGTCACCGCCCCCGTCGTCACCGCCCCCGTCGTCACCACCCCCGTCATCACCGAGGCCAAGCGCAAGATGCCGCAGGCAGAGACCCCGCAGCCGACCGAGGGCTGGCAGTTCCCGCCGCTGTCGCTGCTCAGCCCCGCCCCGGTCCGCGCCGGGTCAGGCCCCAGCGAGGACGCGCTGCAAGCCAATGCCCGGCTGCTGGAGACCGTGCTGGGCGACTACGGCGTGCAGGGCGCGATCCGCGACATCCGGCCCGGCCCGGTGGTCACGCTCTATGAGCTGGAGCCGGCGCCCGGCATCCGCAGCGCCCGGGTGATCGGCCTCGCGGACGACGTGGCGCGCAGCCTGTGTGTCACCGCCGTCCGCATCGCCACCGTGCCCGGCCGCAACGTCATCGGCATCGAGGTGCCAAACGAGAAGCGGGAGACGGTGTTCCTGGCGGAGTTGCTCGGCAGCGAGGACTGGCGCGGCCACCCCGGCCGCCTCGCCTTGGCGCTGGGCAAGGACATCGGCGGCACCCCGGTCATCGCCGACCTGGCGCGGATGCCGCATCTGCTGATTGCGGGCACCACCGGGTCCGGCAAGTCGGTGGGCATCAACGCCATGATCCTGTCGATCCTGTTCCGCCTGTCGCCGGACCAGTGCCGCCTCATCATGATCGACCCGAAGATGCTCGAACTCTCGGTCTATGAGGGCATCCCGCATCTGCTGGCGCCCGTGGTGACGGAGCCGTCCAAGGCGGTCACGGCGCTGAAATGGACCACGCGGGAGATGGAGCGGCGCTACCGCGCGATGAGCCAGCTCGGCGTGCGCAACGTCGGCGGCTACAACGACCGCGTGGCTGAGGCGCAGGCCCGCAACGAGACCGTGACCCGGCGCGTGCAGACCGGCTTCGACAGCGAGACCGGGCGGCCGACCTACGAGGAGCAGCCGCTGACGCTGAAGCCCCTGCCCTACATCGTCGTGGTAATCGACGAGATGGCGGACCTGATGATGGTTGCCGGCAAGGAGGTCGAGGCGGCGGTGCAGCGCCTGGCGCAGATGGCGCGCGCCGCCGGCATCCACGTCATCATGGCGACGCAGCGCCCGTCCGTGGACGTGATCACCGGCACCATCAAGGCGAACTTCCCGACCCGCATCAGCTTCCAGGTCATCAGCAAGTTCGACAGCCGCACCATCCTGGGCGAGCAGGGCGCCGAGCAGCTGCTGGGCCAGGGCGACCTGCTGCACATGCAGGGCGGCGGGCGCATCGCCCGCGTGCACGGCCCCTTCGTCGCCGACCGGGAGGTGGAGGACATCGTCGCCTTCCTGCGCGCCCAGGCCGAGCCGACCTATGACGACGAGGTGACGGAGGGCGCGGACAGCGACGACGAGGGCTCCAACCCCTCCTTATCGGGCATCGCCGCCGCCGGGGACGGCGAGAAGGGATTGTTCGACCAGGCGGTGGCCCTGGTCTCGCGCGAGGGCAAAGCGAGCACCAGCTTCATCCAGCGGCACCTCGGCATCGGCTACAACCGCGCCGCCAAGCTGATCGAGCAGATGGAGAAGGAGGGCATCGTCAGCGCTGCCAACCACGTGGGCAAGCGCGAGGTGCTGACCCGATCCACCCGCGACGACGACGATTAAGGAGCCTCGCCATCGAATTCCAGGTTGGCTGCACGCTGCAGTATGACGTCAAGGGTCCCACCGCCTTCATCTTCAACGTCGAGGCCGCCCGCTTCGACCGGCAGGTGGTGCGGAGCGAGACCCTGGACATCACCCCGCCGCTCGACGTCGAGCGACTCACCTTGGCGGAGAGCGGCAACCGCGTGCTGCGCGTCTGCGCGCAACCGGGCCCGCTCCGGCTGGAGTACCGCGCCGAGGTGACGTTGGACCCCGTGCTGTGCGAGACGGCCCAGGTGGGCGAGGTCGCGGCGAGCCGCCTGCCCCTCCAGGTCCTGACCCACCTCAACCCCAGCCGCTACTGCCAGTCCGACCGCCTGGCGCTGTTCGCGCAGCGTTCGTTCGGCGGCATGGCGCCGGGGCACCAGCGGGTCGGGATGATCTGCAACTGGATCTGCGACCACGTGGACTACCGCAGCGGCACGACCGACGCGATGACCTCGGCGGCGGACACCCTGATCGAGCGCCAGGGCGTGTGCCGGGACTTCGCCCACCTGGCCATCGCGCTGTGCCGGGCGCTGGGCATCCCGGCGCGGTATGTGAGCGCCTATGCCTGGCGCCTGGAGCCGCCCGACTTCCATGCGGTGTTCGAAGCCTGGCTGGAAGGGCCGGAGGGCGGCGCCTGGTACCTGTTCGACGCGACCCGCAAGTCCGCAATCGACGGCCTGGTCCGCATCGGCATCGGGCGGGACGCTGGGGAGGTCGCGTTCTGCAGCATCTTCGGCGCGTCCGGGAGCGAGGCGCCCCGCGTCTCGGTCGCCGGCCCGCCCAGCACGGGGCCGACCACGAGCCAGGCGGTCTCCATCTCGTCGCTCTGAGCCGTGCTGAACCCGGCCTCCCCGCTCGCCCGGCTGATGGCCGTGCCGATGCGGCCGGGCGTCGTCGCCTGGCTCGGCGTGCGTCCGGCCCGCCTCGTGGAGATGCAGGCATGCGCCTCCATGACGCTGACGCCGGGTCAGGGCGTCGAGGGCGACCATTACAGCAGCGCCACCCAGGGCGCCCGCCAGGTCACGGTGATCGCGGCCGAGCACCTGGCGGCCATCGGCAGCTATCTCGGCCAGGACAGCGCGCCGCCCGGGCTGCTGCGGCGCAACGTCGTGGTGCGCGGCATCAACCTGGGCGCCTTGAAGTCGCGGCGGTTCCGCCTGGGGGATGCGCTGCTCGAATGCAGCGGGGAGTGCCATCCCTGCTCCAAGATGGAGCGGCTGCTGGGACCGGGCGGCTACAACGCGGTGCGCGGCCATGGCGGCATCACCGCCCGGGTGCTGGAGGGCGGCGAGGTGCGGCTGGGCGATCTGCTCACGCCGCTGGATTAGCCGCCGCGCCGGCCGTCGCGCGGGCAAAGGGCGGGCATGCGGCATCGGCGTTTTGCCCCGGCGCGATGGACTGGCATGATGCCGCAATGACCTATTCGGCGTGGCTGCCTGTGCTGCTTGGCGTCCTGACCGCGGTCGGGCCGCTGTCCACCGACATGTATCTGCCGGCGTTCCCGGCCATCGAGACCTCGCTGGGCGGGCGGCCCGGCACGGCGCAGGTCACGCTCGCGACCTGGTTCGCCGGCCTCGCCATCGGGCAGATCACCCAGGGGTCGCTGTCCGACCGCTACGGCCGGCGGGGGCCGCTGGTGATCGGCACGGCGGTCTATACAATCGCCAACGCCGGCTGCGCCCTGGCGCCCGACCTGTTCACCTTGTCGGCGCTGCGTTTCGTCGCGGCGTTCGGCGGCTCGGCCAGCATGGTGATCCCCCGCGCCGTCGTGCGGGACCTGGCGGACGGGCTGGCGGCGGCGCATTTGATGTCCCGGCTGATGCTGGTGATGGGCGTGGCCCCGATCCTCGCGCCGACGCTGGGCGGCCTCATCCTCGGCATCGCCCCCTGGCACGCGATCTTCTGGTTCACCGCGGCCTATGGCGGCGTCTGCTGCGTGCTGGTCTGGCGCTTCCTGCCGGACACGCTGCCGCCGCACCGGCGGATGCAGCTCGGCTTCGGCAACCTGGCGGCCCGCTATGCCGGGGTGCTGCGGGACCGGGTGTTCCTGTCCTATGCCGTGATGAGCGGCTGGGGGATGTTCGGCATGTTCGCCTACATCGGCGGCTCGCCGCCCGTCCTGATCCAGCGTTTCGCGTTCAGCCCGGCGCAATACGGCATGCTGTTCGGCGCCAGCGCCGGGGCGTTCATCCTGTCATCGCAGGTCAACCCGCGCATTCTGCCACGGGTCGGCGCGGCACGAGTGCTGCGGATCGGCACCATGGCGTACCTGGCCGCCGCCGTCACGCTGCTGGCCTGCGCCGTGCTGGACGTGGGTGGCGTCTATGGCGTCGTGCTGCCGGTGGTGCTCGCGATGGGCAGCATGGGGTTCGTGATGCCCAACTCGGCGGTCGGCGCGCTGTCCCGCCACGCGGCGCAGGCCGGCAGCGCGTCCGCGTTGATGGGCACCATCGGCTTCTGCCTTGCGGCGCTCAGCGGCGTGCTGGTCGGCGTCCTGAGCGATGGCACGGCGCGGCCCATGGCCCTATTGATGCTGGCCGGCGCCGTGGGCGCCATGCTGGCCGACCGCCTGCGGCCGCCTGCCTCGATCCCATACATGATGGACATCACCCCATGACTCTCCTGATCGGCATTCCCGCCTGCACGCGGACCATCAACGGCCACATGCAGCACGCCACCCCGGCCCGGTACGGCACGGCCCTGATGGGCGCCGCCGACGCGATGCCGGTGCTGATCCCGCCTGTAGGGGACGTCGCCCTCGCCATGCTCGACCGGTTGGACGGGCTGCTGCTGTCCGGCAGCCCCAGCAACGTGGAGCCGAGCCGCTACGGCGCGGAAGACGAGACGCCCGAGTTCCACGACGCCGCCCGCGACCGCACGACCCTGCCGCTGATCCATGCGGCGCTGCGCCGGGGCATGCCGCTGCTGGCGATCTGCCGCGGCATCCAGGAGCTGAACGTGGCGCTGGGCGGCAGCCTGCATCAGCAGGTGCATCTCGTGCCGGGCCGGCTGGACCACCGCGGCGGGCCGGGTCCGCACAGCCGGGCCTTTGCGCCGAAGCACGACGTGGCGCTGTCGGGCGAGCTCGCGCGGCTGCTGGGGCAGGAGAGCATCCGGGTGAACTCGGTGCACGGCCAGGCGATAGACCGTGTGGCGGACGGTTTGGTGGCCGAGGCCGTGGCGCCCGACGGCACGGTCGAGGCCGTGCGGGCGCCGGGCGCCGGCTTCGCGTTCGGGGTGCAGTGGCATCCGGAGTGGGACTATGCTTCGGACGCCCACAGCGTCACGCTGTTCCGCGCCTTCGGCGATGCCTGCCGCGCCTATGCCGGCGGGATCAGGACGGCGGCCTGAACATCGGTGCGGCACGGGGCTGACGGAGGAACTTATCCATGGATCTGCATCTAACGGGCAAGCGCGCCTTGGTGACCGGCGGCTCGAAGGGCATCGGCCGGGCCAGCGCGGAGGCGTTGGCCGAGGAGGGCTGCGACGTCGTCCTGGTCGCCCGCAACCCGGCGGCGCTGGAGGAGGCCGCCGCCGCCGTGCGGTCCCGCCGTCAGGTGCGGGTCGAGACCATCGCCGCCGATTTGTCCCGGCAGGCGGAGGTCGAGCGCGTCGCCGCCAGCGCCGGCGCGGTCGATATCCTGGTGAACAACGCGGGCGCCATCCCGCCCGGCGGCCTGCTGGCAGTGGACGACGCGACGCTGCGCGCCGCCTGGGACCTCAAGGTGTTCGGCTTCATCAGCCTGTGCCGCGCGCTGTATCCCGTGTTGAAGGCCCGGCAGGGCGTGGTCGTGAACGTGATCGGCGCGGCCGGAGAGACGTTCGATCCCGGATACATCGCAGGCGTCGCGGGCAACGCCGCCCTGATGGCGTTCACCCGGGCGCTGGGCCGCGGCGCGCATGTGGACGGGGTGCGCGCGGTGGCGATCAACCCGGGGCCGGTCGCGACCGCGCGGCTGGAGCGGCTGCTGCGGCACCGAGCCGCGGCTGAGTTGGGCGATGCGGACCGGTGGCTCGAGCTGTGCAAGGGCATGCCGTATGGGCGGCCGGCGCAGCCGGAGGAGATCGGCGCCGCCGTGGCGTTCCTGGCCAGCCCTCGGTCGGCCTATACGAACGGGACTGTGTTGACGATCAATGGTGGGCCGTAGGGGGGGAGAGGCCCCATACGCCAACCCCACGTCGTCGCAAGCCGCCCTTCCCAGCCTGCACCCCGTGATCCCGTTCCGGGCAAGTGCTTCTCGCTCAGCCCCGGTGGCGCAACGCCTCGACCAGCAGGGTGAAGGCCGGCGCGGGCTGGCGGCGGCTTGGGTAGTAGAGATGGTAGCCCGGGAAGGGTGGGCACCAGTCCCCGAGCACACGGGTGAGCCGTCCGTCTTCGAGGTGCATGAGCACCTGGTCCTCCGGCAGGTATGCCAGGCCGAACCCGGCCAGTGCCGCATTCAGTCGCAGGGCGATGTTGTTGAACACCAACTGCCCTTCGACCCTCACTTTCACCTCACGCCCCTCGCGCTCGAACTCCCAGGCATAAAGCCCGCCCAGGGTTGGCAATCGCAGGCCGATGCAGTCATGCGCAGTCAGGTCCTGCGGCGTTTCCGGGCGTGGTCGTTTCGCGAAGTAGGACGGTGCGCCGACGACCGCCACGCGCATGTCCGGTCCGATGCGCACAGCGACCATGTCCTTCGCAACCTGCTCGCCGGGTCGCACGCCGGCATCGTAGCGCTCGGCCACGATATCGGTCAGGCCATAGTCAACGGTCAGCTCCACCTTGACGTCTGGGTAGTCCGGCAACAGCCTTGCCAGGGCGGGCCAAAGGAGCGTGCTGGCCGCGTGCTCGGTGGTGGTGATGCGGATGTTGCCGGCGGGCTTCTCGCGCAGCTCGCTCAGCGCATCCAGCTCGGCGCCGATGCCGTCCAGCGCAGGACCCACGGTGCGGAGCAGCCGCTCGCCCGCCTCCGTGGGCGCGACGCTTCTTGTGGTGCGGGTGAGGAGACGGACGCCGAGCCGCGCTTCGAGCCGGCGAACGGTGTAGCTGAGCGCCGATTGCGAGGTGCCGAGCTTTGCCGCGGCCCGGGTGAAGCTCCGCTCTTCGGCGACGGCGAGGAAGGCCGCCAGGTCGCTCAAGTCCTCGCGCCGCATTCATGAACTCCGGATACAAGTCCATGCACATCCTAACGTCTAATCCCGAGCGACCGCACGGGCCAGATGGCTGTTTGCCACCTTGGCACACGCCCCAGCAGACGCTGAGGCTTTGATGGAAAGGGACGGACGATGGACATCAAGCGAAGCGGCTCGCAGCCATCCGGCAAAGGGCCGGCGGAGTACTTCACCGGGACCGTGCGGGTTGACCCGCTGTTCGGCCCGCCCGATCCGGCCCGCGTCGTGGGCGCCCTGGTCACCTTTGAACCCGGCGCGCGCACAGCATGGCACACCCACCCGCTCGGTCAGACCCTGATCGTCACGGCGGGCTGCGGCTGGGCGCAGCGAGAGGGCGGGCCGGTCGAGGGCATCCGGCCAGGCGATGTCGTCTGCTTCCCGCCTGGAGAGAAACACTGGCACGGCGCCACGGCCACCACGGCCATGAGCCACATCGCCATTCAGGAGCGGCTTGACGGCAAGGCCGTCGATTGGATGGAGAAGGTCGGAGACGAGCAGTATCAAGCGGCAGCGGGCGCCGCGTGACCATGCCGGGTGCCGTTCCTGGTGCGCGGCCTGACCACCGCGCAGCCGTGCTCGCGGTTGTTCTCGTCAGCTACGTGATGATCGTGCTCGACATCTCGATCGTCATCACCGGGCTGCCGAAGATCCGCCAGGGCCTCGGCTTTTCGGAAACCGGGCTGTCCTGGGTGCAGAATGCCTACACGCTCGCCTTCGGCGGCCTGCTCCTGCTCGGTGCCCGTGCGGGCGACATCCTCGGGCGGCGCCTCATGCTGACCATGGGACTGGCACTGTTCACCCTCGCATCGCTCGCCGTCGGCCTGGCGCAGTCGCCCTCTTGGATGATCGGCGCCCGCGCGTTGCAGGGCGTCGGCGCCGCGGTCCTCGCCCCCTCGACGCTTGCCCTCCTGTCCACGAACTTCCCTGAAGGCTCCGAGCGCACCCGTGCGGTCGGCTACTACGGCGCCGTCGCCGGCATCGGCGCCAGCGTCGGCCTCGTGCTCGGCGGCATCTTCGCCGACTGGCTGTCCTGGCGGGTCGGGTTCTTCATCAACCTGCCCATCGGGACCGCCCTGATCCTTGCCGCACGACGCTATCTGGAAGAAACCGAGCGGCGCCCGGGCCAGTTCGACGTGCTTGGAGCCGTGACCTCGACCCTCGGCATGACCGCGCTGGTTTATGGCCTGGTCCGCTCCGCCGCCGCCGGCTGGAGCGATCCCCTCACCGCCGCGGCGCTTGCGGCTGGCGTGCTGCTGCTCGCAGCCTTCACCATCAGCGAATGGCGCGCGAAGCAGCCGATCATGCCGCTGCGCCTGTTTGCAAGCCGTGAGCGCGCCGGGGCCTATGCGACCCGCGTGCTGTTCCTGGGCGCCATGATGGGCTTTTGGTTCTTCACGACCCAGTTTCTGCAAGGCGTCCTGGGTTTCAGCCCGTCCGAGGCTGGCATCGCCTTCCTACCGACGACGCTGGCCAACTTCGCGGCCGCCCTGACCGTCCCCAGGCTCACGCAACGTTTCGGCAATGGGCGCCTGCTCGCAGGCGGGCTTGCCTTGGCGTTGGCCGGGATGGCCTGGCTCAGCCAGGTTTCTGCAGGCACGCCGTATCTTGCTGGCGTCGCGTTGCCGATGATCTTGATCGGCCTCGGCCAGGGCGGCTCTCTCAGCCCGCTCACCGTTGCCGGCATCGCGGGCGTTGCCCCCAGGGACGCCGGTGCCGCCTCCGGGCTGGTTAACGTGGCCCACCAGCTCGGCGGCTCCCTCGGGCTTGCCGTCCTGATCGTCGTGTTCGCTGCCGCCGGGTCCAGCACGCTCGGCGCACCGACCTTGCTTGCGCACCGAGTGGCGGCCTCGTTTGCTGGCGGCTCAGCGATGCTTGCGCTCGCCCTGGTTCTCGTCCTCGTGCTGATCGTCCGGACCCGCAGGGCCGTGGCCACCAACCCGCAGGTCGGGCAGCACGAGCGCAATGCGGCGTGATCTGCCGGGGCGGGCCTGCGCCGCCACGTGATGCCGCACGACCGAGCGTGGGGATGAAGCTCAGTAGCCCCGCACAGTATCAAACCGGTTCGGCAGCGCCTCACCATCGCGGAACGCCCGCAAGTTCCGAAAAAAGATATCCAAGCTAAGCGGAATATAAGTCTCGGGATCATCAGCCGAAACATGCGGCGTCATCACCAGGTTCGGCGTCGCCCAGAGCCGGTGGCCCGGCGGCACCGGCTCCGGCACGAACACGTCCAGCACCGCGCCGGACAGATGGCCGCCCTCCAGCGCGTCGCACAGCGCGTCCTGATCGAGCAGCGCGCCGCGGCCGATGTTCACCACCCCGGCGCCCGCCGGCAGCGACGCGATGCGGCGGCGGTCCAGCACGCCCCGCGTCGCGTCCGTGAGCGGGAGCGCCAGCACCAGGAACTCAGTGTCGCCCAGCACGGTGTCCAACTCATCCAGGGCGACGACCGCCGCGCAGGCCGGATGCGGCTCGGCCCGGGTGCGGACGCCGGTGACGCGCATGCCGAACCGCGCCGCCTGCTCCGCAATGGCGCCGCCCAGGGCGCCCAGCCCGGCCACCGTCACCCGCCGTCCCGCCAGCACGGAGCCGTGCCAGGGCGCCCACCGCCCGGCCCGCTGCGCGGTCGCGAAGCCCGGCATCCCCGCCGCCAGCATCAGCAGCGCCATGAGGCCATACTCGCCGGCCTTCGCCCCGTGCGTGCCGCGGTTGTTCAGCAGGGCGGTGCCGGGCGGAAAGCGGTCGAAGGGGGCCAGGGAGTCAAGCCCGGCTGACGTGCAGTAGATCAGCTTCAGCCGCGGCGCGTCCGCGGGGAACAGCTTGCGGGCCGCGCCGGTCTGCGTCACCAGCACCTCGGCCTCGCCGATCTCCGCCCGGAACTCCTCGGGCGTCATGCCGAAAGTCACGGCGTGGCCGGCCGACACGTCCGGGGCACGGGCGGCGGCGGCGGCCCATTGCGCCGGGGTGACGTTGAACTGCGGGTCGCCGGGCAGGTTCTGGACGTGGATGCGCATCAGGTCCTCGGTTCAATCGGGGTGGTCAGGGTGTGCAGCAGCACGGCGGCGGCCTGCGCGACATTCAGGCTCTGGACCGCGCCGCGGGCCTGGATGCGGACCCGGCGGCGGCAGGTCTCCAGCGCGTCGAAGCCGACCCCCCGCTCCTCGTTGCCCAGCACCAGCGCCACCGGGCGGTCCCGCGGCAGGGCGGTGACGGGCACGGCCTCCTCCGTGAGCGTCGCGGCGACGGTGCGGTAATACGGATCGAGCGCCAGCAGCGCCTTGCGCAGGTTGCGGGTCTTGGTGACCTCCAGGTACTCGAGCCCGCCCTCCGCCACGCGGTAGGCGGCGTCGGACGGCATGGCCTGCAGCGGCGTCTCGTGCAGCACCAGGGCGCGCACGCCGAAGAACGCGGCGCTGCGGGCGATGGCGCCCAGGTTGTGCGGGTTGCCCACGCTGTCCAGGATCAGCAGCAGCGGGAAGCGCGGCGGACGCACGAAGTCCAGCATGCCCAAGGGCCGGGGCGTGGCGATGGCGACGACGCCGCCATGGTGCGGGGTGCCGGCGGCGCGCTCCATCTCGTCGGGCGGCAGCAGGCGGTAGGGGCGGCGCATGCGGGCCAGCTCGGCGCAGAACGGGCCGACCCGCGCCTTGCTCTCCTCGTTGTAGAACAGGCGGATCACGTCGGAGGCGCGGCAGGCGAACAGGGCGGTGACGGCGTTCAGGCCGCAGATCCGGTCATCGGGCATGGAGGTGCTTCCGCCGCCGGGGCGCCGCTGTCAACCTGGCGGGATGATCCCGATCCTGTTTCAGAGCCCGCACTTCGTCGTGCTGAACAAGCCGGCCGGCCTGCCGGTGCACCCGGGACCCGGCGGCGGCGCCAGCGTCGAGGACGGTTTCCCCGCCCTGTCCCGGCGCAAGGATGGCCCGTGGCTCGTGCACCGCCTGGACGCAGACACGGCGGGGTGCCTGGTGGTGGCATTGCGGAAGCAGGCGCTGCTGGCGGCGCAGGCGGCGTTCGGGGCCGGGTCGGTGCGCAAGACCTACTGGGCCGTGGTGCACGGGGTTCCCGGCGCGGCGTCGGGCGAGGTGTCCAACGGCTTGCAGAAGCGCAGCACCCCGGCGGGCTGGCGGATGGAGCCGGGGCCGGACGGCGTTCCGGCGCGCACGAGCTGGCGCCTGGCGGGCCGGGCCGGCGGCCTCTCGTGGCTGGAACTGCATCCCTGGACCGGGCGGACCCACCAGATCCGGGTGCATTGCGCGGCCCTGGGCCATCCCATCGTGGGCGATCCGATCTACGGACGGGGCGACGGGCCGATGCAGTTGCTGGCCCGCGCCATCGCCTTGCCGCTGGACCCGCCGGTCGCCGCCACGGCCCCGCCGCCGCCTCACATGCGGCCGGCGCTGCTGGCCTGCGGCTGGCCCGGCGACGACGCGGGCGGATGATCCACCAGGAACCACAGGCGGAACATCAGCGTCTCCTGCCAGGTTTGCCGGGACAGGCCGCCGAGCTGCAATGCCGCCAGTCGCTGCGGCACCCCGCCCTGCAAGCCGGCCTGCACCACGTCCAACGCCGCTGCCGCATCCGGGGTGAGCAGGTCCGGATGGTCCCGCAGGGCCGCCACGTGGCCGCGCAGCACGGCCATGAACACGCCGGGACCGCGCCGCAGCGCCTCGAAGAACCGCCGGCGCATCGAGGCGGGCGCGCCCACCGCGTTGCCGCCGTGCTGGCGATACAGCACCGTGGGCGTCGCGTCCGCCACCAGCCGGCCGCCATGGGCGGAGACGACCAGGTAGCTCCACCAGTCATGCAGCGTCGCCGAGGGCGGATGGCTGCCGGCCACCAGCCGCGCCGCGGCCTGGTTCAGCACGAGGGTGCAGCCGGTGGCGACGTTCTGCGTCAGGGCCGCGGGAAAGCCCGGCGGGTGATGCAGCCGCGCCGACAGGCCGATATGCCGGAGCGCCTCATCGACCAGAAGCTGCCGGCTGCAATACAGCGCCGGGCGCGGATCGGGCTGCAGCGCCGCGACCGCGCGGGCCAGCTTCTCCGGCAGCCACACGTCGTCCTGGTCGGCAAACGCCACCGCGGCCACGTCGGTCTTCACCGCGGCCCGCAGCAGCGCCATGAAGCTCCCGGTCGGGCGCAGCCGGCCCGGCAGGTCCAGCACCGCATGGCACCGCCCGGCGCCGGGTCCCGCCATGAAGCGCCGCATGATGGCCGTGGTGCCGTCGCTCGATCCGTCGTCCCGCCAGTACAGCACCCAATCCGCCATGGTCTGCCGCAGCAGGCTCTCAAGCTGGTCGTCGAGGAACTGCTCGCCGTTGAAGGTGGACAGCAGGATGGCGACGGTTGGCGGGCGGCCCGCCGGAAGCGCCCGCTCCGCCGTGAGCGGTGGAGCCGAACCGGGATGAGGCAGCGCCGACACGACCACCCGTCAAAGACGCAGCGAGGGCGTGGCCAGCAGTTCGGCGACCGTCCGCGACAGGCCGCTGCGCCACTCCGGCAGGCGCACGTCGAACGCCTCCAACAGCTTCGTGCAATCGAGCCGGCTGTCCGGCGGGCGCCGCGCCGGGGTGGGCCAGTCCGACGTGGCGATGGCGTCCACCGCCGGCACGGGATGGCCATACCGGGCCGCGTCCTGGAACAGCGCCTCCGCCAGCCCGTGCCATGTGGTGAACCCGGCGCCGGCGGCATGGAACACCCCGGCGTAGCGGTCCTGCCACCCGTCCCGCAGCCGCGCCGCGATGGCGAGGATCGCCACCGCCAAATCCCGCGCCGCGGTCGGGCAGCCCCGCTGGTCCGCCACCACGCGCAGCCGGGGGTTCTTCTGCGCGGCGCCCAGCATGGTGCGGACGAAGTTCTTGCCGGTCGCTGAGTACACCCAGGAGGTCCGCAGGATGATGGCGCGCGGCCATGCCGCCAGCACGGCCTGCTCCCCCTCCAGCTTCGTCGCGCCGTACACGCCGGTGGGGCTGGTCGGGTCGGCCTCCGTGTAGGGCACGCCTTTGAGGCCGTCGAACACGTAGTCGGTCGAGATGTGGATCAGCGGGATGCCGGCGTCGGCGCAGTGCGCCGCGAGCGTCGCCGGGCCGTCGCGGTTGGCGCGGCCGGCAGCCTCGGGTTCGGCCTCCGCCGCGTCCACCGCGGTCCAGGCGGCGGCGTTGACCACGAGGGTCGGTTGCAGGGCCTGCACGGTCTCCGCAATCGATGCCGGCCGGTCAAAGTCGAACGCCGAGCGACCCACGCGGCGCACGACCGCGCCGCCCTCCTGCTCCATCGCCGTTGCAAGCTGCCCGGCGCCGCCGGTGACCATGATCGTCGTCATGGCAACAAGACTAGACCGGTTTTGCTTGGGCTAAAAGGACGGCCGGCATGAGTGTTCCCTCAATCCAGGCCAATCAGCGCCGCAGCCTCAGAACAGCGGCGGCACGTCGGCCCAGCGCGGCAGCAGCCGGTCCTTGTCGGACAGGATTGCCTCCCCCTCCCCCACCGGCCAAGGCAGCGCCAGGTCCGGGTCGTCCCAGGCCACCCCCCGCTCCGACGCGCGGTCGTACACGTCGGTCACCTTGTAGATCACCTCCGTATCCGCCTCGAGCGTGCAGAACCCGTGCAGGAAGCCCGGCGGCACCCAGAGCTGCGCCCAGTTCTCCGCCGACAGCTCCGCCGCCGCCCACTGCCCGAAGGTCGGCGAGGCCCGGCGCGCGTCCACCGCCACGTCCCAGATCGCCCCCCGGACGCAGCGCACCAGCTTGCCCTGCGGGTGCGGCGCCACCTGGCAGTGCAGGCCGCGGATCACCCCGCGCTCCCGCGACAGGCTCTGGTTGTCCTGGATGAACGGCAGGTCGATGCCGGCCTCGGCGAATCGCGGCGCGTTGAACACCTCGGAGAAGAAGCCGCGCGCGTCGCCGAATCGCGGCGGCGTGACCAGGATCAGGTCCGGGACCCGCAGGCGCTCGACCTTCATGCGTGCATCCCGTCGGCGAGTTCCAGCAGCAGCCGCCCCAGTTCCGTCTTGCTCAACCCCTTCGCCGCGAGGCGCAGCGTGTGGGCGTCGATGTAGCCCATGCGGAACGCGACCTCCTCCGGGCAGCCAACCAGCATGCCCTGGCGGTTCTGGATGGTCTGCACGAAGGTCGCCGCCTGCAGCAGGCTGTCGGGCATCCCGGCGTCGAGCCAGGCGCAGCCGCGGCCCAGCCGCTCCACATGCAGGGTGCCCTCCTCCAAGTACATCTGGTTCAAGTCGGTGATCTCCAGCTCGCCGCGCGCCGAGGGCTTGATGCGCCGGGCCATCTCGGACACGCGGCCGTCGTAGAAATACAGCCCGGTCACCGCCCAGTTGGACTTCGGCGCGGCCGGCTTCTCGACGATCTCCTGGGCACGCCCCCTCTCGTCGAAGGCGACAACGCCGTACCGCTCGGGGTCGCGCACCTGGTAGGCGAACACCGTGGCCCCCTCCGGCCGGGCGACGGCGGCGCGCAGCAGGACGCTCAGGTGGTCGCCGAAGATCAGGTTGTCGCCGAGCGCCAGGGCGCAGGGCTGGCCCTCGATCCAGTCCTCGCCGATGTGGAACGCCTGGGCCAGGCCCTCCGGCCTCGGCTGCTCGGCATAGGTGAAGCGCACCCCGAACCGCTCCCCGCTGCCGAGCAGCCGGCGGAATTGCGGCAGGTCCTCCGGCGTCGAGATGAGCATGATGTCCTTGATCCCCGCCAGCATCAGCACGGAGAGCGGGTAGTACACCATGGGCTTGTCATAGACCGGCAGCAGCTGCTTGCTGCTGGCGAGCGTGATCGGGTGCAGCCTCGTGCCGCTGCCGCCGGCGAGCAGGATGCCCTTCATGGTCCCGGCGCTCACGCCGCCGTCCCCAGCCGCTGCCCGGCGTAGCGGGCCTCGCGCACGCCTTCCCACCATGCCCGATGGTCCAAGTACCACTGGACGGTGCGGCGCAGCCCGGCGTCGAAGCCGTGCGGCGCGGTCCAGTTGAGCACCGCCGTCGTGCGGGCCGGGTCGATCTCGTAGCGGAAGTCGTGGCCGGGCCGGTCGGTCACGAAGTGGATCAGCCGGTCGCGCGGCCCGGCGGGGTCCGGGACCAGCTCGTCCAGCACGGCGCAGATGGCGTGCACGACCTGGAGGTTGGTACGCGGCTGCCGGGCGCCGATGGCGAGGGTGGCGCCGGGTTCGGCGTGCTCCAGCGCGCGGACCAGGGCCTCGGCGTGGTCATCGACGAACAGCCAGTCCCGTTGGTTCGCGCCGTCGCCATAGACCGGCAGCGCCTTGCCCTCCAGCGCGTTCAGCGTGACCAGCGGGATCAGCTTCTCCGGGAATTGCCAGGGGCCGTAGTTGTTCGTGGTGTTGGTGACGAACGCCGGCAGCCCGTAGGTGTGCCACCAGGCGCGCACGAGGTGGTCCGACGCCGCCTTGCTCGCGGAGTACGGGCTGCGTGGGTCGTACGGCGTGTCCTCGGTGAACGGCGGGTCCTGCGGGCCGAGCGCGCCGAACACCTCGTCCGTCGAGACGTGGTGGAAGCGGAAGCGCTGGCGCGCGTCGGGGCCGAGCGTCGCCCAATGGGCGCGTGCCGCCTCCAGCAGGACGAAGGTGCCGACGACGTTGGTGTGGATGAACGGCGCCGGGCCGTCGATGGAGCGGTCCACGTGGCTCTCGGCCGCGAGGTGCATCACGGCGTCGGGACGGTGGGCGGCGAAGATGTCGCGCATCGCGGCGGCGTCGGTGATGTCGGCGCGGAGGTGCCGATGGCGCGGATGGGTGCGCGCCTCCTCCAGCGCGTCCTCGGAGGCGGCGTAGGTCATCTTGTCCACGTTCACGACGTGATGGTCGGTGGCGCGGATCAGGTGTCGGATGACGGCCGAGCCGATGAAGCCGCAGCCGCCGGTGAGGAGTATCCGCATGAGGGCTGGGGTGTCCTATACCGTTTCGGTGCTGCAAACTGCCAGTGATGGTGGGGCGGGGCAATCTGGTTTTAACGGGGGTGGGCGCGCGAAGATTGCGGCAATGCGGTTGCGAAAGTGCCTCGCCAACCTGACCGTATTCGCGATATGTCGGTTAAATCACCCGGAACAGTTGCAGATAGGGGACAAAATGGACACGCTAACCGACATAGCTTCGGATGTGATAGGTGACCCAGTTGTGCTGCAAGGTGGCATGCTTTGCCTGCGGCTTGGTGGTCGGACCGTGCCGCTGCACACGGGCGGGGCACCGGTCAAGAGCTTCGTCCCGGGATGGCGGCCAACATTCGTTTACACTGGCTTCGCCCCGTTTGCCCTACTGCACTTCAGCAGCGACTCTGGGGAGGCAGCAGTCTGGATTGTAGATGCGGACGGCGCTCGGCTTGGCGGTTCCTTGGAAGAACTGGAGCCGGCCGCCCAGGACGCGCTGCGCGCCGCAGCCACGCCACGGGTCGCGCACTTGGTGAACGCAATGCTGCGACGCCCGGAGCCGTCGCTCGATCCCCGGGATCACGCGTTCTTACGGCTACCAGAAGCGTTCCGGCGCGATATCGGCCAACTCTGCGCAATGTCGTCGCTACCGCAGGTGGGCCGAGTCGTGCTGGGCACCACGCCGGACGGGTGGGACGACGCCTGGGGCCTGGATCGCGGACACGTCGAAACCATTCTCGCGACGCCGTTCGGGGATCGCCTCCTCAAGTCGGCGAAGGACGGCATGTTAAGTTGGGAGAGCCCGGTGGACGGCAGGCCGCTTCGCGTAGAGGGCAGTTTGTGTTCCGACGATTTTCGCTTTGCCTATCGCCTCGTCGACCCTTTGCACAGCGTGGTATGCTACCCAATCGTCTCCTTCCACCATTCGCACACAATTGGCTTGTACGTGCCGACCTTGGGCCTTATGCTGACCCGTAGCGGATGGGAAGGTGCACTGGATGCCTTCGTGCCCAACGTGGAGGGCTGGCTTGTGCCCTTGGTGTGCCGGTTTGGCGCCGCACTCGAAGGCTACTTTCGCGCGGGCGCGAGCCATGTGGCCAGCATTATGCGGGGCGCGCCATCCATCCATTTGGGCCATCAACTTTGGAATGAGCTGAGCGGGATCGACCAGTTCCTACGATCCTCAGCCGGACCGCATCTGCCCAGATGGATTGTGCCTGGTCCGGAGACAGAAGTTTGGGGTGCTGTGGACAAGCTGTTCCCGCAACTTGTGGGCCAAGTGGACCGCTTGGCACGCGACTCCGATGATGCCATCGCGACCTCCTATGAGACCGGGGCTTGCCTGGTCCGGATCACGGGCGAGCATGTCTGTGCCGATATGCGGGCCAGCTTGCAGCGGAACGTCGAGGCGGACCTAGTGTTTGGCGAGGTCCGCCGGACTATTGAAGGCCGGACGCGACCGGACGCGCCAGTGGTCCTGCTTGGACTGCGCGTCGAGAACCGGACGATGGTTGATCTGCTGGAGTTCTGTGAGGAACTGCTGGAGCGGGTGGCTGAGGCGTTTCCTGGCGTGATCCTCGTACTGGACGGGCATAATTCCAGTCATGACGGTTGGGCGATCATGAGTCATGGCGAAGGGGTCGCGCGTCGTCCGCCATTCGAGGTGGAGCGGCAGATCGCTGGCCACTTGCGACGCCTTCAGGTCGGGCGTGACGTGACGGTGGTGGACACGCTTGGCGCACCGATCAGGACTAGCCTCGCGTGGTGCGGGCAGGCAGACTGTTTCTTCTCGATTTGGGGTGCTAGCCTGTCAAAATATCGGTGGGCTTGCAACAAGCCTGGCCTCGTGGTCACCAGCCGGTGGAACCTGACGCACCGTGCCGACCTGCACATTTACGACTCGCCGGAATACATGGAGACGCCGAGTGAATTGGCGTTCGTGGATCCAGCCGTGGTCGAGGACCGTCCCAACTCTACACTGTTGGTTGATGTCGGGCCAGGTCAGCCATCGTATTTTAATTTTATCGTCGAGCATGGACCGGTCATTTCGCAGCTGATACGACTTATTGATGCATCCCTGGCGCGCCGGCCTGCCGCCGATGCGCCGGCTTGCATCGGCGCTGTGCAAGGCATCGACCTGCCATGAGGAACGTCGCAATCTGCTTTTCTGGGCATCCCAGGGTGTTCTTCGAGCATGTTGCAGCTTGGGATCAGTATTTCTCGATGATCCGAAACAAATATAATCTTTCTATTTATTTTCATTGTTGGGCCGATCAGGGGCTAGTTCAATTCATTGCCGGACAATATGCTGAAGGTCGGATTGCATCCGGATTTTATCATGCGGTACAGGATTTAATTGACTTTCTACGTCCTGCAGTGTTCGCGATTGAGAGTTCTTCTCCAGAACTTCTCGTGAAATGCAGAAGATTTCCGTCTGTATTGCTTTCAAGTATGCAAGCAAGCCGAAAAAGGATTCTTTCGCAGCTTTACAGCATAAGTCGCGTGAATGCGATCCGCGAAAGTTTTGAAGAGTCCAAAAACGTCAAGTCAGACGTCGTTATACGGATGCACTTTGATGCAGTACCGCATAACTACACGTTGAACGAGGTCGATTATATAGCTTCCCACCCTGAAATGAGGGTCTTATTTGCGCCCTCTCCTGCCTTCCCCGCATCCCATGTTCATCCTGACGGCGGAGGCGGTTGCACGGAGTGCAACCGTTTCTTCAATACTCATTTTCTTCAAGCTGATTTTGAGGCTCACACGCGAAAGTTCTTGGAGCAACACCGCCATCATACTAATGATATCTGTGATCTATTCGCTGTCGGCAGCCCACAAACTTTAAAGCACTAAGCGCAAATCTATAGCAGAGCAGGCGTGTTGATTAGACAAATCTAAGATGGCATAGACCCATGGATCATTAAAGACTATAAACTTATCTGAGATGATGAACGATCCGACTATCGGATTCAGTCAACATCAGCCTATCCCTTCGATATTGAGAACAGCCCAATCTTTGTTCCTGAAAAGCTGATCAGGTTCCAGATGTCCGGATTTCTCGTCGTGCATGGCGAAACCGTCGTAGTGATCCAGCGACGCTGACTGTCCTACTAACAACCGGACGGCGTTCTCAGCCCCCCTCCCCCCGATGAATCGGATCCACCCAAGCCACCGCCTCCGGCCGCTCCACCCCCGCAATGTCCAAATTCACCACCACCGCCTCGTTGTCGCTCCGCACCAGCACGCATTCCAGCGTCTCCGTGGCGCTCGCGTTGATCTCCTGGTGCGGCACATACGGCGGCACGAAGATGAAGTCGCCCGGCCCGGCCTCCGCCACGAACTCCAGCGCGTTGCCCCAGCGCATCCGCGCGCGCCCGCGCAGCACGTAGATCACGCTCTCCAGCGCGCCGTGGTGGTGCGCGCCGGTCTTGGCGTCGGGGTGGATGTGCACCGTGCCGGCCCACAGCTTCTGCGCGCCGGCGCGGGCGAAGTCGATGGCGGCGGCGCGGTTCATGCCGGGCGTCTGCGGCGTGTCGGTGTCCAGGCTGTGGCCCGGGATCACCCGCACCCCGTTCGTCTTCCAATCCGTCGCTGCGGTCCCGCTCATGCTCAACTCCCCTTGTCCGCGGCAGCGTGGCCCGCCCGGACCTGATCCGCAAGGCGGTGCCAAGCCGGGCAAATCCCGCTATAATCCTTCCGGACACGGCGCAAGCCGCCGCAAACAGGACGCCCGACATGGACATGCCCACCCCGCATCAGGCCGAACGGACGCAAAACGGTCAGCAGATCGCGCGGGTGGCGCTCGCCATCGGCCTCGCGGCGCTCGGGCTGTATGTGCTGGAGGGCTTCCTGCGCGCGCTGGTCTGGGCGGCGATCCTCGCCATCGCCACCTGGCCGCTGTATCAGCGGACGCAGCGGCGGTTTGGTGCCGGGCGGCACAACGTGCTGCTGCCGTTGCTGTTCACCACCGCCGTCACCCTGGTCTTCGTAATCCCCCTGGCGCTCGTCGCGGTGCAGCTCGGCCATGAGGCGCGCCTGCTGGCCGTCGCGGTCGTCGATGTGCGCGCCAACGGCATGGCGGCGCCGGGCTGGCTCACGCGGCTGCCGGTGGGCGCGGCGCAGGCGGCCGCCTGGTGGGATGCGAACCTGCGCGACCCCGCGGACGCGCAGGCGCTGCTGGGCCGGGTCGACCGGGAGCGGGTCATGCTGATCAGCCGCCAGTTCGGCACGCAGTTGGCGCATCGCGGCGTGCTGTTCGGCTTCACCCTCGCCACCCTGTTCTTCCTGTTCCGCGACGGTGCGGGCCTGATCGCCCAGATGCGCACGGCGAGCCGCCGCCTGCTCGGCCCGGACGGGGAAAGGCTGGGGCGGCAGGTCATCGCCTCCGTCCACGGCACGGTGGACGGGCTGGTGCTGGTCGGGCTGGGGATCGGCGCGGCGCTGGGCGTCGGCTACTGGCTGGCCGGGGCGCCGCATCCGGTGCTGCTGGGCACGCTCACCGCGGTGGCGGCCACGGTGCCGCTCGGCTCGATGCTGGTGCTGGGGCTGGCGGCGCTGCTGGTGCTCGCGACCGGCTCCGCCATTTCGGCCGTGGTGCTGCTCGCGGCCGGCGCCGCCGTCATCTTCATCGCCGACCACGCGATCCGCCCGGCGCTGATCGGCGGCTCCACCCGGCTGCCGTTCCTCTGGGTGCTGCTCGGCATCCTGGGCGGGGTGGAGACGTTCGGCCTGCTCGGCCTGTTCGTCGGACCCGCCATCATGGCGGCGCTGATCCTGCTGTGGCGGGAATGGACGGGCGTGGCCCAGGGGGACGGCGCGACTCCGCCGAACCGCACGTCGTAGCCGTGCGTCCCAATACGCTGCACAAGCAACCCGGCAGGCATCGCCGGCCGCCAGACAAGGACGTGAACATGGACGCAGCCGCCCCGGCCCCTCACCCCACCGACGCCGCCGTGTCCGCGGACCGGATGCGGGCCAGGATCGTCGCCAAGCTCACCTACCAGGTCGGCAAGTCGCCCGGCGTCGCCAGCGAGCGCGACTGGTTCGTGGCGACCGCGCTGGCCGTGCGGGACAACGTGCTAGACTGCTGGTTCGACAGCACCCGCCGCACCTACGAGAGCGGGGCCAAGCGGGTGTACTACCTGTCGCTCGAATTCCTCATCGGCCGCCTGCTGTTCGACGCCATCGGCAACCTCGGCCTGATGGACGAGGTGCGGGCGGCCTTGGCCGCAGAGGGCGTGGACCTCGAACGCCTGCGGGAGCAGGAGCCGGACGCGGCGCTCGGCAATGGCGGGCTGGGGCGGCTTGCGGCCTGCTTCATGGAGAGCATGGCGACGCTCGGCATCCCCGCCTACGGCTACGGCATCCGCTACGAGCACGGGCTGTTCCGTCAGGTGATCGAGAACGGCATCCAGCAGGAATTGCCGGAGGACTGGCTGTCGCTCGGCAACCCCTGGGAGTTCGAGCGGTCGGAGGTCGCCTACCCCATCGGCTTCGGCGGCACCGTGACCCGGCAGGCCGGCCCCGGCGGCACCGCCTATGCCTGGCAGCCGGCCGAGACGATGTCGGCCGTCGCCTACGACATGCCGGTGGTCGGCGGCCCCATCCCGGGCGCCCCCAACTTGGACGACGACGGCGACGCCGCCCCGCCGCACCACGCCAACACGCTCCGCCTCTGGTCGGCGCAGGCCACGACGCCCATGCACCTCGACGACTTCAACCGCGGCGACCACGTGGGCGCGCTGCGGGACCGGGTGCGGATCGAGGCGGTGTCCCGCGTGCTGTATCCCGGGGACGAGAGCGACGCCGGACAGGAATTGCGGCTGCGCCAGGAGTTCTTCTTCGCCTCCGCCTCGCTGCAGGACCTGCTGCGCCGCCATGTGGAGCAGTTCGGCACGCTGTCCAACCTGTCGGACAAGGCGGCGATCCAGCTCAACGACACCCACCCGGCCATCGCGGTCGCCGAGATGATGCGGCTGCTGATCGACGTGCACGGCATCGAGTGGGGCGCCGCCTGGACCACCACCGTCGCGACCTTCGCCTACACCAACCACACCCTGCTGCCGGAGGCGCTGGAGACCTGGCCGGTCTCGCTGATGGAGCGCCTGCTGCCGCGCCACATGCAGATCATCTACTTGCTGAACGCGCGCCACCTGGAGCGCGTGTCCGCCCAGGGCGCGGTGGACGACGCGCTGCTGCGCACGCTGTCGGTGATCGACGAGCGGCATGGGCGGCGGGTGCGGATGGGGCACCTGGCGTTCCTGGGGTCGCACTCGATCAACGGCGTGTCGGCCCTGCACACCACCCTGATGCAGCAGACGGTGTTCCGCGACCTCAACGCGCAGTACGGCGGGCGCATCAACAACAAGACGAACGGCGTCACCTTCCGCCGCTGGCTGCACCGGGCCAACCCGGGGCTGACGAACCTGCTGGTGGAGACGCTGGGTCCGCGCGTGCTGCGGGATGCCGCGGCGCTCGTGGACCTCCGCCCCCATGCCGACGACCCCGCTTTCCAGGCCGCGTTCGCCCGGCAGCGGCTGGGCCGTAAGGAGGCGCTGGCCCGGGTGATCGCCGACCGCACCGGCGTCGTGGTCAACCCGCATGCGCTGTTCGACGTGCAGGTCAAGCGCATCCACGAGTACAAGCGCCAGTTGCTGAACATCCTGCACGCCGTGGCGCTGTACGACGCGATCCGCGCCCGGCCGACGCGCGATTGGGTGCCGCAGGTCAAGATCTTCGCCGGCAAAGCGGCGCCGGGCTACCGGGCGGCGAAGCAGGTGATCCGGCTCGCCTGCGACGTGGCGCAGGTCATCAACTCCGACCCCTCGGTGGATGGGCGGCTGAAGGTGGTGTTCCTGCCGAACTACAACGTGAGCCTCGCCGAGGTCATCATCCCCGCCGCCGACCTGTCGGAGCAGATTTCGACCGCGGGGATGGAGGCGTCCGGCACCGGCAACATGAAGCTCGCCTTGAACGGCGCGCTCACCATCGGCACGCTGGACGGCGCCAACGTCGAGCTTCGCGACCACGTGGGGCCGGCCAACATGTTCATCTTCGGCATGACCGCCGGCCAGGTGATGGCCCGCACCCAGCGGGGCCTTTCGGCGCATGACGACGTGGCCGCCTGCCCGGCGCTGCAGCAGGCGTTGGAAGCCATACGGTCCGGCGTGTTCTCCCCCAGCGAACCCAGCCGATACCAGGAGATGGTGCACAACCTGCTCGAACGGGACACGTTCATGATCGCCGCCGACTTCCAGAGCTACCTGGACCAGCAAGCGGCGGCGAAGCAGCTTTGGACCGACGAGGCCGGCTGGTGGCGCGCGAGCATCCTCAACACCGCGGGCGTCGCCTGGTTCTCCTCCGACCGCACGATCACCGAGTATGCCACGGAGGTCTGGAACACCCCGCCCGAGGCGCGGCCAAGGCCGGCGCCGGAAGGTGCGGAGGCATGATCCGCACCAGCCCCGGGGTGAACGCGCCGCTCGCCCGCACCGCCATGGCCTACGTGCTGGCCGGCGGGCGCGGCAGCCGGCTGATGGAGCTGACCGACATCCGCGCCAAGCCCGCGGTGTACTTCGGCGGCAAGAGCCGGATCATCGACTTCGCCCTGTCCAACGCGCTGAACTCGGGCATCCGCCGCATCGGCGTCGCCACGCAATACAAGGCGCACAGCCTGATCCGTCACCTGCAGCACGGCTGGAACTTCTTCCGGGCGGAGCGCAACGAGAGCTTCGACATCCTGCCCGCCAGCCAGCGCGTGTCGGAGACCGGCTGGTACTCCGGCACCGCCGACGCGGTGTACCAGAACACCGACATCATCGAGAGCTACGAGCCGCGCTTCATCGTCCTCCTGGCCGGCGACCACATCTACAAGATGGACTACGAGCCGATGCTCCAGCAGCACGTCGAGCAGGGCGCCGACGTCACGGTGGGCTGCATCGAGGTGCCGCGCATGGAGGCCACGGGCTTCGGCGTGATGGCCGTCGATGCCGAGGACCGGATCGTCTCCTTCCTGGAAAAGCCCGCCGACCCGCCCGGCATCCCCGGCAGCCCCGACCAGGCGCTGGCCAGCATGGGCATCTACGTGTTCGACACCCGGTTCCTCATGGACCAGCTCCGCCGCGACGCCGCCGACCCCGGGAGCGGCCATGATTTCGGCCGCGACATCATCCCCTTCCTCGTCAAGGGCGGCAAGGCGGTGGCGCACCGCTTCGCCACCTCCTGCGTGCGCTCCTCGGCCGAGGCGGAGGCGTACTGGCGCGATGTCGGCACCGTCGACGCCTACTGGGAGGCCAACATCGACCTGACGGATTTCGTGCCCGGCCTCGACCTATACGACCGGGACTGGCCAGTCTGGACCCATGCGGAGATCGTGCCACCGGCCAAGTTCGTGCATGACGAGCCGGGCCGGCGTGGCCAGGCGGTGAGTTCCCTCGTGTCCGGCGGCTGCATCGTGTCCGGCAGCTCCATCCACCGCTCCCTGCTGTTCACCGGCGTGCACACCCATTCGCGGGCCGTCATCGACGCGGCGGTGGTCCTGCCCTACGTCACGGTGGGCCGCTCCGCCCGGCTCAGCAACGTCGTCATCGACCGCGGCGTGCGGATCCCCGACGGCCTGGTGGTCGGAGAGGACGCCGAGCACGACGCCGCCCGCTTCCGCCGCAGCGCCCGGGGCGTGTGCCTGATCACGCAGCCGATGATCGACAAGCTGCACCTGGCCGGGCCGCAGCCATGACGCCGCTCCGCGTTCTCTCGGTCGCGTCCGAGATCTATCCGCTGGTCAAGACCGGCGGCCTCGCGGACGTGGCCGGCGCGCTCCCGGCGGCGCTGGCGGCGCAGGGGGTCGAGGTCCGGTCGCTGGTGCCGGGCTACCCCGCGGTGTTGGCGGCCCTCCAGGATGCGGCGGTGGCGCACAGCGTGCCCGACCTGTTCGGCGGCCCGGCCCGCGTGCTGGACGGCACGGCGGCCGGGCTGCGCCTGTTCTGCATCGACGCGCCGCATCTGTATGGCCGGCCGGGCACGCCCTATGGCGAGCCGGACGGGACGGACTTCCCCGACAACCCGCAGCGTTTCGCCGCCCTGTCGCAGGTGGCGGCCACCATCGGGCTTGGCGGCGCCGGGTCCTTCGCGCCGGACGTGGTGCACGGGCATGACTGGCAGGCGGGCCTGGCGCCGGCCTACCTGCACTATGCCGGCACGACGCGGCCCGCCACGGTGATGACGGTGCACAACCTGGGGTTCCAGGGCCGCTTCCCGGCCGCGCTGCTCGGGGCGCTCGGCCTGCCGCCCGCATCCTACGATGTCGAGGGCGTGGAGTTCTACGGCGGCATCGGCTTCCTCAAGGCCGGGCTGCGTCTCGCCGACGCGATCACGACGGTGTCCCCGACCTACGCCGCCGAGATCTGCACGCCGGAGGGCGGCATGGGCCTCGACGGCCTGCTCCGTAGCCGGTCGGGCGCGCTGTCGGGCATCCTGAACGGCATCGACACCACGGTGTGGGACCCCGGCGCCGACGCGCATCTGGCCGCCGAGTTCGGCGCGCACCGCCTGCGGCGCCGGCCGCGCAACAAGGCCGCCCTGCAAGCGCGCCTGGGCCTCGCCTCCGACCCGGCCGCCCTGCTGTTCGGCGTGGTCAGCCGGCTGACCCGGCAAAAAGGCATGGACCTCGTGCTGGACGTGCTGCCGGCGCTGCTGGGCCATGGCGCGCAGCTTGCCGTGCTGGGGTCCGGCGAACCCGGCTTGCAGGACGGGTTCGCCGCCGCGGCCAGCGCCCATCCCGGCCGGGTCGGCCTGCTGGCCGGGTTCGACGAGAGCCTGGCGCATCTGATCCAGGGCGGCTGCGACGCGCTGCTGGTGCCCTCCCGGTTCGAGCCGTGCGGCCTCACCCAGCTTTGCGCCCTGCGCTACGGCGCCGTGCCGGTCGTGGCGCATGTGGGCGGGCTGGTGGACACCGTGATCGACGCGAACCCGGCGGCGCAGGCCGCCGAGGTGGCGACCGGCATCCAGTTCGCCCCGGTGACCGCCGCAGGGCTGGAGCACGCCATCGCCCGCACGGCCCGGCTCTGGCAGCAGCCGAAGGCTTGGGCCCGCACGCAGCGCAATGCCATGCGCGCCGACTTCGGCTGGGCCGCTCCCGCCGCCCAGTATGCCAAGCTGTACCGCAGCCTCGGGCGGCGGTAGCGGCTGCGACCAGACGGGCAGCGGCCGCGCTTCCCGCGGTCCGTGGATGGGGTTACAAAATCTGGCCGCATGGCGCGTGAGGCCCCCACACCATCCGGGCCGCCACGGGCCATGCGGTCCAAAAAAGGGAGGACGGCAATGAACGCAGGCATCAAGGCGTCGGGCGACGCAATCCTACGGCACATCGTGTCGGGACAACGGGTTCCCGGCGTGGTGGCGATGGCCACGGACCGGAACGGCGTCGTCTATGAAGGCGCCGCCGGCAAGCGCGTGCTCGGCCAGGACGCCGACATGACGGCCGACAGCGTCTTCGCGATCTTCTCCACCACCAAGGCGATCACCGGCACCGCCATCTTGCAGCTTTTCGAGGAGGGCAAGCTCGACCTCGACGCGCCCGCCAAGACCTATGCGCCGGGGATCGGCGCGCTGAAGGTGCTGGACGGCTTCGACGCCGCCGGCCAGCCGAGGCTCCGTGCGCCCAAGCGCGACATCACCACCCGCATGCTGCTGCTGCACACCGCCGGGCTGGGCTACGACATCTTCAACGAGCACTACCTGCGCCTGGCGCAGGAGCATGGGCAGCCGAGCGTCACCACGGCCACCAAGGCGTCGCTCAACACGCCGCTGCTGTTCGACCCCGGCGAGGCGTGGGAGTACGGCTCCAACATCGACTGGGCGGGCCAGGTGGTGGAGGGCGTCACCGGCAAGCGGCTGGGCGAGGTCATGCAGGAGCGGATCTTCGCCCCGCTCGGCATGGCGGACACGGCCTTCACCATGACGCCCTCCATGCGCTCCCGCCTGGCGCGCATCCATCAGCGCGAGGCCGACGGCACCCTGACGCCGCTCACCGACTTCGAGCTGCCGCAGGAGCCGGAGGTGCACATGGGCGGGCATGGCCTCTACTCCACGGCGGGCGACTACTGCCGCTTCATCCGCATGTGGCTGAACGACGGCGAGGGCGAGGGGGGCCGCGTGCTGAGGCGAGACACCGTCCTTATGGCCGAGAAGAACGGCCTCGGCGACATGAAGATCAAGGGGTTGCCCGGCGTCATTCCCGCGCTGTCGAACCATGCGGAGTTCTTTCCGGGCCAGCCCAAGTCCTGGGCCTTGACGTTCATGGTCAACGACGTGGAGGCGCCGACGGGCCGCCCCGCGGGCGCGCTCGCCTGGGCCGGCCTCGCCAACCTGTTCTACTGGATCGACCGCCAGAACGGCATCGGCGGGTTCTGGGCGACGCAAATCCTGCCGTTCGCCGATGCCGCCTCGGTCGGCGGCTACGTCGAATTCGAAACGGCGGTCTATCAGGGCCTGGCGTTGCAGAACGCTGCGTAGGACGCTGTCCAGCAGCCGGCTGACCCAGGCCGCTTCCGGTGCGTGCGGATTCGAGGAGAACGGTGGATGCGGTTTGGGATTGTCGGCATAGGCGGCCGTATGGGATCGCTGCTTGCGTCCGAGGTCGTGGCCGCCGGGCACAGCATCTCCGGCGGCACGCTGCGGCCCGGGTCGGGCACAGCGGCTCCGCCCGGCGTCGCCGTGCTGCCGGACCTCGCGGCGCTCGCCGCGCAATCCGACGCGGTGATCGACTTCACCCACGCCTCCACGGCGCAGGGGCACGCCGGGGTGTTGCGGGATGCGGGCACCGCCTGGGTGCTGGGCACCTCCGGCCTGTCGGCCGCCGACGAGGCCGCGGTGGCCAAGGCGGCCGCCCGCATTCCCGTCGTCTATGCCGCCAACTTCGCGCCCGGCGTGAACCTGGTGCTGGCGCTCGCCGAGCAGATCGCCGCCGCCCTGCCCGCCGAAACCTACGACGCGGAGATCGTGGAGATGCACCACCGGCAGAAGGTGGATGCGCCCTCCGGCACCGCCATCGGCCTGGGCCGGGCCGTGGCGCGGGGCCGCGGCGTGCGGCTTGAGGATGTGATGGCGAGCGGGCGGGACGGCCACACCGGCCCCCGTCCGGCCGGCGCCATCGGCTTCGCGGCGCTGCGCGGCGGCCAGGTGGTGGGGGAGCACACGCTGCTGTTCGCCGCAGGCAGCGAGCAGATCGCGCTGACGCACCGCGCCTTTGACCGCCGGGTGTTCGCGGCCGGCGCGGTCCGGGCGGCGGGCTGGGTAGCTGGGCGGGCGCCGGGTCTTTATTCGATGTCCGACGTTTTGGGAATGCCCCGCCCCGGCGGCCCTGCCCTGCCTTGACCTGAATACGCCGTTGCGCCAAACCCGGCGCGCCCCGGCGTCCGGCCGGTGCGGCGGGCTGTCCCACGCGACGCCGCTCCCGCTTCATGCCAACGCGACAAGAGGAGAAATCCATGCGCGCCAAGGGCGAGTACCTGTTTACGTCCGAATCGGTGTCCGAGGGACACCCCGACAAGGTCGCCGACCGCATCAGCGACACTGTCCTGGACGCCTTCCTGGCCGCGGACCCCTACAGCCGGGTCGGCTGCGAGACGCTGGTCACCACGAACCGCGTCGTGCTCGCGGGCGAGACGCGCGGCCCCAACACCGTGACGCCCGAGCTGCTGTGCCACCTGGCCCGGCTGGCGATCCACGACATCGGCTACGACCAGGCCGGGTTCAGTTGGCGCAACGCCATCGTCGATTGCCACCTGCACGCCCAGAGCACCGACATCGCCGCCGGCGTCGACAGCGCCGGCAACAAGGACGAGGGCGCCGGCGACCAGGGCATCATGTTCGGCTACGCCTGCACCGAGACGCCGGAGCTGATGCCCGCGCCGATCCACTACGCCCACCTGATCCTGCGGCGCATGAGCGAGATGCGGAAGAACGGCGATCCCACCGTCGCCGGCCTGCAGCCGGACGCAAAGAGCCAGGTCACCTTGCGCTACGTGGACGGCAAGCCGGTGGGCGCCACCAGCATCGTCGTCTCCACCCAGCACGACGAGGGCATGGACCAGCGCCGCATCAAGGAGATGCTGCACCCGCTGGTCGAGAGCAGCCTGCCGCCGGGCTGGATGCCGCCGGATGCCGAGTTCTACGTGAACCCGACCGGCAACTTCGTGATCGGCGGACCCGACGGCGACGCCGGGCTGACCGGGCGCAAGATCATCGTCGACACCTATGGCGGCGCCTCCCCGCACGGCGGCGGCGCGTTCAGCGGCAAGGACCCGACCAAGGTGGACCGCAGCGCCGCCTATGCCTGCCGCTATCTGGCGAAGAACGTCGTCGCGGCGGGCCTGGCGGAAAAGTGCACGCTGCAGATCAGCTACGCCATCGGCGTGTCGCATCCGCTCTCGGTTTATGTCGATCTCGACAACACCGGCCGGGACGTGGACGAGGCGAAGCTGGAGCGCGTGCTGCGGGAGTTGATGAACCTCAGCCCGCGCGGCATCCGGGAGCACCTGCACATGAACCGGCCGATCTATGCCGTGACCTCGGCCTACGGCCATTTCGGCCGCACGCCGGACGACGACCTGGGCACCTTCACCTGGGAGAAGACCGACCTGGTGCCGGCGCTCCGCAACGCCTTCAACCGCTGAGCAGGGGGCGCTAAGCAGGCAAGTCCTGGACGAGCGGGCGCCGCCGGCGCTCAAGCAGCCAGCCGACCGGCTGTACGGACGGAGCCGCAGCCACCCGCTGCGGCCCCGCCAGCAACTGCTGCTCGACGTGACGCTGCCCCGCCTGCGCTTCCCCGAAGCGCAGGCGGCGGACCCGCTTGGCGCCTTCGCGCCCCGGCCGCAGTCCCTATGGCTCGAGATCGGCTTCGGCGGCGGCGAGCACGCGCAGGCCCTGGCCGAAGCCCACCCGCAAGCCGGGCTGATCGCCAGCGAGGTGTTCGAGAACGGCCTGTGCTCCCTGCTGTCCCGCCTGGTACCGGAGGGCGCGGAGGCCACGGCGCCGCTGCCGGGCAATCTCCGCGTCTGGGACCAGGACGCGCGCCTTCTGCTGCGGGCGCTGCCGGGCGGCTGCCTGGGCCGGGTCTTCCTGATGTTCCCGGACCCCTGGCCCAAGGCGCGCCACGTCAAGCGCCGCTTCGTCCACCCGGCGCAGATCGCGCTGCTGGCCCGGGTTCTGGAACCCGGCGGCGTCTGGCGCGTGGCGTCCGACGATCCGACCTACCAGTCCTGGGTCGGCGAGGTCATGGCGGCGCAGGGTTGGTTCGAGGCCGCGGCCCCCGCCGCGATGCGCCCGGAGGGCTGGCCGCCCACCCGCTACGAGGCCAAGGCGCTGCGGGCCGGACGCGCGCCGCTTTACTGGTCCTTCGTCCGCACCTCGGCCGCAGCCCCGGCCCTGCCGGTTTGATGCCACTTGCGTGGAGCATGGGGCTGAACTATCTATGGGCGATACAAAAGAAACCTTCCGTTGACTTCGGGGGTGGCCTTCACGGGCCGCCTTTTTTGTTTCTGGACCCCTTGATGACACGTCCCACCGCCGGCGACGAGCCGAACCACTCCGGATTGGAAGCCAAGATCGCCGGCATGATCACGCCGCAACTGTCGCATCTCGGCTACGAGCTGGTGCGCATCGCCGTGCTGGGCCGGGAGCGCCCGACGATCCAGGTGATGGCGGACCGCGCCGACGGGTCGCAGATCAGCGTCAGCGACTGCGAGCGCATCACCCACGCCGTCGGCGCCGTGCTGGATGTGGAGGACCCCCTCCCCGGCATGTGGACCCTGGAGGTCAGCTCGGCCGGGATCGACCGGCCGCTGACCCGGGTGAAGGATTGGACCCGGTTCGCCGGGCACCAGGCGCGGGTCGAGATGCTAATGCCGCATGACGGCCGCCGCCGCTTCACCGGCATCGTCCTGGGCGCGGACGAGGCTCATGCCCGGCTGCGCCTGGATGACGGCACCGACGTGGCGCTGCCGATGGGCGACGTGCGGCGGGCCAAGCTGCTGCTGACCGACGCGCTGATTGCGGCCACCGCCCCGGCCCGGTCGGACGCGGAGGACGACCCCACCCGGCCCGATGCGGCCGGCCCGCTGGCGCATTAGGAGAGCACCCATGGACACCTCCGTCTCCCGCCCTGAACTCCTGCTGGTGGCCGATGCGGTCGCGCGGGAGAAGATGATCGAGCGGGACGAGGTGCTGGAGGCGATGGAGCAGGCCATCCAGAAGGCCGGGCGCGCCAAGTACGGGCACGAGAAGGACATCCGCGCCACCATCGACAAGAAGACCGGCGACGTGCGCCTGTCGCGCTGGACCGAGGCGGTGGAGACCGTGGAGAACGAGGAGACCCAAATCCCGATCCACATCGCCCGCAAGTTCCAGCCCGACATCCAACTCGGCCAGCATTTGATCGACCCGCTGCCGCCCATCGACTTCGGCCGCATCGCCGCACAGACCGCCAAGCAGGTGATCGTGCAGAGGGTGCGCGAGTACGAGCGCAAGAAGCAGTACGACGAGTTCAAGGACCGCGTCGGCGAGATCATCAACGGCGTGGTGAAGCGCACCGAGTACGGCAACATGATGGTGGAACTCGGTCGCGCCGAGGCGCTGCTGCGCCGCGACGAGCTGATCCCGCGCGAAAGCTTTCGCAACGGTGACCGCGTGCGTGCCTACATCTATGATGTCCGGGAAGAGCCGCGCGGCCCGCAAATCTTCCTGTCCCGCACCCACCCGGCGTTCCTCGCCAAGCTGTTCGCCCAGGAAGTGCCGGAAATCTATGACGGGATCATCGAGATCAAGGCGGTGGCGCGCGACCCCGGCAGCCGCGCCAAGATGGCGGTGATCAGCCGCGACCAGAGCATCGACCCCGTGGGCGCCTGCGTCGGCATGCGCGGCAGCCGGGTGCAGGCGGTGGTGCAGGAGTTGCAGGGCGAGAAAATCGACATCATCCCCTGGTCGTCGCAGCACGCGACCTTCGTGGTGAACGCGCTGGCGCCGGCCGAGGTGACGAAGGTCGTGATGGACGAGGAGGCCGGCCGGGTCGAGGTGGTGGTGCCGGACGAGCAGCTTTCGCTCGCCATCGGCCGCCGCGGCCAGAACGTGCGGCTCGCCAGCCAACTGACCCGGTGGGACATCGACATCCTGACCGAAGCCGAGGAAAGCGAGCGCCGGCAGGAGGAGTATCGCCGCCGCACCGGCCTGTTCGTGGAAGCCTTGGACGTGGACGACGTGATCGCCGGCCTCCTGGTCACCGAGGGCTTCAACACCATCGAGGAGCTGGCCTACGTGGCGCCGGAGGAGCTGGCCGACATCGAGGGGTTCGACGAGAGCGTGGCGGACGAGCTGATCCGCCGCGGCCAGGCGTTCCTGGACCGGCGCGACAACGAGTTGACGGAGAAGCGCGTGGCGCTCGGCGTCACCGACGATGTCGCCTCGATCGACGTGCTGACCCCGGCCATGCTGGTGGCGCTGGGCGAGAAGGGCGTGAAGACGCTCGACGACCTGGCGGACCTCGCGTCGGACGAGCTGGTGGAGATCGTCGGCTCCGCGATGGACGAGGGCACCGCCAACGAGGTCATCATGGCCGCCCGCGCCCATTGGTTCGATGGCGAGGAGCCGGCCCCAGAGGGCGATACGGTCGGCGAGGAGGCTTCCCACGCCTGACGACCCTGACGCCGCTCCTGACGAGGACGAGCCGGAGACCGGGCCGCTGCGCCGCTGCGCGGTCACCCGGGAACGGGATTACCGCGGGCGGATGATCCGCTTCGTCGTCTCGCCGGACCGGACGGTGGTCCCGGACCTGGTTGCGAAGCTGCCGGGCCGGGGAATATGGTTGAGCGCGCGCCGGGATGTGTTAGAAACCGCTTGCACCCGAGGGGCGTTCGCCCGGGCTGCGCGGGGACCTGTCGCCGTGCCGGCCGATCTGGTCGAACTGGTGCAGTCCGGCCTGATCCGGCGGATCACCGAGCTTTTGGGCCTGACCCGGCGCGCAGGGCAGGCCATATGTGGATTCCAGAAAGCGCGCGAGTGGATGCTGGCGGGACGGGTGGGCCTGGTCGTTCAGGCAGCGGACGGAAGCCGGGACGAGCGGACGCGCTTCCTGAGCGGAATGAGGGATGTGCCGGTCGCGGCGCCGCTGTCCGGGGTTGCCCTGGGCGCGGTCTTCGGTCGCGACCATGTGGTGCATGTGGTGGTGGCGCAGGGCCGGCTGGCCGAGGCGCTGAATATTGAGACACACCGCCTGTCCGGCATCGCCGGGCAGGACGGATTGATTGAACGGGCGGATGCATGAGCGACACCAACGATCAGGATGCGGCCAAGGGCCGGCTTTCTCTCCGGCCCGCCGGCCGGCTGGAGCTTGGCCGCACCGTGGATGCCGGGTCCGTACGACAGAGCTTCAGCCACGGCCGGTCCAAGGTCGTTCAGGTCGAAGTCCGCAAGAAGCGCGTCGGCGCGCCGCCGCCCCCGCCCAGCGCACCGACGCCCATCGCGCCGGTGGTGCCCGGCGCGCCGCCGCGCCCGCCAATCGCGGCGCGCCCGGCGGCGGGCGCCGGCCGCGCGCTGACGGCCACAGAGGTCGCCGTACGCCAGCGCGTGCTGCAGGAGCAGGCGCGCGAGAACGCCCGGCGCGATGCCGAGCGCCGCGAGCAGGAGAAGATCTCGATCCTCTCCGCCGCCGAGGAGGCGCGCCGCCGCGAGGAGGACGCCCGCAAGGCCGCCGAAGAGGAGGCGCGCCAAGCGGCCGAGGACGCCGCCCGTGCCAAGGTGGAAGAAGCGGCCCGGGTCGCCGCCGAGGCGGCCGGCGCCGAACCGCCCGTGGCCAAGGCAGCGCCAACGGAGGAAATCCGCCGCCCCGTGCGTCCGGCCACGGCGCCCGCCGCCCCCGGCACCCCGGTCGAGACGCTCCGCCTCAAGGCGGCACGGCCCGGCGAGGAGGAGGAGGCGCCGCGTCGCCGCCCCGGCATGGTGCTGCCCGGGCGCAAGCCGGTGCTGCCGGTGGTCAAGAAGGTGGTGGACGACCGCCGCCGCCCCGGCCGCATCGACGTGCAGGCCGCCATCGAGGGCGACGACGACAAGTCCCGCAGCCTGGCCTCCGTCCGCCGCCAGCGCGAGCGGGAGCGCCGGCAGGCCGAACTTGAGCTGCTGCGCAGCGACCAGGTGAAGGTGGTGCGCGACGTGATCCTGCCCGAGGCGATCACGGTGCAGGAACTGGCGAACCGCATGGCGGCGCGGGTGCCGGAAGTGATCAAGGCGCTGATGCGCATGGGCGTGATGGCGACGGTGACCCAGGTGCTGGACGCCGACACGGCCGAGTTGGTCGTGGAGGAGTTCGGCCACCGCAGCCGCCGGGTCAGCGAGAGCGACGTCGAGCTCGGCATCGACGGGGAGCAGGACGTCGATACCGAGCTGGAGCCGCGCGCCCCGGTGGTCACGATCATGGGCCACGTCGATCACGGCAAGACCAGCCTGCTCGATGCGCTGCGCAGCACGGACGTGGCGGCGGGCGAGGCCGGCGGCATCACTCAGCACATCGGCGCCTATCAGGTGCAGCTTGTGGGACACGAGGACAAGCTGCACGGCGACAAGAACGGGCCGCGCATCACCTTCATCGACACGCCGGGCCACGAGGCGTTCACCGCCATGCGCAGCCGCGGCGCGTCCGTGACCGACATCGTCGTGCTGGTGGTGGCGGCCGATGACGGCGTGATGCCGCAGACCATCGAGGCGATCCGCCACGCCAAGGCGGCCAACGCGCCGCTGATCGTCGCGATCAACAAGATGGACCGGCCCGACGCCAACCCGGCCCGCGTGCGTCAGGAGCTGCTGAGCCACGAGGTCGTCGTGGAGGAGATGGGCGGCGACACGCAGGACGTGGAGGTCTCGGCCACCAAGCGGACCGGGCTGGACACGCTGGAGGAGGCGATCCTGCTGCAGGCGGAGATCCTGGACCTGCGCGCCAACCCGCGGCGCGCGGCCGAGGGGTCGGTGATCGAGAGCCGGCTGGATCGCGGGCGCGGCCCGGTGGCGACGATCCTGGTGCAGAAGGGCACGCTGAACCAGGGCGACATCGTGGTGGCCGGCGCCGAGTGGGGCCGGGTGCGCGCGATGATCGACGACAAGGGCAAGCAGATCAAGGTGGCCGGCCCGTCCACGCCGGTCGAAATCCTGGGGCTGAGCAGCGTGCCCACCGCCGGCGAGCCGTTCGTCGCCGTGGAGAACGAGGCCCGCGCCCGCGAAATCAGCGAGTTCCGGCAGCGCAAGCTGAAGGACCGCTCGGCCGCCGGTGCCACGGCGGCGCGCGGCACGCTGGAGGAGATGCTGGCCCGGGCCGTGGCGGGCGAGCTGAAGGAGGTCGCCATCCTGGTGAAGGCCGACGTGCAGGGCAGCGCCGAGGCGATCCAGGGCGCCGTGATGAAGCTCGCGCATGAGGAGGTGAAGGTCCGCGTGCTGCTGTCCGCCGTGGGCCAGATCACCGAGAGCGACATCCAGTTGGCGCGGGCCAGCGACGCCGTCATCGTGGCCTTCAACGTGCGGGCGACCAGCCAGGCGCGGGAGTTGGCGCAGCGGGACGGGGTGGATATCCGCTACTACTCGATCATCTACGACGTGTCCGACGACATCGAGAAGATGGTCAAGGGCAAGGTCGCCCCGAAGGCGCGGGAGAACTTCCTGGGCTACGCCGAAATCCGCAAGGTGTTCGACATCACCAAGACCGGCAAGGTCGCCGGCTGCATGGTGACGGAGGGCCTGGTGAAGCGCGGCGCCGGGGTGCGGCTGCTGCGCGAGGGCGTGGTGATCCACAACGGCGAGCTGAGCCAGTTGAAGCGGTTCAAGGACGACGTGCGGGAAGTGGCGCGCGGCTACGAGTGCGGGCTGAGCTTCGCCGGCTACAACGACCTGCGCGAGGGCGACATGGTCGAGTGCTTCGAGATCGAGATGGTCCCGGGTTGAGCAAGC
>CAXULX010000043.1:0-39664 GCA_964252005.1 uncultured Acetobacteraceae bacterium | reverse complement strand
CGAGCGCCCGGCCCTCCTTGCGGTTGTACACCACGACGCCGACGCCGCCCTGCTGCGCGGTCTCGATGCAAACCTCGATGCCGTGCGCGAGGTAGGGCCGGCAGGTGCAGATGTCGGAGCCGAACACGTCGGAGCCGTTGCACTCGTCATGCACGCGGCAGGCGATCCGCGTCTCGGCCCGGCCCAGCCCGGCGGGGTCGCCGAACAGGTACACCGTCATGCCGCCGATGGGCGGCAGGAACACGTCGAGGTCCGGCCGGGTCACCAGTTCCGGGAACATGCCGCCGGTCTGCTCAAACAGGCCGCGGCGCAGGTCGGGCACCGCGATGCCGAAGCGGCGGGCGACGCCGGGCAGGTGCCAGACCGGCTCGATGGCGACCTTGGTCACGCGCACGTTGCCGGCGGCGTCCAGCACCGTCCCGTCCGGATGCAGCCGCCCGGCCCGCACGGCGTCGGCGATCTCCGGCATGTTGATGTGGGCGCGGGTGACGGCGATGGAGGGGCGCACATCGACGCCCCCGGCGATGCGGTCGGCGAACAACTCGGTGCTCAAATGCCCCCACGGGTCGAGCGAGACGATGGCGTCCGGGTTGGACCATTGCGGGAAGGGCCCGATCCGCACCGCCGGGCTGGTGTGGGTCAGGTCCGGCTGATGGTCCGACGCAAGCTGCCCGGCCGCGACGGCGAGCGCGCGATAGACGGAGTATGCGCCGGAATGCGTGCCGATGGCGTTGCGGCTCGGCCCCGCATGCAGCGTCGCGACCACGGCGCCGCGCGCCTTGCCCTCCGCATTGCCCCAATCGACCCGGCGGTTCCCCGCGCCGGCATTGCCCGGATGGGAGGCCAATACGATAGGACGCGGCACGGGCCGCTTCTCATTGGTCCGCACCGGCGGCTCGTTCCAATCGATGGCAGGCTCCTGTCACGGCAAGATCCAGGCTAGTGAGAACCCGGCGGGTTGGTCAACGTCACATGTTACCACATCCTGCACCGGAATGAGTGAAGGATTGGTTAATGCCGGGCGCCAGGACAGGGCGGCCATCTTGCACGCCCATCTTGCACCCATTGTAACCCCACATATAATAAGCGTATGGACAGTGTGTCTTCCCGACTGGACGAGGCGGAACTCCTGCCGCATCGCAGCTTCGGCTACCGGCTCTGGATGCTGCGGCACGCCTGGACCCGGCGGCTGGAGGCGGTGCTGCAGGCGACGGAGCTGACGCACATGCAGTTCTTCCTGCTGCGCGCCGCCGAGCATGTCGCGAGCCTCGGCGAGGTGCCGTCGCAAAGCCGTCTGGCCGACGCCATGCACATCGACCGCATGACGGCGAGCAAGGTGCTGCGCAACCTGGAGGCCAAGGGGCTGCTGGTCCGCGCCGTCCATCCGGACGACCCGCGCGCCAACAGCGTGGCGCTGACGGGGGCGGGCGCCCTCCTGGTGCGCCGGGCGACGCTGCTGGTGGTGGCGGAGCAGGACCGGTTCTTCGGCCGGCTCGGCGAGGCGCGCAAGGCGGAGTTCAGCGCCATGATGGACGAGCTGCTCACCGACGGCCGCCGCGCCGCCGCACCGAAAGAGGTTGAGTGATGGACGGATCGCAACCCGTGACGGCCGAACGGCCCTTGGCCAGCCAGGCGCCCTCGCTCGCGGCCCCACGGCTCCAGCGGTCGCGCAAGCGCCTGTTGCTGGCCGCGGCGGCACTCGCGGCGCTGGCGGGGGCTGGGTACTTCGGCGACCGCTGGTGGGCGACGGGCCGTTTCCTGGAGGAGACGGACGACGCCTATGTGCAGGCGGACATGGTCGCCGTGTCCTCGCGCGTTGCCGGGCAGGTGGCGGAGGCGCCGGCGGCCGACAACCAGCGGGTCCGCAAGGGCGACGTGCTCGCCCGGCTGGACGACCGCGACCTGCAGGCGGCGCAGGCGCAGGCGCGCGCCGACGTGGCCGCGGCGGAGGCCGACATCCAGTCCCTCCAGGCGCAGCTTCGCCTGCAGGACAGCACCATCGCAGCCGCGGACGCCGACACCGCCAGCGCCGATGCGTCGGCGGCCTATGCGAAGTTCGAGTTCACCCGCTACTCGGACCTGGTGCGGACCGGCACGGGTTCGCTGCAACGGGCGCAGCAGGCGGAGGCCGACATCAAGGGCCGCGACGCCGCCGCCGCCCGGGCCCGCGCGGCGGCGGAGGGTGCGCGGCAGCAGGTGACGGTCCTGCAGGCCCAGCTGGGCCGTGCCCAGGCGGCGCTGCTGCGCGCCCGGGCGGTGGCGGACCAGGCGGCGCTGAACCTGTCCTACGCCACGATCACGGCGCCCGTGGATGGCGCGGTGGGCGACCGCACGATGCGGGCGGGTCAGTATGTGCAGCCGGCGACCCGGCTGCTCAATGTGGTGCCGATGGACGCCGGGCTGTATGTCATCGCGAACTTCAAGGAGACCCAGCTCGCCCGCATGGGCGTGGGGGAGGCGGTGCGCCTCGACGTGGACATGCTGGGCGGCGAGCCGTTGCGCGGCACGGTCGATAGCCTGGCGCCCGGCAGCGGCGCCACCTTCGCCCTGCTGCCGCCGGAGAACGCCACCGGCAACTTCACCAAGATCGTGCAGCGCGTCCCCGTCCGCATCCGGCTCGACCCCGATGAGCGGCTGTCGCAGTTGCGGCCGGGCCTGTCGGTCACGGCGTCCATCGACACGCGCACGGCGCCGCCGGGGCCGCTGCGGACCCTGGCGGAACGATGAGCGCCGCCGCGCCGGCGATGCGGGCGGGGCTGCGGGACTGGGTGGCGTTCCTGGGCGGCTCGCTCGGCGCGTTCATGGCCGTGCTCGACATTCAGATCACCAACAGCAGCCTGGCCGACATCCAGGGCACGCTGGGCGCCAGCCTCGACGAGGGAAGCTGGATCAGCACCGGCTACCTGATCGCCGAGATCATCGTGATCCCGATGACCGGCTGGCTCGCCGGGGTATTCAGCCTGCGCCGCTATCTGGTGTTCAACGCGATCCTGTTCCTGGTCTTCTCCGTGCTGTGCGGATTGGCGACGAACCTCAGCGAGATGATCCTGTTCCGCATCGGCCAGGGTTTCACCGGCGGCGTGCTGATCCCGACCGCCTTCACCATCATGCTGCTGCGCATCCCGGGGCGGCAGCGCGCGGTCGCCAGCGCCATCTTCGGCATGACCATCACCTTCGCGCCGGCCATCGGCCCGGCCATCGGCGGCTGGCTGACCGACACCTATTCGTGGCATTGGATCTTCTACATCAACCTGATCCCCGGCGCCGCGCTGGTGGCGATGATCTGGTGGGGGCTGGACGCGCAGCCGATGCGGCTGGAGCAACTGGCGCGCGGCGACTGGACCGGCATCGCCTGCATGGCCATCGGCCTCGGCAGCCTCGAGTACGTGCTGGAGGAGGGGCAGCGGAAGGACTGGTTCGGCGACAGCCGCATCGTGCTCTGCGCCGTGCTGGCGGCGGTGTTCCTCACGGCGTTCCTGGCGGTCGAGCTGTTGAAGAAGGCGCCGTTCATCGACCTTCGCCTGCTGCGCCGCCGCTCCTTGGCCGCGGCCTGCGCGGTCAACTTCGCCACCGGCCTCGCGCTGTACGGCTCGATCTACCTCCTGCCGCTGTACCTGTCGCGGGTGCAGGGCTACAACGCCGCCCAGATCGGCGAGGTGCAGATGTGGATGGGCCTGCCGCAGCTTGCCATCCTGCCGTTCCTGCCGTTCGTCCTCCGCCGGTTCGACAGCCGGGCGGTGCTGGCCTTCGGCGTCGGCCTGTTTGCCGTGAGCTGCCTGATGAACGGCTACGGCATGTCGGGCGACACGGGGATCGACCAGTTGAAGTGGTCGCAGCTCGTGCGGGCCTTGGGCCAGCCGTTCATCATCTCGCCCTTGGCGCAGATGGCGACCATCGGCATCGGCCCGGCGCAGGCCGGGGCGGCGAGCGCGCTGTTCAACATGTTCCGCAACCTGGGCGGCAGCGTCGGCATCGCCCTGCTGGCGACGGCGGCGGAGCATCGTGAGCACTGGCACTTCTCCGCCATCGCCGAGCGGGTGACGCAGAACTCGGTGCTGCTGACGGAGCGGCTGGGGCAGATGGCGCAGACGGTCGGCCCGGACCAGGCGCTGGCGCGGCTGGCGAACCAGGTGCGGCGGCAGGCGACGGTGATGGGCTATGCCGACTGCTTCCTGCTGATCGGCGCCGGGCTGCTGCTGAGCCTGCTGGGCGTCGCGTTCCTGTCCCGCGCCCAGGTCGGCGGACCCGGCGGCGGGCATTGAGCGCCGCCGCTCAGGTCTCGGCTTTTGAACGCCGGGTTTGATGAGACGCAACCGCATTGCCGCCGTCGACGCCGTCCGATAGCGTTCCCGGTCAAGACCGGGAGGGAACAATAATGCAAGAACACCAGAGCCGCCGCGGCCTGCTCGGGGCGGCGGTTGCGGCCACGGCGCTTGGCCCGTTCGCGATGGACAGCGCCAGGGCGGCCGTGACGCAGCCGGGGATCGACGCGGTGCTGCGCCGGGCCGTGGACGCCGGGGAGGTCCCAGGCGCCGTGGCGATGGCGGCGACCGACAAGGGCGTGTTCTACGAGGGCGCGTTCGGCACGCGGGACCTCGCGAAGGGGCCGGCGATGACCTTCGACACGGTGTTCCGCATCGCGTCCATGACCAAGGCGGTGACGTCAGTTGCGGCGTTGCAGCTTGTCGAGCAGGGCAAGCTCTCGCTTGACGGCCCCGTGCCCGACATCGACCCGGCCCTGTCCGCGCCGCAGGTGCTGGAGGAGTTTGACCCGTCCGGCGCGCCGCGGCTGCGCCCGGCCCGGCGGCCGATCACGCTGCGGCACCTGCTCACCCACACCGCCGGGTTCAGCTACGAGCAGTGGGATGCCAGCACCGCCCGCTATGTCAAGGCAAGCGGAATGCCCTCGACCAGCACGGGCAAGGTCGCATCGCTGCGCCTGCCGCTGGCGTTCGAACCCGGCGAGCGGTGGGAGTACGGCGTCAACATCGACTGGGTCGGGCTGCTGGTCGAGGCCGCCAGCGGCCAGAAGCTCGATGCCTACTTCCAGGAGCACATCCTCGGCCCGCTCGGCATGACGGACACCGTCTTCGCCACCACGCCCGGGCAGCGGGCGCGGCAGGCGGGCGTGCATCAGCGGCAGGCGGACGGCTCATTGCAGCCGCAGCCGCTCGAAACCCCGTTCACGCCCGAGTTCTGGGCCGGCGGCGGCGGCCTATACTCGACGGCGTCGGACTACATGACGTTCCTGCGTGCACTGCTGCACGGCGGCGCGTTCAACGGCGTCCGCATCCTGCGGCCGGAGACGGTCGCGCTGATGGGCCAGAACCAGATCGGCCCCATTGAGGCCGGCATCCTGAAGACGACGGCCCCGTCACGCTCGACCGACGTCGACTTCTTCCCCGGCGCCAGCCTCAAATGGGGCCTGGCCACGATGATCAACGCGCAGCCCGGGCCGAACGGGCGCAGCGCCGGCAGCCTGACCTGGGCCGGCCTGTTCAACACCCATTACTGGATCGACCCGGCGCGCCATGTCGTCGGCGTGCTGATGACCCAGGTCCTGCCGTTCGGCGACCCGCCGGCGATGCGGCTCTATGGACAATTCGAGCGCGCGGTCTACGACTCGCTGAAAGCGGCCTGACCCGGCTCCGGCAGCGGCTGCCCCGCCCGCTCCCGCTGCACCCGGCGATGCATCCATGACGTGAGCAGCGGCGTCAGGATCGCGGTCACGATGACCGAGGCCGCGACCTGCACCGTGGCGACCGGCGCGATGGCGGCGTAGCTGGGGTCGGCGACGGCGATGGCCTTCGGCACCGCGGCGGCATTGCCCGCGGTGCTGCTGGCGGCCGCACCCGCGATGCCGGAGCCGCCGAGCGCGCGGTCCGCCAGGATGCATAGCGTCCCCGTCACGACGCACACGAACACGCCGAGCAGCACCCCGGACGGCCCCGCGGTCAGCACGTTCGTCAGGTTGATGCCCTGCCCGAGCGTGAACGCCATGAACGGCACGATGATCGGCTCGTGCTTGCCGAAGAAGTCGCGCAGGTCGCCGTCGAGGTTGCCGAGCACCGCGCCCGCCGCGATGGGCGCCACCACCGACACCATGGCGATCCACGGAATGGTGGCGAGGCCCGCGCCCACCAGGAACAGCATGGTGATGAACGGCCCGGTCTCGATGCTCTGCGGCACGTAGGTGCCGGCGTCCTCCTTGTCGCCCATCACGCTGGTCAGCGCCATGAACATGCCGCCGTTGGTGTCGCTGAGCGCCACCATGAGCGCCAGCGAGCTGTAGCCGAACAGGCTGCCATCCGAGAGCTTGGCCACCGCGAGCGCCACGGCCACGGCGATGCCGAGCTTGGCGCCCATGATGCCGAAGCCGCGCTTCAACATGCGGGGCGCCGCGTTCAGCGTCATCTTGGTGCCGACGGTGAACAGGTACATGCCGAGCACGGTGTTGTAGCCGGCGTTGCTCAACCCCTCGGTGAAGCCGCCGATCTTCAGCAGGTTGGGCGTGAAGGTGTTGACCAGCATGCCGAGGAACAGCGGCACGACCATCAGCCCGCCCGGCACCCGGTTGATGAATCGCATGATCGGCATCGCGTCCCCTCCTCGTTGCGGCCCTTATCGGCTCTGACCGGCATCTTCGAACGTCTGGGGGGAGCGTGGCAAGCGGCGCTGCGGACCGGGCCTTCCGATTCCTGCGCCGCGCCGTGCCGGCTACAGCGCGCCGACGTTGCCCTTGTAGTCGCAGAACACGCCCACGGCGGTTCCGTTGCGCATCGCCTTGCCGCGCCACACGCCGTCGCGGTCCTTCTGCAGCCCGGTGACCTGGGTGAAGCCGCCGGTCTCGATGCGCCGGCGCGCCTCGCGCATGGTGAAGCTGCTGGAGCCGGCGACCGGGGCGGCGGAGGTCTTGCGGTCGGCGTCGGAGGTGGTGGCGGCGGGCTGCGCCGCGCCGTTGTTGCGCTCGCTCAGGGGACCTTCCGTGCCGAACTTGCCGCCGAACGTGGACATGGACCCGCGCGGCGCCGGGACCGCCTCGCCCGGCACGACCCCGTTCAGCGAGCCGCTGCGCCCGACAGTGGAGGGCGTGCCCGGCGCGATGTAGTACGTGCCGGGATGGGCCGGCGGGGTCTGCGCCCACGCCGTGCCGCACAGGAGCGCCGCGGCCGCGCCCAAGCGAACTGCCTTCATCGAATGATCCCCTTTCTGAAACCGTGACGGCCGAACGCCGCGCCGGGCTGCCCGGTTGCGATCACGGACGCGCCAGACGATGCTGGACGAATCCAGCGAGCGGCACGACGGCCGCGGCGTGGGGTGGGAGGATGAAATGGACGCTGCGGCACCGGGCAATGCGGATCAGGCCGAATACTGGAACGGCGACGTGGGACAGCGATGGGCGCGCAACCAGGACCGGCTGGACCGGGCGTTCCAGCCGCTGACCGCGGCCCTGATGGAGCGCGCGGCGCCGCGCCCGGGCGAGCGCGCGGCCGACATCGGCTGCGGCTGCGGCGACCTCAGCCTGATGCTGGCGGACCGTCTCGGGGCGGAGGGGCGGGTGCTCGCGGTGGACGTGTCGCGTCCGATGCTGGAGCAGGCGCGGGCGCGGCAGGAGGCGCTGGCCGGGGCAGGGGGCGCGCCGATCCGATGGGAGGAGGCGGACGCAGCCGTCTGGCCGTTCCCGGAGGGCGGGTTCGACCTGCTCATCTCCCGCTTCGGCGTCATGTTCTTCGCCGATCCGCTCGCGGCCTTCCGCAACATGCGCCGCGCGTTGCGGCCCGGCGGGCGGCTCGCGATGCTGTGCTGGCGGCCGATGCCGGACAACGCCTGGGTGGCGGTGCCCCGCGCGGCGCTGCTCCAGGTCGTGCCGGCGCCCGAACCCATGGCCCCGCACGCGCCGGGTCCGTTCGCCTTTGCGGACGCGGCGCGGGTGGGCGCCATCCTCGCCCAGGCGGGCTTTGTGGGGGTCGCCAGCGTGGGCGTCGATGCGGCGCTTGCTTTGACCACCCAGGGCGGCCCCGACGCGGCGGTGGAGGACGCGGCGCGGTTTGTCGTCGAGTGCGGCCCGGCCTCCGCGCTGCTGCGCGACGCCGACGACGCGACGCGGGAGCGCGGCGTCGCGGCCGTCCGTGCCGCGCTGCGCGACCGCGCCGGGGCGGGCCGGGCCTTGCTCGATGCCGCCTGCTGGCTGTTCACCGCGGAGACCCCGGCCGCCGGGCGCGCCGCTTGACCGCGCCGGACCCTGCGGCCCTGGTGCGGCGCTGCCGCGTCGCGCCGGGCGAGGCGGTGCGCCTGGCCGACCGCGATCCCGCCGACCGCATGGGGCTGTCCAAGGCGGAGGCCGAGGCGATGCTGGCCGAGGGCGCCGAACGCCTCGCGGCGCTTCACGACCGGCTGTTCGCGCAGCGCGCCTGGTCGGTGCTGCTGGTGCTGCAGGGCATGGACGCCAGCGGCAAGGACGGCGCGATCAAGCGGCTCGCGGCCGGGCTGAACCCGCAGGGCCTGCGCGTCACGTCGTTCGCAGCCCCCAACGCGGAGGAGCGGTCGCACGACTTCCTGTGGCGCATCCACCGCGCCCTGCCGCCGCGCGGCATGGTCGGCGTGTTCAACCGCAGCCATTACGAGGACGTGCTGGTGCCCCGGGTGGACCCGGACGGGCTGGCGGGGCTGGGCCTCCCGGCGAGCCTGGCCGGGCCGGAGGTCTGGGCGCAGCGGCTCGGCGCCATCGTCGCGTTCGAGACCTATCTGGCCCAGCAGGGGGTCGCGCAGGCGAAGGTCTTCCTGCATGTGTCCCGGGAGGAGCAGCGCAAGCGGCTGCTGGCCCGGCTGGATGATCCCGGCAAAGCCTGGAAGTTCGATCCATCGGACCTCGCCGCGCGGGACCGTTGGGCGGCGTACCAGCCGGCCTACGAGGCGGCGTTCCGCGCGACCGCGACGGCCGCGGCGCCCTGGTACATCGTGCCGGCCGACAGCAAGCCGGTCGCGCGCGCCCTGGTGCAGGCGATCCTGCTGCACACGATGGAGGGCCTGGACCTCGATATGCCGGCCCCGTCGCCCGAACGCCTGGCGCAGATGGCGGAGGCGCGGGCGCAGCTCTCGGCGTGACCCCGCGCTAAAGCTCGACCTGGGTGCCCAGCTCGACGACGCGCTTGGGCGGGATTCGGAAGTAGCTCGATGCGCTCACGGCGTTGCGGGTCATGAAGGAATACAGCCGCTCCCGCCACCGGGACAGGTCCGGATGCACGGTGGGCACCTGCGTCTCGCGGCCGAGGAAGAACGAGGTCTCGGCGATGTCGATGGGGAACCCGGCCCGGTGCGCCTCCAGCGCCGCGGGCACGTCCGGCGCCTCCGCGAAGCCGAAGCGCAGGGTCATCTCCGTGAAGCCCTTGTCGAGCGGCTTCGCCGTCATGCGTTGGGCGCCCTCGACGTAGGGCATCCGCTCGGTGACGACCGTCAGCAGCACGATGCGCTCGTGCAGCACCTTGTTGTGCCGGAGGTTGTCGGTCAGCGAGTACGGCGCCGTCGCCCGGCGCGCCGCAAGATAGACCGCCGTGCCCGGCACCCGGGGCAGCTTCGCCGCGTCGAGCCGGGCGAGGAACTGCCCGATGGGCAAGTTGTCCTCGCTGGTGCGCGCCAGCACGATCTGCCGGCCGCGGCGCCAGGTGGACATCAGCGTGAACACGACGGCGCCGATCAGCAACGGGAACCAGCCGCCCTGGGGGATCTTCACCGCGTTGGCCGTGAAGAAGGCGAGATCGACGACGAAAAAGGCGCCGATCACCGCCGCCGTCGCCGGCATGCTCCAGCCCCACGCCCGGCGGGCCACCAGCGCCAGCAGGCCCGTGGTGATGACCATCGTGCCCGCCACCGCGATGCCGTAGGCCGCCGCCAGGTTGTCCGAGGACCCGAACGCCAGCACCAGCCCGATCACGCAGACCATCAGCAGCCAGTTGATCTGCGGCACGTAAACCTGGCCGATGGCCTCCTGCGACGTTTGGCGGATGTCGAGCCGGGGCAGCAGGCTGAGCTGCATCGCCTGCTGCGACAGCGAGAACGCGCCGGAGATCACGGCCTGTGACGCGATCACCGTGGCGGCCGTCGCGAGCACCACGATGGGCACCAGCGCCCAGCCGGGGAACAGCTTGAAGAACGGCATGTCGGCCGCGTCGGGATGGGCGAGCACCAGCGCGCCCTGGCCGAAGTAGTTGAGGGCCAGCGCCGGCAGCACGAAGGCGAACCAGTCGAACCGGATCGGGCCGCGGCCGAAATGCCCCATGTCGGCATACAGCGCCTCCGCCCCGGTCATGGCGAGGAACACCGAGCCGAGCGCCAGAAAGCCGATCCACCCATGGCCTGCCAGGAAGCGGATGCCGTGAAGCGGGCTGAGCGCCGCCAGCACGCCGGGGTTCTGCAGGACCTGCACCAGCCCGGCCGCGGCCAGCACGGCGAACCACGCCGCCATCACCGGGCCGAAATACGCGCCGATCCGCTCGCTGCCCCGGCTCTGCACCATGAACAGGCCGATCAGCACGGCAATGGTGAGCGGGATGACGTAGGGCTTGAGCAAGGGGGCTGCGACCTCCAGCCCCTCCATGGCGCTGAGGACCGAGATGGCCGGGGTGATCATGCCGTCGCCGTAGAACAGCGCGGCGCCGGCGATGCCGACCATGAGCAGGACGGTGCGCCGTCGCGGATCGGCCTCCGAATGCGCGGCGAGGCCGAGCAGCGCCATGATGCCGCCCTCTCCGTCATTGTCGGCGCGCATGACGAACAGCACGTACTTGACCGTGACCACGATCATCAGCGCCCAGAAGATCAGGGACAGCAGCCCCAGCACCGCCGCCGTCTCCGTGCCGCCGCCGGCCGCCTTCAGGCACTCGCGCAGCGTGTAGATCGGGCTGGTGCCGATGTCGCCGTAGACCACGCCGAGCGCGCCGACGACGAGGGCGCGGCGCATGGGGTCCGCGGCCGCGGCGCCGCTTGCTTGGGGGGTCATCGTGCCTCCGCGGCCCGGGGCCGCCTTTGCCTGTTCGGCCCGCCAGATTCTTGGGCCGGCATGGCGTCCTCAAAGCGGAGGCGGCAGGCGAGTTGCACGAGTTGGAAAGAAGGGTCCCCGCGGGCAGCCTGCGCCGCCCGCGGGGACAGGCCGGGCCGTCAGCCCTGGGCGGGCACCGCGACGAACAGGCTGTGGCCGTCCCGCAGCACGCGGAGCGCCATGGCCTGCTGCTTCGCGCCCTGCTGCTCGCGGCCCTGCTGCGCGCGGCCCTGCTGGGCACGGATCGCCCGCACTGCGTCCTCCGGCGTCGCGACCGGACGGTTGCCGACGCTTTGCAGCACGTCGCCGGGCTTGAGGCCCGCCTCGCTCGCCGGGCTGTTCGGACGCACGGCCGCGATCACCGCGCCCCGCACCTCGTCGCCGAGGCCCAGGCTCTGCCGGGCGGCCGGGCTGATCGGCGCGAGTGCCAGGCCGAGCTGCCCGCTCGACGGCTCGCCCGGCGCGCTGGCGTCGGCGGCCTTGTCCGGCAGCGCCGCCGTCGTCATGCCCAGCGTCTGCTCGGCGCCGTCGCGCAGCACCGTCACCTGCGCGCCGGTGCCGGGCCGCAGCGCCGCCACCTGGCGGGCCAGGGCGCGCGGGTCATCGACCGCCGTGCCGTTCACCGTGGTCACCACGTCGCCCGGCCGCAGCCCGGCCTTCGCCGCCGGCCCGTTCGGCTCGACATCCGCCACCAGCGCGCCCGTGGCGCGCGGCAGCCTCAGCGCCGCCGCCATCTCGGGAGTGAGCTTCTGCGACATCACGCCGAGGTAGCCGCGCTCCAGGTGGCCATGCTCCTCCAACTCGGCCACCACCTGCTTGACCAGGTTCGACGGGATGGCGAAGCCGATGCCGACTGACCCGCCGGACGGGCTGTAGATCGCGGTGTTCACGCCCACCACGCTGCCGTCGGTGCTAAACAGCGGCCCGCCGGAGTTGCCGCGGTTGATCGGCGCATCGACCTGCAGGAAGTCGTCATACGGTCCGGCACCGATGTCGCGCCCGCGCGCCGAGACGATGCCCGCCGTCACCGTGCCGCCCAGCCCGAACGGGTTGCCCATCGCCACCACCCAGTCGCCCGGACGCGCCGTGTCGCTGTCGCCCAGCGACAGGAACGGCAGCTTCGCCCCGGCGTCCACCTGCAGGACCGCAATGTCGGTGCGGGCGTCGCGGCCCACCACGCGGGCGTCCAGCTCCCGCCCGTCATCGAGCGTCACGACGACCTTGGTGGCGCCGTCCACGACGTGGTTGTTGGTGACGACGTGGCCCTCCGCATCGACGATGAAGCCGGAGCCGAGCGCCTTGGCCGGACGCGCCGCCTCCTCGCCGCCGGGCCGGCCGCCGAAGAAGTGGCGGAAGGTCTGGTCCTGCTCCGACCCCTGCGGGAAGGGCGAGGCGGCCTGCTCCGCCTGCACGCGCTCGGTGCTGGTGATGGTGACGACGGCGGGGCGCACGCGGGTGACGAGGTCGCCGAAGCCCGGCAGGGCCGCGATGGGCTGGGCCGCGATGGGCTGGGCCGGGCTTTCGGCGGCGGCGGGGCGCAGCGTGGCGCCGAGGCCGCCCAGCGCGGTGCCGGCCAGCAGCACGGCGGCAAAGGCGGCGCGGCGGGATTTCAGACTGGACATGGGGTGCTCCTGAAGGGACCTGCGGATCGCCTCCGCATGGGCAGGCATATGCACCGTCCCGGATGGAGCGACGCCCCGCGCCACCATGTCGATTTCTTCATACTTCAGGAAACGCCAGCGTCACCGACAGGCCCGGCGCCGCGTCCTCCAGCCGCAGCTCCGCGCCGTGCAGCCGCGCCACGGCGGCCACCAGCGCCAGGCCCAGGCCGCTGCCGGGCGCATGGCGGCTGCGGTCCAGGCGGTAGAACCGCTCCAGCACGCGGCCGCGCTCGCTGGCGGGGATGCCGGGTCCGGTGTCGCGGACGCGCAGCGCGGGGCCGCTGCCGGGCAGGGCCTCGACGGAGACCTGGACCTGCACGGCGGGGCCGCCATGGGTCAGCGCGTTCTCGACCAGGTTGGCGACGGCCTGGCGCAGCAGCGCCGGGTCGCCCCGCACGCGCTGACCCAGCGCCAGGCGCGTCTCCAGGCGCTGCCCGGCGTCCTCCGCCACCGCGGCATAGAGTTCGGCGACGTTGCCCGCCAGCGCCGACAGGTCCACCGCCTCGAAGCCCGCGCCGGTCAGCGCGGCCTCCACCTGGGCGATGCGCAGCAGGGCCGAGAAGGTCGCCAGCACGCCGTCCAGCTCCACGAGGCTCGCCTCCAGCATCCGCGCGTCGGCCTCCGGCTCGCGCGGGCGGGCGGCGGCGGCTTCAAGCTGCTGGCGCAGGCGGAACAGCGGGCTGCGGAGATCGTGCGCGACGCTGGCCGTGGTGGAGCGCAGGCCCTCGACCAGCGCCTCGACCCGGGCCAGCACGGCGTTCATCGTGCCGGCCAGCCGGTCGAACTCGTCATGCGTGCCGCTGAGCGGCAGGCGGCGCGACAGGTCCCCGGTGATGACGGCCTGCCCGGCCTCCGACACCATGCGCAGCCGGCGCTCCAGCCGGCGCGCCGCGACGAAGCCGAGCAGCAGGGCCGCCAGCGCCGCCACCGCGCCCGCGACCGGCAGCGTGGCGGTGAGCGCCGCGGCCCCCCGCCGCACCGGCGCGAGGTCCGCCCCCACCAGCAGTTCCAGCCCGCCCGGCAGCGCCGCGCCGAGCACGCGCAGGTCCCGCCCGTCTGGCGCGCGCAGCGTGGTGAAGCCGCGCAGCCCGGCGGGCGCGCCGTCGAGCCGCCCGGCGATCCCGCCCCCGTCGGCGGTGCGCAGCAGCACGAGCGCGCCGCGGCGCCGGGCGGCGGCGGCGATGCTCGCGGCGAAGCCCTGCGGACCGAAGTTCTGCAGGTCCTCCAGGTAGCCCTCCGCATCGGCCGCAATCGCCGCGTCGAGCTGCGTGCCGAGCGCGCCCGCCACCCGCAGGTAGGCCCATCCGAAGCCCGCGCCGCAGACCAGCACCACGAGCGCAGCGGACAGCGCCGCGACCCGGAGCGCGAAGCTCTGCCGCATCCCGCCCACCCGAGCCTAATCCGGCCCGAACACGTAGCCGGCGCCGCGCAGGGTGCGGATCAGCGGCGGGCCGCCACCCGTGTCCAGCTTGCGCCGCAGCCGGCTCACGTGGACATCGACCACGTTGGTCGTGGGGTCGAAGTTGAAGTCCCACACCCGCTCCAGCAGCATGGTGCGCGTCAGCACCTGGCCCGGGTGGCGCATCATGAACTCCAGCAGGCGGAACTCGGTCGGCAGCAGCTCGACCGGCTGGCCCCCCCGGCGCACCGCGCGGCGCAGCAGGTTCATCTCCACGTCGGCGACGCGCAGGACCGCGGCCTCCCCTTCGCTGGTGGCCGCGGCGCGCCGGGTCATGGCGTCGAGGCGGGCGCGCAGCTCGCTGAAAGCGAAGGGCTTCGCCAGGTAGTCGTCGGCGCCGGCGTCCAGCCCGTCCACCCGGGCATCGACCTCGCCCAGCGCCGTCACGATCAGAACCGGGGTGCGGTCGCCGGACGCGCGCAGCGCGCGCAGGATGCTGAGGCCGTCGGGACCCGGCAGCATCCGGTCGGCGATGATCGCGTCGAACCTCTCATCCAACGCCAGCACCAGGCCGTCGCGCCCGGTGCGCGCCACCTCGACGACATGCCCGATCTCCCGCAGCCCCTTGGCCAGGTAGTCCGCGGTGGCGCGGTCGTCCTCGATCAGCAGCACGCGCATGGCGATCCCTGGGTCCGCACGTGCCGCCCGCGGTCAGGCGCCGCTGGACACCGGGTCAACCGGCGCGGGCGGCACGCCGCCGGCCTCAATCGCCTCGGCGGCCAGCAGGCAGAGGTCCTCGCGGTAGCGGCCGGCGGTCAACTGCACGCCGACCGGGGTGCGCCCGACCAACCCGGTGGAGACGGTCAGGCCGGGAAGCCCCATCAGCGGCAGGCTGTTCTGGGTGAGCTGCGCCCGCCACACCCGCTCGAACGCCGCCGGGCCCTCCATGTCCAGCCCGTCCGGGAACGGCAGTTCCGCCGAGACCGGCAGCAACAGGACCGGATGGCGCTCCAAGAACAATTGCCAGTCGCGGGTCAGCCCGGCGCGGCGCACCAGCGCCTCGGTCACGGCATCCGGCGGCAGCGTCTCGGCGTGGGCGCGCATCCCCGCCAGCATGGCGAGCGCCCCGGGATCGCCCTCCTGCGTGATCGCGTCCGCCAGGGCGGGGAAGCCCTCGCCGAGCCAGAGCTGGATCAGCAGCTCCGTCGCCTCATGCAGCAAGGGCGTGTCCGCCACCTCCTCGACCGTCCAGCCCGCGGCCTCGAGGCGCCGTGCCGCGTCGCGGAGCGCCGCCTCGACCTCCGGCACGACCGCGAGACCGCCGGGCCGGACGCAGAGCGCGGCCCGGCGCGGGGCCGGCGGCCCCTCCAGCGGCGCCGGCACCCACCAGGGATCGCGCGCATCCCCCGCCGCCATGGCCGCCAGCCCCAGGCGCAGGTCGGCGATGGTGCGTCCGATGGGTCCCGACACCGCCATGAGCTGCGGCCCGATCCTGCGCTCCGGCGAGGACGCGTTGTAGGCCGGCACCCGGCCGAGCGACGGCCGCAGCCCGTGCACGCCGCAGGCATAGGCGGGGTAGCGGATCGACCCGGCGATGTCGGTGCCGTGCGCCAAATGGCCGATCCCCGCCGCCACCGCGGCCGCGGCGCCGCCCGAGGACCCGCCGGGCGTGAGCGCCGGGTCGCGCGGGTTGCGGGTGTCGCCATACAGCCGGTTGGTGGTGAACCAGCGCAGCGAAAAGGCCGGCGCGTTGGTCCGTCCCAGGAGCACCGCGCCGGCCCGCAGCAGGTTGTCCACCACGGGGCTGTTGACCCGTGCCACCAGGTCGCGTTGCAGGGTCACGCCGTTCGTGGTGGCGAAGCCCGCCTGGTCGGCGTTCACCTTCACCGTGACCGGCACGCCGGCCAGCACGCCCGGGTCCTCGCCCGCGGCGATGGCGCGGTCGATCCGGTCCGCCGCCGCCCGCACGTCGTCGGGCCGGTGCTCCACCACGGCGTTGATCGCGGGGTTCACCGCATCGAGCCGCGCCAGCGCGGCGTCGGCGGCCTCCCGCGCCGAGACCTCCCGCCGGCGGATCGCTTGGGCCAGGGCGGCGGCGGACAGGCGCCAGATCTCGGTCATCGGCAACTCCGTGGGGCTTGGGGGCACGTCGCCGCGCCGGTGATGGGCTTCATGGCCGCAGTCCGTGGTCCCGAATGCAGACGCCATGAGAAACCCCGGTCCGCGGCGTGGCAAGGGGCCGCGCGAACGCGCCGGCCCGTCCTGCGTTGAACCCGCGGCCACAAGGAGCGACCCATGACCGAGAACACCAAGACCGAGCACGCCGACCGCACCGTGGGCGGCCCCGGCAGCAGCCACCAGAACGCCGACAAGCCCGAGACCCACCACCACAACGCGCGCGAGCGGCAGCAGCAGAAGGGCAGCAACGACGCCGGCGGCCATCAGGGTCCGCCCGACGGCGGCACCCGTCCGGACGGCCGCCACGGCCCCGAGGCGCCCCGCCATCCAAAATAGCGGTATATTCGCCGCAAACGTTCAACCACCCAGGAAAACCGTAACCCAAGCTTAATCGCTCGTGTAGAATCGGCCGATATAACCCGACGAAGAACATGGGGCTGTATGCCGATGCTGTCACGGATATGCGTTGCGGCCGCCGCCGGCGGGGCCTTGTTATTCGGCCCCGCCGATGCCGCAGTGGTCAATCAATGGGTGCAGTTCGCGCCCGACAACAAAGTGCTGATCCGCGCTATCGAGGACGACCCGGCCAACGGATGCCCGGCCGCCTCCCTGGACGGCCGGCCGGTCGCGCTCACGCAACGCGGGCCCGTCACGGGCGCGACGGAGGCGCCCAAGACCTACTACCCCGTCCTGATGTGCGAAAGCGCGCCGATCCGGGCGTTCGGCCATGGGATCGCGCAGGTCGCGGGCGTCGCGTTGAAGATGCCGATGCTCAACCCGCGCCGCATCCTGGTGGTCGGCGACACCGGCTGCCGCGTCACCAGCGCCGTGACCGGGACGCAGGACTGCAACGACCCGCAGCAGTTCCCGCTGGAGTTCCTCTCGAACTACGCCGCCACGTTCAAGCCGGACCTGATCGTCCATGTCGGCGACTTCTTCTATCGCGAGCAGCCCTGTCCCGCGGGCTTCGCCGGCTGTGCCAACACCCCGGCCTTCGACAACTGGGATTCCTGGTACGCCGACTGGTTCGGCCCGGCGAAGAACCTGATCGCCGCAGCGCCGCTGGCCTTGAGCCGCGGCAACCACGAAAGCTGCAACCGCGGCGCGCGGGGCTGGTTCCGGCTGCTCGACCCGCATCCGTATGACCAGGGCGCGGTGGATTGCACGGGACCCTACGTGCCGATGGCCGGGGCGCCGGGCGCCGCGGGTCCGCTGACGCCCTACGACTACACGCCGCCCTACGTGGTGCATGCCGGCCCGGTGTCGCTGGTGATGTTCGACTCCAGCGATTCGAACACCAGCGCCGCCGACCTCAAGACGGTGTCCACCGATGGCCGAACGCTGCCGGAGATCTACAAGGACCAGCTCGCCGCCGTGCTGGCGCCGCTCGCCCAACGCAGCGTGATCTACGTCACGCACAAGGCGACCTACGACGTCCGCCTCGCCAAGCTGAACGGCAACCTCGTGGGCGGCGATGCCACGCAGCAATCGGTGTTCGACAGCCTCACGCCCGGCGCGGTGCCGGCGCAGGTCAAGCTGCTGATCTCGGGGCATGACCACCAGTTCCAGGTGGTCGATTTCCAGGGCGCCGACTACGCGCCACAGCTGGTCGTCGGCAACTCCGGCACCCTGCTCGACAACAACGACGGGGCGCAGCCGCAGGCTTTCGTGCCGGACACCACCGGCACCAACGCCGGCGCGGCCTACGCCCTGCCTGGGATCGAGGGGACGCCGACCATCGCCATCCAGGCCACCGCCGACCGGTCCGAGTACGGCTTCACGGTGCTGGACGCCACCCGTGGCGGGTACATCGCCAACGTCCACAACCTGTCGTCCAGCAAGCTCGCGCGCTGCGCCCTCACGCTCCAACCGCGCTCGATGCGCTGCGCGCAGTAGCGGCGCGCGGCCTGGGTGGTTGAGGGCATGAGGGGGCACGGGCCGCGTTGAACGCGCTGCATCCACGGCCGGTGGCGCAGGCGGACGCGGGGCCGTGGCCGGACGCGCCCGGCACGCTGCGCCTGGTCCGCCGGCTGAGCGCCTGCTACGGCGTCGTCCTGTTGCTGCTCGCCGCGTTGGGCGCGACGCCGCTCGGCGCGGAGGCCCGTGCCACCGGGCTGGCCGGCGTGACGCTGGGCGCGGTCCTGCTGGCCTGGGCGGGGCTGCTGGCGACGCTGGCGGTGGTCTGGGCACGGGCGCGCGTCGGTCAGCCCGTCCCGCCGCCCGCGCCGGCACGGCGCCGTTGGGCGCGCCTGCTGCTGCGCCGCCGGGTCCGGCTCGCCGGGGAGGAGCGCCTGGCGCGGATGGCGCGCCGTCCGCAGGGGATCATCGTCCCGGTGTTCAGCCTCGCCGCCGCCTATGCCGTCTGGCGGCTGTGGCCCGGCGCGTCCGGCCCGCTGCCGCATGCCATGCTGCTCGGCGGCGGCGCCGTCGTGCTGGCCTTCCCGCTGCTGGTGATGGAGCGGATCGTGGGGGGCGTGCCCCCCGCGCGCCTGCCGGAGGCTCCGGCGCTTGAGGCGCTGCTGTTCGTGCCGGTCGCCGCCATCCCGCTCGCGGGGCTGCTGCATCTCCTGGCCGGGGCCGGCATGAGCTGGGCGCGCCTGGGCATGGCGCTGGTCGGCATCTCCGTCTGCGTCGCCGCGGCCGAGCTGGCGGCGCGCGCCTTGGCCAACTGGTTCCTGCCGCCGCCCCCGCCCCTGGCGGCGCGTGCGGCGGTGGGGAGCTTCGCGGCGCTGCTGCTGCGGCCGGGCCGCGTTCCCGGCGGCCTCGCGGCGCCGATCCGCACCCATCTCGGCCTGGACTTCTCCCGAAGCTGGGCGCTCCGCTACGCGCGGACCGCGGCGCTGCCGATGGCGGCGGGCCTGTCCCTCGTCGCCTGGGGCCTGACCGGCGCCACGCTGCTCGACCTCGATCAGCGCGGGATCTACGAGCGGTTCGGCGCGCCCGCCGCCGTGTGGGCGCCCGGCGCGCATCTCGGCCTGCCCTGGCCGTTCGGCCGGGTCCGCCGGGTGGAACTCGGCGTCGTGCACGCCATCGCGCTCGGGGGCGCCGACGCCATCGACATGCGGACCGGCGCGGAGGACGCGACCCCCGCCTCCGCCGACCGGCTCTGGGACCGCGTGCACCCGGCGGAGGTGTCCTACCTGCTCGCCAGCCTCGACACCTCCGGCGCGCAGAGCTTCCAGACGGTCAACGTGGACCTCAAGGTGCTGTTCCGGATGGGCCTCGACGACGCCTCCGCCCTGCGCGCCGCCTACGCGGTGGCCGCGCCCGAGGCGCTGGTGCGCGCGGAGGCCGGCCGGCTGCTCGCCCGGGTGCTGGCCGGCAAGGTGCTGGACGACATGCTGGGCGAGAACCGGGAGACGCTGGCCGAGACCCTTCGCGCGCAGTTGCAGGCCGAGCTGGACCGGCTGGGCAGCGGCGTCGATCTGGTCGGCATGGTGATCGAGGCGATCCACCCGCCCGCCGCGGCGGCCGAAGCTTACCACAACGTCCAGGCGGCCGAGATCATCGCCCGCACCGCCGTCGCCACCGAACGCGGCCGGGCGCAGGCTTCGGCCGCCGCCGCGCGGCAGACCTCGACCGACCTCACCTCCGGCGCCCGGGGCCTGGCGGCGGAGACGACGGGCCAGGCGGAGACGGCGCTGCGGGTTTTCACCGCCGACCAGGACGCCGCCCGCGCCGGCGGCCCGGCCTTCCTGCTGGAACGCTATTTCGCCAACCTGTCCGCGGCGCTCGCCAAGTCGCCCTTGATGATCGTGGACCACCGCCTGCGCGGCGCGGACGCCCCGGTGATCGACCTGCGCTCCTTCGGCGCGCCCACGGGCCGCCCCGGCGACGACGACTGACCCCGAAGGCCCCCCCTGCATGTTCCACGACCACAGCCACGATCATGGCCACGGCCACCACCATCACGACGAGCCGGAGGCCGGGCCGCCTGGCCTGCGCCGCCTGCGGGTCGGCGTGCGGTTCGCGCTGGCCGGGCTGGTCGTGGCCGCCGCGGTGTTCGCGTCCGCGTCGGTGATGGTCGGCGCCGGGCAGGCGACCGTCATCACCCGGTTCGGCGACCTGTCGCGCGTGCTGACCACGCCGGGCCTTGCCTGGAAGCTGCCGGCGCCGCTGGAGAGCGTCATCCCGGTGGACCTGCGGCTCCGCACCACCTCGACCGGGCTGCAGGACGTGGGCACCAAGGACGGGCTGCGCATCCTCGTGCAAGCCTACGCCGCCTGGCAGGTGCCGGACGAGCCTTCGCGCATCCGCCAGTTCCTCCGCGCCGTCCGCAACGAGCCGGACGAGGCCGCGCGGCAGCTTCGCAGCCTGATCGGCGCCGCCCTGCAGGTGACGGCCAGCAGCTTCGAGTTGGCGGACCTCGTGGACACCGACCCCGCCCGGCAACGCCTGCCTGAGTTCGAGGCCCGGTTGCGCGCCCAGGTCGAGCGGCAGGCGCTCGAGGTGTACGGCGTGCAGATCCAGCAGGTCGGCATCGACCGGCTCAGCCTGCCGGAGGCGACGCTCGCGGCAACGGTCGCGCGCATGCGGGCGGAGCGGGAGACGGTCGCGGCGGCCCGCACCGCGGAGGGCCTGCGCGCCGCCGCCGAGCTGCGCGCCCAGGCGACGCGCGACGCCCGCATCACCGTGGCCCGCGCCCGTACGGAGGCCGCCGACATCGAGGCCGCGTCCCGCCAGGAGGCCGCGCGCGTGCAGGCCCGCGCCTACCAGGCCGATCCCGGGCTGTATGCGCTGCTGCGCTCCATGGACACGCTGGGCAGCGTCGTCGGCCCGAACACCCGCATGGTGCTGCGCACGGACGCTGCGCCGTTCGACATGCTGGTGCGGGGTCCGCCGGGCGCCGCCCCCTTGGCGCCGGATGGGCCGACCGTAGGGTCCGCCCGGTGAGCGGTCCCGAGAGCGGCCCAGAGAGCGGCCCGAACGAGCCGGACGGCCCCGTCGTCCAGTCCATCGCCATCGGCTTCCGCGTGCTGTCGGTCGCCATCGCGTTGCTGGCGGCGGCTTGGGTCGCGTCGAACTGGCGGGAAGTGCCGGCGGACAGCCAGGCGGTGGTGCTGCGCTTCGGCCGCATCGTCGGCGTGCAGCAGGCCGGGCTGGTGCTGTCCTGGCCGCGCCCGGTCGGGCAGGTGGAGCTGGTGCCGGGCGCGGACCGCCTGCTCACCTTGCGGACGGCGACCACCGCGCGCCGGGCGGGGCTGCAGGACGTGTTCACCGACGCGAGCGACGTCGCCATTCCCGAAGGCGCCGGAAGCTACCTGACCGGCGATGGCGGGGTCGTGCTGCTTTCGGCCACCATCACCTACCAGGTCACGGACGGCGCGGCCTATTACCTGGCCCGGCCGCATGTCGAGCCGGCGCTGCAACGGCTGTTCTCCGCCAGCGCCACCAGCGTCGCGGCGGCACGGGGGCTGGACGACGTCCTGGTGGCCCGGCCCGACCGCGCCGATGCGGCCTCCGCGCGGAGCCTAGCCACGGAGAACCGCCGCCAGGCGATGCGGGGCGACCTCCTGGCGGCGATGAACCGGCGCCTGGCCGAGCTCGACGCGCGCGGCGCGCCGCTCGGCGTGGCGGTGGCCCGCATCGACCTGGAGGCCGCCCTGCCGCCCGCCGCCAAAATCGCCTTCGACGGCGTGCTGGTCGCCGTGCAGCTTGCCGAGCAAAGCATCGCCGGCGCGCGCACCGAGGCGACCCGCACGATGCAGGCCGCCGACCGCGAGCGCGACCGGCTGCTGACCACCGCCCAGGCCAGCGCGGCGGAGCGGGTGGGCGAGGCGCGCAACCGCACCGCCGCCATCGCCGCGATCCAGGCCGGCATCACGCCCGCGAGCCGCCCCGCCACGCTGGACCAGCTCTATCGCGACCAGCTGGCGACGCTGCTGCACAGGGTGGGCCGCCTGACCGCCGTGGACGCGGGCGGCGCCCGGGTGATCCTGCCCGCCACCACCCCGGCCGGCCCATGAGCGCCGCCGCCCACCCCGCCGCCGCGCCCCGGGCGATGCGCCCCGGCGCCGCGCTGCTCGCCATGGCCGAGCGCGGGATGCTCGCGCTGCGGATCACGCTCGCCATGGCGGCGGCCGGGCTGCTGCTGCTCGCGGTGCTGTGGCAGGCGGCGTTCCCCGGGGAGCGCGCGCTGGCCGAACTGGTGGCGGGCGCCGCCGCGCTGCTCGTCGCCGTGCCGGTCATCGCCTCCGCCTGGCACAGCCTGCGCCATCCCAGCCTGCACGGCGTGACCGACCGGCTGATCTCGGTGGCGCTGGTCGCCGCCTGGGCCAGCGGCGACCTGATGACCGCGGCGGTGCTGCCGATCATCATGATCGTGGGCCATGTGCTGGAGGAGCGCAGCCTGCTCGGCTCGCAGGAGGCGATCCGGGCGCTGGGCCGGCTGACCGAGACCCATGCGCGACGCCTGCGCCCGGACGGCGGCGCCGACACCGTCGCGACGGCGGACCTGCGGCCGGGCGACCGGATCGAGCTGCTGGCCGGCGGGCGCGTCCCCGCCGACGGCATCGTGCGCGCGGGCGAGGCGAGCCTCGACATGGCCTCGCTCACGGGGGAGAGCGTGCCGGTCGAGGTCACCGTCGGCGACACGGCGCTGGCCGGCTCCATCAACACCAACGGCCGGCTGGAGCTTGAGGTCGTGCGGCTGGGCGCGGAGACGACGCTCGGCAAGATCATCGCCCTGATGCGGACCGCCGAGCGGGCCAAGCCGCCGGTGGCCCGGCTGCTGGAGCGGTATGCCGGGCACTACATGGTCCTGGTGCTGCTGATCGCCGCCGGGACCTGGTTCGGCACCGGCGACACGCCGGCCACGCTGGCGGTGCTGGTGGCGTCCTGCCCCTGCGCCCTGGTGCTGGCGGCGCCGGCCACCTCGATTGCCGCCATCTCGGTGGCAGCGCGCCACGGCATCCTCATCAAGGGGGCGGCGTTCCTGGAGCAGCTGGCGGAGGTCACCTCCGTCGTGTTCGACAAGACGGGCACGCTGACCACCGGAGAGCTGGCCCTGGCGGGGTTCCGCGCGGCGCCCGGGGTGGAGCACGGCGCCGCCCTGCGCCTCGCGGCGGCGCTGGGGGCGGCGAGCAGCCATCCGGTGAGCCGCGCGGCGTCCCTGGCCGCGCCGCCCGGGGACCGCCCGCCGCTGGACCATGTGCGGGAACTCGGCGGCTTCGGCGTGACCGCGATGGCGGCGGGCCAGACGGCGGCGCTGGGCCGGCCGGACCTGTTCGTGGGCCTGGGCGTCGATGCGCCGGCACCGCCCGCGCATGACGGGCCGATTGCCGGGCTGAGCCATGGCGGCGTGTTCCAGGGGTGGCTGCTGTTCGCCGACCGGACGCGGGCGGAGGCGCGGATGGCGGTCGATGAGCTGCGGTCGCTCGGCCTGCAGCGGCAAATCCTGCTGACCGGCGACCGGGAGGCCGTGGCGCAGCGCATCGGCGCCGAGCTGGGCATCGGCGATGTGGTGGCCGGGGCGTTGCCCGAGCAGAAGATGGACCGCGTGCTGACGGAAATCCGGTCCGGGTTCCGCCCGCTGGTGGTGGGCGACGGGATCAACGACAGCCTGGCGCTCAAGGTCGGCGCGGTCGGCGTCGCCATGGGGGCGCAGGGCACCGACGTGGCGCTGGCGTCGGCGGACCTCGTGCTGATGACCAGCGACCTGCGCCGCCTCTCCACCGCGATCCGCCTCAGCCGGCGGTGCCGGCGGACGATCCACGTCAACGTGGCCATCGGGCTGGGCTGGACGCTGGCGCTGGTGGGGCTGGCGGCGGCGGGGGTGCTGGGCGCGGAGGGCGCCATCATCGCGGCGCTGCTGCACAACCTCAGCACCTTCCTGGGGCTGGGCAATGCCGGGCGGCTGCTGCTGTTCAACGAGGCCGGGGCGGGGACGCCCGGCCAGGCGCCTGACGGCACGACGTCGGCCATGCTGTCCTGACGCGGGCGCGGCGTCCCATCGCGTGAACAAGCCGCTTGCGCTGCTCGCCGTCTTTGCGCTGGAAGCCGCCTGCATCCTGCACGGCTTGGCACGGCTGACCGAGGTCGAGGCGCCGCCGCCGCTCCCGGTCCCGCCCCCCGTGGTCGCGCGCCCCGCGGCGCCGCAGCGGACGCCGATGAACGTCGAGGCGATGCTGGCCCGGCCGCTGTTCACGCCGGGCCGCGCGCCCGTTCGCCGGGATCGCGCGCCCGCGCCCGTGCTGGCGACGCCCCCGCGCCTGACCGGCCTCATCGTCGCGGAGCGGCACGGCAAAGCGATCTTCGCCGGTCCGGACGGGAAGCCCATCGTGCTGGGCGAGGGCGGCCGGCTGGGGCCGTTCACCGTGAGGGCGGTGCGGCCGGACGGGGTTGAACTGGATGGGCCGCCCGGCCTCCGCATGCTCCGCCCATCCCGCGACGCCGGCTCGCCGCCGGCCCGTAAGCTCCCCATCCTGGCCCTGATCGACCCGGAGCGGCGCGAGGCGGAGACCGAGAGCGACCAGTAGCGCCGCGAGGCCAGGGCAAGCGAGGCCGCCCCGGCGCAGCGGCGTCAGCCCTTCATGCTGTCCGGCACCTTGCCGCCGTTCTCGGCCAGCTTCTGCACGACGGCCTTGTGCAGCGCGATGTTCTGCTCGGCGCTGCCGTCCGCCCCGGCGTGCACGCCGAGCTCCTGGCCCAGCTGCTTGCGCGCATCGAGGCTCGAATCGAGGTCGAGCAGCTTCAGCAGATCGACGATGGAGGTCTGGTAGTTGCCGCCGCCGCCCTTCTGCGCCGCCATCTGGCTCAGCACCGCGCCGACATCGACGGAGGGCGCGGAGCCGGCCGCCTCGGCCGCGGGGGCGGCGGCGGCGCTGTCGGCCGGGACGTCCGCCGGGGCGGCGCTGGCGTGGTGGAAGATCTTGTCCATGATGGTGCCGAAGATGCTCAAGGGTCGCCTCCGATGAAAATGGGGGAGTTGGGCGCCATGCGTAGGTCAAACCGGTTCGCAATGGAAGCGTTGCCCGGACCACCCTGGCGGAAGCGCCGGCAATCGGTAAGGTCTCAGCCAAGACGTTGGGAGGGAGGACGCTTTGGATTTCGGGCACTCGGCGAAGGTGCAGGACCTGCAGCGGCGGCTGCTGTCCTTCATGGAGGCGCATGTCCACCCGAACGAGGCGACCTATGTCGCCCAGCACGCAGGACACGACCGCTGGCAGCCCGTGCCGGTGGTGGAGGAGCTGAAGGCCGTGGCGCGGCGGGCGGATTTGTGGAACTTGTTCCTGCCGCACTCCGCCCGCGGCGCCGGGCTGACCAACCTCGAATACGCGCCGCTGGCCGAGATCATGGGCGGCGTGTCCTGGGCGTCGGAGGTGTTCAACTGCTCTGCCCCCGACACCGGCAACATGGAGACGCTCGACCGCTACGGCACGGAGGCGCAGAAGCAGGAGTGGCTGGAGCCGCTGCTGGAGGGCCAGATCCGCTCGGCGTTCTGCATGACGGAGCCGGAGGTCGCGTCGTCCGACGCCACCAACATCCAATGCCGGATCGAGCGCCGGGGCGGCGACTACGTCATCAACGGCCGCAAGTGGTGGTCGTCGGGCGCCAACGACCCGCGCTGCCAGTTGCTGATCGTCATGGGCAAGACCGACCCGGACGGCCCCGACCGCCACCGCCAGCAGAGCATGGTGCTGGTGCCCCGCGACACGCCCGGCGTCCAGGTGCTGCGCCACCTGCCGGTGTTCGGCTACGACGACGCGCCGCACGGCCACGCCGAGATACTCTTTGAAAACGTGAGGGTGCCTGTTGAAAGCGTGCTGCTGGGCGAGGGCCGCGGCTTCGAGATTGCGCAGGGGCGCCTGGGGCCGGGCCGCATCCACCACTGCATGCGGGCCATCGGCATGGCGGAGCGCGCGCTGGAGATGACCTGCAAGCGCGCGCTGAGCCGCCGCCCGTTCGGCAAGCCGCTGGCCGACCAGGGTGTCATGATCGAGCGCATCGCCGAGAGCCGCATCAAGATCGACCAGGCGCGCCTCCTGGTGCTGCACGCCGCCTGGCGCATGGACGAGGTCGGCAACAAGGCGGCCCGGCGCGAGATCGCCGAGATCAAGGTCGCCGTGCCCGCCATGGCCTGCGCGGTGATCGACTGGGCGATCCAGGCGCACGGCGCGGGCGGGGTGTCCGACGACTTCGCGCTGGCGTCGATGTACAAGACCGCCCGCACGCTGCGCATCGTGGACGGGCCGGACGAGGTGCACCGCCATCAGCTCGGCCGGTTGGAGTTGGCGAAGTACAAGCCCGAGCGGCCCAACGCATGACCGTAGCGACTGGCGGCGCGCCGGTGCTGGTGCCGGTGCTGCCGAACCACCGCTTCGACGAGGCGGCGCTGGAACGCTATTTGGCCGGGCATCTGCCGGGCTTCGCCGGGCCGTGTGTAATTCGGCAGTTCCAGGGCGGGCAGTCCAACCCGACGTTCCATTTGGCCGCCGCCTCCGGCCAGTATGTGCTGCGGAAGAAGCCGCCGGGCACGCTGCTGCCCTCGGCCCATGCGGTGGACCGCGAGTACCGCATCCTGGGCGCGTTGCGGGACAGCGGCGTGCCGGTGCCGGCCGTGCATCTGCTGTGCGACGACGAGGGCGTCATTGGCACGACGTTCTTCGTCATGGACTACCGGCCGGGCCGGGTGTTCCCCGACCGCACCTTGCCCAGCATGGGTCCCGCCGACCGGGCGGCGATCTACGGCGACATGGGCCGGGTCCTTGCCCGGCTGCACGGCGTCGATTGGCGGCGGGCCGGGCTGGAGGGCTTCGGGAGGCCCGAGAACTACATCGGCCGCCAGATCGACCGCTGGTCGAAGCAGTACGCGGGCGCGCGGGTGGGGGAGGCGCCGGCGATGGACCGGCTGATGGCCTGGCTCAAGGCGCACGCGGCGGTGGCGGACGAGACGACCATCGCGCATGGCGACTACCGCCTCGGCAACCTCATCATCCACGCGGACGAGCCGCGGGTCGTGGCGGTGCTGGATTGGGAACTGGCGACCTTGGGTCATCCGCTGGCGGATTTGGCATATAGCTGCCTGGCCTGGCGCCTGCCACCGGAGTTGCAGGGCATTGGGGGGCTGGACGTCCCGGGGCTGCCGACGGAGGCCGAGTACGTGCAAGCCTACTGCCGCCGGACCGGCCGCGCCGGGGTGCCCGACCTAGAGTTCTTCGTGGCGTTCTCGCTGTTCCGCTGGGCGGCGATTGCCGCGGGGGTGTACCGGCGGGCGCTGGACGGGACGGCGGCGGACGCGCGGGGGCGGGAGGCGGGGGAGAAGTTCCAGGCATTGGCGGAGCATGGGTGGCGGGTGGCGCGGGGGGCTTAGCGAGGTTGAACGCTTTGCCGAACCGATTTTATGGCCGTCGCATTAGAAGGGCTACGTTGAGAGCCTTGCCGTGGTGCGCCTTTGGTCTGACGTGTCAAACAACGAAACGATGTTTCTGCTAAGCTGAAAAGCGTAATCGGAGCCTAAACATGAACGAGGCATCAAAAATCGAGATCCCCGTCGAGGAGGCTACCGCAGCCGCTCTGTCGGATGCGCGGCGTCGTGAGGCTGTCGGTCGCCTCATTGACCGGCTGGTCCGGCCAGGTTCTGATGATCCATTGATCGCGCTGTTCGAGCGGACGGCCGCTGAGGCACAAGGGGCCGGTCTGACCGAAGCCGAGATCGAGGCCGAACTGGCGGCCTACAACGCGGAACGTCGAGCCTGAGCATCTATGTGATCGATGCGAACACGGTTGTCTCGGCCGCCTTGAACCCGAATGGAGCGCCCCGCCGCGCCATGATCGCCGCGCGGGCGAAAGGCACCGTCACCCTGTCAGAAACCGTCTACGGGGAGATTGCTGAGGTCCTAGCCAGGCCGAAGTTCGCGCGAGTGTTGACCAATGATCGGCGTCTCGAAATCCTGGAACTGCTAAGCGCGGCGGCGCTTTGGGTCGAGCCGGCAGAGACGGTGCGGGATTGCAGGGACAGTAAAGACAATTGCTACTTGGAATTGGCCCTGGCTGCCGATGCGACAGCCATCGTGTCGGGCGACGGAGATCTGTTGGTGCTGAATCCCTGGCGCGGCATTCAAGTGCTGCGACCGGCTGAGTTTCTGAACGAACTCGGGACTGTTGGACCGCAGCCTTGACCGCAAGAGTTGATGATTGGCAAACTTGAAAGCGCCCGTGAGCGGTAGCGCTTGCTTAGTTGCAGGACGGCAAACCCCATCACGAACCGACGCGCTGCAACCCCGTCCATCTCACCCCCGCAGCCGCGCCGCATGCTCCGCGTTCACCGCCCCCTCCGGCAACCGGCCCTGCGCCAATTCCCCCACCTGCCGCACCGTGTCGAACGCCTGGTGCTCCGCCGCCTCGGGCGTCAGCCCGCCGATGTGCGGTGTCGCAATCACGTCCGGGCGGCCCGCCAGCCTCGGCGTCGGCTTCTGGTCCGGGGCGCGGCCCACGTCCAGCGCCGCGCCGCCCAGGTGCCCGGCGTCCAGCGAGTCCCGCAGCGCCGCCTCGTCCACCAGGCCGCCGCGGGACAGGTTGATGAAGAACGCGCCGCGCCTCATGCGGGCAAAGGCGGCGGCGTCCATCAGGTTCTCGGTCTCCGCGGTGGCCAGCGCCAGGCAGACGACGAAATCCGCCTCGGCCAGCAGGGTCGCGAGCGGGACCGCGTGCAGCGCCGGGTCGTCCACCGCCGCATGGGGGTCGGCCACCAGGACCCGCATCCCGAGCGCCACGGCGACCGGCGCCAGGCTGCGGCCGATGGCGCCGTAGCCGATGATGCCGAGCGTCGCCCCGGCCAGCTGCCGGCCCGGCCGCGGCTCCGGCTCCAGCCCGGCGCGGTAGTCCACCACGGCGCGCGACACGCCGCGGGCCAGATCGACCATGAAGCCCACTGCAAGCTCCGTCACCGCCGGGATGAAGCCCGGCGTCGCCCGCGTCACCAGCACGCCGTGGCGGGACGCCGCCGCCACGTCGATGGTGCTGATATCCACCGCGACCCGGCACACTGCCTTCAGCCCGGGCAGCGCCGCGAACACCTGCTCCGTCACGGGAACCTGCCGGTCCGCCACGATCACCTCCGCGTCACCCGCGGCGGCAACGAGGGCCGCCGGGTCGTCCAGCACGCGGCCGGACGTGTTCAGCCGCACCTCCCCATGGCGGCGCAGCGCGGCCAGGGCGCGGTCGCCGTAGTAGTTCGCCAGCATGTGCGGCGCGTGGGTCAGCAGGATGCGCATCATGCCCGCACCCTGGCAGACCCGGCGGTCGATTGCACGCGACGGGGCATCAGCGGTAGGCGCTGCCGTCCTCCGCCCGCTGCGGCGCGTCGACGAAGCGGCCATGGTCCGGCACGGCCAGGCGGTCGAAGTCCCGCGCGAGCCTGTGCAGCGCCTCCCGCATCGCCGCCCCCCGCATCGCCCGGCCATGGCCGGTGACCGCCAGTTCCGGCTCCAGCGCCGCCAACCGCCGCACCGCCTCGCGGGCGGCCTGCCAGTCATGGGTGAAGTACCGGGGCGGCCCGTGCAGCTCCGGTTCCTGCGTGACCGCGGCGTAGGCGGATTCCTGCGCCGTCGTCACGAAGGCGTCGCCGGCGATCAGCGACCGGTCCGCCTCCCGCCACAACGAGACATGCCCGACCGAGTGGCCCGGCGTGTGCAGCCACCGCCAGCCGGGCATGGGCGGCACGCTGCCATCCTCGGGCAAGCGGCGCAGCCGGTCCCGCACATCGACGGGGCCGCGGGGGAACAAGGGCGACAGCAGCGCCGTGAGGCCGCCGCCCACGGTGGGGTCGGGCGGCGGGTAGGACGCGCTGCCGTCCAAGTACGGCGCCTCCAGCGGATGGGCATAGACCGGCACGTCCCAGCCGCGGGCCAGCTCCTCCAGCGCGCCCACGTGGTCGAAGTGCCCGTGGGTGAGCACGATGGCGGCGGGCGGCACATCGGCGCCAAAGCGTTCGGCGGCGGCGCGCCTGATCCGCCCGGCCATGCCGATGATCCCCGCGTCGATCAGCACCCAATCCCGCGCGCCCGGCGCGCCGTAGAGCACCGCGTTGACGATGGCGAGGCGCAGATAGGCGAGGTCGGGCGCGACCCCCATCGTGCCGTCGTCCTGCGCCGTGCCGGCAATGTCGGAGGCGTGCATCGGGATTTGCTGGGCCATGGTCCTGCCTTTTCGTCCTCAGGTGCCGTCAACGCAGGACGGGCCGGGATCGTGCCGCGATGCGTGCAAAAGACCGTGAGACGCCGACCGCCAAGCCGGCGCGCATGGGGCGTCACAGCCGCCGGAGCAGCACCCCCGCCGCCACCGCGGCGCCGGCCGCCAGCACGAACGGCGCGCCGGCGAAGTGCACCGGCAGGGCCGGCGAGGTGAAGGCGTAGAACAGCCCGGCCGTCAGCAGCGGCGCCACCACGGCGGTCAGCCCCTCCACCGCGGTGAGCACGCCCTGCATCTCCCCCTGGGTGTCCACCCCGCCGCGGGCCGAGACCATCGCCCGCACCGAGGGCACCGCCAGCCCGCCCAGCGCCAGCAGCATCACGACCGGCACGATGGTCCAGCCCGCCAGCGCCAGGGCGAGCACCGCGTAGCCGAGCGCGCCAGCGGCATAGCCGAGCAGCGCCGTGCGCCGTTCCCCGAGCCGGGCGGTGACGGAGGACAGCAGCACGCCCTCGACCACCGCCTGCGACGCGCCGATGCCGGCCAGCACCCAGCCGTTCGCCCCGGCGCCCCAGCCGAAGCTGTAGCGGGTGAACAGCACGAGGCTGCTCTGCACCGCGCCCAGCCCGATCCAACTGCATGACCAGGCGAGCGCCATGCTGCGGAGCGCCGGGTCGCGCCAGACGTTGCGCAGCAGGCTGAAGGGGTTGGCGCGCGCCCAGGTCACCGGGCGGCGGTCCTCCGGCCGCAGGCTCTCCGGCAGCACGAAGATGCCATAGAGCGCGTTGGCGAAGGCGAGCGCCGCGGCGGCGTAGAACGGCAGGCGCAGCCCGTACTCGCCGAGGAAGCCGCCCAGCGCCGGGCCGATCACGAACCCCGCCCCGAACGTCGCGCCCACCAGGCCGAACCGCCGGGCGCGGTCGCCCTTGCCGCTCAAGTCGGCGATGAAGGCGGTCGCGGCGGCAACGTTGGCGGAGGTGGCGCCGGCGATCAGCCGCCCCAAGAACAGCCACCACAGGCTCGGCGCCCAGGCCAGCAGGAGGTAGTCGGTCCCGATGCCGACGACGGAGGCGAGGATCACCGGGCGGCGGCCGAACCGGTCGCTCAATGCGCCCAGCAAGGGTGCTGCGAAGAACTGCATCCCCGCATAGGCGGCGATCAGCGCGCCGACCCAAGGCGCCGCACGCTCGGGCGGCAAATGCGCCAGCTCCTGCACCAGCCCCGGCACGATGGGAGCGATGATCCCGACGCCGAGCGCGTCCAGCCCCAGCGTCACGAGAACGAACCCGATCGACACGCCGTGCGACCGGTCGGCAAGCAGCTCCTTCAGCACTTCGGCTCCAGTGGTTTGCACGGCCCGCGGTGGTTGCGGCAACGCCGTTCCACCGGCAACGTTGCTTCGGATCGGAGGATGTCCAGTGCCCGGTTCCACGCTGCCGCGTTTCGTCATCCTGTACTCCGCCCTGTTCGCCGCCTTCGGCGTCGCCTCCCCCTTCCTCCCGGCCCTGCTGGAGCAGCGTGGGCTGGATGCCTCCGCCATCGGCCTGGTGCTGGGGCTGGGGTCCGCGATCCGCCTCCTGACCGGCCCGCTCGGAGGGCGGCTCGCGGACCGGTCGGGCGCGCCGCGCATCGTGCTGGCCGCCGGCCTCGCGGGCGCCTCCGTCGTCGCGCTGGGCTACGCCCCGGCACGTGGCCTGCTGCCGCTGGCGCTGGTCAGCATTGCCCACGCCGCGGTGCTGGCGCCGCTGTCGCCGGTGGCGGACGCGCTGTCGCTTGGCGCCGCGGAACGGCCCGGCGGCTTCGAGTACGGCTGGGTGCGCGGGGCGGGGTCGGCCGCGTTCATCCTGGGCAGCGTGGCGGCGGGGCAGGCGGTCGCCTGGTCCGGCCTCGGGGTCATCATCTGGCTCAACGCGGCGCTGCTCATTCTCGCCGCCGCCGCCGCATTGCGGGTGCCGAACCGGCCGGCGGGGCCTCGGCCGGGCCGGGCCGGTCCGTCCGCCGAACGCGGCGGCCGAGTGCGCGACCTGCTGCGGCTGCCCATGTTCGGCCGCCTCATGGTGGTGGCCGCCCTGGTCGGCGGCAGCCACGCGCTGCATGACGGGTTCGAGGTGATCCGCTGGCGGTCGGCCGGCATCGGGCCGGGCGCCGCCGGGCTGCTGTGGGGCGAGTCGGTCGCGGCCGAGGTGCTGGTGTTCTTCGTGCTGGGCGGTCCCCTCCTCGACCGGCTGGGGCCGGGCGGGGCCGCGATGCTCTGCGCAGGCTCCGGCGTGGTGCGCTGGGCGACGGTGGCGCAGACCGCGGCGCTGCCGGCGATGGCGCTGACCGAGCCGCTGCACGGCTTCACCTTCGCCCTCATGCACCTCACCTGCGTGCGGATGATCGCCCGCGTCGTGCCGGTGCAGCTTTCCGCGACCGCGCAGGCGTTCTACGGCACCGTCGCGGTGGGTGCTGCGTCCACCGCGCTGACGTTCGCCAGCGGCCCGCTCTATGGCCGCCTCGGCGCCGGGGCGTTCTGGGTCATGGCGGCGCTGTGCGCGGCGGCGCTGCCGGTGGCGTATGGGCTGCGGGCGCCTGCGCCGGCCCCCGTTCGTTCCTGACCGCCACGCGCAAGGCGGCCTTGGCCCGGTGTTCAGCCGACCGGGCGCAGCGCCTTGATGTTCCACACCGGCCAGGGCTTGCGGTGCAGCGCGACCTCCTGGATCACCTCATGGTCCGGCGCGATCTCCCGCCAGATCGCGATCTTCTGCAGACCGTCGCGCAGGTTGCACTGCGCCATGGAGACGAGCAGGACGCCGCCGGGCAGCAGGCTTCCGTGCAGCCGGCGCAGGAACTCGCCGGGACCCACGAAGTAGTTCAGCGCCTCGTTGATGACGATGATGTCGAACCGCTCGTCGAACGCCAGGGTGGCCGCGTCGCCGGCGATGAACCGCGTCTGCGCGTCGGCAAGGTCGGCCTCCGCCTGGGCGATGGCGGTCTGCGAGATATCGACGCCCACGTACCGCTCGTAGCCGCCCCGCCGCATCGCCCGGCACAGCAGCCCGGTGCCGCAGCCGATCTCCAGGATGGCGCCGCCGGGCTTGAGGCGTTCCCGCCACTCCGCGACGATGGCGTGCCGGGCGGCCTCGGTCATGCCGGTGAGGAAGTCCCAGTGCCCGGAGGTGTACTGGTCCTCCCACACCGTGGCATCCACCCGGTCGTGCGGGCGCTTCTTCAGCAGGCGGCTGAGGACCTGCTCGGCCGGCCGGTACTCGCGTGCGCCGTGCAGCAGGGCCGCCTTCAGCTTCTCGATGTCCATCACGGCCTCACTCCTTTCCCAGATGGGCGTCGAAGAAGCCGGCGATCTCCTCGAACGCCTCCTTCGTCTCCGGCGTGCGGTCGTCGCGGATGAAGTGCGCGTGGCTCTGGCCCTCGAACACCTGCAGCGCCGCCTCGACCCCGGCGGCGCGCAGCTTGCGGTGCACCCGCACGGTGTTGCTCAGCAGCAGGTCGCGGGTGCCCGTGGTCAGGATCGTCGGCGGGAAGCCGTGCATGTCGCCATACACTGGGGACAGCATCGGGTCCTTGAGGTCGTGCCCCTTCGCATAGAACCGGGCGGCGGCGTCGCAGAACCCGTCGGGCGAGACCAGCACGTTGTCCACCAGCGCGTTGGTCTGGAACGAATCGCCGACCTTGGTCACGTCCGACATCGGCGTGCCCGGCGCGATGGCCGCCGGCAGCGGCAGCCCCTCGTGCTTCGCCCGGAGCACCATCTCGAGCGTCAGCGCGCCGCCGGCGGAGGCGCCGAAGATCGCCATGTTCTTCGCGTCCGCCTGCTTCAGCGCCGCCTTCCACACCGTCATCGCGTCGTCGAGCGCCGCCGGGAAGTAGGCGTCGGGCGGCATGCGGTAGTCCACCGCGATCACCTTGAAGTGCCCGAAGCCCGCCATGAACACCGCCTCCGGCAGCGCCGCCTCGCCGGGGTTGAGCACGTAGCAGCCGCCATGCACGTGGACCAGCAGGCGGTTGCGGTTCTCCGGCGGGATCACGTCGGGCGTCAGGACGAACACCTTCACGCCGTCCATGGTCGCGCGCTCCATCTTGACGTGCAGGCGCTCCAGCATCCCCGGCACGTTCGGCGCGAGCGTGGCGGCGCCGGCGTCCGCGAGCGCCCGCCAGCCCTCGGGCGTGGAGGGCGGGCGGTCCCAGTTCTGCCGGAGCGGCTGGGCGATCAGCGCCTGCGCCTCCGGGCTGACGTCGCCCGGCACCGGCAGGCTGCGTGCCGGCACGTCGCGCGGCGCCAGCGCCGTCTGCGCCATGGCGCCGGGCGCCAGGGCCATGAGCAGGGCCGCCGCGGCGGCGTGTCGGATGAGGGGTGTCGGCATGGGCGCTCCTTCGGTCATTCAGCGGGCGGGGTCAACCGGCGGCAGGTCCACCCGCACGGTGTCCACGAGACCCGGCACGGCGGGGAAGCGGGCCAGCACCAGCGGGTCGTGCCCGGGGATCACGTGGTCCGGCCCGTCCGCCAGTTCCTCGCAGGCACGCCAGCCCTCCGCCATGGCGAGCACGTCGGCGACCAGCGGGAAGGGGTTGCGGGTGCGGATGTTGGCCCAGTAATGCGCGGCGTCCGACGCCAGCACGACTGAGCCGCGCGCCGTCCGCACCCGCACCACCTGGAGGCCGCCGGAGTGCCCGCCCACGAGGTGCAGCGTGATGCCGGGCGCGAGCGCGGCCGTGCCGTCATGGAAACGCACGCGGTCGGCGAAGACGTGGCGCACGGCGCTCAGCACGTCGTCGAGATCGACCGGCGCCCGCAGCGCCCGGTGGCACATGGGCCGCCCGGTCGAGTAGGCCATCTCCTTGTCCTGGAGGTGGAACGTCGCGGCCGGGAAGGCGTCGAGGCAGCCGGCGTGGTCGTAGTGCAGATGGGTCAGCACCACGTCCGCGACCGTGGCGGGGTCGATGCCGGCGGCGGCCAGGGCGGCGGCCGGGCTGCGCATCAGCGTGCGCCCGCGCCGCGCCGCGGCGGCGGGGCCGAACCCGGTGTCCACCACGATGCTGCGCCCGCCGCCCCGGATCGCCCAGACGAAGTAGTCCAGCGGCATGGGCGAGGCATGGTCGTCCGGTAGCAGGAAGTTGGCCGACGCCGCCCGGTCGGCCTGGGTGGCATAGCGCAGCGCCAGGACCTCGTAAGTTGGTATTTCGGTCATGCCGCGCCCCGCGTCCCTCTGCATGGTTCCCATAATGCCGCACAATGCCTTAGCGTCCATCCGGCAACCAGCGCCGGGGAACGCCATGACGGGTGAGTGGGACGCCAACGCCACGCTGCCGACGGTCGGCTTCGTCGGCATCGGCAACATGGGCTGGCCGATGGCGGCGCGCCTGGTGGCGGCGGGCTTCGCGGTGCAGGTGGCGGATGGCCGCGCGGCGCAGGCGGACGCCTTCGTGCAGCAGGTCGGCGGCGCCGCGGCCGGCAGCCTGCGCGCGCTCGCTGAGGCCAGCCAACTGGTCATCACCATGCTGCCCACCAGCGCCGCGGTCGGCGCCGTGCTGGACGAGGTTCTCCCGCATTTGCGGCCCGGCGCCGTCGTGCTCGACATGACCAGCGGCGACCCGGCCGCGACCCGGCGCCTGGCCGCCCGCGTGGCGGAGGCGGGCGGCGCCATGGTGGACGCGCCGGTCTCGGGCGGCGTGTCGCGGGCGCGCACCGGGCAGCTTGCCATCATGGCGGGCGGCGATGATGCCGCCATCGAGTGGGCCCGCCCGGCCCTGGACGCCATGGGCAGCTCCGTGCTGCGCACCGGCGGCGTGGGCACGGCCCATGCGATGAAGGCGCTGAACAACCTGGCGAGCGCCGGGTCGTTCCTGATCGGGATCGAGGCGCTGCTGATCGGCCAACGCTTCGGCCTGGACCCCGGCGTGATGGTCGATGTGCTGAACGCCTCCACCGGCATGAGCAACAGCTCGCAGAAGAAGTTCCGCCAGTTCGTGCTGTCCCGGCGCTTCGACAGCGGCTTTGGGCTGGACCTGATGGTGAAGGACCTGGGCATCGCGCTCGGCGTCGCCCGCGACACCGGCACCGCCGCCCCGTTCGCGTCGCTGTGCCGGGAGCTGTCGGCCGCCGCCCAGGCCCTGCTCGGACCCGGCGCCGACCACACGGCGTTCGCCAAGCTGTCGGAACGCCTGGCCGGCAGCGAGCTTCACCTGAATGAGGCTCCGGACCCGGTTGAGGTCTGAGCGCCATGCGGGGCGTGCCGGCCTAGTGCCTCAGCGCAGGTTGCAGGCAGGCCCGCCCGATGCGGCGCGAACGGGCGAGGAAACGTCGGGGCAGCATGACCACAAAGACCTATGCGGAACCGTCGCGCGAGCAGGCCGAAGCTATCGCCGGCAATGTCCGCCTGCTCACCGGAGCACTCACTGACCTGTCGGGCGAGAGCCTGCCGCCAGGTCGGGCCGGTGTGGCTTTTCTTGATGGCTTCATCAATCGCCAACGCAACCTCGGCGACGAGGCCGAGCGTGACAAGCTTGCCGACGTGGCTGCGTGCTATCTTGGCGAGGCGCTCATCGCAGAGATCGGTGGCCACTGGGTTCACGACCCTGATGATGGTCTCGGGGTTGAACTGGCGCCCAAGCTGGTGGTGTTTCCGTTTGCCAAGACGACCAAGCATTTTGCTTATGGGGCTGTGGACTCGGTGTTGTCGTTTTTCGAAGTTGCCGAGTTGCTGGCAGCCGAGCAGCGCCGTGCCGCCCTGGAATGACATCTTCTGAACCGGACCCTCGGCAGCACCGCGTCAGGCGGAGCCATCCAGCGCACGGCGCAAATCCGCCACCCCAAGCGCCGGGCCAGGCAGCGCCGGGCCGCGCAGCACCCGGCAGGGCGCGTCCGCATCGCCCAGCCCGTCCAGCACCATCAGCGCATCCTCGAACCCCGCCGTGCCGCCATAAAGGCTTGCGGTGATCACGGTCGCGATCCCGGCGCCCAGGGCGGCGTGCAGGCCGTTCGGCGTGTCCTCCAACGCGATGCACTGCCCGGGCGTCAGGCCCATCCGATCCAGCACGAGCCGGTAGATGTCGGGCGCGGGCTTCTTCGCCGCCACCATGTCCCCGGCGCCGATGCAGTTGAACAAGCCGGCGGCCCCGGGCCCAAGCGTCGTGCGCAGCAGCGCCGTGACGTTCTCGGGCGTCGTGGTGGTGGCGATGGCGAGGCGCAGGCCGGCTGCCCGCGCTTCGTGCAGCAGGCGCGCGACGCCGGGGCGCAATGCGACGGCGCCCGCCTCGACGGACGCCACGTAGCGCGCGGTCTTGTCGGCGTGCAGGCGGGCGATGGCGGCGGGATCGACGGTTTCGCCGTGCGTGTCCGCATAGCGGCGGATGCGCTCCTTGCCGCCGGTCACCTCCAGCAGCCTGCCGTAGAGCGCCTGATCCCAATGCCAGTCCAGCCCGGCGGCGGCAAAGGCGGCGTTGAAGGCATGGCGGTGCCACTCCTCGGTCTCCGCGAGCGTGCCGTCCACGTCGAAGATCAGCGCCTCAAGCGGCATCGCCGTGTCCGTGGGCGGGCCGTCCGGCCGAGGCGATGCGGGCGTGGTCACGGCTGATGTCCTCGATCACGTCCTGTCCCACCTCGATCAGGAAGCTGCGCAGGCGCGCCTGCACCGGCAGCAGCGGCAGCGTCCGGCGCTGCACGATGTACCAGGACCGCATCAGCGGGAAGCCCTCGACCGGGAGCGCCGCGAGCAGGCCGAGCGCCAGCTCCAGGCTGACGGTGTGCTGGGAGATCAGCGCGAGGCCCATGCCGGCGATCACCGCCTGCTTGATCATCTCGTTGCTCGACGTCACCATGACGGTGGGGGGCGTGAAGCCCTTCTCCTTGAAGAACTGGTCGGCCATCGCCTTGGTGCCCGACCCGTCCTCCCGCACCACGAACGGCTCCTGCGCCAGCGCCGCGGCCGGCAGGCTCGGCGCGTGGCCGAGCCGGTGGCCGGCCGGCGCCACGATCACCGACGGGTGCGGCGCGAACCGCTGGGCGACGACGTCCGCCCCCTCCGGCGGCCGGCCCATCACCGCGAGGTCGATGGCGCCGCTGGTCAGCAGCTCCAGCACCCGGCTGCGGTTGCCCTCCGACAGCTGCACGGTGACGCCGGGGACGGCGGCGCGGAAGCGGGCGATCATGTGCGGCACGATATACTTCGACGTGGACACCAGCCCCAGCCGGACCCGGCCGCCGGTCAGCCCCTTCAGGTCCGTCATCGCCTGGTCCGCGTCCTGCAGCGAGCGGAGCACCAGGCGCGCGTAGCCCAGCAGCAGCCCGCCCGCGTCGGTCAGCGTGACCTTGCGGCCCACGCGCTCGAACAACGCGAAGCCGGTCTGCGCCTCGATCTGCTTGATCTGGAACGACACCGCCGACGGCGTGAGGTGCAGCCGCTCCGCCACGCGCGCCAGGGACAGCCGCTCCGCCGCCTCGACGAACACCTGCAACTGGCGAATGGTGAAGTTGCGCATCGGGCGGCAAGCAATCCCTCACGTATTTGGTGAGTGTATTTTGCTTTTGCTTGCGAAGTCCATCCGCAAAGGTGCGGGGAACAGGGATACCCTGGGCCGCACGGGCCAAGAACACGGGATGGAGGCAGTTCATGAACAAAGCACTCGACGTGAAGATCACCGACCTCAAGGAGCGTTACACCTCCGGCGTACTCAAGTATCGCCAGATGGGCTACTGGGAGCCGGACTACGTGCCCAAGGACACCGACATCCTGGCCGTGTTCCGCCTGACGCCGCAGGACGGCGTCGATCCCATAGAGGCGGCCGCCGCCGTGGCCGGGGAAAGCTCCACCGCGACCTGGACCGTGGTGTGGACCGACCGGCTGACCGACAGCGAGTACTACCGGGCCAAAGCCTACCGCGTGGACCCGGTGCCCGGGTCGCCCGACCAGTTCTTCGCCTACATCGCCTATGACCTCGACCTGTTCGAGGAAGGGTCGATCGCCAACCTCACCGCGTCCATCATCGGCAACGTGTTCGGCTTCAAGCCGCTCAAGGCGCTGCGGCTGGAGGACATGCGGATTTCCCCGCACTACCTCAAGACGTTCCAAGGGCCTGCGACCGGCATCGTGGCGGAGCGGGAGCGGATGAACCTCTACGGCCGGCCGCTGCTGGGCGCCACCATGAAGCCGAAGCTGGGCCTGTCGGGCCGCAACTACGGCCGGGTGGTGTACGAGGCGCTGAAGGGCGGCCTCGACTTCACCAAGGACGACGAGAACATCAACTCGCAGCCGTTCATGCACTGGC
>CAXULX010000042.1:0-40153 GCA_964252005.1 uncultured Acetobacteraceae bacterium | reverse complement strand
GCTTGACGACAAAAGGCCCATTACAGAAGCAACGGAACGGAAAACCTATGTAAGGGCGAGCACTTGACCTTACTGGGTATGTGTCGCGGAATTGAGGGCATTTGCGGCAGAGAGGAGGCCAACTGAAATTCCACGCTTTTTTCTTCGCAAAACACCTATGCGGAACTCGGTTGTTTAGCAACATGTGTGGCCTTCGGCAGGCCAAAGAAGATGCCGCCCGACCAGCAACAGCTCGCACGGGCACTCGTCTGCGACGGGAAATCCATCAGCGCCGTCGCCCGGCCCTTCAACGTCCACCCAGCCACGATCTATCGCGTCCTGGAGGGATAGCCGCCTTATGCTGCTTTTCTGGTCCGCTCAGCCGCGCCGGCCAGATGCGGCGCGTGCGCAGCACGGGCATGCCGTCCGGAGCGACCTGGTCGTGGATGCCCCCGTGCTCCTGGTCGAAGCCGTGGCGCATCGCGAAGCGGAACAGGGCATCGGCCTCCGCCGTTACGGCCAGCGCGCCGCCTTGCTGCCGGTATTGGTGCAGCAGCCACACCCATTCGAACTGATGCCCAGGCTCCACGATCCCGCCGTGCTCAGGGTGAGGGTCCCAGTTCGCGGCAAAGAACTCGCACAGCGTGCCCGTTCCGCGGTGGTACAGCCGGTTCTGGAACAGTCGGATCAGCGCGTCCGCCTCGGCCAGCCAACGGGGGTCGCCGGAGGTGTTGTGCAGGGCCAGCATCGCCTCGAGCAGATGCATGTGCGGATTTTGGCACAGGGTGCCAGACACCGGCACCCAGTCTCGTGAAGCTGCGCTGTGGAACCCGCCGCCCGGCAGCGCCATGCGGGCATGAAGCAGGTCCATCGTGTCTGCTGCATGCGTCAGCGCGTCGGGACACGCGAAAGCGCGGTGTAGCCACGCAAGGGCGAATAGTAGGAAAGCGTGGCCGTAGAGGTCCTTGCCGGGATCAAGCACCCCGCCCGCGGGTGTTGCTGCGAAGTGCCAGCCGCCTTGGCGCTGGTCGCGGTAAGCGGAGCGCAGAAAATCGTAGCCGCCTTCCGCCGCCCGCTCGCCGCTTCGGTCGCCGAGGAGGGCGGCGTGGGACAGCAGATAGAGTTGCCGCGCCTGCACCATCAGCCGTTTGCGTCCGGTCGCTACCGGAGCCAGCGCCTCGTCGAGGCGCTCGTGAAACCCGCCCTGCACAGGGTCTGCGAAGCGGTCACGGCAGAGAGGAAGCAGGACGCTCCTGGCGAAGCGGGACAGGGCAGGTATGGCGTTCATCGTGGAGCCGAAACGCAGCATGGGGAGAACCTGCGGCAAGCCGATCCGAGCAGCCACTCTGGCCGGTGTCACCGCTCTCGACGAGGCCCGCTACCGTCGTGTGCCCGCAGAGGGACTGCTCCCTCACCGCCCCAAAAACCGCGGCGCCCGCCGCTCCGCCATCGCCTTCACCCCCTCGGCGAAGTCGGCCGTCTCGAAGTGGCGCTGCTGTTCGGTCAACTCATGGTCGGTGACCGCCTCCACGGCTTCGGCCAGGCCGCGGCGCAGCGTCCGGCGGGTGGCGGCGACCGCGAGCGGGGCGGAGCCGGCGATCTCCGCCGCCAGGGCCAGCGCCGCCTCGCGCAACCCGGCTTGCGGCGCCAGCATATCCACCAGCCCGATGGACTGCGCCTCCTCGCCTCCGATCCGACGCCCGGTGTAGAACAGCAGGGCCGCCTTCTGCTGCCCCACCGCGCGCGGCAGCGTCACGCTCAATCCGAAGCCGGGGTGGAACCCCAGGCGGTTGAAGTTGGCGGCGAACCGGGACTCGGCCGACGCCACCCGGAAATCCGCCACCATCGCCAGCCCCAGCCCGCCGCCGACCGCGGCGCCTTGCACCGCCGCGACCACCGGCTTGGCCGTCCGGAACAGCCGCACGGCCTGCTGATACAGGTGCCCGCCCTCCCGGTCGCCCACCGTGTCGCGGGCGGGCGCGCTGAAGTCCGCCCCGGCGCAGAAGTTCCGGCCCTCCGCCGCCAACAGGATACAGCGGCAGTCGGGGTCCGCGTCGAACCCCTCGAACGCCGCCGCCAGGGCGGCGATCAACGGCCGGTCGAAGTAGTTGTGCGGCGGGCGGCACATCTCGGCGATGCCGACATGGCCCTCCATCATGATCCGGACGTCGCTCATGGAATGGTCCTCCATCGGGCAGGGGTCCCGATGGTAAGGCCATCGCCGCCCGATCCGCCAACACCAATCGGGGCGGGCCGGCAACCGGCCCTCTCGCCTGGCGTTGCGCCGCGATGGATCTGAACGAAAAGGCGCTGGAAGTTCATCATCGGCTGTGCCGGGCCTACGGCTGCCCCATCGCCTATTTCCATGCGCTCGACCCGCTCAGCGAGCTGGTCAGCTCCCTGCTGTCCCACCGCACCCGCAACGCCGACAGTGGGGCGGCCTTCAAGGCGCTGCGGGAACGCTTCCCCGATTGGGCCGCGGTCATCGCGGCGCCCGTGGCAGAGGTCCAGGCGGCGATCACGCGCGTCACCTGGCCGGAGCAGAAGGCGCCGCGCATCCAGGCCATCCTGCGCACGATCCTGGCGGAGCGCGGCGCGCTGTCGCTCGATTTCTTGGAGGACCTGTCCGTGGCGGACGCCCGCGCCTGGCTGGAGCGGCTGCCCGGCATCGGCCCGAAGACCAGCGCCGCCGTGCTCAGCTTCAGCACGCTGCGCCGCGCGGCGCTGCCGGTGGACAGCCACCATCACCGGGTCGCCGCCCGCACTGGGCTGATCCCGCCGGGCCTGGCCGTCGGGCCGTCGCACACCGTGCTCGCCGCGCAGCTGCCGCCCGATTGGGACGCGCAGCAGGTGTATGACAACCATGAGGTGCTGATGCTGCACGGCCAGCGTTGCTGCTACTTCCGCAACCCCGCCTGCGCGCGCTGCCCGCTGCTGGACCTGTGCCCGACCGGGCAGCAGCTGATGCACTCTGCCGCAGGTCCGGGCGGCGCCGACCCGGCCGCCTTGCCGGCGTAGGGCCGGTTCACCGCGGCCCGTCCGCACCCGCAAGGCCGCGGCGGCCGAGCCAGGCGAGGAGGCGGGCGTTCACCGCGTCGGGCGCCTCCTGCTGCACCCAATGCGAGACGCCGGGCAGGCGTTCGAGGGTGAAATCGGCGACGTAGGGGCCGTAGCCCTCGGTCAACTCCAGCCCGAGCGCCGTGTCCGCCTCGCCCCAGATCATCAGGGTCGGCACCTCGATCATCGGCGAGGGGGCGGCGTTATTCGAGAGGCCGGCGAAGTTGGCGCGGTAGTAGTTAAGCATCGCGGTCATCGCGCCGGGCCGCAAGGCGTTCTGCCGGTAGCGGTCCAGCACCTCCGGCGGGAAGGCCGACTTGTCGATGGCCATGCGGCTGAACGCCCGGGCGACGGCGCGGGCGCGCCCGGCGGTGAGCAGCGCCTCCGGCAGCCAAGGAAGCTGGAAGAACCCCACGTACCAGGACCGCCCGCGCTGCGCCCAGGAGCGGCGCAGGACCTGGCGGAACACCGCCGGGTGCGGTACGTTCATGACGACCAGTCCGTCGAGCGGCCGGGTCCGCCGCATGGCGACGCTCCAGGCGATCAGCGCGCCCCAGTCGTGCCCAATCAGCAAGCGGCGGCGCGCGCCGAGGGCGTCGAACAGGGCGGCGGCGTCCGCCACCAGGTGCTCCATGCGGTAGGCGTCGCGCCCCTCCGGCCGGCTGCTGTCGCCGTAGCCGCGCAGGTCCGGGGCGACGGCGTGCCACCCGGCCGCGGCCAGCGCCGGAAGCTGGAACCGCCAGGAGAACCGGCACTCCGGGAAGCCGTGCAGGCAGAGCGCCACCGCGTCGCCCGCGCCGGCCTCATCGACCATGAAGCTCTGGCCGTTCGCCTCGATCCGCCGCGTCGAGACCGCCATGCTCATGCCGCCGGGCAGTCGCCAAGGCGCATCTCGCCGACCCCGGTGATCCGCTCCACGAGCCAGGCTGTCATGGACGCCTCCCTGCCGTTGGGTCCGGCATAGAGGCCGAAGCGCGCCGTGACCAGCCCGAGGGGCCAGGGCGTGCTTGACAGCGGCGTGGCGCCTGGCTCCAGTCGCTGCGGTGCAACAGGCCGGGAGGGGCAGCATGTCCGAGGCAAGGCAGGGGAACGCGGCCCACACGGCCGGCATGTTCGACGCGGTGATCGTCGGCGCCGGGTTCGCCGGGCTGTACATGCTGCACCGGCTGCGCGGGCTCGGCCTGTCGGCCCGGGTGTTCGAGGCCGGCGCGGACGTGGGCGGCACCTGGTACTGGAACCGCTACCCCGGCGCGCGCTGCGACATCGAGAGCATGCAGTACTCGTTCTCCTTCTCCGAGGACCTGCAGCAGGACTGGCGGTGGACCGAGCGGTTCGCGGGCCAGCCAGAAATCCTGGCCTACGCGAACCACGTGGCGGACCGCTTCGACCTGCGGCGGGACATCCGGTTCGGCACCCGGGTGACGGGCGCCGCCTTTGACGAGGCCGCCGACCTCTGGCGGATCGAGACCGACCGCGGGGACCGGGTGTCGGCGGCGTTCTGCATCATGGCGACGGGCTGCCTGTCGGCCGGGCGGGTGCCGGACATCGCGGGCATGGGCGAGTTCCGCGGCCCGTCCCACCACACCGGGCAATGGCCGCACGAGGGCGTGGACTTCACCGGGCAGCGGGTGGGCGTGATCGGCACCGGGTCGTCGGCGATCCAGTCGATTCCCGTCATCGCCGAGCAGGCGGCGCACGTCACCGTGTTCCAGCGCACGCCGAACTTCAGCGTGCCCGCCCGCAACGGCCCGCTCACGCCGGAGTACGAGCAGGAATGGAAATCCAGCTACGCCGAGCGCCGGCGGCGGGCGCGCATGCTGAAATCCGGCATCATCTACGATTTCGGGGAGACCTCCGCCCTCGATGTCAGTGCGGAGCAGCGGGAGCGCGAGTACCAGGCGCGCTGGGAGGCGGGCGGCATCAACCTGCTCAGCGCCTACACTGACCTCACGCTGAACCGAGAGGCCAACGACACCGCGGCCGAGTTCGTCCGCCGGCAAATCCGCTCCATCGTCCGTGACCCGGCGGTGGCCGAAACGCTGCTGCCGACCAGCCATCCCATCGGCACCAAGCGCATCTGCGTCGATACCGGCTACTTCGAGACGTTCAACCGGCCCAACGTGACGCTGGTGGACCTCCGGGCCTCGCCGATCATCGCGGTCACGCCGGGCGGCATCCGCACCGGGGACGCGGAGTACGCGGTCGATTGCATCGTGTACGCCACCGGGTTCGACGCGATGACCGGCTCGCTGCTCCGGGCCGGCATCAGCGGCCGGGACGGCGTGACGCTCGTGGAGAAATGGGCGGAGGGGCCGCGCAGCTACCTCGGCCTGATGACGGCGGGGTTCCCCAACCTGTTCACCATCACCGGGCCGGGCAGCCCGTCCGTGCTCAGCAACATGATCGTCTCCATCGAGCAGCACGTGGACTGGATCGCCGACTGCCTGGCCCATCTCCGCGCCCACGGGATCGCCCGCATGGAGGCGACGCCGGACGCGGAGCAAGCCTGGGTCGCGCATGGCAACGAGGTCGCCCACCGGACGCTCTACCCCCAGGCCAACTCCTGGTACATGGGCGCCAACATCGAGGGCAAGCCGCGGGTGTTCATGCCCTATATCGGCGGGGTCGGGGTGTACCGGGACACCTGCGACGCGGTCGCGGCAAACGGCTACGAGGGCTTCCGCCTGACCCGGCGCCCCCAGGCCGCCGCCACCGCCGCGGCCGCCGAGTGACGCGCCCGCCGCGTCGTCACGTCAGCCGCCAGGCGTCGCGCAGCACCGCCGCGGCGTAGCACAGCGCCGGGTCGGCGGCGGCGATCACCCGGCCCATGGTCAGCATGCCGTGGATCTGGTCGGACAGATGCAGGGCCGCGACGCGCACGCCCTCGGCCTCCAGCCGCCCGGCATAGGCGCGGCCCTCGTCAACCAGCGGGTCGTGCGCGACCGTCAGAACCAGGGCCGGCGGCGTGCCGGCCAGCCGCCCCGCCCGCAGCGGCGAGGCGCGCCAGTCCAGGCGCTGCGCCGGCTCGGGGGCGTAGTGATCGACGAACCACCGCATCGTCGCCGCGGTGAGGGGCACGCCCCGGGTGATCCGGGCGTAGGAGCCAGTGTCCATGGCGAGGTCCACGACCGGATAGAGCAGCACCTGGCAGGCCGTCCCCGGCGCGCTCCCGTCCCGTCCCATGAGGGCGAGCACGGCCGCGAGGTTGCCCCCGGCGCTGTCGCCGCCCACCGCGAGGCGGGCCGGGTCGATGCCGAGCGCCGCCGCGTTCGCGGCCATCCAGGCGAGGGCCGCCGCCGCGTCGTCAAGGGCGGCGGGGAAGCGGTGCTCGGGCGCCAGCCGGTACTCGACGGCGACCACCCGGCAGGCGGCGAGGTTCGCCAGCCGCCGGCACACGCCGTCATGGCTGTCGAGGCCGCCCAGCACCCAGCCGCCGCCATGCAAATAGAGCAAAGCGGGCAGGGCGGCATCCGAGGTTCCGGCCCCGCGATACAGCCGCAGCGGTAGCGGTAGCGGGCCGCCAGGGCCGGGGATCGCGAGGCCGCGCACCTCCGCCACCTCGTCCGGCGGCGGCTGCAGGGCGGCGCGGCTGGCGTCGTAGGCTTGGCGCGCCCCGGCCACCGACAGCGTCTCGAACGGCGGCCGGCCGGCCGCGCGGATCAGGTCCAGCAGCCTCTCGGCGTCCGGGTGCATTGCCGGGGTGTCCATGCGATCCTCCTGGTGCGTGCGCCGCAATATCGGCGGTCTAGAGCGGGGCCGGTGCAGATAGATGCACCGGCCCCGCTCTAGCCTTTGTTTTTGCGAGCATGTTTACCGATCAGGTGAGTCCACCTGATGCGGTCATGCTCTAGGCCACGACGTTCAACGCCTCCGCGCCTGCCACGCCGGAGGCCGAGACGGCGCGCACCCCGTAGGCGTGCCGGCCCGGCGGGCGCGCCGCGTCGATCCATATCGCCGCCCGCAGCGGCACGGGCGAGATCAGCTGGCCGTCGCGGCGGACCTCGTAGGAATACAAATCCGGCTCGCGCCCCGGCGTCCAGCGCAGCACGGCGTTGCCGCCCTCCAGGCCGGATTGTAGCCAGGCGGGGCGCGCGGGCGGCTCCGGGCGGGTCGGCGTGACCCAGATCAGCACCGTCTCGAACGCGGCGAGCCGCAGGCGCAGGCGCAGCGCGCCGCCGTCCGGCACGAGGCCGGAGCGGATCGGCTCGGCCACGCCCAGCTCGGCGGCGGCGCGGATGCGCGCGGGGTCCGTGACGTTGGGCAGCAGGGTGCGGCCGGCGGCGGCATAGCTGTTGGACAGGGTGGCGCCGATGCCGAACCGGGCGAGGTTGACCCGCGGCCAGGGCAGGTCGCGCAGCGTGTAGTCGAGGTCCACGGCGTCGGCCGGCCCGTCGGAATAATAGGTGAGCAGGGCGGCGACGCTGCCCTCGCCCACCGTGACCAAATGGAACAGCCCGGCCGGCAGCGGCGCCCCCGCCGGCACTGTGCCGTGCCGCCCGCCCAGCAGGCGCAGCATCTCGTGGAAATGGAACACCGGCAGCTTCACCAGGTCGGCCGGGTCGGCGGACAGCCGGGTCATGACGGAGCGGCGGCCGTCGAACGGCGCCTGGACCAGATGCTGGTTCGCGTGGTCCGCCGCCGCGACGAAGCGGATGCCGGCCCCGGCGTACTCGGCGCCCAGCCGGTCGTGCAGGATGGCGGAGGCAGCGAGCCAGGCGGGGAACTGCTCGGTCATGCGCGGCGCATAGGGCGTGTTGAACGCGACCTTCATGTCGGCCTCGTTGTTCACGACCACCATGCCGCGGGCGCGTTCCGGCGCGAGGCGCAGCAGGGCGTCCGCCGTGTCGCGCGCCGCCGCCTCCAGCCGGGCGAGGCGGGGTTCGGTCTCGCTCGCGACCCAGATGCCCTTGCGGTGCAGGGACACGAAGTCGCACTTCACCCGGGGTTCGCGGTGCAGGAAGGCCAGGAAACGCTCCATCAGCGGCGCGCCCTCGCCGGGCAGGTAGGCGAGCGCCGGGCCGCCGAGGCGGACCGCATGGCCGGAGGCGACGACCGCCTCGGAGGTGGCGCGGTAAAGGTCGAGGTACTGGTCGAAGCTGCCGGCCCAGAACGGCGGCATGTTCGGCTCGTTCCACGCCTCGAACCACCAGCGCCCCATCGGCGCGGCGCCGAACCGGGCGGCGGCGGCATCCAGGAAGGCGCGCACCAAGCGTTGCCACGCCGCATAGCCGTCCGGCGGCGGCGTCACCGGCCCGGCCGAGACGGCGCGGGGGAAAAAGGTCAGCGCGACGAAGGGGGTGATCCCGCGCGACACCAGCGCATCCAGCGCCGCCAGCGGGAGGGCGAAGTCCATGGCGGCATCCAGGCTCGGCCAGACCCGGCCGCTGCTGGTGGGGGCGACCGTCTCCCGCTCCCCGGCGTTGAGCGCGCCGAAGAAGCGCACCGTGCCGAACGCGCCGGGGGAGGCGGCCATGGTGTCGAGCAGCCGGGTGAAGCGCGCGTCCAGCAGCCAGTCCGCGTCGAACACGCCGGCGATGTTGAAGGCGTCCACGGCGAACGGCGCGCCGGGCTGGGCCGAGTGGGTGAGCGCGGTGGCCCCCTGCGGTGCCACGGCGCAGCCGGGCACGGCCAAGGCGCCGCCGGCCAGGGTGGCCCGCAGCAGGGCGCGGCGGTGCAGGGGGTGGTCGGCCATGGAGTCGTGTTCCTTTCGGCGCAGTCCAGAGGGATGCGAGGAGGGGGAATGTCAAGACCACCGGCCGCACCCATTGACGCATAACGATCGTCGCTGCGCCGCCATTCGCGCCTCTGTGAACATTGCTTAATTCCAATAGGATTTCTTGGTCACAAAACCGGCATAAAGGGCTGGGGGCCGGATTTTCCGTTTTCCTCATCGCGCAATGCGTGCAGGCTCCCCTCAAGAGCCGCCGATTGAATGGCGTTTCAGGGAGGGTGGTGGATGACGGATGCCGTCCTACAACCAAAGGATGTCCATACCCGGCGGGAGGCGCTGGGATTGGGCTTGGTCCTGAGCTGCTGCGGCGGGACCGCCTGGGCGCAGGCATCGGCGCCCGCGCGCAACCAGCGCCCGGCGGCGGGCGACCTGCTAGTCAGCGCCAAGGGCGGCTCGGACGCAGCGCTCCGCCCCGACGACATCGCCCTGATGGGGCCGCAGCTCCTGGCATGGGCCAAGGACCCGGCGAACGGCACGCTCCGCGACGGCTCGCGCCTGAACCAGGTGCTGCTGCTGCGCCTCGATCCCGGCAGCCTGGACGCCGAGACGCTGGCGCGGGCGGCGGGCGGGGTCCTGGCCTACTCCGCCACCTGCACCCACGCGCAATGCCCGGTCAGCGAGTGGCGCCAGGAGGCCGGCATCCTGCACTGCCCTTGCCACGGCTCGGAGTTCGATCCGCGCGCCGGCGGGCGGGTGGTCGGCGGCCCGGCGCAGCGCCGCCTGCCGCCGCTGCCGCTGCGCCTCTCGGCGGAGGGCGGGCTCGAGGTCGCCCAACCCTTCCTGGGCAAGGTCGGAGGGCAGGTGGCTTAAGCGGCGAGGCATCGCGACAAGACCCGGGGCGCGGGCGGCGTGGTTCATTCCAAAACGGAGGGAAACGATGGGGCATTTCAAAAGCGGCCTGTTGGCCGGCGCGGCGCTCGCGGGGCTGGCGCTCATGCCGGGCGCCGTGAGGGCGGAGGTGAAGACCTACAGCGACGTGACCGAGCAGCGGCTGCAGAAGCCGGAGGCGCGCAACTGGCTGATGTACCGCGGCACCTATGACGGCCAGGGCTACAGCCCGCTCGACCAGATCAACGCGGCCAACGTGGCCGACCTGGTGCCGGTCTGGACGCTCTCGACCGGGGTGCTGGAGGGGCACCAGTCGCCGCCCATCGTCAACGACGGCGTGATGTTCGTGACGACGCCGCAGGCCCAGGTGATCGCGCTCGACGCCAAGACCGGCGAGCAGCTTTGGCGCTACAAGCGCGACCTGCCGGACGACCTGACGCAGCTGCATCCGACCAACCGCGGCGTGGCGCTGCTGGGCGACCGGGTGTACGTGGCGACGGTGGACGGCTTCCTGGTGGCGCTCGATGCCAAGACCGGCAAGGAGATCTGGGCCAAGGAGGTCGAGGACTACCGCCGCGGCCACTACATGACGCTCGCGCCGCTGATCGCGCACGGCAAGGTCATGGTCGGCGGCTCCGGCGGCGAGTTCGGCGTGCGCGGCTTCGTCGCGGCCTATGACGCGACGTCCGGCGAGCAGGCATGGCGCACCTACACCGTCCCGAAGCCCGGCGAACCCGGCAGCGACACCTGGACCGGCGACACCTGGAAGACCGGCGGCGGCTCCATCTGGATCACCGGCACCTACGACCCGGAGCAGGGCACGGCCTACTGGGGCACCGGCAACGCGGCGCCTTGGATGGGCAACGCGCGGCCCGGCGACAACCTCAACACCTCCTCCGTCCTGGCGCTCGATGTCGATACCGGGGCGATCAAGGCGGCGCACCAGTATCATTGGAACGACAGCTGGGATTGGGACGAGGTGGACCCACCGATCCTGATCGACATGCAGCGCGACGGGCGGGCCATCAAGGGCATGGTGCATCCCGGCCGCAACGGCTACCTGTGGACGCTGGAACGCGGCGAGGAGGGCATCGGCTTCGTCTCCGGCGTGCCGTTCGTCCGGCAGAACGTGTTCACCGCGCTCGACAAGAAGACCGGGCGGCCGAGCTATGACGAGGCGCGCAAGCCCGGGCTGAACAAGCTGGTGGACTTCTGCCCGTCGCTGTGGGGCGGCAAGGACTGGCCGCCGGCGGCCTACTCGCCGAGGACCAAGATGATGTACATCCCGGCCAACGAGAACCTGTGCGGCACGCTGTCGGGCAAGCCGATGGACTACGTGCCGGGCCAGCTTTACATGGGGGCGGGGCTTGAGGACATCGGCCTGACGCTGTTCCCCAACGCGGACCATGTGGGGGAGCTGCAGGCGTGGGACATGTCCACGGGCAAGCGCGCCTGGACGCACCCGTTCGCCAAGAGCCAGCTTTGGGGACCCGTGCTCGCCACCGCCGGCGACCTGGTGTTCATGGGCGGCACCAACGACCGCGGCTTCCGCGCCTTCGACGCGAAGTCGGGCAAGGTGCTGTGGGAGCAGACGACCAACAGCGGCGTGACCGGCGTGCCGGTGTCCTACGAGGTGGACGGCGTTCAGTACATCGCGGTGCAGAGCGGCTGGGGCGTCGATGCCCAGCGCATGCAGGACAGCCTGGCGAAGGTGAGCGCGGACTACCGCGGCGACGCGGTGCCGCAGGGCGGCGTCGTCTGGGTGTTCGCGGTGCGCAAGCGCTGACGGGCGTCCTACCCTCGGTGGTCCCGTCCATGAGGCGGGCCGTGCGGACGGTCCGCATCATGGCTGCCCTGGCGGCCATGGCGGGCGTCGCCGGCGCGGCCCGGGCGGAGGACGACGCCTGCGCCGCCGTGATGGCCGCCGCCCGGGCGATCGGGACGGCGCCGCGGTACCGCTCCGTCCTGGTCGCGACCACGCCGACGCGGCGGCGCCCGTATGAGACCGAGCAGATCGTCGTCGGCGACCTGATCTACGCGACCTCGCCCGGCGCCGGGCGCTGGATGAAGCTGCCGATGACGGCGTCCGACCGGGAGGCGCTGGCGGCGGGCCTGGTCCGCTACCCGCCGCACCATTGCGAGGTGGTGGACCCGGAGGCGGCGGCGCCGCTGCGCGTGTTCCGCTACCGGCAGGACGTGTCGGGGCCCAGCAGCGCCGGCAGCCAGCTCTGGGTCGGCCGGCAGGACGGGCTGCCGCGGCGTCTGGAAAGCCAGGAGGGCACGATGCGGGTGGTGGTCACCTTGGACTACGAGGGCGTGACGCCGCCCGACCTGCATGAGCCGCCGCCTTAGGCCGGCGTCAACGTCGCGGCGGCACGTCTAGAACGATGCCCGGGGCCAGTCGCCGCACCCCCGCAACCCGGTTATTTGGAGGACATTCAGCATGATTAAGGTCAAGGTCAACGGCGAGGAGCGGAGTTGGGACGGTGACCCGTCCTTGCCGCTGCTGTGGTTCCTGCGCGACGAGCTGGGCCTGGTCGGCACCAAGTTCGGCTGCGGCCAGGCGCTGTGCGGCGCGTGCACCGTGCACGTGGCGGGCGGGGCGGCGCGGTCCTGCATCACCGCGGTGTCCGACGTGGACGGGCAGGAGGTCGTGACCATCGAGGGCCTGCACCCACAGGGCGACCATCCCGTGCAGAGGGCGTGGCGCGAGCTGAACGTGCCGCAATGCGGCTTCTGCCAGGCCGGGCAGATCATGCAGGCGGCCTCCTTGCTGGCGGAGACCAAGAACCCGACCGACGACGAGATCCGCGGCGGCATGTCCGGCAACATCTGCCGCTGCGGCTGCTACCAGCGCATCGAGGCGGCGGTCCGCGTCGCCGCGACGGGGGCCTGAGCCATGACCTATTTCCAGGACTTAAGCCGGCAGGCGCCACGCGGCCCGGCCTCCGGGCCGGCCTTCGGCCCGGTGGAGAACGTGAGCCGCCGCGGGCTGCTGAAGGGTGTCACCGCCATGGGCGGCCTCGTGCTCGCGGCGTCGGTGCTGCCGCGCCGGGCCGTGGCGGCGTATGCGACGGGTGCCGGGGCCATGCCGCATGGCACGGTGACCGACCCGCGCGTCTTCGTGTCCATCGCGCCGGACGGGATCGTGACCATCGTCGCGCACCGCGCCGAGATGGGCACGGGCGTGCGGACGGGCCTGCCGATGATCGTGGCGGACGAGATGGGCGCCGACTGGGCGCGGGTCCGCATCGTCCAGGCGCCGGGCGACGAGGCCAAGTACGGCAACCAGGACACCGACGGCTCCCGCAGCACCCGGCACTACCTGATCCCGATGCGCGAGGTCGGCGCGTCCGCGCGCATTATGCTGGAGACGGCCGCGGCGCAGCGCTGGAAGGTGCCGGTCGCCGAGGTCCGGGCCGGTGTGCATGAGGTGGTGCATGACGGCTCCGGCCGCCGCCTGGGCTTCGGCGAGCTTGCGGCCGATGCGGCGGCGCTGAAGGTGCCGGCGGCGGAGACCCTGCGGCTCAAGGACCCCAAGGACTTTCGCTACATCGGCAAGGGCACGGTCAGCATCACCGACCTGCACGACATCACCACGGGCCACGCCGGCTATGGCGCCGACGTGCGGCTGCCGGGCATGAAGTATGTGGTGATCGCCCGCCCGCCGGTGGTCGGCGGCAAGCTGGTGTCGTTCGACGACGCGGAGGCGAAGCAGGTGCCCGGCGTCGAGCGCGTCATGGCGGTGCGCGGCTGGCCCTGGCCGTCCAAGTTCCAGCCGCTCGGCGGCGTCGCCGTCATCGCGCGTAACACCGGCGCCGCCATCAAGGGGCGCAACGCGCTGAAGGTCGTGTGGGACGACGGCGCCAACGCCAAGTACGACAGCGCCGCCTACCGTAAGGAGCTTGAGGCCGCGGTGCGCGCCCCGGGCCTCGTGGTCCGCAACGACGGCGACGCGGAGGCGGCTCTGAGGGGTGCCAGCAAGGTGGTGGTGGGCGAATACTACCTGCCGCACATCGCCCACGCCAGCATGGAGCCGCCGGTGGCGACGGCGCGCTGGACGGACGGCAAGGTCGAGGTCTGGGCGCCGGTGCAAAGCCCCGGCGGCACGCGGGAGGACCTGGCGAAGACGCTGGAGATCTCCGCCGACGACGTGACGGTGAACCCGACTCTGCTGGGCGGCGGCTTCGGCCGGAAGTCCAAGTGCGACTTCGCGCTGGAGGCGGCCCTGCTGGCGCGCGAGCTGCATGCGCCGGTGCGGGTGCAGTGGACGCGGGAGGACGACCTGCACCATGACTTCCTCCACACGGTCTCGGCCGAGCGGATCGAGGCCGGGCTGGACACGTCCGGCAAGGTGGTGGCCTGGCGCCACCGCAGCGCCGCGCCGAGCATCGGCTCCACCTTCGCGGCCGGAGCCACGCACCAGATCCCGGTCGAGCTGGGCATGGGGCTGATCGACCTGCCGTTCGCCATCGCCAACGTGCGCTGCGAAAACCCGGAGGCCGCCGCGCATGCCCGCATCGGCTGGTTCCGCTCCGTGTCCAACATCCCGCATGCCTTTGCCGTGCAGTCCATGGTGGCGGAGATCGCGCACGCCACCGGGCGCGACCCGAAAGAGGTGCTGCTGGAGCTGATCGGACCCGCCCGCATCGTGCCGTTCAGCGCGTCCGTGGAGAAGCCGTGGAACTACGGGGAGCCGGTGGACAGCTATCCCATCGACGCCGGCCGGCTGCGCCGGGTCGTGGAGTTGGCGGCGGAGAAGGCGGGATGGGGGCGCACGCTTCCGGAGGGGCACGGCCTGGGCATCGCGGCGCATCGCAGCTTCGTCAGCTACGTCGCGACCGTGGTCGAGGTGGCGGTCGATAAGAAGGGCGTCCTGACCATCCCGCGGGTGGATACCGCCATCGACTGCGGCACCCACGTGAACCCGGAGCGTATCTATTCGCAGATGGAGGGCGCCGCGGTCATGGGGCTGAGCCTCGCGAAGCTGGGCGAGATCAGCTTCAAGGACGGCCGGGTGCAGCAGGGCAACTACGACGACTACCCCGTGGTGCGGATCGACGAGGCGCCGCGCGTCACCAACACCTACATCGTGCCGGTGGCCCTCGGCACGCCGCCGAGCGGGGTGGGGGAGCCGGGCGTGCCGCCGTTCGCGCCCGCGCTGTGCAACGCGATCTTCGCCGCCACCGGCAAGCGCATCCGCAGCCTGCCGATCCGCGACCAGCTCGCGGTTTAAAAAGGAGGGGGGCCGCCAGGCGCGGTCCCCCGTCCGCATCCGGAGTTCCCAGGCCATGACACCAATGATTGCCTCCATCGCCCTCCTTGCCGCCGCGGCGATGCCGGCGGCGGCGCAAACGGGCACGCCGCCCGGACCCGGCGCCGCCGCGCAGGCCCGCCCGTCACGAGGACCGGAGCAGACCTCGGTTCCCAACGCCGCCCCGGCGGCGACGACGAGCCGGACCACCGCCGCAGGCAACCAAAACCCGACGGTCAAGCAGATGAACGAGGCTGAACGTCTCAAAATCGAGAAGTTTGGCAAGTAAGCGTTTCAGCCCTGAAAGATCACGCTCGTCAAGTCGTTCTATGGAATTCGAATTTCTTGAATGGACAGAACCGTCGATTGGCATCTAAGCTTTGCGGAAGCCTGAGAAACCAAAAATAAAAGGAGGGACTAGCGTGTCTGTACTCATGCCATCTTTGCGACGGATCATGCTTGGCTGCACCGTGCTGGCGGGACTGTCGGCCCCGCCCGTGCTGGCCGCCGACGTGACGCCCGAGCGGCTGCTGAACGCGAGCCAGGAGCCTGCCAACTGGCTCACCCATCACGGCTCCTACTCCGCGCAACGCTTCTCCACTTTGGCGCAGGTCAACCGGGACACCGTGAAGGGCCTCAAGGTCGCCTTCACCATGGCGCTCGGCGGCGTCGAGCCGGGCGGCATCTGGTCGCATGGCGGGCTGGAGGGCACGCCCATCGCGATGGACGGCTTCCTCTATGTCACCGATGGCTGGGGGTCCGTTTATAAGGTCGATGTGGCCCACGGTTCGCTGGCCTGGAAGATGGACCCGAAGACCGACCACGACTGGGCCGGCGCCGTGGCATGCTGCGGCGTCAACAACCGCGGCGTGGCGCTTTGGGGCGGCATGGTGGTGTCCCACACGCTCGACGGGCGGCTGATCGCCACCAACCGGGACACCGGGGAGATCGCCTGGCAGCGTCAGGTGGCCGATCCCGACAAGGGCGAGACCGTCACCGGCGCGCCGCTGGTGGTAAAGAACCTGGCGATCACCGGCGTGGGCGGCGGCGAGTACGGCATACGCGGCTGGCTGGCGGCGACCGACCTCACGACGCACAAGGAGGTCTGGCGCACCTACACCATCCCGGGCAAGGGCGAGCCGGGCAGCGAGAGCTGGAGCGGCAACGCGGGCGCCGCGGCCAACGGCGGCGGCCCCACCTGGGTCACCGGGAGCTACGACCCCGCCACCAACATGCTGGTCTGGGGCACCGGCAACCCTGGTCCGGACTGGGACAACGCGCATCGGCCCGGCGACAACCTCTACACCGACTCGGCGCTCGGCCTCGACCTCGAGACCGGCAAGATCAAGTGGCATTTCCAGCACACGCCGAACGACCCCTACGACTACGACAGCACGTCCGAGAACGTGCTGGTTGACGCGCAGGTGAACGGACGCCCCGCGCGCCTTGCGCTGCATGCCAACCGCAACGGCTTCGGCTACGCCGTGGACCGCACCAGCGGCGAGTTCATCTGGGGCACCCCCTTCGTCAAGAAGGTGACCTGGACGGCCGGGCTGAACGCGGAGACCGGCAAGCCCGCCGAGTATGACCCGGCGCTCCCGGTGCAGACGTACAACGCCGCCGTCACCCCGTCGCGCACCAACCGCGTGTCCGACATCTGTCCGGGCAACATGGGCGGCAAGAACTGGCAGCCCACCGCCTACAACCCGACGCTGCAACGTTGGTACATCCCTGTGATCGAGAGCTGCAACCGCATCACGGTCGAGGAGACGAAGCCCGGATCGTGGAAGGCGCGCGAGTTCTTCACCGGCGGCGGCCCCAGCCAGCACGAGCGCATCACCGGCAGCATCACCGCCATCGACGTGACCACCGGCAAGGTGACCGGCAAGGCGGAGACGCACTTCCCGCAGCTCGGCGGGCTGCTCGCGACGCCCGACCTGGTGTTCGCCAGCCAACCCTCCGGCGAGGTGACGGCCTATGACGCGAAGTCGCTGGAGAAGCTGTGGGAGTTCAAGACCGGGGGCGGGGTGAGCGCGCCGCCGATGACCTTCGCGGTGGACGGCAAGCAGTACGTGGCGATCCTGGTGGGCCTCGGCGGCGCCTGGGACAAGTGGTTCATCGAGTCCACGCCCGAGCTGAAGCAGGTCCAGACGGGGTCGATGCTTTACGTCTTCGCGCTTTGACGCCGGTCATGCCGGCTGGCGGCGGGGACGCCGGCCGGCATGGTCATCTTGCTGGATTTCGGGAACGCTCCATGCGACGTGCAGTAATGCTGACTGGGCTTATGGCTGTTTTTGCTGGGGCCACGGCGTTGGCGCAGGACCCGGGGGCGCGCAACATCGCCGGCGAGGGCAAGCAGGTCTACCAGCGCGCCAACTGCGTCGGCTGTCATAAATGGCACGGCGACGGAGGCGGCGGCTATGGCGGCGACGCCCTGTCGCTGCGCAAGTCGGAGCTGACGCGCGATCAGATCATCGAGGTGCTGCGTTGCGGCCGGCCTGGCACCGGGATGCCCTACCATCTCCGTGGCGCCTACGACGGCGACGAATGCTATGGCCTGACGCGCGAGGCGGTGGGCAAGGACATGCCCATCGAGGGCAAGGTCTTCCTGCGTCCGAACGAGATCGAGGCCGTGACCGACTACGTCGTCGCGAGCCTCCAGCACCGCGGCGAGCCGAGCTACGCCGACTGCGAGGCGTTCTTCGGCGCCGGCGCGCGGACCTGCAACATCTACAAGACCGCGGCCGCCGCCCCCGGCGCCGGGACGCAGGAATGATGCGCGTCCCGGCCGCCCTCCTCCTCGCTTTGCTGGCCGCCACGCCAGCCTGGGCGGAGGATGCCGACCTGCGCGAGTTCCGCGTCGGCATGGCGGCACGCGAATTGCCGGCGGAGGGCTATGCGGAGTTCTCCTGCGCCGGCGTCCGCGGCGTGGAGGGGTGGCAGGACTACGGCCGCTGCCCGGCCGACGCCGCCGGGCTGCATCCGCTGCGGTTCGGCTATCAGGAGGGCTCGAACGACCTCGCCTTCCTGAACGACAGCTACGAGGGCACCAAGGTGGGCGGACACCCCGTGCTGCTCACGCTGCTGATTTCCGACGCCGGCATCGTCGAGGGCCTGCGCATCGAGACCGATCCCGCCGCCCGCCTCAACCGGCGCAAGAAGGCCCATTTGCTGGGCGACCTGGCAAAGGCGCGCTACGGCGAGGCCGGCTGGGCCTGCACCGAGGCGCGGCCGGCGGCGGGCGAGGAGCCCGTCGGCGGCGTGTTCCTGAAGGAGCATTGCGAGAAGGCGACGCCGACCCGGCGCTACGTCCTGGACCGCCAGATGTTCCGCCGGGTCGGAACGGACCCGCAGGCGTTCGTCAGCGGCTCGCAACTGGAGATTCGCCGGCCAGGCTGAGCGCCGCCGGGTCAGCCGGCCGCGGCGCCCTGCAGACGCGACTGGGCCTGCGCGGCGCGCGCGGTGATGGCGTCCCATTGCCCGGCGGCGACCTCCGCGGCCGGGGTCAGCCAGGAGCCGCCGACCGCCACCACGTTGGGCTGCGCCAGCCATTCGGCGGCGTTCTGCTCCGTGATGCCGCCGGTCGGGCAGAAGCGGGCTTCTGGAAAGGGACCGGCGAGGGCTTTCAAATAGGCGAGGCCGCCCGCGGCGGTGGCGGGGAAGAACTTGGCCGTGCCGAAGCCGCGGGCCATGGCCTCCATCAGCTCGGACGCCGTGGCGACGCCCGGCATGAAGGGGATGCCGGCCGCTACTGCCGCGTCGAGCAGCGCCGGCGTCGCGCCGGGGCTGAGGGCGAAGCGCGCCCCGATCCCCTCGGCCCGGCGGAGGTCGGACGGCGTGAGCACCGTGCCGATGCCGACCACCGCGTCCGGCACCTGGCGGATGATGGCCTCCGCCCCGGCCAGCCCGTGCGGCGTGCGCAGCGTGATCTCCAGCAGCTGCATGCCCCCGGCCACCAGCGCGCGGGCGAGCGGCACGGCGTCCGCCAGCCGGTCGATGGTGATGACCGGGATGACGCGGCCCAGCGCCAGCACCTCGGCAAGCCGGCTGTGGCGGGATTGGCTCATGCTCCAAGCTCCTGGGTGTCGGCGGCCCTCATGGCCGTGCGCGGGGTGATGGCGCCGGGGTGGCCCACGACGATGCCGGCGAGGTCGTGCCCGGCGCGGGCCGCCGCCGCGGGCGGGGCGCCGCGCAGGCGGGCGGCGAGGTATGCGGCGGCGAAGCTGTCCCCGGCCGCCGTCGTGTCCACCACCCGCGTCACCGGGCCGGCCTGCACCAGCCGCTCCGTGCCGCCATGCAGGACGCGGCAGGCGGGGCGGTCCAGCTTCAGCACGATCTCCGTGTCCGCGGCATGGCGGAGCAGCGCGGCCTCGCCCGCCTCCGCGTCGAGCAGCGCCAGGTCCTCGGTGGAGGCGAGCACGATGTCCGAGAGCGCATACGCCTCCGCATACACGGCGCGCGCGGCGGCCGGGTCCGGCCAGCCGCGTGGGCGGAAGTTGGTGTCGAACACCACGCGGGCGCCGCGTGCCCGGGCGTCCGCCAGCGCCTGGAACAGCACGGCCCGGGCCGCGGCGGCGTAGATCGAGAGGGTGATGCCGGAGACATAGAGCGTGCCGAAGGCCGCAAGCTCCGCCGGGTCGAGGTGGTCGAACAGCTGCCGGGCCGCCGCGCCGTCGCGCCAGTAGAGGAAGCGGCGCTCGCCCTGCGCGTCGGTCTGGATGACATACAGGCCCGGCAGCCGCCCGGGGAGGCGACGCACCAGCCGGGTGCCGACCCCCTCCGCCTGCCACTGCGCCAGCATCTCGCCGCTCCATGCGTCGTCGCCCAGCGCCGTCACGTAGTCCACCGCGACGCCCAGCCGCGCGAGATAGACGGCGGTGTTCAGCGTGTCGCCGCCGAAGCTGCGCCGAAGCCGCCCGTCCGGCTGCTCCCGCAACTCCACCATGCACTCGCCGATGCAGGCGACCCGCGCCGTCATGCCCGCGGCGCGCGCGGGGCGCCGGACGGGCACGGCCGGGGCGGGGGGACGCTGGTTGCCACGCCCGATTGTTAGTGCATTGATCCACCGACCGACAAGAGGACACCGCCCCATGCAAGTCTGCGTCATCCACCAGGCCCGGGACCTGCGGATCGAGGAGCACGCCACCCCGGAGGTGCCCCCCGGCGGCGCGCTGATCCGGGTGCGGGCCGGCGGCATCTGCGGGTCCGACCTGCATTATTACTTCGAGGGCCGGAACGGCGATTTCGTCATCCGCGAGCCGTTGATCCCGGGCCACGAGATTTCGGGCGAGGTCGCGGCCATCGGCGCCGGGGTCACGCGGCTGCGTCCGGGTCAGCGCGTCGCCATCCATCCCGGCCGCAACTGCGGGCACTGCGCCGCCTGCCGGGCCGGGCGCGGCAACCTGTGCCGCAACGTGTTCTTCATGGGCAGCGCCAGCCGCTTCCCGCACATGCAGGGCGGGTTCGCCGAGTACGTCGCCGTGGATGAAAGCCAAGCCTATCCGGTGTCGGACGCGCTTCCCTTCGCCACGACCGCCTTTGCCGAGCCCTTGGCCGTGGCGCTGCATGCGGTCGAGCGGGCCGGGCCGTTGCTGGGCCGGTCGGTGCTCATCATCGGCGCGGGGCCCATCGGCCTGCTGGTCCTGCTCGCGGCCCGGCGCGCGGGGGCGGAGACCACGGGGATCACCGACATCCTCGACGCGCCCTTGGCGCTCGCCCGGCGCATCGGCGCCGACATGGCGGTGAACGTCGCGGCGGACGCCGACGCGCTGTCCGGCCTGACCAAGGAGGTGGACGGCTTCGAGGCCGCGTTCGAGGTGTCCGGCAGCCCGGCGGGCCTGGCGGCCTGCCTCGGCGCAGTACGGCCGGGGGCGACGGTGGTGCAGGTCGGCACCTTGCCGCCGGGCCAGTTCCCGTTCGCCGGCAACCTCGTGATGGCGAAGGAGATCGACCTGCGCGGCGCCATGCGGTTCGACCGCGAGTTCGCCCACGCCGTCGCCTGCCTCGACCGCGGCCTGATCGACGTGGCGCCGCTGCTGACCGCCAGCGTGCCGGCCAAGCAGGCATCGGCGGCGTTCGATCTGGCGAAGCAGCGGGACAAGCACGCCAAGGTGCAGATCGCGTTCTGACACCCCGCTGCTTGGCGGCGGCTTGACTCCCGGACCGCGATGCCAGCAGCTATGCGGCCCCGGATGATGGCGCGCAGCACGATGATGGATACGACACCCGACCACGCCGCCGCCGCCATCCTCGCCCGGCTGGACCGCCTGCCGGCGACGCGGCACGTGTGGCGGCTGGTCGGCCTGCTCTCGCTGGGCGGCATGTTCGAGTACTACGACCTGTTCATGACGGGCTACGTGATCCCCGGCCTGGTCAAGGCGGGGCTGCTGGCCAACGTGGCCGTCGGCATCTTCACGGGGCCGGCGCTGTTCGTGGCGGCGACCTTCACGGGCCTGTTCATCGGCACCTTCGTGTTCGGCTTCGTGGCCGACAAGTACGGGCGGCGGTCGATCTTCACCGCGTCGCTGCTGTTCTACTGCGCGGCGACCCTGGTCATGGCGTTCCAGGACAGCGGGGTCTCCGTCTGCCTGTGGCGGTTGATCGCCGGCATCGGCATCGGCGTCGAGCTTGTGACGATTGACACCTACATCGCCGAGCTGGTGCCCAAGCACGTGCGGGGACGGGCCTTCGCCTACAACTCGGTGATCCAGTTCTCCGTCGTCCCGGTCGTCGCCTTCCTGTCCTACATGCTGGTGCCCGCGGCGCCGTTCGGCATCGACGGCTGGCGCTGGGTGGTCGGGGTCGGGTCGCTCGGCGCGCTGTTCGTGTGGGTCTTGCGCCGCGGCATCCCGGAAAGCCCGCGATGGCTGCTCCAGCAAGGGCGCGTGGCGGAGGCGGAGGCGGTGACGGCGGCCATCGAGGCCCGGGTGGCCGCGGACCTGGGCGGGGCGCCGCTGCCGCCGCCGGCGCCGCACGCCGTCGAACGGGCGGAGCCGGCCGGCCGGTTCGCCGAGATCTGGCAGGCGCCGTACCGGGCGCGGACGCTCATGCTGATGGTGTTCCAGTTCTTCCAGACGTTCGGCTTCTACGGCTTCGCCGCCTGGGTGCCGACGCTGATCGCGCAGCAGACCGGGATCAACCTGTCGTCGAGCCTGCTGTATTCCTTCATCATCGCCATCGCCAACCCGTTCGGCCCGCTGCTGGCGATGAGCTTCGCCGACAAGTACGAGCGGAAATGGCAGTTGGTGGGGGCGGCCTGCGGCGTCGGCGTGTTCGGGGTGCTGTTCTCGTTCCAAAGCACGATGGCGCTGCTGATCCTGTTCGGCGTGCTGATCACGCTGTGCAACAACGTGCTGTCCGCCTCGTTCCATGGCTACCAGACCGAGCTGTTCCCGACCCGCGTGCGGGCGCGGGCGGTGGGCTTCACCTATTCCTTCAGCCGGGTCAGCACGGTGTTCGCGAGCTTCATCATCGGCTTCTTCCTGCGGACTGCTGGCACCAAGGGCGTGTTCGGCCTGATCGCCTTCGCCATGCTCATGGTCGTGCTGTCCATCGCCCTGTTCGGCCCGCGCACCCGCGACCTGGAACTGGAGCAGATTTCAACCTAGCGGCCCGGGCCTGCTCTCCGGGCGCCCTCGCTGCCTTGGTGCGGCGTATCCGATGAGCGCGCCGTCGCGGCGGGCGCCTGCGCCGCGGGGTGGATCACGTCGAACTCGTAGCGGTCATGCGGCACTGCGCGGTGGTCCGTGCGGCGGAAGTGCCCGGGGCGCAGGCAGTAGTCGCGCAGGATGGCCAGGGTCTTCACCGCCTGCGAGGTCATCTTGACGTTGGACACCTGGTCGTCCTCGCGCCAGCTGATCGGGAAGAACAGGACCGAGCGCCCGGCGTCGAACAGGCCGAGCAGCAGGAAGTTGTTGAAACGCAGGTCGTCGGCGTAGCGCAGCACGGCCGGGTCGGTGAAGACGCTCGCTGCGAAGACATTCAGCCCCGAGCCGAGGTCCAGCACGCGGCGGCGGGTGCCCAGGGTGAACAGCAGGTTGAACACGTGGTTGCCGAAGACGCGGAACCGCGAATACCCCAGCAGCGACGACCCCCGGGCGAAGCGCGCCCCGAGGCAGGCGTCGTGCCGAAGGTGCTGGCCGTCCAGCACCGGGGCGAGGTCGGCGATGCTGCCCTGGTCGTCGCCGTGCAGGACGACGACATGGGTGAAGCCCTCCCGCGCGGCATAGGCGAAGGCGGCCTTGTGCGATCCGCCGAGGTTGTAGTTGGCGCGGTTGCGCGCGACCGTGACGCGGGGCACTTCGGCCTCCGGCGCCGCCGCGATGGCCGCCTCCATCGTGCCGTCCTTGCTGCCGTTGTCCAGCACCAGGACTTCGGCGAACCGCCGGGCGAGCGGGCCTTTGAACTGCGCCAGCACCCGGCCGATCTGAAGCGCGCAGTTGTAGCAGGGGATGAACACCAGCAGCTTCTCGGGCGCGGTCTCGGGCATGGTGTTTTGGGGCATGGTCACGTCCTCGGCGCCATCGCCCGCTCGCTCATGTGGCGGGACATCAGGAAGTTCAGCAGAAGCTGCGGTGGCGTGACCAGGACCTTGGCGCACGCGGTCAGGACGGCGCGCGAGGGGTCATGGCCATAGGTCTGCGCCAGCCCGCCCAAGGCCCCGATCATCAGGGTCATCACCCAGGCCGCGGCGGTGATCAGGCACAGCGTGTAGAGCAGATAGACCGCGATCCGCGTGCCGAGCGCGCCCTCGCTGCGGTCGAAGATGAGGCGGCGCGACAGCAGGAACACCATCAGCGCCGCGGTGCTGGAGCTGATGACGTTGGCGGCGAACGGCGGCATGCCGAGGCCGCCCACCATGGACAGCAACAGGGAGAAATCCAGCAGCCAGCCCATGCCGGACAGCCCGCCGAACTTCAGGAACGCGGCGAGCCAGCCCCGCTTGGGGCCAGCCTGGCGGGTGAGGGTTGTGGTCATCACGGGTCAAGTAGGCGCGGCGCAGCATAGAGTCGCCCAACATCGCCGTGATGACGCCCGGAGATTGATCTGTCCGCCGGCTTGCAGCACGGTGACCGCGACCATCATTGGAAGTTCGGATGCAGAACCTGTTGCCGAGCGCCGAGCGGATCGGCGCGTTGCTGAGGGCGCGCCGGGAGACGGTGGGCGTCGCCGAAAGTTCATCGGGCGGGCTGGTCTCGGCGGCCTTGCTGTCCGTTCCGGGCGCCAGCGCCTATTTCCAGGGCGGCGCCGTGGTCTATACGGCGGGCGCCAGGACCGCCCTCCTCGCGATCACGCCGGACCAGATGGCGGGCATCCGCTCCGCCTCCGAGTCCTACGCCCTTCTGCTCGCCCGCACGATGCGGGAGCGCCTCGGCACGACGTGGGGCATCACCGAGACCGGGGCGGCCGGACCGGGCGGCAACCGCTATGGCGATGCAGCCGGCCATAGCTGCATCGCCGTGAGCGGCCCCGTGGAGAGGGTCGCGACCATCGAGACCGGGAGCGGCGACCGCGTCGCCAACATGCGCGCCTTCGCGCTCGCGCTGCTGGACCTGCTGACCGAGGTTCTGGACGCGCCAATAAGGTGACATCGCCGCGCGGCCTTGCACGGCGGCGCCGGGGCCAGCACCCTGCGGCATGGACCAGACCTCCGCCTTCCTCCCCGGCCCGCGGCTGCACATCGCGGGCGCCGCCTCCGGACCGCTGGCCGGCCTGACGTTCGCGGCCAAGGACCTGTTCGACGTGGCGGGGCATCCGACCGGCGGCGGCAACCCGGATTGGCCGCGCGCCCACCCGGTGCCGACGCGCCATGCCTGGGCGGTGCAGACCCTGCTGGACGCGGGCGCCGGGCTCGTGGGCAAGACGGTGACGGACGAGGTGTCGCTCGGCATCCTGGGGGAGAATGCGTTCGACGGCACGCCGGCGAACCCGGCGGCGCCGGGCCGGGTGCCGGGCGGGTCCAGCTCCGGCTCGGCATCCGCGGTGGCCGCCGGGCTGTGCGACACGGCGCTGGGGACGGACACCGGCGGCTCCGTGCGGGTGCCGGCGAGCTTCTGCGGCCTGTTCGGCATCCGGCCCACCCATGGGCGCGTGCCGGTCGCCGGCATGGCGGCGCAGGCGCCGACGTCGGACACCACCGGCTGGTTCGCGCGCGACGGCGCGACGTTCGCCCGCGTGTGCGCCGTGATGCTGGGGGAGGCGATCCCGGACGCCCTGCCCACCCGGCTGCTGCGCGCCACCGACGCCTTCGGCTTCGCGGACCCGGCGGTGGCGGCGGCGCTGGCGCCCATGGTGGCGCGGCTCGAACATCTGGTCGGCACGGCGCAGGACGAGGTCATGGCGCCGCCGGGCCTCTCGGTCTGGTCGCGGGCGCAGCGGACGCTCCAGCCGGTCGAGGCGTGGCAGACCTTCCGGCCCTGGGTCGAGGCGCGCAATCCGCGCTTCGCCTTCAACGTGGCGCGCGGGCTGGTGGCCGCAGCGGCGACCCCGGCGGCGGAGATCGAGTGGGCGATGCTGATGCGGCAGGAGGCGCGCGGGCGTCTCGCCTACCTGCTGCCGCCCGGCACCATCCTGTGCTTGCCGACCACGCCGTTCCCGGCGCCGGAGGTCGGGTTGCCCTTGCCGGTGCTGGACCCGCTGCGGGCGCGCATCGGCTGCCTGTGCGCGCAGGGCGGGCTGGCGGGACATCCGCAGGTGAGCCTGCCGGGCGCCACGGTGAACGGGCTGCCGGTCGGCCTCAGCATCATCGGCGCCCGGGGTGCGGACGCGGCGCTGGCCGCGGTTGCCCGGGCCTGGGATCAGGCGCTCGGGTGAGGGCATTTCTTGATGCCGGGTTCCAGGCGTCAGCGATGCGCTGTTCCGCATACGTGCTAAGGTGGGTGCCATGTCGAGCGCAGGATCGAAGGACGTGACGGGATGGACGCAGGCGCCGAGCCACACGGCATCGGAGGACGCGAAGTCTGCGCAAATCGGCGAGCCGATTTCGCATCGCTCCAGGGCGCTTTATGACCAGGATGAGTTCAGCTGGCTGCTGGAACAGGCCGACCTGCTGCGCGCCGGACGGCTGGACGAGATCGACCGGGTCTCGCTGGTCGAGTTCCTGACGGACATGACGCGCAGCAAGAAACACGAATTTCGCAGCGCGGTTGTCGTGCTGCTGCATCACCTGCTCAAGGTGGTCGTGCAGCCAGAAAAGATGACGCGAAGCTGGCTACTGACCATTGATGAGCAGCAAGAAGAAGCCCGGTCTCTCATTGAGGACGAACCTGGAATGCGGCAGCATCTGCCGGATATCTATGCAAAAGCCTATCCTGTCGCCCGCCGCCGGGCTTCCATCGAAACCGGCATCGGGATCGACCGCTTTCCGGTGGACAACCCTTGGACCCTGGACGCGGCGCTGACGTTCGTGCCGCCAGCGCCGCCGCCACGGGGCCGCAAAGTGGTATGGAAGGGCTGAACGCCTGCCCTACGCCGCTGCGTCCGCCATGCTCTTTGGCGCCACCACCGGGCGCTTGGCGCGGAGGCGGGCCGCCTGCTCGAAGGCATGGGCGGCGCGGAACAGCGTCGCCTCCTGGAACGGCTTGGCCGCGATCTGCACGCTGACCGGCAGGCCGCCTACCCCGAAGCCTGAGCAGACGGACAGGGCGGGCCAGCCCGTGAGGTTGAACGGCGCGGTGAAGCCCGGCCGGGCCAGGTTGTCCCATTTCGGCACGTCGTCGATGCGCGGCGCCTCCGCGGGCGCGCCGGCGGTGACGACCAGATCGACGCCTGCCATCGCCGCCGTCGTGGCGGCGCACAGCTCCCGGCGCATCCGCAGCGCCTGCACGTAGTCGGTCGCGGCGATCAGCCCGCCGAACGCCATGCGGTCGCGCAGCAGCTCGCCGTAGTCGCCGAACCGCTCGCGCATCCAGGGTTCATGCAGGGTGAACGCCTCCGCGATCAGAACCACGAAGTTTGCCGCCTGGTAGTCGTAGAGGGAGGGGAGGGCGACCTCTTGGACCTCTGCCCCCTGCGCCCGCCAGATGTCGAGCGCGCCGTCGATGCCGGCCTGGACCGCGGGGCTGACCGGCCGGTCGGTCTCGTGCCAGTTCCGCGCGACGCCGATGCGCAGGCCCTTCACGCCGTCGTTCAAACCGGCGGAGAAGTCCGGCACCGGGCGGTCGGCGCTGGCCGGGTCCGTCGCGTCGTGGCCGGCCATGGCCTGCAGCAGCATCGCGCAGTCCTCCACCGTCCAGGCCATGGGGCCGGCGTGGTCGAGCGAGAAGGACAGCGGCAGAATGCCGACCCGGCTGCACAGCCCGTAGGTCGGCTTGATCCCGGCGATGCCGCACAGCGCCGCCGGCCCGCGGATCGACCCGCCGGTGTCGGACCCGGTGCCGCCCAGGATCAGGCCCGCGGCCACCGCGGCCCCGGTGCCGGACGAGGAGCCGGAGGTGAAGTGGTCGGTGTTCCACGGGTTGCGTGCCGGCGGCCACGGTAGGTCGAAGCTCGGGCCGCCGAAGGCGAACTCGTGCGTGGCGAGCTTGCCCAGCATGACCGTGCCGGCCTCCGCGAGCTTGCGGACCGTGGTGGCGTCCGCGTCGGGCACCCAGCCCTGCAGCAGCTTGGAGTGCGCCGTGGTGGGGATGCCGGCCGTGCCGTAGATGTCCTTGTGGGCGATGGGGATGCCGTCCAGCGGGCCGCGCGCCTCGCCGGCCATGATGCGCGCCTCCGCCGCCTTCGCGTCGGCCAGCGCGCGCTCCGGCGTCACGAGGATGAAGCTGTTGAGCGCCGCGTCCTCGGCGGCGATGCGGCCGAGCAAATGCTGCGTGAGTTCAACCGGGGAAAGCTGGCGCGCGGCGATCTGCCGGGCCGCGTCGGCGATGGTGGGGGTCTGCATCGAAGACGTTTGCATCATTGCGGCTCCGGCCGGAAGGTCAGCGCGGGTTCGGCCTCCCGTCCGCGTCCGGGCGTGCGGAGGCGGGCCAGCATCGGCTCGACATGCGCCCAGCCGACATAGAGTTCGGCGACCTGCGCGGGCGTGATCGCCAGGCCGGCGCGACGCACCAGCGCCTCGAAATCCTCTCGCGACGTTGTTTCCGGCATGGGTCTCTCCTGGAACATGATGGGCCAAGCCAGGCATTTTCCATGCCAGATCGCGGGCCGTCCAGAGGGGCCATGGAACGGGCCAGTCCTGGATACTCAAGTCCATCGCCGCGTGATCGCCGGGATGATGCACAAGCGGCGGGCTTATGCTGCGATGCTGAGCGGTCTCTGTTTGCCTATGCCAAAATCGAGTGCAGGAACGATCATTTTATCCTTGTCCGGCCCATGCGCCATTTGCCACGCTGCACCCTCTTGGCATGGAGGCATCGTATGGCCCGGCTTACGTCCCTTTCGCGCCTGGCAGCCGCCGGGTTGCTGCTTTCGGCCCCGGCGGCGCACGCTGCGGGCGTACTGACCGTCGCGATGACCGCGGGCGACATCCCCGTGACCGGCGGCAACCCGGACCAGGGCTTCGAGGGGTTCCGCTTCGTGGCGACCAACCTGTATGACGCGCTGATCAACTGGGACCTGAGCCGCTCCGACCGGCTGGCGGTCATCAAGCCCGGCCTCGCCACCGAGTGGCATGTCGATCCCGCGAACACCCGGCGCTGGCTGTTCACCCTGCGGGACGGGGTGAAGTGGCACGACGGCTGCGCCTTCACCGCCGACGACGTGGTGTGGAACTTCGGCCGCTTCGACGAAAAGGCGCCGCAGTGGAACCCGCAGCAGTTCGCGCTGTCCCGCGCCTACCTGCCGAACTTCGAGCGTGCCGAGAAGGTGGACGACAGGACCGTGGCGCTCACGACCAAGATCCCGAGTTCCATGTTCCCCTACGAGGTCAGCTTCATCCTGATGACCAGCCGCTGCCGGGCGGAGGCGCTGAAATACGACTGGGCGGCGCTGGCCAGCCAGCCCTCCGGCACCGGCCCGTACCGCTTCGACCGCATGGTGCCGCATGAGCGGCTGGAGATGGTGCCCAACGCCGAGTACTGGGACAAGGCGCGGGTGCCGAAGCAGGACCGCCTGGTGCTGCTGCCGATGCCGGAGGCCAGCACGCGGACTGCGGCGCTGCTGAGCGGCCAGGTGAACTTCGTCGAGGCGCCGACGCCCGACGCGATCCCGCGGCTGAAATCGTCGGGCATGAGGATCGTCACCAACGCCTATCCGCACAACTGGTCGTACCAGCTCAACTTCGTGAACGGCCCGTTCCGCGATGTGCGGGTGCGGCGGGCCGCGAACTACGCGCTGAACCGGGCCGACGTGGTGGAGCTGCTGGGCGGCATCGCGCAGGAAGGCCCGGCCAACGTGCCGCCGGGCACCAGCTATTACGGCCATCCCGTCAGCTACAAGTACGACCTGCCGAAGGCGCGCGCGTTGCTCAAGGAGGCGGGCTGCGCGCCGTGCAAGGTGACCTTTGCCATCAGCACCTCCGGCTCCGGCCAGATGCAGCCGCTGCCGATGAACGAGCTAATCAAGTCGCAGCTGGAGGAGGCCGGGTTCGAGGTGACGCTGCGGGTCATGGACTGGAACGCGCTGCTGGCGCTGGCGCGCGGGGGCGTGGAGACGGCGCCGGACGTGGACGGCATCAACGTCAGCCGCGCGGTGCAGGACCCGATCAACGGCATGACGCGGTTCCTGCAGAAGGCGCAGTGGTCGCCCAAGGGCGGCAACTGGGGGCATTACTCCTCCGATGAGATGGAGGCCCTGGTCACCGCCGCCTTCAACGAGTTCGACCTGGAGAAGCGGGAGGGGATCCTCACGCAGATCCATGAGAAGATGGTGGACGACGCCGTGATGATCTGGGTGGTGCACGACATCAACCCGCGGGCGCTGTCGCCCAAGGTGCAGGGCTTCGTGCAGGCGCAGAGCTGGTTCCAGGACCTGACGCCGATCACCGTAGCGAAGTAGGGCGCGATGGCGCGCACGATCCTCTGGCGGCTGCTGTATGCCCTGCCCATCGCCTTTGGCGTCAGCCTGGTGTGCTTCATGCTGGTGTACCTGGCGCCCGGCGACCCGTTGCAGACGGTGCTGCCGCCCGACGCCAACGCGGAGATGATCGAGATCGTCAAGCGCGCCTACGGCTTCGACAAGCCGCTGCCGGTGCAGTTCGTGAACTGGCTGTGGCGCGCGGCGCATGGCGACTTCGGGCTGTCGGTCGCGACCCGGCGGCCGGTGTCGCTGGAGGTGGGCGGCGCGCTGGTCAACACGCTGGTGCTGGCGGTGTTCGCGGTGCCGCTGTCGTTCGTGGTGGGCGCGGGCCTGGGGACGCTCGCGGGCTGCGCGCCGCCGGGGCGGCTGGGGCGGGCACTGGACCGGGTGGTGACCGGCACGGCGGTGATGGGGGTCAGCGTGCCGAACTACTGGCTCGGCCTGGTGCTGGTCATCATCTTCGCGGTCGAGCTGTCGTGGCTGCCGGCGTCGGGCATGGGGATGAACGGGTCGGACGGCTTCTCCGTGCTGCGCTGGGAGGATTTGCGGCATCTGGTGCTGCCGGTCGTGACCCTCGCTCTGGTGCCGGTCGGCATCATCGCCCGCAGCACGCGCGCCGCGGTGCTGGAGGTGCGCGGCCAGGACTTCGTCACGACACTTCGGGCCAAGGGGCTGACGGAGTTCGCCGTGGTGCGCCATGTGCTGAAGAACGCGGCGCCAGGCATGTTGGCGGTGATGGGGCTGCAATTCGGCTATTTGATGGGCGGGTCCATCCTGGTCGAGCCGGTGTTCGCCTGGCCCGGCAGCGGCACCCTGCTCGGCCGCGCCATCGTCAACCGCGACGTGCCGGTGCTGCAAGGCGCGATCCTGAGCCTCGCGCTGATCTTCGTTGCGACCAACCTGGCGGTGGACCTGCTGCAGGCGGCGATGGACCCGCGGGTGCGGCGCGCATGACGTCCCAGGCGCTCAGCCTCCCGGCGGCGGCTCCGGTGCGGCTGCCGCCGCGGCCGGGCTATTGGGGCATGGTCGGGCGGCGTCTGCGTCGGGACCCAGCGACGGTGGTGTTCTGCCTGCTGATGCTGGCCATCGTGCTGGCGGCGGTGTGCGCGCCGCTGATCTCGCCCTTCGATCCCTACAAGGAGAGCGTCATCCTGCGGCTCAAGCCGTTCGGCTTCCGCGGGCACTGGCTGGGCACGGACGAGCTGGGGCGGGATATCCTGGCGCGCATCCTGTATGGCGGGCGCAGCTCGCTCTTGATGGGCGTGGGTCCCGTCATCTTCGCGGGCATCGTCGGCGGGTCGCTGGGCGTGCTCGCGGGCTATGCCGGGGGCTGGGTCGGCACGCTGGTGATGCGGACCATGGACGTGTTCTACGCCTTCCCCTCGGTGCTGCTGGCCGTCGCGATCTCGGGTGCCATGGGGGGCGGCATGTTGAACGGCATGACCGCGCTCGCCCTCGTGTTCATCCCCGCCGTGTGCCGGGTGGCGGAGACGGCGACGACGCAGGTGCGCGGCCTCGATTTCGTGGAGGCGGCGCGGGCGACCGGCGCCGGGCACCTGATGATCGTGCGGCACCACCTGCTCGGCAACGTGCTGGCGCCGGTGCTGGTCTATGCGTCGAGCCTGGTCAGCGTCAGCATCCTCCTGGCGTCGGGCCTGTCGTTCCTGGGCCTCGGCGTGCGTCCGCCGGTGCCGGATTGGGGCCTGATGCTGTCCACGCTGCGCCAGGCAATCTACGTGCAGCCCTGGGTCTGCGCCGTGCCGGGGGCGGCGATCTTCGTCACCAGCATGTGCTTCAACCTGGTGAGCGACGGCCTGCGTTCCGCCATGGACGTGCGGCTGCGATGAGCGGCGCCGTCCAGGACCGCGGCGGCCCGGCGCAGCCCATGCTGGTCGCTACGGGCCTCCGCAAGCACTTCCCCCTCCCCGGCGGCGGCGCGGTGCGCGCGGTGGACGACGTGTCGTTCAGCGTGGCGAAGGGCGAGACGCTCGGCGTCGTCGGCGAGAGCGGCTGCGGCAAGAGCACGCTGGCCCGGCTGCTGCTGCATCTGATCCGCCCGGATGGGGGCGAGCTGGTGTTCGATGGGGAGGCCGTGGGCGACCCGCGCGGCATCTCGCTGAAGGACCTGCGGCGGCAGGCGCAGATGGTGTTCCAGGACAGCGCCAGCTCGCTCAACCCCAGGATGCCGGCGCGGGACAGCGTGGCGTTCGGCCCGCGCGTGCTGGGCCGCAGTCCCAACCAGGCGGCGGCGGAGGCGGACGAGGCGCTGCGCCGGGTGGGCCTCGATCCCGTGCAGTTCGGCCCACGCTATCCGCACGAGCTGTCGGGCGGGCAGAAGCAGCGGGTCAACATCGCCCGGGCGCTCGCCTTGCAGCCGCGCCTGGTGATCCTGGACGAGGCGGTGAGCGCGCTCGACAAGTCCGTCGAGGCGCAGGTGCTCAGCCTGCTGGCCCGGCTGAAGCGCGACCTCGGCCTGACCTACGTGTTCATCTCGCACGATTTGGCGGTGGTGCGGCATGTCAGCGACCGCGTCCTGGTGATGTATCTCGGCAGCGTCGTTGAGAGCGGCCCGGCCGACGACGTGTTCGCGCGTCCGCTGCATCCGTACACCCGGGCGCTGCTCGCCTCGCGCCTCAGCATGGACCCGGACCGCCGGGTGGAGCAGGCGCCCATCGTCGGCGATCCGCCATCCCCCGCGAACCCGCCGAGCGGCTGCCGCTTCCGCACCCGCTGTCCCCATGCGGAGGCGGTCTGCGCCGCGCGGGTGCCGGCGCCGGCCCGCTGGGACGGGCATCAGGCGGCATGCCACATGGTGCATCCGGGCTCCGGCCACTCCGCGGCCGTGCTCGCGGCATGACGGGCGCGCCGCTCGCGGAGCTGGACGACCTGCGGGTGCAGTTCGGCGCCGGGCCGGATGCGGTGCAGGCGGTGCGGGGGGTGAGCCTCCATGTCATGCCCGGCGAGGTGCTGTGCCTGCTGGGCGAGAGCGGCTCGGGCAAGAGCGTGTCGATGCGGGCACTGATGCGGCTCCTGCCGCCGCAGGCGCGCATCACCGGGGGCGTGCGGGTGGAGGGGCAGGAGGTGGCGCGGATGCCGGGCCGGGCGCTGCGTGCGCTGCGCGGCGGCACGGCGGCGATGGTGTTCCAGGAGCCGATGACCGCGCTCGACCCGGTGTACACGGTGGGCCAGCAGATCGCCGAGAGCGTGGTGCAGCACCGGGGCGGCACCCGCGCCGCCGCGCGCGCCCGGGCGCTGGAGGTGTTGGACCTCGTGCGCGTGCCGGACGCGGCGCGGCGGCTGGACGCCTATCCGCACGAGCTGTCCGGCGGGCTGCGGCAGCGGGTGGTGATCGCCATGGCGCTGGCCTGCCGCCCCCGCCTGCTGCTGGCGGACGAGCCGACGACGGCGCTGGACGCCACGGTGCAGATCCAGATCTTGGTGCTGCTGCGCTCGCTGCAGCGGGAGTTGGGCATGGGGATGGTGCTGGTCACGCATGACCTGGGCGTCGCGGCGGAGGTCGCGGACCGGGTGGCGGTGATGTATGCCGGGCAGATCGTGGAGCAGGGGGCGGTACGGAATGTGCTGCGGCGTCCGGCGCATCCTTATACGCGGGGGTTGTTGGGGTCTGTGGTGCGGGCGGATGGGGGGGAGACGGTGGGGATTCCCGGCAGCCCGCCCGACTTGCGGCGCCCGCCGCCGGGATGTGCGTTTGCGGCACGGTGTCCGGTGGCGGTGGGGGTTTGTAGTGCGGCGGTTCCGGCGGAGCAGGGGGTGGGGCCGGGGCGAACGGTGCGGTGTGTTCGGGTGGGGGAGTTGGTGGCGGTGTAGGGGTGGGTTGCTTGCTGGTGCAGCCGTGCCTCTGGTCGAATATCGGGCTATGATTGAAGCCAAAGCTACAAGCCTCTCGCCGTTTACGGCTGATATGCGCCCCGTTGCGGCCGCTCAAGCATCAAGGCCAACTTCTCGACAGCAGACCTGGTCGCCAATGCGGTCATTAAATTCAAATTGGATTCGCATAGATCAAGCGTGCCGCTCGTTGCACATGAGTTTGAAAGAGAAGGTTAAGAAAATTTTACAAACGAACAATTAAAACAGATGAGAGATAGATCCTATGCAAGCAAGTTCGAGCCTCGCACTGTCATACGCGATCGGTGCCGCAAGACCAACAAGCTGATTTCCGCCTGCAGCCTGCACGGTGTAGGAAATACCGTACTCACCGACCCACGTCATCCTTCCTCGAACCAGTCGCACAGGCAGATCAAGTGGCGGTCGCTCAAAGACGTTGAACCGCACCCACGACGTGCCATTGGCTCTGCGGAAAAATTGTGCTTGTGCCGCTACCCTTTGCCCGGCGATAACTTTGGGTTTTAAGTACGAACTGTCAGACGAGGTCCACCACGCTTTCTTTCCGACCGCGACGGTTCCGGTACAGGTGCTATCCACGCTTCTCTCCAACTCGGAATGAAGAGACGAAGAGACAGATCCGTAGGCAAGCTGTTGAGAAGGCGGCGAACGGTTTTCATTGTCGGTTGGCCTGCCCGTTCTGGTCGCGACGTTGGAGCCGTCGGTCTCGTGCAAAGGTACTTCCTTGCCGCTGAACGCCTGAATACCCGCCCTGTCACTTCTTCCTCCTTGGCCGGCGGCGACCTCGGTTGGCCGCTCCGTCGTGCGTGATGGCGGGAGGGCAGGCGTCCACGTTGTCGAGGTTCGAAGCGCTAGGCGCGGGGACAGCATTGCGGTCGCACGTGGCGGCTGCGCCGCAGTGGTGGCCATTGGCGCCGACGAGGGGAAAGCGGCAGCTGAGTGGGAGAGTGGCTCCGCTTCGACCTCTCTGCCCGATGGCGGTAAGGCGGTTGTCGATGACCCTTCCTGGAGAAAGACCTGCTCCGTGGCGGCTTTCGACTCGGAAGCATTGCCCACATCGGCCTCGTGCGGTGTTGGTCTGATCGCACGCGCGTTCTGCAGATCTCGTTGTTGTGCAGGCAGCATCATCACTGGGTCCGAAACCGGGCCAGGGATCAAACTCGCGACCCCAAACGACAGGCCCGCCATTCCGACCGTGACCATGACCTGCTGCGGTCGGCTGGCGCGGCACGGGAGCGCCTGATGCAGGAGAATGCGGTTGATCCGCTGGGGGAGGGTCGAAAGCCTCGCCATGGCCGGACCCCGGGACACAGGCCCCGAACGCCGGCCCATCTCAAGCAGGATCTCGGCATAACCAAGACGGTCGCGAGTGGAGGCCATCGCTTGATCGTCGCTGGCGAGTTCGGTCAGCGCGATGAGCCGACGATGGAGCCACCAAGGTAGCGGGCTGAACCAAAACAAAGCCCGGTTGAGTTGCGACACGATCAGCATCGCGAAATCCCACCGCGCAACATGGGCTCGCTCGTGAGCCAGGACGGCCCGCCGCATTTCGTCAGACCAGTCCACGACGTCAATCGGCAATAGGACGACGTGGGCTATTGTCACAGGCCCCGTGATATCGTGGCTGATCCGAACATGGGTTCCCGCCGCCCATTCTGGGCGGACCGGGACTGCCCTGGCCAGCAACCGGAAAGACAAGGCGACCCCGAGTACGAGGCGGAGAACAATGGCGAAAGCGCCAAAGACGTAAACGGCTTCCAGCCATGATCCGAGTGCAGGCTGTGTTCGAACCTCGACGACTGCATTGTCTGGAGGCGCCTGTGGCGGAGGCTGTTGCAGCAGGTCGGACGCACCTTCGATCAGCGTTGCCGGGAGTCCGGGGTCAACCGCGAGGTGCAGCGGGGTGAACCGCGGCAGCACGGGCATCATGACCGATGCCGCTAGGACGATGGTCCATGTCGCGAGCAGCAATTGGGGCTGCCGGATGCGTAGCAGCCACAGACCACATTGAACGACGGCAGCGAGGAGCGCGGTGCGAAGCGCTGCTTCTCCCAAGACGTTGAGCATCAACGGCGAGCCTTTGCTGCGGCAATGCGCTTCGCGAGCAGCTCCAGGGTGCGGGGCTCCAACATTCGCGCGTCGGCCATTCCGACCAGCACCTCTTCAACCGAACCGTTGCAGAACCAGTCGACAATCCGCTTCACGGCCCGAGCCGCAACTTCCTGGCGAGCCTCTGCAGCGCGGAAGATGAACGTCCGGCCTTCGACTGTATGGGTCACGTATCCCTTGTCCTCAAGCCTTCGAAGGACGGTCCGCACGGTCGACTCTTTGGCAGGCCGGGTTAGCTCCTCCCGGACCTGCTCGGCCGTGATTTCACCCTTGTTCCAGACGAGCTGCATCACCTCCAGCTCCAACTCGCCGAGATCGGACATTCGCTCGTCCATGGAACACCATCTCACGCAACACTACGATGCGTAGCCCTCGCTTTGATGCGACGCAAGCTGACCGTCACGTGTTGTCCTCAAATCGACCGGCAAGACTGCCGCATGAGCTAGCAAGGCGGGCGTGCCACCTGTATGCTACAATCTGTAGCGTTACTTTAAGTAGCTAATAGGAGGGTTTTCGGTGGCATTCGGGACGTCTTCGGGGGTGAACCAAGCCGACCGCCGGCGGAGAAGAAAAGAAGCTACAGCGCAAGTTCAAGTGGTTTGCGGATTCTGTTGCAAAGATGCACAAGCAACGCAATCTGCAGATATGAAACTTTATAGTTTTAGAGAAATACTTGCTGCTAACAAGCATTGTTATTATTGTTTACAGCGCACGCCACTGACGCATGTTCAAATTTGTCGGAAATGAACCGGCAACAGAGACGTCGGGCTCAGCGTGCGGGCCGCGACGCTGTCGATACTACTCTTTTGCACGACATCTATCATACCGCCATTGAGCAGCAAGCCCGCGGCTTGCTTTCAAAGGCAATAGCTGGGTATGAGCGGGTTCTCGCCGCGCGACCGGGTCATCCAGAGATAGCCGCTCGTTTGGCTTATGCCTCTTACAACCTGGCGAACGCGCGTGCCCGAGTTGGCGACCTGGCGTCCGCTGCCCAGGGCTACCGTCGCGCGGTGTCGGCGCTGCCGGGCTTCGCGCAGGCCCATGGCAACCTCATCCGTGTTTTGCTTGCGACGAATGATCCGGGTGCCGCGCTGGAAGCCGCGATGAATGCTCTCAGGCTCGCGGCGACGGTCGAGATCAAACGGCTTTTCGTCCGCTGTGCTGGCCTAGTTGGAGGCGTCCACAGCCCTGACGTCCGAAGCGCGTTGGTCCTCGCTTTCCAAGAAGGCTGGAGCCGGATGGCTGATGTGGCCTACGCGGCAGCCCCAACGCTGTGGGCCGACCTCCACAACAACCCCGGACTGGATATCGTTGCAACGAACGCCCTCTTACTCGCGCATTTAGTTTCAGCGCCAATGGCCAACGAACGATTGGAACGGCATCTTACAGAAATCAGGTCGGAACTGCTCTTCAAGCCGGCAAATCGTCACTTGGCCCTTACGGCGTCGATCGCCCAGCAGTGCTACATCAACGAGTATGCTTGGTCTGTTTCGAAGGCCGAGGCGGTTGAGATCGCTCGGTTGAAGGCCGGCTTGGACCGGGGAGAACAGCCGGCCCCGGATGACCTGGCTGTCCTGGCCATGTTCCAGCCTCTTTCCTCTAACACCCATGCCGAGCGGCTGGAGAGACATCAATGGCCCGATTGCACTGATGTCTTGTTACGGCAACAGCTTGTCGAGCCCAGGCAGGAAGCCAACCTGGCTGGCGATATCAAGCAATTAACCCCCATCTCCGACCCGACGTCGGTGGCCGTCGGAAGACAATACGAGCAGAACCCATATCCGCGTTGGGTCGTGTGCGACCAAGCAGAGCCGACCACCCTTAAGGTGTTCCTACGCCGATTTCTACCAGCGGGCAGCTTGGCCAGGGCTATCCCCGAGAAGCCGAGCCTGCTCGTCGCAGGGTGCGGCACCGGCCAGCACTCCATCACAACGGCCCGCCGCTTTCCGGATGCGAGGGTCACGGCCGTGGACCTTAGCCGGTCAAGCCTGGCCTATGCCGTCAGGAAAAGTCGGGAGCTAGGCGTTTCAGTTCGATACCTCCAAGCCGACATCCTGGCCCTTGGCAACTGGCCGGAACGCTTTGACGTTGTAGAGGCTAGCGGCGTCCTCCACCACCTGCGCAATCCGCTCGCTGGATGGCGCATTCTGGTAAGCTTGCTCAAGCCCGCTGGTCTCATGCGCCTGGGCCTTTACAGTCGGCTCGGTCGCATCCACGTGGCGGCAGCGCGTGAAATAGTGGAGCGGTCCGGACTGTTGCCCGACGGAGACGGCATCAGGGCCGTCAGAGCGATGCTGATGCAACTGCCCGAGGACAACGCAGCCCGCGGCGTGGTCACCAGCTTTGATTTCTATAGCTCGAGTTCCTGCCGCGACTTGGTATTTCATGTGCAGGAGCACGCGTTCGACCTTCCGACGATTGCGAAGATCCTGGACGACTTGCGCCTCCGTTTTCTCGGGTTTGATCTGCCGGACAGCGTGATGTCGCGGTTCCGGGCGCGTCATGGAAAGGTTGATCTTGATTTGGACGCTTGGCATGCGTTCGAGGCCGACAACCCCTTTACCTTCACAGGTATGTATCAGTTTTGGGTCGCCAGGAAATCGTAGAAGCCCATTCGGGGTTCGTGTGTGCGATGGCCAACGTCTGCTTCTCTCAGCGCCCCTCTCCAAAGCTGCCCGTCCGTTATCGGCCAAATTTGGCCGGTTGAACCGTGGCTGCGGTGGACGGCATAGGGTCACAGGCCAGATTGAAACTAACACCCTAATGCCACCCCAAACCCCTTGGCGCGCCCAGGCAGCCGTTCTAACCCTGCACCCACCCCACACCCCACCCGCCCCGGATCGAGGACCAACTGCTCCCCTTCATCGTCTCCCGCCTCCTCCAAGCCATCCCCGTCGTCCTCGTCGTCGGCCTGATCGCCTACGCCATGTTCGCCTTCGTCGGCGACCCCGTCACCATCATGCTCGGCACCGACTACACGGAGGCGCAGCGGATCGCCCTGACCCAGCAGCTCGGCCTCGACCAGCCGTTCGTCGTGCAATATGCCAAGTTCATGTGGGCCGCCCTGCACGGGGAGTTCGGCATCAGCTACCGCTTGGCCCGGCCGGTCACGGACCTGCTGGCCGAGCGCATCCCGGCGACGCTGGAACTGGCCGCCACCGCCTCCGCCTTCGCGTTGCTGGTCGGCGTGCCGATGGGGGTCTATACCGGCATCCGGCGCACGGCGGCCTCCCGCCTGTTCATGGTGTTCAGCCTGATCGGCGTGTCGCTGCCCACGTTCCTGATCGGCATCCTGCTGATCCTGGTGTTCAGCGTCTGGCTCCAGGTGCTGCCGAGCTTCGGCCGGGGCGACGTGGTGCGGTTCTCGCATTGGAGCACCGGGTTCCTGACCGCGGGCGGCCTCAAGGCGCTGGTGCTGCCGGCGGTCACGCTCGGGCTGTTCCAGATGACGCTGATCATGCGGCTGGTGCGCTCCGAGATGCTGGAGGCGCTGCGCAGCGACTACGTGAAGTTCGCCCGCGCCCGCGGCCTGGGGCCGCGCGCCATCAACTTCGGCCATGCGCTGCGCAACACGCTGGTGCCGGTCGTCACCATCGCCGGGCTGCAGATCGGCGGCATCGTCGCGTTCTCCATCGTGACGGAGACGGTGTTCCAATGGCCCGGCATGGGCCTGCTGTTCGTGCAGTCCGTGCAGGTCGCGGACGTGCCGGTGATGGCGGCCTACCTCATCATGATCTCGGTGCTGTTCGTGGGGATCAACCTGGTCGTGGACCTATTGTATTACGCCGTCGATCCGCGCCTGCGGGCGGGCCGCGCTTGAGCGCCGCGGCGGGGCGCGCGCCTGGCATCCTGGCCCGGTGGTGGGACAGCGACCTCGCCTACAGCTTCCGCCGCTCGCCGGTGGCGATGGGGGCGGCGCTGATGCTGCTGGTGATCCTCCTGGGCGCGGCGCTGGCGCCGTGGGTCGCGCCGCACAACCCGCTCGACCTCGCCTCGCTCAACCTGATGGACAGCCGCATCCCGCCGGTCTGGGATGCGGAGGGGCAGTGGAGCTTCCCGCTCGGCACCGACGACCAGGGGCGGGACATCCTGTCGGGCATCCTGTACGGCGTGCGGATCAGCCTGGTGATCGGCGCGGGCGCGGTGCTGTTCGCGGTGGTGGTGGGGATCGCCGCCGGGCTGCTCGCGGGCTATGCCGGGGGCGTGGTGGATGCGGTGCTGATGCGGGTCGCCGATATCCAGCTCACCTTTCCCGCCATCCTGATCGCGCTGCTGGTCGATGGCGTGGTGACGGCCGCGCTGCCGCAGGAGATGCACGAACGGCTCAAGGTGCAGGTGCTGATCTTCTCCATCGGCATCAGCTTCTGGCCGCAGTTCGC
>CAXULX010000041.1:0-40175 GCA_964252005.1 uncultured Acetobacteraceae bacterium | reverse complement strand
CCTGACGCGCCTCCTGGCCCAGTTCAGCAAGACGCAAATGCGATAGCCCTGAATGCCGGCGTCTGCCAGCTTGCATCGTTCCCCATTCTCCACCATATCTCGCCCGCCCGCGACCGTCGCGGGTAATTCACACGCGGGGCGCCTTTCCCGGGGGTTGATCCCCAGGTTCCGGTGCCGCATGGCCTGGCCCCGCGGAGGATCAACCGGATCACTGGAAAGGACGCGCCCGCATGGCGATGCCCGATTTCACACTGCGTCAGCTCCTCGAAGCCGGCGTGCACTTCGGCCACCACACCAGGCGCTGGAACCCGCGCATGGGACCCTACATTTTCGGCGTCCGCAACCAGGTCCACATCATCGACCTGCAGCAGACCGTGCCGATGCTGGACCGGGCGCTCAAAGCCGTCCGCGACGTGACGGCGGCGGGCGGGCGCGTGCTGTTCGTCGGCACCAAGCGCGCCGCGGCCGAGTACGTGGCGGACAGCGCCAAGCGCTGCGGCCAGTACTACGTGAACCACCGCTGGCTCGGCGGCATGCTGACCAACTGGAAGACCATCACCGGCAGCATCAAGCGCCTGCGCCAGATCGAGGAGATGCTGGGCGGCGACGTGCAGGGCCTCACCAAGAAGGAGGTGCTGGACATCACGCGCGACCAGGAGAAGCTGGAGCGCGCGCTGGGCGGCATCAAGGACATGGGCGGCCTGCCGGACATCCTGTTCATCATCGACACGAACAAGGAGAAGCTCGCGGTCGAGGAGGCCAACAAGCTCGGCATCCCTGTGGTCGCCGTGCTCGACAGCAACTCGGACCCGCAGGGCGTGACCTACCCGATCCCCGGCAACGACGACGCGATCCGGGCGATCACCATGTACTGCGACCTGATTGCCGGCGCCGTGCTGGACGGCATCAGCGCCGAGATGGTGGCGAGCGGGCGCGACCTGGGGGCGGCGGAGGAGCTGCCGCCAGAGGCGCTGCCGATGCCGGAGCCTGCCCCGGCCGAGCAGCCGGCGGCGTAAGGAGGGTTTGAAATGGCTGAGATCACGGCGGCGGCGGTCAAGGCGCTCCGCGAGAAGACCGGCGCGGGCATGATGGACTGCAAGCGGGCGCTGATGGAGTGCAGCGGCGACGCGGAGGCGGCGTTCGACTGGCTGCGCAAGAAGGGCCTGTCGGCCGCGGCGAAGAAGAGCGGCCGGGTGGCGGCCGAGGGCCTGGTGGGCGTCGCGAGCATGGCGAACAGGGCGGCGATGGTCGAGGTCAACGCCGAGACCGACTTCGTCGCCCGCAACGAGACGTTCCAGGCGGTGGTTGCCGCCGTGGCGCAGATCGCGCTCGAGGTCGGCGACGACGTGGAGACGATCCGCGCCGCGCCGTTCCCCGGCACCGGGCGGACAGTCGCGGAGGAGTTGACGCAGCTCGTGGCGACGATCGGGGAGAACATGACGCTCCGCCGGGCCAAGGTGCTGACGGTGCCGCAGGGCGTCGTCGCCACCTACGTGCACAACACGCTGAAGCCCGGCTTGGGCAAGATCGGCGTGCTGATCGCCATCGAGAGCGGCAGCGAGCTGGACGCCTTGGAGACCCTCGGCCGCCAGATCGGCATGCATGTCGCCGCCGCCCGGCCCGACGCGCTCGACGTGGACGCGGTGGACCCGGCGGCGCTGGAGCGCGAAAAGGCCGTGCTGACCGAGCAGGCGCGCGGCTCCGGCAAGCCCGACGCCATCATCGAGAAGATGGTGGAGGGACGCATCCGCAAGTACTACGAGGAGGTCGTGCTGCTGGAGCAGGTCTGGGTGCATGACGGCGAGAGCCGGGTGCGCGCGGTGGTGAAGAAGGCCGGCGCCACGCTGTCCGGCTTCGCGCGCTTCCAGTTGGGCGAGGGGATCGACAAGCCGACCGGCGGCGATTTTGCGTCCGAGGTCGCCGCCGCCGCCGGCATCGTGCCGCCGCCCGAGTCGCCGGCGCCGCCCCCCGCGGAGTAGCCGGGCTTGCCGTGTGACGGGGCCGGACCGGCGGCCTGAACTTGTTAAGGGCGGCGTCACCCTTTAGCGTGCCGCCGCCCGGCCCCGGAAGGATTCCATGGCAGATCAACCGACCCATAAGCGCGTCCTGCTGAAAGTGTCCGGGGAGGCGCTGATGGGGAAGCGGGAGTACGGGTTGGACACTGACACCCTGGCGCGCATCGCCGCCGACGTGGGCGACGTGGTGCAGATGGGCGTGCAGGTTTGCCTGGTGATCGGCGGCGGCAACATCTTCCGCGGCATCTCCGCGGCGGCGGGCGGCATGGACCGGGCGCAGGCCGACTACATGGGCATGCTGGCGACGGTGATGAACGCGCTCGGCATGCAGAGCGCGCTGGAGCGGCGCGGCGTCCCGACCCGCGTGCAGTCGGCCATCCCGATGAGCAGCGTGTGCGAGCCGTATATCCGGCGCCGGGCGGAGCGGCATATGGAGAAGGGCCGCGTCGTGATCTTCGCCGCCGGCACCGGCAACCCGTTCTTCACGACCGACACCGCCGCCGCCCTGCGCGCGGCCGAGATGAACTGCGACCTGTTGCTGAAGGGCACGCAGGTCGATGGCGTGTATTCCGCCGACCCGCGCAAGGTGCCCGATGCCGAGCGCTACGACCAGTTGACCTACCTCGACGTGCTGGCCCGCGACCTCGGCGTGATGGACGCGGCGGGTATCAGCCTGGCGCGGGAGAACGGCCTGCCGATCATCGTGTTCAACATCCATGCGCCCGGCGCGTTCGCGCAGGTGATGCGCGGCGAGGGGCGTTTCACCCGCATCATCGAGCCGCATTGACGTCCAACCCGGGGAGACCATTGTGCCCGCCGACCTGACTGCCCTCAAGACCGACCTGACGCGCCGGATGGACGGCGCGCTGGAGACCCTGCGCCGCGATTTCGGCGGCCTGCGCACCGGGCGCGCCAGCCCGGCGCTGCTGGAACCCGTCAAGGTCGAGGCGTATGGCACGGAGGTGCCGATCACCCAGGTCGGCACCATCGGCGTGCCGGAGCCGCGGATGATCACCGTGCAGGTCTGGGACCGCACGCTGGTCGGCGCCGTGGAGCGCGCGATCCGCGACAGCGGGCTGGGCCTCAACCCCGGCTCCGACGGGCAGGTGGTGCGCGTGCCGATCCCGCAGCTTACGGCGGAGCGGCGGGGCGAGTTGGCGAAGGCGGCCGGGCGCTATGCCGAGGGCGCGCGGGTGGCGGTGCGCGGCGTGCGGCGGGACGGCATGGACCAGATCAAGGCGTCCGAGAAAAAGAGCGAGATCGGCGAGGACGAGATGAAGGACTGGTCCGACCAGGTGCAGAAGCTGACGGACGGCTACATCAAGCGCATCGACGAGTCTCTGTCCGACAAGGACCGGGAAATCCGGCAGGTGTGACGGGATGGCGTTGGGCAAACCGGACGTGAAGCCGCTTGCGTCCGGACCAGCCGGGCCGGCGCCGCCACAGCACATCGCCGTCATCATGGATGGCAACGGCCGCTGGGCCGCGGCGCGCGGGCTGCCGCGGGCGGCCGGGCACCGCGCCGGGGCGCAGGCGGTGCGCCGCACCATCGAGGCCGCGATGGAGGCCGGCGTGGGCTGGCTGACGCTGTACGCCTTCAGCAGCGAGAACTGGCGCCGCCCGGCGGACGAGGTGCTGGAGCTGACCGGCCTGCTGCGCCACTACATCCGCCAGGAGCTGTCCGAGTTGTCGCGGCAGGGCGTGCGCGTCCGCATCCTGGGCGACCGTGCGCGCTTCGAGCCGGAGACCCGGGCCGAGTTGGACCGTGCGGAGCGCGCGACGCTGGGCAACACGCGGATGAACCTGAACATGGCGCTGTCCTACGGCGCCCGCGACGAGATCGCCGCCGCCGCCCGCGCGGCGGCGCAGGCCGTGGCCGATGGCACCCTGGACCCGGCGGCGCTGACCGCCGAGCGGTTCGAGCGGTTCCTGTCCACCGCCGGCATGCCCGACCCGGACCTGATGATCCGCACCTCCGGGGAGCGCCGGCTGTCCAACTTCCTGCTGTGGCAATCGGCCTATGCCGAGCTGGTCTTCCTCGACGTGCTGTGGCCGGATTTCGGCCCGGCCGAGTTCAACGACGCCCTGGCGGAGTTCGCCCGGCGCGAGCGCCGGTTCGGGGCGCGTCCTGCCTGAACCGCCCAACGGCCAGGCCAGTCCGGCAAGACGGTGGGGCGACCTGCGGAAGCGGGTGCTGTCGGCCGTCCTGTTGGCCCCGGCGGCGCTCGCGTGCATCTGGCTGGGCGCCGACGCCTGGACCGCGCTGATGGCGGCGGCGGCGGGCGGGCTGGCCTATGAATGGGTCGCGCTGTGCGGCGGGCGGCCCGGGCGGTGGCCGGGGCTTGCGGTGCCGTTCGCGGTGCTGCTGGCCGGGCTGGTCGCCGTGCTGGACCGGGAGCGTTGGGCCTTGGCCGTGCTGGCGGCCGGCGCCCTGGCGGCGGGGTGGAGCAGCGGGCGGCGCGCGATGGCGGCGGGCGTGCTGTATGTCGGCCTGGCGGGCGTGGCGCTGATCTGGCTGCGCGGCGACAACGCGGCGGGCCGGGCCAACGTGCTGTTCCTGGTGGTCGTGGTGTGGGCGAGCGATGTCGGCGCCTATGCCGCCGGGCGGTGGCTGGGCGGTCGCAAGCTGGCGCCGGCGATCTCGCCGGGCAAGACGTGGTCCGGTGCCGCGGGCGGCCTGCTGGCGGCGATGCTGGTGGGGGAGGCCGCGGGCCGCCTGCTGGCGGTGGGGCCGGCCGGGCGGGCCGCGGTGGTCGCCGGGCTGCTCGGGGTGGCGGCGCAGGCCGGCGATCTGCTGGAGAGCGCGGCCAAGCGGCATTTCGGCGTGAAGGACTCGGGGCGGCTGATCCCCGGGCATGGCGGGCTGCTGGACCGGCTGGACGGGCTGCTGACCGCGGCGCCGGCCGCCGCCGCGCTGGCGTTGTTGTTGGGTCGGGGAGTGGCGCTATGGCAATAAACGCTGGGACGGCGCGTCCGCAAGCGTCGGGCGGCGGGGACAGGACGGGCCGGCGCACGGTCTCGGTGCTGGGCAGCACCGGCAGCGTCGGCCGCAGCACGGTCCAGTTGCTGGCCGCGAACCCGGCCCGGTTCCAGGTCCGCGCGCTGGTCGGCGGGCGCAACGCGGTCCTGCTGGCGGAACAGGCCCGGCTGCTGGGGGCGGAACTCGCCGTCATCGCCGAGCCGTCCGGCCACGCGGCCCTCGACGCCGCGCTGGCCGGCAGCGGCATCCAGACGGCGAGCGGCGATGCGGCCGTGCTGCAGGCGGCGTCGCTGCCGGCGGACTGGACGATGGCGGCGATCACGGGTGCTGCGGGCCTGCCCAGCACGCTCGCGGCGATCCGGCGCGGCGGCGCGGTGGCGCTGGCCAACAAGGAGGCGCTGGTCTGCGCCGGCGAAGTCATGCTCCGCGCGGTGCGGGACGCCGGCGCCACGCTGCTGCCGGTCGACTCCGAGCACAACGCGATCTTCCAGGCGATGGCGGAAGGCAACCGGGACGCGGTGGAGCGCATCGTGCTGACCGCATCCGGCGGCCCGTTCCGCCTGGCCTCGACCGAGGAGATGGCGCGCGCGACGCCGGAGGCCGCGTTGCGGCATCCCGTGTGGTCGATGGGCGCCAAGATCAGCATCGACTCGGCGACGATGATGAACAAGGGGCTGGAACTCATCGAGGCCGCCCGGCTGTTCGCGATGGACGAGAGCGACATCGGCGTGCTGGTGCATCCGCAATCGGTGATCCACGGGCTCGTGCATTTCCGCGACGGCAGCGTGCTGGCGCAGATGGGGGCGCCCGACATGCGCATCCCCATCGCGCACGCCTTGGCCTGGCCGGCGCGGCTGCCCACGGAGTCGCCGCGGCTGGACCTCGCGGCGTTGGGCACGTTGGAGTTCCATGCGCCTGATCCCGTACGCTTCCCGGCGCTGCGGCTGGCGCGGGATGCCTTGCGTGCAGGCGGCGGCGCACCCACAATCCTGTCTGCGGCCAACGAGGTGGCGGTGGAAGCCTTCCTGGACCGCCGCCTGGGGTTCACCACCATCGCCGTCCTCGTGGAGGCCGTGCTGGAGCGGCTTGGGTCTCAGGCCGCGGACAGCTTGGATGCAGTGATGGACCTGGATGCGTCCGCCCGGCGTGCCGCCCACCAGATTGCCGCCGCGAAGGCGGCCTGAGGACACCCAGCATGCTCATCATCCCCGACTTCCTCCGCAGCGTCGCCGCGTTCATCGTCGTGCTCGGCGTCTTGGTGTTCGTGCATGAACTCGGCCATTATCTGGCGGCGCGCTGGCGCGGGGTGCATGTGGAGGCGTTCTCCATCGGCTTCGGCCGCTCCATCGCCAGCGGGACCGACCGGCTCGGCACGGTCTGGAAGCTTGCTTGGCTGCCGCTCGGCGGCTACGTGAAGCTGCACGGCCAGGAGCGGCCGGAGGACGTGGCCCCCGAGGTGCGGGCGCGCTGGCTGCCGGGCCGGACGTTCCATGAGAAGCCCGTGCTGTCGCGGGCCATCGTGGTCGCGGCCGGGCCGGTCGCGAACTTCCTGCTGGCGGCCGTGCTGTTCACGGCGCTGTTCGTCACGGTGGGCCGCCCGGTCTCGGTACCGGTGGTGGGGGAGGTGGTGGCGGACGGCGCGGCTGCGAAGGCAGGGCTGCAGGCCGGCGACCGCGTCACGGCCATCGACGGCACGGCGGTCGCGCGGTTCGAGGACATCCAGCGCATCGTTTCGGCGAACCCGGACCGGGAACTGGCGCTACGCATCCTGCGCGACGGGCAGGAGCAGACCGTGACGGTCCTGGCGGGCGGGCGCGATGCCGGCGGCGGGCGTCGGGTGGGCCTGCTGGGCGTGCGCGGCGGCGGCACCGAGTTCACCAAGCTGGGCCCGTTGCAGGCGGTGGGCGCCGGGGTGGAGCAGACCTGGGACGTGACGGTGCAGACGGTCGCCGGGCTGGGGCAGATGCTGAGCGGCGCGCGGAACACGGACGACCTCGGCGGCCCGCTGCGGATCGCGCAGCTTTCGGGCCAGGTGGCGCAGCTGGGCGTGTCGAGCCTCATCAGCTTCATCGCGGTGCTGTCGGTGAACCTCGGGCTGATCAACCTGTTCCCGATTCCGATCCTGGATGGCGGGCATCTGCTGTTCTATTTGGCGGAGGCGGTGCGCGGCCGGCCGTTGCCGCCACGGGCGCAGGAATACGGCTACCGCGCCGGTTTCGCCGTGCTCGCCTGCCTGTTCGTGTTCGCCACGTGGAACGACCTGACCCATCTGGGCCTGTTCCGTTGGGTGAGCGGGCTGATCGGCTGACGCATTCAAGGCGCCCCATGGAGCGGTCTCGGCCAAGGGGTTACCGGGCGATTTGAGAGGTCCGTGTTCACGGGCCTTGGCGAGGGGCGGCACTGCGATTACAAAGCCGGAACCGTCGCCATGGCGGCTGCATCCGACGTGCCCGCCCCTTGGAGGATCTGCCTGTTGTCCCGACGACGCGCTGCGCTGTTTGCCACGGCATGCCTGCTTCCGCTCCTTGCAAGCGAGTCGGCTGTGGCGCAGCTGCGGCGCGGCGCCGCCGCCCAGCGTGCGCCCGTGCCCGTCCGCACCGCGCCCGGCGGCGTCATCTCCGCCATCAAGGTGGAGGGCAACCAGCGGATCGAGGAGGGCACGATCCGGTCCTACATGCTGGTCCAGGCCGGCGACCCCTTCGACCCCGAGCGCATCGACCGCAGCCTCAAGACGCTGTTCGCCACCGGCCTGTTCCAGGATGTGAAGCTGCGCCGGGACGGCAACGTGCTGATGGTGGCGGTGCAGGAGAACCCGATCGTCAACCGGATCGCGTTCGAGGGCAACCGCAAGCTGAATGACGAGCAGTTGCGGGGCGAGCTGCAACTGCGCGCCCGTGCCGTGTTCACGCCGCAGCTGGCGCAGGCGGACCGTCAGCGCCTGCTGGACCTGTATGCCAGGCGCGGCCGGTTCGCCGCGGCCGTGGTGCCGAAGGTGATCCGGCTCGATCAGAACCGGGTCGATGTGGTGTTCGAGGTGAACGAGGGCGACACGACGCTGGTGAGCCGCATCGCCATGGTCGGCAACCGCGCCTTCAGCGAGAACCGGCTGCGCGAGGTCATCAACAGCCGCGAGCAGGCATTCTACCGGATCCTGTCCAGCAGCGACCAGTACGACCCCGAGAAGATCAACTTCGACAAGGAGCTGCTCCGGCGCTTCTACCTGAAGAACGGCTATGCCGATTTCGAGGTGCGGGACGCGACGGCCGAGTTGTCGCCGGACCGCCGCGCGTTCTTCGTGACGTTCACCTTGAGCGAAGGGGAACGCTACACGGTCGGCCAGGTCGGCATCGACAGCAAGCTGCGGAACCTCAAGGGCGAGGAGCTGACGCCGCTGCTGCAGATCGCGTCCGGCGACACCTATGACGGCGACATCGTCGAGCGCACGACGCAGGCGATCCAGGACGCGGTGCAGAACCGCGGCTACGCCTTTGTCGATGTGAAGCCGCGCATCGCCCGCGACCGGGCCAAGAAGACGGTGGACCTGGTGTTCGACGTCACCGAGGGGCCGCGTGTCTATGTCGAGCGGATCAACATCTCCGGCAACACGCGCACCAAGGACCGGGTGATCCGGCGCGAGTTCCGGTTGGCGGAGGGGGATGCGTTCAACGCTGCCACGGTCCGCCGGTCGCGGCAGCGTCTGCAGGACCTCGGCTACTTCAACGGCGTGACGGTGACGCCGTCGCCGGGGAGTGCGGCGGACCGGGCGGTGCTGAATGCCGTGGTGGACGAGAAGGCGACCGGCGAGCTGACGCTGGGCGGCGGGTTCTCGACCGATGCGGGCGCGCTGCTCAACGTGGGGCTGCGGGAGCGCAACCTGATCGGCACCGGCATCGACGCCAGCATCAACGGCGTGCTGGCGCAGCGGCGCAGCCAGTTGGACCTGTCGATCACCGATCCCTACTTCCTGGAACGCAACCTGGTGGCCGGGTTCGACCTGTTCGACGTGAACAACAACAACCAGGACATCGCCGCCTACAACGAGTCGCGGATCGGCGGCGCGCTCCGGCTCGGCTACGAGTTCAACGAGCATTTGCGGCAAGCCTGGACCTATTCGTTGGTCAGCCGGCGCATCTTCGACGTGCAGGAAGGCGCCAGCATCTACATCCAGAACCAGGTCGGCACGTCGTTGCTGTCGCAGATCGGGCAGACCTTGTCGCTGGACTACCGGGACAGCCGGACCGAGCCGCATGATGGCTTCCTGCTCCGCCTCGGCACCGATTTCGCCGGGCTGGGCGGCACGGCGCGTTATGTGCGGACCAAGCTCGACGGCACCTACTACATCCCGCTGGAGCGGTTCACCGGCGACAGCGACTGGGGCATCGCCTTGTCGGCGGGCGGCGGCTACCTGGCGCAGCTGGGCCGGGAGGAGCGGATCATCGACCGCTTCTTCCTGGGCGGCGACAACCTGCGCGGCTTCCAGTCGGGCGGCGCCGGGCCGCATGCCATCAGCAACCCGATTGCCGGCGTCACCTCCAACGACAGCATCGGCGGCCGGCTGATCTACACCCAATCCACCGAACTGCGCTTCCCGCTGCCGATCTCGGCCGACCTCGGCTTGTCCGGCCGGGCGTTCGTGGATATCGGCTCCCTGAGCGAGGTGACGAAGATCGGGGCGGTCAACGGGGTGGTGCCCCGCGTGGTGGAGAGCGCCACGCCGCGCGTCGGCACCGGCGTCGGCGTGTCCTGGAAGACGCCCTTCGGCCTGATCAACATCGACATCGCCCAGGCCGTCGTCAAACGCCCCTACGACCAGACCCAGGTGTTCCGGTTTGGGTTCGGCACACGGTTTTGAGGTTCGCATGACAGTCCTGACCCGCTCCGCCGCCTTGGCGGCCGCCTTGCTGGCCCTCAGCCCGCTGGCCCATCACGTCCCGGCGGCGGCGCAGCAAAGCCCCGGCTACTTCATCCCGCCCGCGGCCGGGGGCGCCACGGCGCCGCGGCCCTCGGCGCCCCGGGCGGCGCCACGGACCGCGGCGCCGCCCGCCGTGCAGGTCGTCCCGCCATCGCTGGGCGCCGGTGCTGGCACGGGTGCTGGCGCAGGCGCTGGGCCGAACGACGCGCCGTTGCAGGTGCAGCTCCCGCCGTTGCCTGACCTGCCGGCCCTGCCGCGCGGACCTTCGCCCCCGGCCGCGGTGATCGGCGTGCTGGGCATCCCCGACATCATGCACGCCTCGACCGCGGCGCAGCAGGTCGAGAAGCTGATCGGGGAGCGGCGGGAGAAGCTCAACGAGGATGCGCAGAAGGAGCAGGCCGCCTGGCGGGACCTGCAGCAGGCGCTGGCGAACCAGCGGGCCAGCCTGAACGCCGACCAGATCCGCGCCAAGGAGCGCGAGTTGCAGGAGCGCATCACCAACTCGCAGCGGCAGTTCCGCGACCGCAACCGGTTCATCCAGGAAGCCGCCCAGGTCGGGCTGGCGCAGATCGAGCGCATGTTGATCGCGACCATCCGTCAGGTGGCGGAAAGCCGGGGCATGAACCTGGTGTTGCATCGGGCGCAGGTGGCGCTCAACATCAACGAGTTCGACATCACCGATCCCGTCGTGGAGCAGATGAACAAGACGCTGGCCAGCGTCACCCTGCCGCCCGACGGCGTTTCGGCCGTGGCCGCCCAAGCCGCGTCGCCTGCGCCCCAGCCGGCCACGCCCACCCCGGCCGTGGCGCCCGCCCCCGCGCCGTCCGGCCCGGCCGCGCCCCGTCGTTAGGCTACGCCGCTGATGAGTTCGGAACGCGCCGCCGCGGACGACCGGTTCTTCGCCCGGACCGGTCCCCACCCGCTGGCGACCGTGGCGGCCGCGGCGGGCGGGGTGGCGGCTGACCGGCCGTTGTTGCTGCATGGGGTGGCCCCCCTGCAATCGGCTGGCCCGGCGCATGTCAGCTTCCTCGACAACCGCCGCTATTTGGATGCGCTGTCGGCCACGCAAGCGGGGGCGGTAATCGTGCATCCCGACTTCGCGGGCCGCGTCCCCGCCGGCACGGTCGCCATCGAGACGGCCGATCCCTATGCGGGCTGGGCGCGGGCCGCCGGGCTGTTCCACCCGCCCCCGCCGGTCCGCCCGGGCGTGCATCCCTCCGCCGTCGTGGCGGAGGATGCGTGCTGCGACGCCTCCGCCGAGATTGGTCCGCTGGCCGTCATCGGCGCGGGCGCCGTGATCGGGCCGCGGTGCCGCATCGGCGCGGGCGCCGTGATCGGGGATGCCGTGTCGATGGGCGCGGACTGCCGGATCGGCCCGCTGGCCAGCGTCAGCCATGCCCTGCTGGGCGACCGGGTCTATGTCTATACCGGCGCGCGCATCGGGCAGGAGGGCTTCGGCTTCGCCACCACGCCGCAAGGCTTCCTGACGGTGCCGCAGCTTGGCCGCGTGCTGCTGGAGGACGATGTCGAGGTGGGGGCGAACAGCACAATCGACCGGGGGTCGGCGGCCGACACGGTGATCGGCGCCGGGTCGCGTCTCGACAACCTGGTGCAGATTGGGCACAACGTGCGGCTGGGACGGTGCTGCGTGGTCGTGGCGCAAGCCGGTATTTCCGGCTCGACCGTACTCGAGGATTTTGTGGTGATCGCGGCGCAGGCCGGTTTGACGGGACATCTGAGGATCGGGCGCAAGGCCAGGATCGGCGCGCAGGCCGGCGTGATGTCGGACGTCGGCGCCGGCCTCGACGTGATCGGCAGCCCGTCGCAGCCGAGCCGCGAGTTCTTCCGCGGCGTGGTGGCGCTCCGCAAGCTCGTGCGCCCGCAGCACCGGACCGGCGGGAAACCAACCGACGAAGGCGTGGGTTAGAGCGGAATGGACGGCACCCCTCCCATGCACGACGTCGCGCCCAAGCCCTCGTTGAAGGCGGCCCTGCCGCGCGCGGAGGTGCTGGACATCAAGCGGATCATGCACGCGATCCCGCACCGCTACCCCATGCTGATGATCGACAAGGTCGTCGATGTCGTGCCGGGCCACTCGGCGGTCGGCATCAAGAACGTGACGGTCAACGAGAACTTCTTCCAGGGCCACTTCCCCAGCCATCCCGTCATGCCCGGCGTGCTCATCATCGAAAGCATGGCGCAGACCGCGGCGGTGCTGGTGGTGGAGACGCTCGGGCCGGATGCCGCCGGCAAGGTGGTGTATTTCATGACCATCGAGAACGCGAAGTTCCGCCGCCCGGTGGTGCCTGGCGACACGCTGCGCATCCACGTCACCAAGAACCGCCACCGCGGCAACGTCTGGAAGTTCAGCGCCGTGGTCCTGGTCGAGGGGGTCTCCGTGGCCGAAGCGACCTACGCCGCCATGATTATGGACAAGTAACCGCAACGTCCGGCAATAATCCTTGTGTTGGTGCGTGCGTCTTCGTTCCGTAACATGTGGCGCGTGGAGCCGAGCATCCGTTCGGCCATAACGAAAGCCGTTGCATGATCCTGATGCCCCGAACGCTCGATGTCGCCGTGCCGCAGGCTGCGAAGGTGCACCCGACCGCGATCATCGAGCCGGGCGCGCGGTTGGGGGCGGGCGTGGAGATCGGGCCGTGGTGCCATGTCGGCCCCGCCGTGACGATCGGCGACGGCGCCCGGCTGGTGTCGCACGTCGTGGTGGATGGCGACACGCTGATCGGGGAGGGGGCGCTGCTCTACCCGTTCTGCACGGTCGGCCTGGCGCCGCAGGACCTCAAGTACCGCAACGAGCCGACGCGGTGCGAGATCGGCGCGCGCACCCAAATCCGCGAGCATTGCACGATCCACCGCGGCACCGTCACCGGGAGCGGCGTCACCCGGGTGGGCGCCGACTGCTTGCTGATGGCCGTGGTGCACGTCGCGCATGACTGCGACATCGGCGACGGCGTGGTAATCGCCAACAATGTGGTGATGGGCGGGCACGTCAGCATCGGCGCGGGGGCGGTGATCGGCGGCGCCGCGGCGCTGCATCAGTTCGTCCGCATCGGCCGCGGCGCCATGGTCGGCGGGGTGTCCGGGGTCGAGGCGGACGTGATCCCGTTCGGCAGCGTCATCGGCAACCGGGCGCGCCTGTCGGGCCTCAACGTCATCGGGCTGCGGCGCCGGGGCGTGGACCGCGCCGGGCTGCATCGGCTGCGGGCGGCGGTGCGCCTGCTGTTCGGGCCGGTGGGGGTGTTCAGCGCACGCCTGGCCGAGGTGCGGGACATCCATGGCGATGACCCCATGGTCGCCGAGGTGCTGGCGTTCATCGACGGGCCGAGCAAGCGCGGCCTGATCCGCACGGCGGCCATCGTTCTGGACGACGATCCGGCCTAGGCCGGCGATGCCGTGCTATGGACCTTTCATCACCGCGGGTCGTGGCGGCGCGGCAATCCAGGGTCGCCCTATCGACTGACCCTGGATTGCCGCGCCGCTACGCTTCTTGCAATGACAGGGAAGGCCAGCCGGTCAAGGCAGCCCATGGGCATACGGGCGCCATTGATCGCCCGGCCCTAATGGATCGCCAACCCGTCTTGTATCCGATCTGCGAAGCCATCGCTCCTGCCCGCCGAAACTTCGAGGTGGCAGGTGTCGAGCGCCCGCTGCAACGCGGCCGAAGTTTGGTCCAACCGCAGAATGGACGCCTCCTCTGCCAGCATGCGCAGGCATTGGATAAATCCGTTGGACGTTGCCAGAACCTCATCGTCACCCATGAAGTACTCCTGTTGAAGATCACGTCCCAGTGACTGATTTAGTAAGTGAGTGTAGGATAGCAAAACGCAATGAAAAAAGTTTGTTGGCGGGCGCATTTAACGGCTCTTTATCATTTGTTGACGGTTCATTCGGCCGTTCGCGAAGCATTACCGGCCTTGTAGCCGGCCCGCATGCCGACTCTTGGCATCCTGGCGGGAGGCGGCCCGTTTCCCGGCCGGGTCGCCGCCGCCGCCGCCACCGCTGGACGGCGCGTGTTCATCGTGGCGCTGCGGGGCTTTGCCGAGGCCGCGGTGGTCGCCCCGTTCCCCCACGCCTTCATCCGGATGGGCGCCGCCGGCGAGATCCTGGCGCGGCTGCGCGACGCCGGGTGCACGGAGCTTGTGCTGGTCGGGCCGGTCCGCCGCCCGTCCCTCCTGGACCTTCGTCCGGATGCGGAGGGCGCGCGGATCATGGCCCGGATCGGCCGTGCCGCCTTTGCCGGCGATGACGGGCTGCTCGCGGCCATCGTGCGGGTGCTGGGGGAGGAGGGGTTCCGCGTCGTCGGCGCGCACGAGGTGTTGACCGAGGCGGTGGGACCGCGCGGGCGGATGGGCCGCGTGGCGCCGGACGCCGCCGCCATGGCCGATATCGAGCGCGGCGCGGCGGTGGTGCACGCCCTGGGACAGGCCGATGTCGGCCAGGCGTGCGTCGTGCAGCAGGGCATCGTGCTGGCCGTGGAGGCCATCGAGGGCACCGACGCCATGCTGGCCCGCGCCGCCGGGCTGGCCCGGCCCGGACCCGGCGGCGTCCTCGTCAAGCTGGTGAAGCCCGGCCAGGACCGGCGGGCCGACCTCCCGACCATCGGCCCGGCCACGCTGCGCGCCGCCGCCCACGCCGGATTGCGCGGCGTGGCGTTCGAGGCGGGCGGAACCCTGTTGACCGATGGCGCCGCGTGCATCACCGAGGCGGACGCTGCCGGGCTTTTCCTGCTCGGCATCGACGCCGCCTCACCAACCCCGGATTAAGGACCAAGCCCATGACCAACCCAAGGCTGCTGCACACCATGCTCCGCGTGAAGGACCTGGACGCGAGCGTCGCGTTCTACACCAAGCTGTTCGGCATGAAGGAGCTGCGCCGGAACGAGGTGCCCGGCGGGCGCTATACGCTGGCCTTCGTCGGCTATGGCGACGAGGACAGCGCCAGCGTGCTCGAACTGACCTACAACTGGGACCAGGAGGGGCCGTACGAGATCGGCAGCGCCTTCGGCCACCTCGCTGTAGCCATGCCGGATGTGTACGGCGCGTGCGACCAACTCAAGAAGGCCGGCGCGAAGATCACCCGGGAGGCCGGGCCGGTGCAGCACGGCACGACGGTGATCGCCTTCGTCGAGGACCCCGATGGCTACAAGATCGAGCTGGTCCAACGCGCCTGACGCCTGACGCCACGCTCGCCCGCCTGACCCGGCGCACCGTCCGCATCGGCGTGACCGGGCTGGCGCGGGCGGGGAAGACGGCGTTCCTGACCTCGGTGGCGGCAAACCTGCTGGCGCTCGGCGCAGGCCACCCGGTGCTGCCGGGCCTCGCCCGTCGCCTGAAGGGGCGGCGGGTGCAGGTCGCGCTGGCGCCGTCCGGCGCCTCCGGCCTGCCGCGGTTCGACCACGGGCGGCATCTGGCCGCGCTCACCCGGGACCCCCCGGCCTGGCCGGAGCGCACGAGCGCCGCTTCCATGCTGGCGCTCGATGTGACGCTGGGGCGGGAGCGGCTGGGGATCGGCCTGCCGCCGCAGCGGCTGCGGCTGGAACTGCTGGACTACCCCGGCGAGTGGCTGCTCGACCTGCCGCTGCTGCGCACCGGCTTCGCCGACTGGTCCGCCGCCGTGCTGCGCCGGCTGGAGACGCCGGCCGCCGCCCCGCATGCGGCGGAGTTCATGGCGTTCAACGGCGCGCTCCCGGCCAGCGCCCCGGCGGACGAGGCGCTGGCGGCGACCGGCCACCGGCTGTATCGCGCCATGCTGCACCGCCTGCGGGAGGCCGGGTTGTCCCTGCTGCAGCCCGGCCGTTTCCTGATGCCGGCGCCCGGCCCGGAGCCGGCCTGGACGCTGTTCTTCCCGAACCTGGGCAGCGGCGGCCTCGGCGCCCTGCTGGCCCGGCGCTACGCCGCCTATGTCCAGGCGGTGCAGCGCGACCTGAACGAGCCGATGTTCGGCAACCTCGACCGGATCGTGGTCCTGGTGGACCTGCTCACGGCGCTGCACGCGGGGCCGGGCGCCTTCGACGACGCGGCGGCGGCGGTTGCGGCGGCGGCGGGCGCGCTCCGCTGGCGGCGGTCCTGGATCGAGGCCGCCTGGGCGCTGGGCCATCTGCGCCGGCCGCCCCGGATCGTGTCCCGGGTCGCCTTCGCGGCGACCAAAGCCGATCACGTGGCGGAGCGGCAGCGTGGCAACCTTGCGGCCCTGCTGCGCAGCGTCGCCCAAGGCGGCATCGGCGGCGCCTCTGGGCCTGGCGATGCCGTTGAGGTGCGGACCGGCCATCGGACCATCGCCGCGGTGCGCTGCACCGAGGATTTCGTCTGGACGCTCGACGGCCGCCCGGTGTCGGCGGTGCGCGGCCGGCGGATCGGCGATGAGCGGATGTTGCGCTCCTACCCCGGCGAGGTGCCGGACCGGTCGCCGGACGATGCGTTCTGGGCGCACCCGTTCCTGCAACTGCCGGAGTTCGAGCCGCTGCGCCCGCCGCAGGACGGTCGCGGCGGCGTGCCCGAGCTGGGCCTCGATACCCTGCTCTGCTTCCTGCTGGATGACGTGCTGTGAGGGTGGAGCCGCGGATCGAGCTTGAGGAGGAGCCGGCGGCACGGCTGGAGCCGTCGCTCCCCGCGGTCGTCGCGACGGCCGATGCGGCGCCGCGGGCGGGGACGGCGGCGCTCGCGCTGCTGGGCGTGGCCGTGCTGGCCTTGGGTCTGGCCGGGCTGTCGGTCGGCAACTTCGTGGCGGACCAGTTTGGCCGGGCGGCCTGGCTGGGCTGGGCGACGCTCGGCGTCGCGGGTGCCGGGTTCGGGCTGATCGGCGCCGGGCTGCTGCGCGAGGTTCGCGCGCTGCTGGCGTTGCGGCGCGTCGATGGCCTGCGCGCCGCGCTCGCCTCGGGCGATGCCGTGCGGATGGTGCAGGCGGCGGTGTCCTGGTCCCACATGGTCCCCGGCGGCCCGGCGGTCGCGCCGGCGCTGAGGGCCGTGAACGATCCCGACGCGGCCATCGCCCTGTTGCGCGCCGGACCCTGCCGGACGCTGCGGGAGGCGGCGGACCGCCTGGGCCGCAACGCGGCCATGCAGGCGGTGGCGGGCATCGCCGCGATCCCGTCCCCGGCGCTGGACGTGCTGTTCGTGGCCTGGCGCGGCGTGCGGCTGGTGCGGGAGGTCGCGGCGCTTTACGGCGTGCGGCCCGGCGTGCTGGGGACGCTGGGCCTGCTGCGGCGGACGGCGGTGGCGGCGACGCTGGTGGGGGCCGCCAACCTCGCCGGCAACACCGCCGCGCAGGCCGTGCTGTCCAGCCCGCTGCTGGCCCATGCGCTGGGCGACGCCGCGGCGGCGGGCGTGGCGGCGCGGCGCCTGCTGGTGCTGGCCCGGGCGACGGCGCTGGCCTGCGACCCGGTGCCGCCGGACTGATCCGCCCACCGTAGGGCGGAAAAGCGTCAGCGCCTTCCGCCGCCACGCAGCGCCGCACGCCGGCGTATGGCGCTTCGCTTATACGCCCTACGTTTGAGTGCGGCTTGCGTCGAGGGCGGCTTGCAGGATGTAGGCGGCGGCCATCTGGTCGACGACGGCGGCGCGCTTGCGCCGGGTCATGTCGGCCTCGGCGATCAGATGGCGGTTCACCGCGGCCGATGACAGGCGCTCATCCCACAACGCCGTGGGCAGGCCGGCCGCGTCGGACAGGGAGAGCGCCCAGTCCCGCACCGCCTGCGCGGCGGGACCCACCGTGCCGTCCATCGACAGCGGCCAGCCGACGACCACGCCGCCGGCGCCCTCCCGCCCTGCGATGGCGGCAAGCTCGGCCGCCGCTTGGCCCAGCTTGCCCCGCCGCAGGCTGCCATACGGGCTGGCCAGCATCAGGCCGACGTCGGAGAGCGCCACGCCGATGGTCTTGGCGCCGGGGTCGAGGCCGATCAGCCGTTGACCCCGCGGCGTCCGTGCCCGCAAATCCGCGATGTTGAACAGAGGCATGTCGGTCGGTATGGTCCCGCGCTTCAACAGCCCGGCGCGGGCTGTGCCACCATGCTACCATAGGACCCAGCCATGTCGCTCGATCCCGCGACCGTCCGGCGCATCGCCCGGCTCGCCCGCATCCACGTCGATCCCGCGGAGGCGGAGCAGCTTGCCGGGGAGATGAACGGCATCCTGGGCTGGATCGAGCAGCTGAACGAGGTGGACGTGGAGGGGATCGACCCCCTGACCGGCGCGGCGCAGATGGCGATGCGGCTGCGGGCCGATGCCGTGACGGATGGCGGCATCCCGGAGCTGGTGCTGGGCAACGCGCCCGACCGGGCGGGCGCGTTCTACGCCGTGCCGAAGGTGGTCGAGTGATGCTGACCGATCTGTCGCTGGTCGAGGCGCGGGACGGGCTGCGCCGGCGGGCGTTCTCGGCGGCGGAGCTGACGGAGGCGCATCTGGACGCGGTGGCGGCGCTGAACCCGCGGCTCAACGCCTTCATCACCGTGTCGGCCGATAGGGCGCGGGCGCAGGCCGCCGCCGCGGATGCGAAGCTCGCGGCCGGGGAGGGCGGCCCGCTGCTCGGCCTGCCGCTGGCGATCAAGGACCTGTTCTGCACGGAGGGGGTGCGGACCACCGCCGGCAGCCGCATCCTGGAGCCGTTCGTGCCGGCGTACGAGAGCACGGTGACGGCGAACCTGCTGCGGGACGGCGCGGTGTTCCTGGGCAAGGCCAACCTCGACGAGTTCGCGATGGGGTCGTCGAACATGACCTCGGCCTTCGGTCCCGTGCAGAACCCGTGGACCCGGGCGGATGGCGCCGCCTTGGTGCCCGGCGGATCGTCCGGCGGGTCCTGCGCCGCGGTCGCGGCGCGGATCGCGCTGGGGGCGACGGCGACCGACACCGGCGGGTCGATCCGGCAGCCCGCCTCGTTCTGCGGCATCGTGGGCGTGAAGCCGACCTATGGGCGCTGCTCGCGCTGGGGCATCGTGGCCTTCGCCTCCTCGCTCGATCAGGCCGGGCCGGTGGCGCGGACGGTGGAGGACTGCGCGGTGATGCTGGGCAGCATGGCGGGGTTCGACCCCCGGGACAGCACCTCGGCGGACCGGCCGGTGCCGGACTTCGCCGCCGCCTGCCGCCGGGGCGTGCGTGGCCTGCGGATCGGCGTGCCGCGCGAGTATCGCAGCGACGCCATGCCGGCGGAGATCGAGGCATTGTGGCAGCAGGGCCTGGCCTGGCTGCGCGACGGGGGTGCCGAGATCGTGGACGTGTCGCTGCCGCACACCAAGTATGGCCTCGCGACCTACTACATCGTGGCGCCGGCGGAGGCGTCCAGCAACCTGGCCCGCTACGACGGCGTGCGGTTCGGGCGGCGGGTGGAGGGCGAGGACCTGACGGAGCTGTATGAGCGAACCCGGGCAGAGGGATTCGGCGCGGAGGTGCGGCGGCGCATCATGATCGGCACCTACGTGCTCTCGGCCGGGTATTACGATGCCTACTACCTTCGGGCGCAGAAGGTTCGGGCGCTGATCCTGCGGGACTTCACCGACGCCTATGCCCAGGTGGACGCCCTGTTGACCCCGACCACGCCGTCTGCGGCCTTTGCGCAGGGCGACAAGATGGATGACCCCGTGGCGATGTATCTGAACGACGTGTTCACCGTGCCGGCCAGCATGGCGGGGGTGCCGGGCCTGTCGGTGCCGGCCGGGCTGGACGCGCAGGGATTGCCGCTCGGCCTGCAGGTGCTCGGCCGCCCGTTCGACGAGGAGACCGTGTTCGCCGTGGGCGCGGCGCTGGAGCGTGCGGCCGGCTTCCGTCACCTGCCGGCGATCCGGGCGGGAGCGCCGGCATGAGCTATGTGATCGAGGGGCGGGACGGCCCCTGGGAGTTGGTGATCGGGCTTGAGGTGCATGCCCAGGTCATCAGCCGGTCCAAGCTGTTCAGCGGCTCCGCCACCGCGTTCGGCGCGGAGCCGAACAGCCAGGTCAGCTTCGTCGATGCGGCGTTCCCCGGCATGCTGCCGGTCATCAACCAGGAGTGCGTGGCGCAGGCGGTGCGGACCGGGCTGGGCCTCGATGCGCAGATCAACCTGGTGAGCCGGTTCGACCGCAAGAACTACTTCTACGCCGACCTGCCGGCAGGCTACCAGATCAGCCAGTATGCGCATCCCGTCGTCGGCGGGGGCCACGTCGAGATCGAGCTATCCGACGGCAGCACCCGGCGCATCGGCGTGACCCGGCTGCACCTGGAGCAGGACGCCGGCAAGTCGCTGCACGACCAGCACCCGACCAAGAGCTACATCGACCTGAACCGCTCCGGCATCGCGCTGATGGAGATCGTGAGCGAGCCGGATTTGCGCACGCCGGAGGAGGCCGGGGCTTACTTGCGGAAGCTGCGCACGATCCTGCGTTACCTCGGCACCTGCGACGGCAACATGGAGGAGGGGTCGATGCGCGCCGACGTGAACGTGTCGGTCCGTAAGCACGGCGAGCCGTTCCGCACCCGCTGCGAGGTGAAGAACGTGAACTCGGTCCGCTTCGTCATGCAGGCCATCGAGGCGGAGGCGGCGCGGCAAGTCGAGGTTTGGGAGTCCGGCGGCACGGTGGACCAGGAAACCCGGCTGTTCGACCCGGCCCGCGGCGAGACCCGCAGCATGCGGAGCAAGGAGGACGCGCACGACTACCGCTACTTCCCGGACCCCGACCTGCTGCCGCTGGTGCTGGACGAAGCCTGGGTGGCCGGGCTGCGGGCGGGGCTGCCGGAGTTGCCGGACGCCAAGCGCGCCCGGTTCGTGGCGGAGCATGGGCTGTCGGCCTACGACGCCGCGGTGCTGGTGGCGGACCAGGAGACGGCGGCGTTCTACGAGACGGTGGCGGCCGGGCGGGACGCGAAGCTCGCGGCGAACTGGATGATGGGCGATTTCTTCGCCGCCCTGAACCGCACGGGGCGCGGCATCGGCGACAGCCCGGTGTCGGCGGCGGCGCTCGGTCAGTTGCTCGACCTCCTGGCAGACCGGACGATCAACGGGCGCATCGCCAAGGAGGTGTTCGAGGCGATGGTGGACACAGGCGAGTCTCCGGCCAGCATCGTCGAGAGCCGGGGCCTGCGCCAGGTGACCGACACCGGCGCCATCGACCAGGCGGTGGACGGCGTGCTGGCCGCGAACCCGGACAAGCTCGCGGAGTATCGCGGGGGCAAGGACAAACTGTTCGGGTTCTTCGTGGGGCAGGTGATGAAGGCCATGGCGGGGAAGGGCAACCCGGCGCTGGTCAACGAGGCGTTGCGGCAACGGCTTTCAGCATAGGATTTCGGCATGATCGAACTGCACACCTACAACACCCCGAACGGACGCAAGATCAGCGTGGCGCTGGAGGAGATGGGGCTGCCGTACTCGGTCCACGTGGTGGACATCACCAAGGACCAGCAGTTCAAGCCGGAGTTCCTGGCGATCAGCCCGAACAACCGCATCCCGGCCATCATCGACCCCGAGGGCCCGGGCGGCACGCCGCTGTCGGTCTTCGAATCGGGCGCCATCCTGTTGTATCTCGCCGAGAAGACCGGGCAGTTTATGCCGTCCGATCTACGTCAGCGGGTGCCGGTGCTGGAATGGCTGATGTGGCAGATGGGCGGGTTCGGCCCGATGCCGGGGCAAGTGCACCATTTCCTGACGGTGAACGGCGACGACCAACGCTACGGCCTCGCGCGTTACACCAAGGAGACGCTGCGGCTGTATGGCGTGCTGGACCGGCGCCTGGCGCAGGTTGAGTTCGTGGCGGGCAGCCTGTCCATCGCCGACTTCGCCATCCTGGGCTGGGCGTGGCGCCATGAGCGTCACCGGGTCAATTTGGACGAGTTCCCGAACGCGAAGCGCTGGTTCGACACGCTGATGGCCCGGCCCGCCGTGCAGCGGGGCTTTGCCGTCGCCCTGTCGTGACGTTTGACGGCCCGGGCGGGAGCGCCTAGAACCGAGGGGCAAACGCTGTGCGATGACGACCCCGGCGGAGGGGTGGCCGAGTGGCTGAAGGCAGCGGTTTGCTAAACCGCCGTACGGCGTCAAGCCGTACCGTGAGTTCGAATCTCATCCCCTCCGCCAACTCCCTTTTATTGTCCTGCAACCGTGTCGAGCGATGCGCGACGACCATCCGCGTTTTTGCAAGATGAAGACGTGACGCAGCGTCTTTTTTCGTTTATAGACACCACGCATTGCAACCTGAGGTTATGGGTTCCGTCGGCCGATGAGTGGCGGCCTGACCACCCGTGCCGCGTGCTTTCACAAGGGCAGGGGAGACAGGGCGGGTGATGAATGATCCTTCTGGTTGATGACGACGAGGCGGTGCGCGAGACCTCGGCCGAGATGCTGCAGGAACTCGGCTACACCGTGGTCCAGGCCACCAGCGGCCACGCGGCGCTGGGAATGCTGGATCAGCATGACGACGTGGAGGTGATGGTGACCGACGTTCGCATGCCGGGAATGTCGGGGTTGGAGTTGTCGGACATCGCGGCCCGGCGGTTCCAGGGTCTGCGGGTCATCCTCATCTCCGGCTATTTCCTGCCGCAGCCGATCAACCGGCGCTTTTTGCAAAAGCCGTTCCGCATCCGGGAGCTGGATGAGGCGATCCGGGCTGAACTGGCCTACGTGGGATGACATCCTCGCGACGGTGTCGCATCCCAGGAACTTGCGATGACTCCGTGGCGTTGGATTCGTCTCAAATCAATGGAATCGCGCGTGACCGTCTCCTCGTTGGCTGGATCGAGTGCCTCCCCGGTTGCCGTTGCCATCCCAGCGCGTAACGAAGCAGATTGGATCGCGCGGTGCCTGACGGCGCTGGATCGGCAGCGTGACGGAGCCAGCCACCGCGTCGTGCTGCTGGTCAACAACTCGACCGATGCGACCGGGGCCATCGCCCGCAGCATGCAGCCGAGCTTGTCGTTCACCCTCGACGTGGTCGAGCATGACTTCCCCGCCGGGCAGCAAACCGCAGGTCAGGCGCGGCATTGGGCGATGGAGCGTGCGGCGGGCACGCTCCCGCCGGATGGGGTGCTGCTCAGCACGGATGCGGATGGACAGGTCGCGCCGGACTGGCTGGCCGCGAACCTGTCCCATCTCCGCCGAGGCGCCGAGGCGGTGGCCGGACAGGCCGTGCTGGATGCCGCCGACGCCGCGGCGATCCCGGCGGCGCTGCATGAGGATGACGCGCGCGAGTGCGCCTACACGGCCTTGCTGGATGAGATCGACCATCTGCTCGATCCCGACCCGGCGGACCCGTGGCCCCGGCATACCGAACATTCGGGCGCCAGCATCTGCGTGACGCTCGGCGCGTATCGCCGGGCCGGCGGCATTCCTCCCATCGCGGTGGGGGAGGACCGGGCCTTCTTCGCGGCGTTGCGCCGTGCCGATGTCCGCATCCGCCACGCGCCGGATGTCCATGTGACCGTGTCTGGGCGCATCGACGGGCGGGCCGTCGGCGGCATGGCGGACACGATCCGCCGCCGGCTCGTGGCGCCGGACCCTTTCCTGGATGACGCGCTGGAACCTGCTGCGAACCGGAAGCGGCGGGCGCGATTGCGCGGCCAGGTTCGCCGCCTGTTCCATGGACAGGGCGAAGCGACGCCGCGGCTTGCCTGGGCTCTCGGCTGCGATGCCGCGGTCATAAAGGCGGCGTTGCGGCAGGCGACGTTCGGCATGGCCTGGGAGATGATCGAAGGCGCGGCGGCCAGGTTGGCGACGGTTCAGGTTCCGGTCTGCAGGATCGCGGAGGAGACCAGGGAGGCCAAACGCATCATCGCCGGCCTACGCGGAAGCACCGCCTCCTTCGTGCAGAGGGACAAGCCCGACTACGGGGTCATGGTCCCCTCGATGGATGCACGGTCAGGAATGTTTCGTAAGGCCGGCTGAATATCTCCAAGAGGTCAGGTGGCAACTGGAAGCCGCTGGGGTCGTCCTGGATCAGGCCGCCATATTGGCTGACATGGGCGGCGATGGCCCGGCGCTTTGCGGCCAGGTGATCCGTGACGTCGAGCCGCACTCCACGGGGCGCCGGGCCGGGCAACCGGGTCTCAGGGGGCAAGGTCCAGCCCCAGATGGGATAGGCGAGATGGCGGACCCGGCATCGCGCGACGGCGGCGCAGGCCATGCGATGCGCCGCCAGGTGGTCGCAATGCGGGTCGTGCTGCCATGGCGAGAGGATGCTGGCCGCTCCGACCCGTTCGACGACCGACAGGATCGCGGCGACCGCGGCGTCGAATCCATCGCCGTCCATAGGCGCCGCGGTGTCGCGCAGCCCCAGGAAGCCGATGCGGTCACCGGGCAGGCCCAGGATGCCGACCGCGGTCCGCGCCTCCTGTTCCCGCACGTGTTTCAGGCGGAGGGGAGGATAGGCCCGGGAGTTCGGATGCGATCCCGTGCCGTCGGTCAGGATCAGCACGAAGGGCGGGCGCCCCGCGGCCGAGGCGGCGGCGATCAGGCCGCCGCAGCCCAGCGTCTCGTCATCCGCGTGCGGCGCAAGGATGAGCGCCGGCCTGCCGTCCGTGATCGCGTCCAGCGGCACGAGCGGCAGGGCGGTCATGGCCTCGACCGCCTGGGCCGCCGAGATCATGCGGAGAAGGCGTGGTATGCGGCCTCAGTCAGAACCGAGTCGGGCGCAGGCTGGCGCAGGTAGACCGCGAGGTCGCGCAGCAGGCGCTCCACCGGGTTCGGCCGGAGGAAGGCCGCGAGGCCCAACGCCCGTTGCGCCAGCTGCATGGCGTCCAGGCACGCCGCCTCGACCGCGATGCGCGCCAGGTTGACGTAGGCGACGCGGTTGGCCGCCGGGGCGTCGCTGTCCTCGGCATGCTGCGCCGCCGCGGTGGTCCAGAGCCGGGCGGTCTCCTGCGCGATCAGCATGCGGCCGAACCGGTCCTGCTGCAGCAAGGCGGTGTGGTGGCCCCGCCGCGCAAGCTGCTCCCGCGTCGCCGCGACGAGCGCATCGAGGCCGCCCAGCGTGACTGCGGAGGTGCGCCAGGCACCGGTGGACAGCAGCGGCTCCCGCAAGTAGTCGCCGGGACCGCCGATGAGCGCATCCATCGGCACGGGAGCGTCGTGGAACTGGACGACGCCGTTGACGCAGGCCCGCATCCCTTGCAGGACGCCGCGCTTCGCCACGGCCAGGGTGCGGTCCAGCGCGACGACCGCCATCTGCGACCCGGCCGAAGTGGCCATGGTCACCAAGGCGCGCGTGACGTGCCCGGCGCCGGAGCATGGCCCTTTGCTGCCGCGCAGCGACCCGGCGTCGAGTTGCAGGGCGTGGTCCGCCGGGTCTGTGACCCAAAGGCCGAACAGGTGCCCGTCCCGCACCTCCGCCGCGGCGTGCCCGACCTGCGCGGGGGTGCCGTAGGCGACGATCAGCTTGAGGGCGTTGACATGCGCCTCGAACAGCCGGCCCACGGCGAGGTTGCCCTGTCCCAGCGTGGTCAGCAGACGGAGGATCGAGTCCATGCCGCCGGGTTCGGTGCCCGCGCCGTGCCCGCCCTGGCCGGACGGCAGCGGCGCCCGGAGCGCCCCAAGCTCGCGCAGCATCTGGAAATCCTGCTCGGGAAACAGTTCGTCGGCGTCGAGGGCGACGGCACGGGTCTGCATGGCCGGCACCTCGCGGGCGAGTGCCGCCAGAAGGTCGTCGGGCGGCATGTCAGTCGGCCGTGGAGCCGATCTTGTTGGCCAGGGCGGGCATCCTCACGCGCCGCGCCGGCGACAGCCAGCGTTGCAGGCGATCCAAATAGAGATACACGATAGGCGTCGTGTAGAGCGTCAGAACCTGGCTGAGCAGCAGGCCGCCCACCATGGCGTAGCCGAGGGGCTTCCGAAGCTCCGACCCGGCGCCGCTGCCGAGCATCAGCGGCAGCCCGCCGAGCAACGCCGCCATCGTCGTCATCAGGATGGGCCGGAACCGCATGAGGCATGCCTCGCGAATGGCATCATGCGGGGTCGCGCCGCGCTGCCGCTCCGCACTGATGGCGAAGTCCACCATCATGATGCCGTTCTTCTTCACGATCCCGATCAGCAGGATGACGCCGATCAGGGCGATCACCGACAGGTCGTAGCCCGCGACCATCAGCATCAACAGGGCGCCCACGCCGGCGGATGGGAGGGTCGAGAGGATCGTGATGGGCAGGATGAAGCTCTCGTACAGCACGCCCAGGATGATGTACACGGCGATGAGGGCGGCGGCGATGAGATAGGGCTGGGTGCTGAGCGACGCCTGGAAGGCTTGGGCGGTGCCCTGGAAGGTGCCGCGCAGGGTGGCGGGCGCGCCGAGCTGCGCCATGGCGGCGTCGATGGCGTCGACCGCCTGGCCCAAAGCCGCCTCGGGCGCCAGGTTGAACGACAGGGTCACCGCGGGGAACTGGCTCTGATGCGAGATCGCCAGCGGCGCGATCGGCTTCGTGTCGAGCGTGACGAAGGTGGACAGCGGCACCGCCGCGCCGTCCCGAGACCGGACATAGAGCTTCTCGACCGTGGCCATATCGCCCTGCATCCCGGGGGGCACCTCCAGGATGATCTTATACGTGTTCACCTGGGTGGAGTACTGCGCCACCTGGCGTTGGCCGAAGGCGTTGTACAGGGTGTCGTCGATCAGCTGGGGCTGTATGCCGAAGCGCGCGGCGCGGTCGCGGTCGATGGTGAGCGTCGCCGTGGTGCCGGCGATCTGCTGATCGGTCGCCAGGTCGCGCAGGATCGGCAGTTCCCGCAGCTTCGCCAGGATCTTGGGCATCCATTCATAGAGTTCGGCGAGGTCGGCGTCCTGCAGCGTGTATTGATACTGTGTCTTGGCGAGACGCCCGCCGATGTTGATGTCCTGCGCCGCCTGGAAGAACACCTTGATGCCCTCGATCTCGGCGAGCTTTGGGCGCAGGCGCGCGATCACCTGCTGCGCGGTGGCGTCGCGATCCTCGAACGCTTTGAGGTTGGTCCAAATCCGGCCGTTATTGCCGGTCTGCCCGCCGAGGCCCGCGCCGATGCTGGACGACACGGCGGCAACCGCCGGGTCTTCGGCGATCACCCGGGCGGCGGCGACCTGGCGGCGGGACATTTCCGCAAACGACACGTCCTGCCCGGCCTCCGTCAGGCCCACCAGCACGCCGGTGTCCTGGGTGGGGAAGAAGCCCTTGGGGATTTGCAGATACAGGAACACCGTGCAGGCGAGCGTGCCGAAGAACACCATCAGGGTGACGAATTGGAAGCGCAGGGCGACATCCAGGGTGCGGCGGTAGCCGGCCAGCAGCGCGTCGAAGAACCGCTCGATCACGCGATACAGCACGCCATGCTCGCCCGAGTGGTGCTTGAGGAAGCGCGAGCACATCATGGGCGTGAGCGTGAGCGACACCACCGCCGACACCATCACGGCGATGGCCACCGTCATGGCGAACTCCCGGAACAGCCGGCCGACGATGCCGCCCATCAGCAGCAGCGGGATGAACACGGCGATCAGCGAGAGGCTGATGGAGATGATGGTGAAGCCGATCTCGCCCGCACCCTTCAGCGCGGCGTCGCCCGGCGACATGCCGTCCTCGATGTGACGGTAGATGTTCTCCAGCATGACGATGGCGTCGTCCACCACGAAGCCGACGGCGATGGTGAGCGCCATGAGGGTCAGGTTGTTGAGGCTGTAGCCGAACAGGTACATGACGGCGAAGGTGCCGACGAGGGCGAGCGGCACGGTGACGCTGGGGATGATCGTCGCCCAGACGTTGCGGAGGAACAGGAAGATCACCATCACGACCAGCGCAATCGACAGCAGCAGGGTGAACTGCACCTCATGCAGCGAGGCGCGGATGGTGACGGTGCGGTCCACGATGGTCTCGACCCGGACGGAGGGCGGGATGGCGGCGCGCAGCTTGGGCATCGCCGCCTTGATCCGCTCCACCGTGTCGATCACGTTGGCGCCGGGCTGCTTGAAGATCAGGAGCTGGATGCCGCGCTTGCCGTTCTGCCAGCCGGCGAGGCGGGCGTTCTCCGGGCCGTCCACCGCGGTGCCGATGTCGCGCACCCGCACCGGGGCGCCGTTGCGCCAGGACAGGATGACGTCGTTCAGCTCGCGCGGCTTGGTGAGCTGGTCGTTGGCGTAGATGGCGAACGCCTGCCGCGTCCCGTCGAGCGTGCCCTTGGGCGCATCGACCGTCGCGGTGACCAGCAACTGTCGGACATCCTCCAGCGTCAGGCCCATGGCGGCGAGGCGCGCCGGGTCGACCTGCACGCGGATCGCCCGCTTCTGCTCGCCGCCGATGGAGACCTGGGACACGCCGGAGATCTGCGAGATCTGCTGGCTCAGGATGTTGTCGGCGTAGTCGTCCACCTCGATTAGCGGCAGCACGTCCGACTGCACCGCGAGGATCAGGATGGGGCTGTCGGCCGGGTTCACCTTGCGGAAGATGGGCGGGTTGGGCAGGTTGCGCGGAAGCTGGCCGCCGGCGTTGTTGATGGCGGCCTGCACGTCCAGCGCCGCGCCGTCGATGTTGCGGTCGAGGTCGAACTGCACCACCACCTGGGTCGAGCCGCCGACGCTGACCGAGGTCATTTGCGCCACGCCGGCGATCTGCGAGAACTGCCGTTCCAGCGGCTGGGCCACGGTGGAGGCCATGGTTTCCGGGCTGGCGCCGGGGAGGTTCGCGGTGACCTGGATGGTCGGGAACTCGACGCGGGGCAGGGGCGCCACCGGCAGCAGCGGGTAGGCGGCGATGCCGATCAGCAGGATCGCCGCCATCAGCAGCGAGGTCGCGACCGGTCGTCGGATGAACGGGCTTGAGATGCTCATGACGTAAACCCCTTTGCCCGGCCTAGCTTGCCGGTTTTGGCTCAGTCGCCACGACCACCGCGCCGATGGACAGCCGGGATTGACCGGCCAATACGACCCTCTCGCCCCCGCTCAACCCCTTGGCGATCACCGCGGTGCGTCCGTCATCTTGCCCTACTTCGACCGGCTGCAAGGCGGCCGTGCTGTCCGGCTTCACCACGAAGACGTACAATCCCTCGGGTCCACGCTGGACCGCGGCCGATGGCAGCGTCAAGGCGTTGCTCCGCGTCTCGAACCGGGTGCGGACGTTCACGAACTGGCCGGGCCACAGGTTGTCGTCGAGGTTGGCGAACACCGCCTTCAGCTTGATCGTGCCGGTCGAGGCGTCAATCGCACTGTCGATGGTCAGCAGTTGGCCCTCGCTCAATTTGGTGCGGTCGTCCCCGCTATAGGCGATGACCTGCAGCTTGCCCTGCCGCATCGCCTGTTGCAGCCTCGGCAGCGTGTCCTGCGGCAGGGTGTAGATCGCGGCGACCGGGTGGATCTGGGTGATGGTGACGATGCCGGCGGCGGCCGGGTCGGCGGCGCGGATGTAGTTGCCGGGATCGATCTGGCGCAGCCCGACGCGGCCCTCCAGCGGGGCGGTGATCCTGGTGAAGCTGAGGTTGAGCTCGGCGGCGCTGATCGAGGCGTCGTCGCCTTGGACGTTGGCCTCGGCCTGGGCGACGTTGGCGCGCTGCAGGTCGAGCCGCTGGCGGGAGGCGGTCTGGTTCTGCGCCAGGTCGGCGTAGCGCACCAGGTCGCCGCGGGCATTGGCCAGCAGCGCCGCGTCAGCCGCCCGCTTCGCGTTGGCCTGGTCCAATGCCGCCTGGTAGGGCCGGGGATCGAGTTGGGCCAGCAGGTCGCCGGGCCGCACCTGCTGCCCTTCTGTGAACAGCACCTTGTCCAGGGTGCCGTCCACACGGGCGCGCACCACGACGGACTGGAATGCCTGCACCGTGCCGATGGCGCGGGCCAGTACCGGCACGTCCTCCCGGACCGGCGACACGACCGTGACTGGCACCCCGGCGCCGCCCAAGGTTTGGGCATGGGACGGCGCACCGGCCCAAAGGCCGAGCAGCAGCGTGGCGGCGGCAAGCAGGGGATTGGTTCGCATGGACCCCGGGTTCGTTGTGCGCTGCGGTAGTACGGCGGCGTTGTGCCGCTAGTATGGCCGCCATTATGCAAGTACCGCGCCGGTTTGCGCCAGCGTTTAAAGGGTAGCGTCAGCCGCGCCCTTCGAGATGGGGACCATCATGAGTTCGTATTGAGCCGCCCCGGCAGCATCCGCGATGCGAGCCGGGTCGGCGCGGCGCGGTAGGCATCAAGCCCATGGCCGCTGGCCAGGCCCAGCGCCGGCGCAATCGAGGCGGGCAGCGGGATGATCCGGGCGCCGCCCCCAATCGACAGGGTCGTGCTGGCTGGCGGGACATAGGTGGGTGCCCAGGGCTGCAACTGGGCCTGCCGGACGGCGCCGCCCTCCGCATCGGAGGGGGGCGCCGGCTTGGACCACAGGGCCAGCACCTTGCGCCCGTAATCCGCCCCGATTTCGGGCGTCAGAGAGTGGTAACCCGCCGCGGCGCCGGGCCAAGAGCCGGTCTTGGCCCATAGGGTTTGCAGGAAACGGCCGGCGTAGCGGGCGTTGGCGCCGGGGTCGAACGCCTCCTCCAACGAGGGGAACGCTTCGGCGTGGTACATCAGGTTGACCTGCATGCAGCCCACGTCGATGGACCGCACGCCCCGTGCCCGCAGCGCGGTGACGGCCGCCATCGCCTCCGCCTTGCTGGCGAAGAAGGAGCCGACTCCCTCCGCATTGATGGTCCAGGGCCAGGCCGCGACCGTGCCGTTGGCGTCGCGACGCCCGCTTTCCACCACGCCGATGGCCTGCATCAGGCGGTCGGGGACGCCGGTCAGGCGCTCCGCCGCCGAGATCGCCGTGCGGCACATCGCGAACGGCGCCGTGGGCAGGTCGGCCCAAGCGAGGGACGGCATGGCGAGCAGGGCGGCCAGGATCAGCATGCGCATGCCCGGCAGGATGCCGGATTTCGATAAACAATCGGTGAACGCAGCGGTGGACGCAGCCCAGCCGGCCCATCAACCCGCCAGCAACTCCGCCGCGGAGGCCGCGAGGTCGGCGGCCAGTTCGCCCAGATGCTGCTGGATGGCGCCGAACGCGGTGGCGCGCTCGAAACGCGCCTCGTCCATATAAAGGCCGCGGGCGATCTCGATCTGCAAGGCGTGCACATGCTCCCGCGGGCGGCCGTAATGCCGGGTCACGTAACCGCCGGCGTAGGGATCGTTGCGGCGCACGCGATAGCCGAACCCGGTCAGCACGGCCTCCACCCGGCGGGTCACGCGGGGCGAACACGTCGTGCCGTGGGCGTCGCCCAGCACGAAGTCCGGCGTGTCCGGCAACGCGCCGCGCCCGCAGCCCTGGCCCGGCATGGAATGGCAGTCGATCAACAGGCAGGCGCCGAACTGCTGCCGGGTCGCGTCGATCAGCGTGGACAGGCCGAGGTGATAGGGTTCCCAGCACGCATGAATGCGCTCGGCCGCGTCGCTGAACCGCAGCTTGCCGCGATAGATGGCCTCCCCGGACGCGACGACGCGCGCAATCGTGCCCAGCCCGGCGCCGACGCGGGCGCTGGTGGTGTTGACCCAGTCCGGCAGCGTGTCGTCGAACATCGTGGGATCAAGCTCCCACGCCTCCCGGTTCGGGTCGCAGTAGGCGCGCGGAAAGGTGGCGGCGATCAGCGGCGCGCCATGGCTGGGCGCCAGGCTGAACAGTTCATCGACAAAGCTGTCCTCGCTGCGGCGCAGCCTGGCCGGGTCGAGCCGCGCCGCGCGCTGGAACTCCGGCAGGTAGTTCTGCCCCGAATGCGGGGAGGCGAACACCAGCGGGGCGGTCTGCTGCGCCGGACGGACAATCCGGTAGGGCGGCATCGTCGTCTGGGGAAGCGGCGCGACTGGCGTGTCCATATTCCCATTCAACCCGCAGCCGCCGCGTCTGTCACGCGCCTGACGCATGTGGCCGGCACGCTGCCTTGCGCCACCAGGGCCGTTTGATTTAAAAGGCTCGGCAGAGGGGCGGTTAGCTCAGCGGTAGAGCATCGTGTTGACATCGCGAGGGTCACAGGTTCGATCCCTGTACCGCCCACCATCCTCGCATCAAGCGGCTCATGGCCAGTCCGCCCGGCGCAGGCCGGCCAGGCGCTCGGCCACCTGCGGGATGGCGCCCGTGTCCGTGTTGGCGAAGGCGATGCGCAAGTGGTGCTGCTGGCCGGGGCCGAACGCGCTGCCGGGCAGGCATAGCGCGCCGCGGCCGGTTGCGAGCGCCTCGGCGACCTGGGCCGACGGCGTGCCGGCGAAGGGATGGCGCACGTAGGCGAAGTAGGCGCCGAGCGACTCCAGGCGCCATCCGGGCAGCTGCTGGAAGGCTCGCCGCATTGCCGCGGCGCGGGCGTTGATCGTGCGGCGGTTGGCGCCGCGCCAGTCGGGCAGCGCGTCGATGGCCCAGCGGAGCGCCGCCTGGCCCGCCCGCTGCGGACAGATGTGCATGCAGTCCAGCACCTTCATGAACTGCTGAACCAACCCCGTCCCGGCCACGATGGCGCCCAAGCGGTGGCCCGGCACGCAATACGCCTTGGAAAAGCTGTAGAGCTGGATGACGCTGCCGGTCCAATCCGCGTCGGCAAACAGGCCGTGCGCGCGGTCCTGGCCGTCCGGCAGGAAGTCGCGATAGGTTTCATCGAGGATAAGCCATATGCCGCGGCGCCGGCAGAGTGCCGCGAACCCCTCGATCACCCCGGGCGGATAGACGGCGCCGGTCGGGTTGTTGGGCGTGATCAGCACTATGGCGCGGACGCTGGGGTCAAGCAGCGCCTCCGCCTGATCCAGGTCGGGCACGAAGCCGGCCTCCGCAGCGCAGGGCAGGCCGCGCGCCGTGATCCCCAGCATTGCGCAGGTCTGCCGATGGTTCCAGAACCAGGGCGTCGGCAACAGGACGGTATCGCCGGCGCGGGCGACTGCCATCATGGCGAGGAAGAACGCCTGGTTGCAGCCGGCGGTGATCGCGACCTGATCCGGCCGTACCGTTCCGCCGTAGGTGTCCGACATTTGCGCGGCATACGCTTCCCGCAACGCGGCGTCGCCGTTGATCAGGCCGTATTTCGCCGATGCCGGGTCGCCGGCCGCGGCGGCGAGACGTTCGAGGATCTGCGGGTGCGGCGGGTAGCCCGGCACGGCCTGGCACAAGTCGAGCATCGGTCCGCACGACCCGTCATAGCGCGCGGCCCAGCCATGCGCGGCCGGGATCGGCGGCGCTTCCACGCCGATGACCCAGGGGTTCAGCGCAGGCATGGGCAGGCCAATCGTGTCGAGCATGACCGGGATATGCCCTTTGACGCCGGGGAACCAAGAAGCGCGCCGCCGCTTTGGCTGGGTTGTGATTGTGGCGCATAGTCGAAAAAACGATCAAAGGGGCGAATATGGATTATCCAGACGTGCTGCTGCACATCGACGGCGCCTGGACCGGCGCCGCGTCCGGCAAGACGCTCGCGGTGATGAACCCGGCGACGGGGGAGGCGAACGGCACCGTCGCGCATGCGGAACAGGTTGACCTCGACCGGGCGCTGTCGGCGACCGAGCGCGGCTTCGCCGTGTGGCGCCGCATGTCGGCCTATGACCGGTCGAAGATCATGCGGCGCGCGGCCGACCTGCTGCGGAGCCGCGCCGACGCCATCGCGCCGCTGATGACGATGGAGCAGGGCAAGCCGCTGGCGGAGGCCCGGATGGAGACGGTGGCCGGCGCCGACATCATCGACTGGTTTGCCGAGGAGGCGCGGCGCACCTACGGCCGGGTGATCCCGGCGCGGGCGGAGGGCGTGTACCAGCTGTCGTTGCGCGAGCCGGTCGGGCCGGTGGCGGCGTTCACGCCGTGGAACTTCCCGATCAACCAGGCCAACCGGAAGATCGCCATCTCGCTCGCGGCGGGCTGCTCGGTGATCGTGAAGGGGCCGGAGGAGACGCCGGCCTCGCTCGCGGCCCTGGTGCAATGCTACGTGGATGCCGGGCTGCCGCCGGGCGTGGTGCAGCTGGTGTTCGGCGTGCCGGCGGAGATTTCCGGGTATCTCATCCCGCATCCGGTGATCCGCAAGATCTCGTTCACCGGGTCCACCGTGGTCGGCAAGCAGCTTTCCGCGCTGGCGGGCGCGCACATGAAGCGGGTGACGATGGAGCTAGGCGGCCATGCGCCGGCCATCGTGTTCGACGACGCGGACGTGGCGGCGGCCACCAGGCAGCTCGCGGCGGCGAAGTTCCGCAACGCCGGGCAGGTCTGCGTCAGCCCGACGCGCTTCCTGGTGCAGGACAGCGTGTTCGACCAGTTCGTCGAGGGCTTCACCGCGGCGGCGGGCGCGCTCAAGGTGGGCGACGGCCTGGCGGAGGGCACGCAGATGGGGCCGCTCGCCAACCCGCGCCGGGTGCAGGCGATGGAGGGCTTCATCGCCGACGCCGTGCAGAAGGGCGCCGAAGTGCGGACCGGCGGCAAGCGCATCGGCAACAAGGGCAACTTCTTCGAGCCGACGGTGCTGACGGGAGCGACGCCCGAGATGCGGGTGATGAACGAGGAGCCGTTCGGACCGCTCGCGATCATAGCGCCGTTCTCGGGGATGGAGGACGTGGTGGCGGAGGCGAACCGGCTGCCGTTCGGGCTGGCGAGCTATGCGTTCACCCGGTCGGCCAAGACCGCCGCCTCCATCGGCGCGGCGCTGGAGGCCGGGATGGTGACGATCAACCACATCGGGCTTGCGCTGCCGGAGGTGCCGTTCGGCGGCGTGAAGGACAGCGGGTATGGCAGCGAGGGCGGGATGGAGGCGATTGAGGGCTATCTCAACATCAAGTTCGTGACGCAGGCTGGGCTCTGAGGGGCGGGGTCACAGGGCGCCGCCGGCCCTGATGCCGGGCCGGCGGCGCGGGCTGCTCCGTCAGACATCGACATCCTCGACCGTGCGGGCGCGGTCCTGAATGAACTGGTAGCGCAGTTCCGGCCGGCGGCCCATCAGGCTTTCGACCAGGGTGCTCGTGACATGGCGGTTCTCGGGCAACGCCACGATCTTGAGCAGGGTGCGCTTGGCCGGGTCCATGGTGGTTTCTCTCAAGGCAATGGCAGGCATTTCGCCCAGGCCCTTGAAACGGCTGACCTCCACCTTGCTGCCCACCTTGAAGCCGCGCTTCATCTGCCGGTCCTTGTCGGCATCGTCCATGGCGTAGATCGACTTGGCGCCTTGGGTCAGGCGATAAAGCGGCGGCTGCGCCAGGTAGATATGCCCGTGCTGCACCAAGTCCGGCAGCTCCCGGTAGAAGAAGGTCATCAGCAGGGACGCGATGTGCGCCCCGTCCACGTCGGCGTCCGTCATGATGATGACCCGGCCATAGCGCAGCTTACCCCGGTCGAACCGGTCGCCGACGCCGCAGCCCAGCGCCTCGATCAGGTCCTTCAATTCCTGGTTCTGCCGCAGCTTGTCGGCGCTGGCGCTGGCGACGTTCAAGATCTTGCCCCGGAGCGGCAGCACCGCCTGCGTGTTGCGGTTGCGCGCCTGCTTGGCGGAGCCGCCGGCGCTGTCGCCCTCCACCAGGAAGATCTCCGTGTCGTCGCGGTTCTCCAGCGTGCAGTCCGCGAGCTTGCCCGGCAGGCGCAGGCGCCGGGTCGCGGTCTTGCGGCTGACATCCTTCACCTCTCGGCGGCGCAGGCGGTCCTCGGCACGCTCGATCACGAAGGTCAGCAGGTTGTCCGCCTGGGCCGGGTTGCCGGCCAGCCAGTGGTCGAAGCGGTCGCGCAGCGCGGTCTCGACAAGGCGCATGGCCTCGGGGCTGGTCAGCTTCTCCTTGGTCTGGCCCTGGAACTGCGGGTCGCGCACGAAGGCCGAGAGCTTGCCGGCCATCTGGCCCAGCAGGTCCTCCGCCGTGACCTGCGCGACCCGGCGGTTGCCGCGCTGCTCGCCCCAGGCGCGCAGGCCCTTCAGCAGCGCCGCGCGGAAGCCGGCCTCATGCGTGCCGCCCTGCGCCGTGGGGACGGTGTTGCAGTAGGAATGCAGGAAGCCGTCGGCGTTCTCCAGCCAGGCCACCGCCCACTCGACCCGGCCGCCGGTCTGGCCGTTGGCGGCGGCCGGCAGGTCGGCGTCGCCGGCCCACGGCTCCGGGACGGCGCGGGGCAGGTCGCCGATGTCCTCCTGCAAGCTGTCGCGCAGGCCGCCGGGGAAATGCAGCAGCGCCTCCGCCGGCACGTCGGCACCGCCTGCCAGCAGGCGCGGGTCGCACGTCCAGCGAATCCGCACGCCGCGAAACAGATATGCCTTCGACCGGCACAGCCGGTAAAGCCGGGCCGGGATGAAGACCAGCGGCCCGAAGATTTCGGGGTCCGGATGGAAGCGGATGGTCGTGCCCCGCCGGTTCTGCGTCGGCCCGGCGTTGAGGAGCTTGGTCACCGGCTTGCCGCGCCCGTAGCGCTGCCGCCACAGCACGCGGTCCCGCGCGACCTCGACCTCCATCTCGTCCGACAAGGCGTTGACCACGGAACTGCCGACGCCGTGCAGCCCGCCGGAGGTGGCGTAGGCTTTGCCGCCGAACTTGCCGCCCGAGTGCAGGGTGGTCAGGATGACCTCCAACGCGCTCAGGCCCTTGAACTTCGGATGCGGATCGACAGGAATGCCGCGGCCGTTGTCGCGGACCAGCAGCCAGTTGCCCGCTTCCAGCGATACGTCGATGGAACTCGCATGGCCGGCCACGGCCTCATCCATGGCGTTGTCGAGGATCTCGGCGGCGAGGTGATGCAGTGCTGCCTCATCGGTGCCGCCGATGTACATGCCGGGGCGGCGCCGCACCGGTTCCAGGCCCTCGAGCACCTCGATGTCGCGTGCGGAGTAGCTATCGCTGGGTCGGCCGTCGTCCAGCGGCGAAAGCAAGTCGTTCATGCTGTGTTCCCGAGTCTGGGGCAAAACTAGTGCTCCGCACCCGGCCGGGCAAGAGTTTTGGCAGGGGGCGGACCGCGTTGGACGCGGCCCGCGCTGTTTTAGTTACGGAACGTGCCGGACGGCTCCTGCGTGTGCGCTTCCAGGAACCAAAGCTGCTTGTCCAGCCCGCGCGACACCTCGGTGAGCAGGTCGGCGGTGCCGGCATCGCCGGCCTCGTCGGTGTCCTCGATGTTCTTGCGGATGGCGTTGGCACAGGCGGCATACCGCTCGATCAACGCCTTCAGGTGGTCGGCGACGGCGTAGATGTCCGTGGGGTAGGGCGGCAGGCTCGTCTCGCGGTTGATCTCCTGCACGGTCCCGCGGGCGGTGCCGCCGAGCTGGGTGATGCGCTCGGCCATCATGTCGGTCCACTCGTCCTGCTCGTCGCGGAATTTGTCGAGCATCAGGTGGACGCCGATGAACTGCGGACCCTTGAGGTTCCAATGGGCCTGCTTGGTGATCAGGGCCAGGTCGATGCCGTCGGCCATGCGGGCCTGCAGCAATTCCATCGCCACGGCCTTGGCGTTGTTCTTCAGGTCGTTGTTCGTCTTGTGCAGGCGTGCACCCTGGGTCTGGTCCTTGAGGTCGCTTGGCTTGTCAGCCATCATCGTCTCCTAATTGGCGTGAGCCGGCTCAACGCGCGGGACCGTCGTGCGTTGCCACGCTGTCAGCATTGCGCGGTGGCTGGCCGGGTGGGCGCGACCCAGGCTCGACGGCGATGTAGCGGCACGGCAGCGGCGCGGCGGCGTCGTGGAACGCGCTGACCTGGGCCAGCACCTGATGGTCCCAATCGGACAGGCGGTTGGCCTCGTGCAGGTGGTCGGTCCAGCTTTCCATCGTCCAGGCTTCCAGCCAGCCCTCGGGATGGGCGACGTCCTCATAGAGCCGCCAATCGAGCGCCCCGGCCCGCCCGCGGGCATGCTGCACGTGCTGCATCGCGTCCAGGAACCCCTCCAGCTCCGCCGGGGCAACCCGGTAGCGCATGGTTTCCAGGATGCGGCCGCGGGACTGCGGCAGCATGGAGGCGAGTTCGGGCGCCGGGGCTTCCGGCACGGGCGGGGCGGGCGCCTGCGCCGTGACGGCGGCGGATTGGTCCAGGCCGTAGCCGCGGACGGCGAAGGCCAGGACGGTGGCGACGGCGGCGGCCCCGGCCATCGTGGCCTGCAATCCCAACTCGGTGCCGAGCCAGCCCCACAGCATCGAGCCGGACGCCAAGGCCCCGTTGAACGCCAGTTGGTAGATGCCCAGCGCCCGGGCGCGCACCCAGGGCGGCGCCACCAACTGCGCCGACGCCTGTATGGTGCTGGCCGCCGTCACCCAGCCGACGCCGAACAGCATCATGCCAAGGCCGGCCGGCGCCCAATGCGTGCTGCTGGCGATGCACGCCATGCCGGCGCAGGAGAACAGGCTCGCGCCGAACACCGTGGCGCCCCGCCCGGCCCGGCCCCGCAGCATCGGCAGCAGCATGCCCGACGTGACCCCGCCGACGCCCATCATGCCGAGCAGCATCCCGAAGCTGCCGGCGCCCAGCCCCAACTGCTCCCGCACCACCAGCGGCAGCAGCGCCCAGGGCGCGGCGGAGGGCAGGAAGAACGCGACGGCGCGCATCATGGCGGCCTGCATGGCGGGGGTGTGCCGGGTGAAGCGCATGCCGGCGCGCATGGCGCTGAGCAGGCGTTCCCGCGGCAAGGGGCTGCGCTGCGGCACGCGGCGCCAGGCCAGGAGGGCGGCGATGCTGGCGAGGAAGGACACCGCGAACAGCGAGAACGCCAAGGCCGGGCCGCCAAACAGCACCAGCACGCCGCCCAGCGCCGGGCCGAGGGCGCGCGCGAGGTTGAAGCCGATGCCGTTGAGCGCGATGGCCTGCACCAGGTCCTGCCGCGGCACGACCTCGGGCACCGTGGCGCCCCAGGCGGGCTGATACATGGCCGATCCCATGCCGATGGCGAACGTCAGCGCGATCAGCCCGGCGGCGTCGATCAGCCCGGCATAGGTGAGCACGGCCAAGGCGGCGGCCACACCCATCGTCCAAACCTGCGTGGCGATGAGGAACCGGCGGCGGTCCATCGTGTCGGCCAGCGCCCCGGCGGGAAGGGCGAGCAGCAGGACGGGGGTGATCGTCGCGGCCTGGATCAGGCTGACGCTCAATGCGTTGGGCGACAGGCTGGTCATCAGCCAGCCCGCGCCGGTGTTCTGCATCCAGGTGCCGAGCGCGGTCACGACGTTGGCGATCCACAACGACCGGAACACAGGGTGCCGCAGCGGCAGGAGGGCAGGCGGCAAGGTCATGCGGACCGGGGCCACGAGACGGCCGCCATGGCGTAGTGCATCAGCCGTTCCATCCGCTTCCCCTGTTCAGCAATCGAGGTCGTCACGCACGGCCAGGCTCTTCACGCATAGCTTGCCGTGGACGACAATAGGCGATGGCTTCTTAATGGAGACTTTAGATGGCGTCTGGCGAAACGAGCCTGTCCGGCAAGGTGGCCCTCGTCACCGGCTCCACGAGCGGCATCGGCTTGGGCATTGCCCGCTGCCTCGGCGCGCAGGGCGCCGACCTGATGCTGAACGGATTCGGCGAGGTGGGAGCCATAGAGACGGTCCGGGCGGAGCTGGCGCAGGCATCGGGGGTGCGTGTCGAGTATGACGGCGCCGACCTGTCGCAGCCCGCGCAGATCGCCGGGCTGGTGCGGCGGACGCAGACGGCGCTGGGCGGGCTGGACATCCTGGTGAACAACGCGGGCATCCAGTACACGGCCGAGATCAAGGATTTCCCGACGGAGCGCTGGGACGCGGTGATCGCCGTCAACCTGTCCGCCGCCTTCCATGCCATGCAGGCGGCGATCCCCGGCATGACGGCCAAGGGTTGGGGCCGCATCGTCAACATCGCATCGGCGCACGGGCTGGTGGGCAGCGCGCAGAAGTCTGCCTACGTCGCGGCGAAGCATGGCTTGGTCGGGCTGACGAAGGTCGCGGCGATCGAGTTGGCGAATAGCGGGGTGACGGTCAATGCGGTCTGTCCCGGCTGGGTGCTGACGCCTTTGGTGCAAGCGCAGCTTGACGCGAGGGCGGCCCGTGAAGGCTTGGACATTGAGGCGGTGAAGCGCGCGATGCTCACGGAAAAGCAGCCAATGGCGCAGTTCACCACGCCGGAGGGCATTGGGGGTTTGGTGGTGTTCCTGTGCTCCGATGCAGCGAAGACGATCACTGGTGCGCCGATGTCCATTGATGGCGGCTGGGTCGCGACCTGACGCTGGGGGCGTGCTCTCGCGAAGAGACGCTGGCTCTCTTGATGGTTGAAAATTGGGTGGAGTGTATCGGCCTACGATAGGGCGGTGGATTTCTCGTCAGTTTCCGCTTGACGTTGTGCGGTGCTTCTCTTACCTCTCTGCCTGCCGGTGTGATTTCGGCCTTGACGGTTGGCTTGACGTTGGTATAGGTTCTTTTTCCCGCTTGGTTGTGGGATAGATTTCGTCATTGGAGTGTTGACTGACCCTTAGGC
>CAXULX010000040.1:0-40843 GCA_964252005.1 uncultured Acetobacteraceae bacterium | reverse complement strand
AGAACATCCGCATTCGCCTCAAGGCGTACGATCACCGCGTGCTGGACAACAGCACACGGGAGATCGTGAACACGGCGAAGCGCACGGGTGCCCGGGTCCGTGGGCCCATTCCGCTGCCAACGCATATCGAGCGGTTCACGGTCAACCGGTCGCCGCACGTCGACAAGAAGAGCCGGGAGCAGTTCGAAATCCGGACGCATCGCCGCCTGCTCGACATCGTGGAGCCGACGCCGCAGACGGTGGATGCATTGATGAAGCTCGACCTCGCCTCCGGCGTGGACGTCGAGATCAAGCTGTAGGGCCGGGCCGATGCGCACTGGATTGATTGCTAAAAAGCTGGGCATGACCCGGATCTTCAAGGATGACGGGACCCACGTGCCGGTCACGGTGCTGCATCTGGATCAGGTGCAGGTGGTCGATTCGCGGACAGAGGAGCGGGATGGCTACACGGCGGTCCAGCTCGGCTGGGGCAAGGCCAAGGTGAAGAACGTCAGCAACCCCAACAAGGGGCACTACGCCCGGGTCAAGGTCGAGCCGAAGATGCGGCTGGTTGAGTTCCGGGTGGCGCCGGACGCCTTGCTGGAGTCAGGCCAGACACTGACCGCGGCGCATTTCGTGGTGGGCCAGAAGGTGGATGTTTGCGGCATCACCAAGGGCAAGGGATTCGCCGGCGCGATGAAGCGCTGGAACTTCCGCGGGCTTGAGGCGAGCCACGGCGTGTCCGTCAGCCACCGGAGCCACGGTTCGACCGGCAACCGGCAGGACCCTGGCAAGACCTTCAAGAACAAGAAGATGGCCGGGCATCTGGGCGTCGAGCGGGTCACAACGCTGAACATCGAGGTCGCCGGCATCGACGCGGAAAAGGGCCTCATCATGGTCCGCGGTGCGGTGCCCGGCTCGAAGGGCGAGTTCGTGAGGATCCGCGACGCGATCAAGAAGGCGCGTCCGGCGGAGGCGCCATACCCGGCGTCGATCCTGGGTGCGCCCGACGCGGCCGACCCCGGCGCCGCGCCGCAGGAGGCCGTGTGATGCAGATCGACGTCAAAACCCTGGACAACGGGTCCGCAGGCTCGGCCGAGTTGCCGGATACCTTGTTTGCCGCCCAGCCGCGTCGGGACATCATCGCCCGGGTCATCGAGTGGCAGCTCGCCAAGCGGCGGGCGGGGACACACAAGACCAAGGGCATGGGCGAGGTGTCCGGCACCACGAAGAAGCCCTACAAGCAGAAGGGCACCGGCAACGCCCGGCAGGGCAGCCTGCGCGCCCCGCAGTTCCGGACGGGCGGCAGGGTGCATGGGCCGGTGGTCCGTAGCCATGAGTTCGACCTGCCAAAGAAGGTGCGTCGCCTCGGCCTGATCAGCGCGTTGTCGCTCAAGCAGGTCGAGGGCAAGCTGATCGTCCTGGACAGCGTGGCCGGCAGCACGGGCAAGACCAAGGACCTCGCCGGCAAGATCAAGGGGTTGGGCTGGACATCGGCGCTGGTGATCGATGGCGCAGTGGACGCGGCGTTCCGCCGGGCCAGCGCCAACATCGTCGGCCTCGATGTGCTGCCGACGATGGGTGCGAATGTCTATGACATCATCCGGCACGATTGGCTGGTGGTCACGACGGCCGGGATCGAAGGTCTGAAGGAGCGCCTATCATGAGCGTCTCGCAGGTTCATGCCGCCCGGCGGCGTGCGGAAACCATGTCGCGTGAGGCGATGTATGAGGTGATCCGCAGCCCGGTCATCACCGAGAAGGCCACGGCGCTTTCGGAAATCGGGCAGTTCGTGTTCCGCGTCGCCATCGACGCGACGAAGCCCGAGATCAAGAAGTCGGTCGAGACCCTGTTCGGCGTCACGGTGGTGTCGGTCAACACCCTGGTTCAGAAGGGCAAGACCAAGCGGTTCCGCGGCCGTCCGGGCGTGCGGTCGGATGTCAAGAAGGCATATGTGCAACTCGCCGAGGGACAGTCGATTGATATGTCCACCGGGCTGAGCTAGCGCAGGGATAGCGACCAATGGCACTCAAGCAATTCAATCCAGTCACCGCGAGCCTGCGCGGCACGGTGCTGATCGACCGCAGCGAGCTGTGGAAGGGCAAGCCGGTCAAGACGTTGACCGAGGGCAAGAACAAGTCCGGCGGGCGCAACAACCATGGCCGCACGACCTCGTTCTTCCGCGGCGGCGGGCATAAGCAGTCCTACCGCCACGTCGATTTCAAGCGTCGCAAGTTCGACATCTCGGCGACGGTGGAGCGCCTGGAATACGACCCGAACCGGTCGGCGTTCATTGCCCTGGTCAAGTATGACGATGGCGAGCTGTCCTACATCATCGCGCCGCAGCGTCTGCGGGCCGGCGACAAGGTGGTGGCCGGAAGCCGCGTCGATATCAAGCCCGGCAATGCCATGCCGATGGCGGCCATCCCCGTAGGCACGATCATCCACAACGTGGAGATGAAGCTGGGCGCCGGCGGGAAGATGGCGCGGGCCGCCGGGACCTACGCGCAACTCGTCGGCAAGGATGCAGGCTACGCGCAGGTCAAGCTGCAGTCGGGCGAGCTTCGCCTGGTGCGGGCCGAGTGCATGGCGACGGTGGGCGCGGTGTCGAACCCCGACAACCAGAACCAGAACATGGGCAAGGCCGGGCGGGCGCGTTGGCTTGGGCGCCGGCCGCATAACCGCGGCGTGACCATGAACCCGATTGACCATCCGCATGGCGGCGGCGAAGGCCGCACGTCGGGCGGCGGGCATCCGCGGACGCCGTGGGGCAAGCCGACCAAGGGTTACAAGACCCGTGAGAACAAGCGCACGGATGATATGATCATACGTCGCCGGCCGAAGGGGAAGCACTGACCATGGCGCGTTCCGTATGGAAGGGTCCCTTCGTGGACGGCTACCTGCTGGGCAAGGCGGATGCCGCCCGTGCGTCGGGCCGCAACGAGATCATCAAGATTTGGTCGCGCCGCTCGACGATCCTGCCGCAGTTCGTCGGGCTGACGTTCGGGGTGTATAACGGGCACAAGTTCCTGCCCGTCCAGGTGTCGGAGAACATGGTGGGCCACAAGTTCGGCGAGTTCTCGCCGACGCGCACGTTCACCGGGCATTCATCCGACAAGAAGGCGAGGCGGGGCTGAGATGAGCAAGCCGAAAACTCCCCGGGCGCTGCCGGAGCACGAGGCGCAATGCGTCGTGCGCAACATCCGCATCAGCCCGCAGAAGCTGAATTTGGTGGCCGGGTTGATCCGCAACCAGCCCGCGAGCAAGGCGGTCGCGACGCTCACGTTCAGCAAGCGGCGGATCGCGCAGCAAGTTCGCAAGGCGCTGGAAAGCGCCATCGCCAATGCCGAGAACAACCATCAGCTCGACGTGGACCGCTTGGTCGTGACGCGGGCCGAGGTCGGCAAATCCATCGTCATGCGTCGCTTCATGGCACGCGGCCGTGGCCGGGCGTCGCGCATCGAGAAGTGGTTCAGCCACTTGCGGATCGTGGTGTCCGAGCAGCAGCAGGCGCCCGAGGCGTCGGCGACACAGCAGAAGGCGGCATAGGCCATGGGTCACAAAGTCAATCCCATCGGGTTGCGGCTCGGCATCAATCGCACCTGGGACAGCCGCTGGTATGCCGGTGCCGATTACTCGAAGCTGCTGCTCGCTGACCTTGAGCTGCGGACGCATCTGCGCGCCAAGCTCGCCGGAGCCGGCGTGTCGCGCGTGGTGATCGAGCGCCCAGCGAAGAAGCCCCGTGTGACCATCTACGCGGCGCGGCCGGGCGTGGTGATCGGCAAGAAGGGCCAGGACATCGAGGTGCTGCGCAAGGACCTGGCCAAGATGGCCAAGTCTGAGGTGTCGCTGAACATCGTGGAAATCCGCAAGCCGGAGATCGACGCGACTCTGGTGGCGGAGAACATCGCCCAGCAGCTGGAGCGCCGCGTGGCGTTCCGCCGGGCGATGAAGCGGGCGGTGCAGTCGGCGATGCGCCTGGGTGCGCAGGGCATCCGGATCAACTGCGGCGGGCGGCTCGGCGGCGCGGAGATCGCGCGGACGGAGTGGTATCGCGAGGGCCGGGTGCCGTTGCACACGTTGCGCGCCGACATCGACTTCGGCACGGCGACGGCCAAGACCACCTATGGGACTTGCGGCGTGAAGGTGTGGATCTTCAAGGGCGAGATCCTGGCCAACGATCCGCTCGCGCAGGACCGCCGCGCCGCCGAGCAGGCGCCGCAGCGTTAAGAGGAACCACGACCATGATGTCTCCCAAGCGGACGAAGTACCGCAAGGCCCATAAGGGCCGCATCCACGGCTTGGCGAAGTCGGGCACCAGCCTGAACTTCGGCGCCTTCGGCCTCAAGGCGCTGGAGCCGGAGCGGATCACCGCCCGGCAGATCGAGGCGGCGCGCCGCGCCATCACGCGCTCCATGAAGCGGGCGGGCCGGGTGTGGATCAGGATGTTCCCGGACGTGCCGGTGTCGCAGAAGCCGGCCGAAGTCCGCATGGGCTCGGGCAAAGGCAGCCCGGAGTTCTGGGTGTGCCGGGTGAAGCCGGGCCGCATCATGTTCGAGATCGACGGCGTGGCGCCCGAGTTGGCGCGGGAGGCATTGACCCTGGGTGCGGCGAAGCTGCCGATCCGCACCAAGTTCGTGACCCGGCTCGGGGAGGCTTAAGATGACGAAGCCGACGGATATCCGCGCCAAGGGTGCGGACAACCTGCCGGGCCTGTTGCTCGACTTGCGCAAGGAGCAGTTCAACCTGCGGTTCCAGCGCGCGACGGGGCAGACTGAGGGTGTGGGCCGTGTCCGCCAGGTGCGGCGGGACATTGCGCGCGTGAAGACGATCATGACGGAGCAGAAGCGGTCCGCCGCCACCTCCGCGAACACGAAGGAGTAGGGCGATGCCGAGGCGCGTCCTGACCGGACGGGTGACGAGCGACAAGATGGACAAGACCATCACGGTCCTTGTCGAACGTCGCGTCATCCATCCGCTGTATAAGAAGTTCATCCGGCGCTCGAAGAAGTATGCCGCGCATGACGACATGAACGTCTGCAAGATCGGCGACACCGTGCGCATCGAGGAGTGCCGCCCGATCAGCAAGCGCAAGACCTGGCTGCTGATGGAGCGCAACGGCGAGGCCGTGGCGCCGCCCCCGGGCTTCACCTTCGCGGTGCGGACACCGCACGCCAAGGACATGGTGCCCGAGGCCGATCAGGTCGCCGAGCAGGCACCGAGCTAGGGGCGATTAAATGATCCAAGTCGAATCCAACCTGGAAGTCGCCGACAACTCCGGCGCCCGGCGCGTTCAGTGCATCAAGGTGCTGGGCGGGTCAAAGCGCAAGACGGCGTCGGTCGGCGATGTCATCGTGGTCTCCATCAAGGAGGCCATCCCGCGCGGCAAGGTGAAGAAGGGCGACGTGCACCAGGCGGTGATCGTGCGGACCTCCTTTCCGGTGCGCCGCCCCGATGGCAGCGCCATCCGCTTCGACCGCAACGCGGCCGTGCTGATCAACAAGCAGCAGGAGCCGATTGGCACCCGCATCTTCGGACCCGTGGTGCGCGAGTTGCGCGGCCGGAAGTTCATGAAGATCATCTCGCTCGCGCCTGAGGTATTGTGAAGATGGGGGTGCTGTAATGGCCGCGCGTATCCGCAAGGGCGACACGGTGGTCGTCATCACCGGGTCCGACAAGGGCAAGCGGGGCGAGGTGCTTCGCGTGCTGCCGAAGGACGAGCGGGCCGTGGTGAAGGGCGTGAACATCGCCAAGAAGCACACGAAGCCGCAAGGCATGGGCCAGCCCGGCGGCATCGTCGAGCAGGAAGCGACGATCCACCTGTCGAATGTCATGCTGGTTGATCCAAAGACGGACAAGCCGACGCGCGTCGGGTTCCGGGTGCTGGACGATGGCCGCAAGGTCCGCGTTTCGCGGCCCAGCGGCGCTGTGATCGAGGGTTAAGACCATGGGCGAGACGACTGAGACGGCGCCGGGCGCCCCGGCGCGCGAGATGCCGCGGATGCAGCAGCGCTACAACGCCGAGATCAAGGCGAAGCTGCAGGCGGAGTTCGACTACAAGAACCCGATGCAGGTGCCGAAGCTCGAGAAGATCGTCATCAACATGGGCGTGGGCGAAGCCGCGGGCGACCAGAAGAAGCTCGACGCCGCCCTGTCCGAACTGACGCTGATCGCCGGGCAGAGGCCGGTCAAGACGCTGGCGAAGAAAGCGATCGCCGGCTTCAAGATCCGTGAGGGCCTGCCGATTGGCTGCAAGGTGACGCTGCGCAAGTCCCGGATGTTCGAGTTCCTGGACCGGCTGGTGACGATTGCCCTGCCGCGGGTGCGCGATTTCCGCGGCATTCCGGCGGGCAAGGGCTTCGACGGGCGCGGCAACTTCGCGATGGGCCTGAAGGAGCAGATCATCTTCCCGGAGATCGAGTACGACAAGGTGACGGACATCCGCGGCATGGACATCGTGTTCGTAACCACGGCGAAGACCGATGCCGAGGCGAAGGCGCTGCTCAAGGCGTTCGACGTGCCGTTCGCCGCCTAAGCCAGATTTCAACGCTGGAAAACCGCCGGCGTCCAAGGCTGGGGCGCGGCAGGTTCCGAGGAGTAAAACATATGGCCAAGACATCGTCGGTGAACCGCAATCTGAAGCGGGAACGCATGGCGTCCCGCGACAAGTCGAAGCGTTCCGATCTGAAGGCCCAAGTCATGGACCGGACGGTGCCGGTGGAGGAACGGTTCGAGGCGTCGATAAAGCTGGCGCAACTGCCGCGTAACGGGGCCGCGGTGCGCGTGCGCCTGCGTTGCGCCTTGACCGGCCGGGCGCGCGGCAACTATCGGAAGTTCAAGCTGTCCCGCAACATGCTGCGCGCCTTGGCGAGTTCCGGCCAACTGCCCGGCATGGTCAAAGCGAGCTGGTAAGGGAGCGGCAGCATGTCGATGTCCGATCCGTTGGGTGACATGATCACCCGCATCCGCAACGCCCAGCGCAGCCGGCACACCATGTGCGTGGCGCCAGCCTCCAAGCTGCGGGCGAACGTGCTCGAGGCGCTGAAGCGCGAGGGGTTCATCCGCGGCTATGCCGCCGAGGAGCTGCGCCCCGGCGTAGCGCAATTGCGCATCGAGCTGAAGTACAGCGAGGGCGAGCCGGTGATCAAGGAGATCACCCGCGTCTCCAAGCCGGGCCGCCGGGTGTATTCCAAGATCAAGGAGCTGCCCCGAGTCTATGCCGGCCTGGGCGTCTCGATCCTCTCGACGCCGCGCGGCGTGCTGAGTGATGGCGAGGCGCGTGCCGCCAATGTCGGCGGCGAAGTTCTGTTCCGCGTCTTCTAAGGGGGGCACACGATGTCTCGCGTAGGCAAGTATCCCGTCACCGTCCCGAGCGGCGTGGACGTGGCGGTGGTGGACCGGGTGCTGACCACCACGGGCAAGCTCGGCACCATGTCGCTGCCGCTGACCGATCATGTGGATGCCGAGATCGAGGGCAACCAGGTGACGATCCGCCCGCGGACCAATGAGAGCCAGGCGCGCATGATGTGGGGCACCACGCGCGCCTTGCTGGCCGCCATGGTGCAGGGCGTGTCGGTCGGCTACACCAAGACGTTGGAGATTACCGGCACCGGGTTCCGCGCCAGCGTGCAGGGCAAGAACCTGGTGATCAACCTGGGCTTCTCGCACGACGTGGTGTATCCGGTGCCGCCCGGCATCACAATCACCACGCCGCGCCCCACGGCCATCACGCTGGCGGGGGTCGATAAGCGGCAGGTGGGGCAGGTCGCGGCGGAAATCCGCCGGTATCGTCCGCCGGAGCCTTACAAGGGCAAGGGCGTGAAGTACGAGGGCGAGCAGATCCGGCGCAAGGAAGGCAAGAAGAAGTAGCATGAGCGCACCACAGGATCTCAAGGTACGGCGGCGCGAGCGCCTTCGTTACCAGTTGCGGCAGAAGTCGGCCGGCCGGCCCCGCTTGTCGGTGTTCCGTTCGGGCAAGCACATCTATGCCCAGGTGATCGACGACGCGACGCGCTCCACGCTCGCGGCTGCGTCCAGCCTGGACAAGTCGCTGCGCGAGTCGCTGAAGACCGGTGCCGACAAGGGCGCGGCGGCCGCGGTGGGCAAGCTGGTGGCCGAGCGGGCCATGGCGGCCGGGGTGAGCTTGGTCGTGTTCGACCGCGGCGCCTATCTGTATCATGGCCGCGTCAAGGCGCTGGCCGACGCCGCCCGCGAGGGCGGGCTGGCGTTCTGAGGAAATGACATATGGCACGTGAAGCAAGAGACGGCGGCCGCGGCGGTCGCGAGCGGGACCGCGACGGCGACGACCTGATCGACAAGCTCGTCACCATCAACCGTGTGGCCAAGGTGGTGAAGGGCGGGCGGCGCTTTGCATTCGCCGCGCTGGTGGTGGTGGGCGACCAGAAGGGCCGCGTCGGCTATGGCGCCGGCAAGGCGCGCGAGGTGCCGGAGGCGATCCGCAAGGCGACCGAGCGGGCCAAGAAGACGATGATCCGGGTGCCGATGAAAGAGGGCCGTACCCTGCATCATGACGTCGAGGGCAGCTTCGGCGCCGGGCACGTGGTCCTGCGGTCCTGCACCGCGGGCACGGGCATCATCGCCGGCGGGCCGATGCGTGCGGTGTTCGAGACGCTCGGCATCGGCGATGTGGTGGCGAAGTCGCTCGGCAGCCGCAACCCGCACAACATGGTCAAGGCCACCTTCGCCGCGTTGCAGCGTTGCGCCAGCCCGCGCAGCGTCGCGGCCCGGCGCGGCAAGAAGGTGTCCGACATCCTCGGCCGGCGCGACGCGGCACAGGAGGCGGCCGATGTCTGAGCCCAGCGCCCCGAAAGCCACGGTCCGGTTCACGCAGGTCGCGTCCGGGCTGGGCCGTAAGAAGGACCAGATCCAGACATTGGCTGGGCTGGGTCTGGGCAAGCTGCGCCGGACCCGGGAGCTTGAGGATACCCCCTCGGTGCGCGGCATGCTCCGCAAAGTCGCGCACCTCGTGCGGGTGGAGGAACAGTCGTGAAGCTGAACGAAATACGCGACAACCGTGGGGCGCATCTCAAGTCGAAGCGCCTGGGCCGCGGCATCGGGTCCGGCAAGGGCAAGACGTCCGGCAAGGGCGTCAAGGGCCAGAAGGCGCGCGAAGGCGTGTCGCTGAACGGGTTCGAAGGCGGACAGCTGCCGATCTACCGGCGCCTGCCGAAGCGCGGCTTCCACAACATGTTCCGCAAGGAGTATGCGCCGGTCAACCTGGGCACCATCGAGAAGGCGTTGACGTCGGGCCGGTTGGCGGCCGATCAGCCGATCACGGCGGAGACGCTGCAGGCGGCGGGGCTTGCGCGGCTCAACAAGGTGGACGGCGTGCGGCTGCTCGCCATGGGCTCGGTGACGCGGGCGATCTCGATCACGGTGTCCGGCGCGTCGGCGGCGGCCATCGCGGCCGTCGAGGCCGCAGGCGGCTCGGTCACGCTGCTCCGCCCGGCGGAGGCGCCGCCCAGCGTGACGCCGTAATTATTCAATAAGGGCTTGCTTCCCTAAGCCGGCCGGCGGCACAGTTTGGTCAAAGGTGGTGCCCCGGCCCTGTTAGGGACCGTGCCCGGCACCACGACTGCACAAAGGGGGACGGTCCATGGCCTCAGCGGCTGAGCAGCTTGCGGCAAATCTCAATCTCGGCACGCTCGGCAAGGCCACTGAGCTCAAGTCGCGCATCTGGTTCACCCTGGGCGCCTTGTTGGTCTACCGCGTCGGCACCTACATCCCGGTGCCCGGCGTCGATGCGTCGGTGATGGGCGAGCTGCTGGCGCAGCATGGCGGCGGCATCCTGGGCATGTTCGACATGTTCAGCGGCGGCGCGTTGGGGCGGATGACTGTGTTCGCGCTCAACATCATGCCGTATATCAGCGCGAGCATCATCATCCAGCTGATGTCCGCCGCCGTGCCGTCGCTCGAAACCCTCAAAAAGGAGGGGGAGAGCGGGCGCAAGAAGCTCAACCAATACACTCGTTACCTGACGGTGCTGATCGCCCTGGTGCAGTCCTACGGGATCGCCGTCGGGCTGGAGGGGATGCGCGGCGCGTTCGGCTCCGCCGTAATCGACCCCGGCGTGTTCTTCCGGCTGTCCTGCGTCATTACCCTGGTCGGCGGGACGATGTTCTTGATGTGGCTGGGCGAGCAGATCACGGCGCGCGGCGTCGGCAACGGCACGAGCCTGATCATCTTCGCCGGCATCGTGGCGAACCTGCCGCATGCGCTGGCCAACCTGCTGGAGCTCGGCCGGACCGGCGCATTGTCCCCCGTGTTCATCCTGGCCTTCATGGTGATCGCCGTCGCGGTGATCGCCTTCGTAGTGTTCATGGAGCGGGCGCAGCGTCGCGTGAACATCCAGTATCCCAAGCGTCAGGTCGGGCAGCGCATGTTCGGCGGCGACAGCACGCACATGCCGCTCAAGGTCAACACGGCCGGGGTGATCCCGCCGATCTTCGCGAGCTCGATCCTATTGATCCCGGCGACCATCGCCGGGTTCTCGCAGAACGACCCGAGTTCCTGGCTGTCCTGGGTCGGGCAGAAGCTCGGCCACGGCGAGCCGCTGTATATGCTGGCCTATGCCGGCATGATCATCTTCTTCTCCTATTTCTACACGGCCGTGGTGTTCAATCCGCAGGAGACGGCGGACAACCTGAAGAAGTATGGCGGGTTCATCCCCGGGGTTCGGCCGGGCTCCAACACCGCGGACTACTTCGACACGATCCTTGCGCGCCTGACGACGGTGGGGGCGCTCTATCTGTGCGTCGTTTGCATGCTGCCGGAAATCCTTATCAGCCGTTACGGCGTGCCGTTCTACTTCGGCGGGACGAGCCTGATGATCATCGTCTCGGTGACCATGGACACCGTGACGCAAATCCAGTCGCATTTGCTGGCTCATCAGTACGAGGGGCTGATCCGCAAATCCCGGGTGAAAGGCCGCGCCCGATGAACCTGATTCTCTTGGGGCCGCCCGGCGCCGGCAAGGGAACCCAGGCGAAACGGTTGGAGCAGCGGCACGGCATCGCCCAAATCTCGACGGGCGACATGCTGCGGGCCGAGGTGAAGGCCGGCACCGAGATCGGGCAGCGCGCCAAGGCGGTCATGGAGTCCGGGCAGCTTGTGTCGGACGAGCTCATCATCGCCATGCTGGAGAGCCGCATCCACAAAGCGGACGCGGCGCCCGGCTTCATCCTGGACGGCTTTCCGCGCACCGTGCCCCAGGCGGACGCGCTGGACGTGATGCTGGCCCGTGCCGGCACCCCCATTGACGCGGTGATCGAGTTGAAAGTGGACGACGTCGCCTTGGTGGAGCGGATCGCCGGGCGGTTCACCTGCGGGGCGTGCGGCGCGGGCTATCATGACAGCTTCCAGGTGCCCCGTGTCGAGGGCACATGCGATGTGTGCGGCGGCCATGAGTTCGTGCGCCGGGCCGATGACCGGCGGGAAACCGTCGCGGCGCGGCTCGATGCCTACCACACGCAGACCGCGCCGATCCTGCCGCATTACCGCAAGACCGGGCGGCTGGTGACGTTGGACGGCATGGCGGACGTGGACAGCGTGTCTCGGGAGATCGAAGCCGTCCTGGCGCGGATACCGAAGCGCGCTATCACGACAAGTTGATATTCGCGCATTGACTTGCCCGGAGCGGCGCGTATATCACACGGTCTCTGTTGCGGCTGGCAACAGATGATATTTTCTATTGCAGGGCCTCAGCGCAATCGCGAGCAAGGCCCGATGAAGCTCTCAGCCCCGCGCGGCGCGCCGGTCGGCCTTGAGACGATGAGGAGTTATTGGCTTGGCCCGTATTGCCGGTGTGAACATTCCAACCAACAAGCGGGTGCTGATCAGCCTGCGCTACATCTATGGCATCGGGCCGTCCAACGCCGTGGATATCTGCAAGCAGCTGAGCATCCCCGATGACCGGCGGGTCAACCAACTGTCCGATGACGAGGTGCTTCGCATCCGCGAGCTGATCGACCGGGATTACCGGGTCGAGGGCGACCTGCGGCGCGAGGTGGCGATGAACATCAAGCGGCTGATGGACCTCGGGTGTTACCGAGGCTTGCGGCATCGCCGGGGTCTGCCCGTGCACGGGCAGCGCACCCACACGAACGCCCGGACCCGCAAGGGCAAGGCCGTGGCCATCGCCGGCAAGAAGAAAGTCACTAAGTAGCCGCATCGCGGTAGGACTGTCGCTGCCCCGGCGGCGCAAGAATTGATAGGAATACTGGAATGGCGAAGCCCGCCTCCTCGCGTCCCCGCAGAAAGGAACGCAAGAACATTATTGCCGGCGTGGCGCACGTCGCCGCGACGTTCAACAACACGATGGTGACGATCACCGACGCCCAGGGCAACACCATCGCCTGGTCGTCCAGCGGCATGCAGGGCTTCAAGGGCAGCCGCAAGTCCACCCCCTATGCGGCGCAGGTGGCGGCCGAGGACGCGGGCAAGAAGGCGCGCGAGCACGGGATGGAGACGCTGGAGATCGAGGTGAGCGGCCCCGGCTCTGGACGGGAAAGCGCGTTGCGCGCGTTGCAGGCGGTGGGCTTCGCCATCACGGCGATCCGCGACATGACGCCCATCCCCCATAACGGCTGCCGTCCGCGCAAGCGCCGTCGCGTCTGACGGCCTGCCCTCGTCTTTGGCACGGCGCCACCGGTGGGTGGCGTCGCTTATCTTGTTTGGAGATGATCCATGGTCATCCAACGTAACTGGCAATCCCTGATCAAGCCGGAAAAGCTCGACGTCGAGCCGGGGTCCGATCCGCACCGCATCGCGACCGTCGTCGCCGAGCCGCTGGAGCGCGGCTTCGGCATGACTCTCGGCAACGCCGTGCGCCGGGTGCTGCTGTCGTCGCTGCAAGGGGCGGCGGTGACGGCGGTGCAGATCGACGGCGTGCTGCATGAATTTAGCAGCATCGCAGGCGTCCGCGAGGACGTGACCGACATCGTGCTCAACATCAAGCAGTTGGCGCTCCGGATGCACGGGGAGGGGCCGAAGCGCATGGTGCTGACCGCCACCGGACCCGGCGAGATCACCGCGGCGCAGATCCAGACCGGCTCCGACATCGACGTGATGAACCCGGACCTGGTGATCTGCACGCTGGATGACGGCGTGAAGCTCGGCATGGAGTTCACCGTCAACCTCGGCAAGGGCTACGTCCCCGCCGCGAGCAACCGGCCGGAGGATGCGCCCATCGGGCTGATCCCCATCGACGCCATCTACTCGCCCGTCAAGCGCGTGTCCTACAAGGTCGAGCCGACGCGCGTGGGGCAGGTGACGGACTACGACAAGCTGCTTCTGCAAGTCGAGACGAACGGCGCGGTGACGCCGGAGGACGCCGTGGCATTGGCCGCGCGCATCCTTCAGGACCAACTGCAGCTGTTCATTAACTTCGACGAGCCGCAGCTTGCCCGCGCCGACGACATCCACGACGACCTGCCGTTCAACCGCAACCTGCTGCGCAAGGTCGATGAGCTGGAGTTGTCCGTGCGCAGCGCGAACTGCCTGAAGAACGACAACATCGTCTATATCGGCGACCTCGTGCAGAAGACCGAGCAGGAGATGCTGCGGACGCCGAACTTCGGCCGCAAGTCGTTGAACGAGATCAAGGAAGTGCTGACCAACATGGGCCTGGCGCTCGGCATGAGCGTGTCCGGCTGGCCGCCGGAGAACATCGAGGACCTGGCCAAGCGGCTCGACGAGCCGTTCTGAGCCGATCCGCCTTACGCGTTGAGAATTTAGGAGCTGCGCCATGCGCCACGGTGTTTCCGGCCGCAAACTGAACGTCACCTCGAGCCACCGCCTGGCCATGTTCCGCAACATGGCCGTGGCGCTGATCAAGCACGAGCAGATCACCACGACCCTGCCCAAGGCCAAGGAGTTGCGCCCGGTGGCGGAGAAGCTGATCACCCTGGGCAAGCGCGGCGGGCTGCATGCCCGGCGCCAGGCTCATGCCCAGCTTCGGGACGAGGTGATCGTCGCCAAGCTGTTCTCCGCGCTGGCCGACCGCTACCGCACCCGTCCCGGCGGCTATACCCGCGTGTTGAAGGCCGGGGTGCGCTATGGCGACGCGGCGAGCATGGCGGTGATCGAGCTCATCGACCGCGATCCCGCCGCCAAGGGTCAGGACAGCGGCCCGCGTCCGGACCTGGTGGAGGATGAGGAGCAGCAGGCCGCCTGAGCACGCGGAACCAACCCGCCGCGCGGCGGGCGACGCCTCGCATCCCGGGAACGGCCGCACCATCTCGCTTCTCATGACGCGGCCCGTTCCTCCAGCCACCGACCTGTTCGGATCGACAGCCGCCACGCCCGTGCTGTCGAAGCCGCTGGCCGAGCGGTTGCGCCCCGTGGCGCTGACCGACATCGTCGGACAGCCGCATCTGGTGGGCGAGGATGGCACCCTAACCCGCATGCTGGGGCGTGATGCCTTGGCGTCGGTCATCCTGTGGGGGCCGCCTGGCGTCGGCAAGACGACCATCGCCCGCCTGCTCGCAGAGGCGGCCGGGCTGCACTTCACGGCGGTCTCGGCGGTGTTCTCCGGCGTCGCCGACCTGAAGCGCATCTTCGAGGAGGCGGCCCGGCGCCGGCAGCTTGGCGCCCGCACCCTGTTGTTCGTCGATGAGGTGCATCGGTTCAACCGCGCGCAGCAGGACAGCTTCCTGCCCGTGGTCGAGGACGGCACGGTCATCCTGGTAGGCGCCACGACCGAGAACCCGTCCTTCGCCCTGAACGGCGCGCTGCTGTCCCGCTGCCAGGTGCTGGTGCTGCGCCGCTTGGATGACGACGCGCTCGATTGCCTGCTGGCCCGTGCCGAGCAGGCGGCCGCACGGCCCCTGCCGATCTTGCCGGAGGCGCGCGGCGCCCTGCGGGCCATGGCGGACGGGGACGGGCGCTACTTGCTCAACATGGCGGAGCAGCTTCTCGGCGTGGCAGGGCCGGACATGCTGGACGCATCGGGCCTCGCCGCGGTGATCGGGCGCCGGGCCGCCTTGTATGACAAGGACCGCGACGAGCACTACAACCTGATCTCCGCCCTGCATAAATCGCTGCGCGGGTCCGACCCGGATGCGGCGCTGTATTGGTTCGCCCGCATGGTGGCGGGGGGCGAGGACGTGCGCTACATCGCGCGCCGCCTGGTCCGTTTCGCGTCGGAGGATATCGGCATGGCCGACCCGGGCGCGCTGCCCCAGGCGTTGGCGGCCTGGGGCACCTACGAACGCCTCGGCAGCCCGGAGGGCGAGTTGGCCATCGCGCAGGCCATCGTCTATCTGGGCACCGCGCCGAAATCGAACGCGCTGTATGCCGCCTACAAGAACGCCCTGGCGGCGGCGAAGGCCACCGGCAGCCTGCCGCCGCCTGCCCATATCCTGAACGCGCCGACCCGGCTCATGCAGGAGCTCGGCTACGGCAAGGGCTACGCCTATGACCATGATGCCGAGGATGCGTTCTCCGGCCAGGATTACTTCCCGGACGGGATGGACCGTCCGGCGTTCTACCGCCCGGCGGATCGCGGCTTCGAGCGCGAGGTGGCGCGGCGGCTGGACCACTGGGCCAAGCTGAGGCAGAGCCGATCATGAGCATAGCGATGCAGACCGGGGCCGTGCAGACCCGCGCGGTGACGGAGGACGAGGCCGACCTGCGGCTGGACCGCTGGTTCCGCCGGCATTTCCCGGGCGTCACTCAAGGGGCGATCCAGAAGCTGTGCCGCACCGGGCAGGTCCGCATCGACGGCCGGCGCGCGGACGCCGGGACCCGGTTGGCGCCGGGCCAGGCCGTCCGGGTGCCGCCGCTGCCGCCCGCCGCCGCGCCGCCGCCCGTGGTGCACGTGTTCAACCCCGACATCGCCCGGGAGCTGGAGCGCATGGTGCTGTATCGGGACGACGCCGTGATCGTGCTGAACAAGCCGCACGGCCTGGCGGTGCAGGGCGGCCCCGGCATCGTCCGGCATTTGGACGGCATGCTCGACGGGCTGCGCGGCGAGAGCGAGCACCGGCCGCGTTTGGTGCACCGGCTGGACCGCGACACGTCGGGCGCGCTGGTGCTGGCGCGCACGCCGGGCACGGCGGCCCGGCTCGCGGCGGCGTTCCGCGGGCGGGACGTGCAGAAGACCTACTGGGCGGTGGTCGCCGGCCGCCCGGTGCCGGTGGAGGGGCGCATCGACATGCCGCTGCTGCGCTACACCGGGCTGCGCGGGGAGCGCAGCGTGCCGGCGGCGCGGGACGACAAGGAGGGGCTGCGGGCGGTGACGGACTACCGGACGCTCGACCATGCCGGGCAGAAGCTCGCCTGGCTGGAGATGTCGCCGATCACCGGGCGGACGCACCAGCTTCGGGTGCACAGCGTGGGCATCGGCGCGCCAATCGTGGGCGACACGAAGTATCACGAACCCGACCAGAACGGCGCCGGCTCCGCCTTGGTGGAGGGCCTGTCGGACAAGCTGCATCTGCACGCCCGCGCGTTGGATATGCCGCATCCCGGGGGCGGGCGGCTGGTGGTGGAGGCCGAGTTGCCGCCGCATATGCGCGAGACCTTCGCGACCTTGGGCTTCCATGCCGGCCGTGCCCAGCCGCCCGCCCGGCGGTGAGGCCCCGCTGATGGCGCCGCGCCGATGACCTGGGGACGCCGCATCGGGCTGGTGGCTGTTGTCCTCGTGCTGCTGCTGTCCCTGGCGGCCGTGGCGGCGCTCGCGATGTTCGACGCCGACGCGGTGAAGCCCCGGCTGGCCGATGCGGTGCGGCGCGCCACGGGGCGGGAGTTGACGATTGCCGGGCCGGTGGCGCTCACCTGGTCGCTGGTGCCCACCGTCGCGCTGCATGACGTGTCCCTGTCCAACCCGCCGGGCCTGTCGCGCCCGGCCATGGCGCACGCGGCGCGGATCGACGTGCGGATCGCCTTGGTCCCGCTGCTCTCCCGCCGGGTGGAGCTGCGCGGCGTCACCCTGGTTGAACCCGATGTCCTGCTGGAGCGCGACGCGGCGGGCCGGCCCAATTGGCAGTTCACGCCGGCTGCCGCATCGCCCGCCCTGCCGGACCCGGCGGCCCGTCCTACGGCCGACCCGGCGGCGCGGATGCAGGTCGCGGTCGACGCCGTGCGCGTCCTCGACGGCCGGATCGGCTGGCGCAACGATAGGGGCACGGCCGAACTGCTGATGCCGATGGCCGCAGCCGCCGCGGCGGGGCCGGACGACCCCGTGGCGCTTTCGGGAACGCTGTCGCTGGCGGGCCTCGGCCTGGACCTGACGGGCACCACGGGCGCGCTCGCGGCCATCGGCGCGGCGTCCTGGCCCATCCGGGTGGCCCTGCAGGGCAGCGGCGTCCAGGTGGGCGCGAGCGGCACGCTCGGAGCGGGCGGCGCGCTGGCGTTGCAGGCCAGCCTGGCCCATCTCGCCGTGCTGGAGCCGCTGCTGGGCCGCATCTTGCCGCCGTTGCAGGACATCCAGGCGTCGGCCCGGCTGCTGCCGGATGGCCTGGCCGACCTCAAGGTGCAGTCCGGCGCCGGGGACCTTTCGGCATGGCTGCCGGGCGTCAAGCTGACGCATGCGACCCTGGCGGCGCCTGCCATGCCGCAGCCGGTCGCCATCACCGCCGACGTGCTGGCGGGTTCGGCGCCGGTCGTTGTCACCGCCCAGGCCGACAGCCTCGCGGTGCTGCTGGCCGGCGCGCCGGTGCCGGCGCAGGTGACGCTGGCCGCGGCGGGCGCGATCCTGGAGGCGCGGGGCATGACGGGCCGGCCGTTTGACCTGGCGGTGTCCGCACGGGCGCCGGACCTGGCGGCGTTGGGCGCGCTGGCCGGGTTGGCGCTGCCGCCGATGCGGGACGTGACGTTCGAGGCCCGGGCGCTGGCGGCGGAGGCGGGCGCCATCGCTTTGCGGGGCATGCGCCTGGCGTCGTCACAGGGGGACGTGTCGGGCGACATCGTGCTGGGCCGGACGCCCCGGCCTTCGGCGCGCGGGACGCTGACGTCGCAAAGGCTCGACCTCGGCGCGCTGCTCGCCCGGCCCGCGATGGCTGCTCCCGCCGATCCTGCGCCCCCTGCGTCGGCAGCAGCCGGGCCGGCGTCGGTCCCGCCCGGCGCGCCGTCGCCGGCCCGGCTGCTGCCGGACCGGCCCCTGCCGTTCTACCTCCTGTGGCGGGCCGATGCCGACCTGGAGCTGACGCTGAACGATGTCCTGTGGCACGGCGCGTCGTATCGTGCCGTGAGGGGCCGCCTGTTGCTGCAGGACGGCGCGCTGCGGCTGGACCCTGTGCAGGCGGAGGCGCCGGGCGGGGCGCTCCAGGCGTCCCTGTTGGCCAGCGCCGCGACCCCGGTCCCCACCGTGGAACTGGGGTTGAAGGCGCCGGGCCTGGCCTTGGGGCCGCTCTTGGCCGGTTTCGGCGCGCCGGAGAGCATGGCGGGCCGGGTCGATGCCGATGTGCAGGTCAAAGGCTCCGGCGGCAGCGTGCGGGCCATCGCGGCGTCGCTTGACGGGCATCTGGGCCTGGCGATGGTGGACGGCGAGTTGGACAATGCCTGGATGGCCGGCCTGCTCGGCGCCGCTTTGCGCGGCCTGCCGATGGAGTTGGGCGGGCAGAGCGCGGTGCGCTGCCTGGCCCTGCGGTTCGATGCCACGGGAGGGCAGGCGGCGGCCCGGGCGATGCTGCTGGACGCCGCCCGCCTGCATCTGGAGGGGGAGGGGGGAGTGAGCCTCGCGGACGAGACACTCGACCTGCGCCTCCGCACCCAACTGCGCCTCGGCAGCACCTGGCTGGCGACTCCCGTGCACCTGGCCGGACCCTGGCGCGCGCCCCGGCCCCAGGTTGCGGCGGGCGGAGCCGGGCGGGGCGGCCTGGTGATCGGGGCCACGCCGGGTCCGGACACCTGCCCGGCGCAGTTGGCGGTGGCGCGGGACGGCCAGGCCGGGCCGATGCCGGCGGCAGGCTCCCCGTCCACCGAGGCGCCGCGCGGCATGAAGCCGGCCGACCTGCTACGCAGCCTCTTGCGATAAGGAACATTGCGTGCTTCGTTTTTGGGACACCGCCGCCGTGACGCCGACCGAGGGCGGGTTCGCCGTCCTGCTGGACGGCAAGCCGATGCGCATTCCGGGCGGCAAGCCGCTCACGGTCGCCGCCGCCCCCTTGGCCGAAGCGGTCGCCGCCGAGTGGCAGCAGGCGGGCGGCATGAAGGGCGGCGCGATGTCCATGGACGACGTGCCGCTGACCCGGCTGGCGGGCACGGCGCAGGACCGCATCGCCCCCGACCCGGCGCCGGTCGCCGCCGCCCTCGCGCAGTATGCGGAGAGCGACCTGCTGTGCTACCGCGCGGACAACCCGGTGGCGCTGGTGGTGCGGCAGGCCCATGCCTGGCAGCCCTGGCTGGATTGGGCGGCGCGGCGGTTCGGCGCAAGGCTGGAGGTGACCACGGGCATCATGCACCGGGCGCAGGACCCGGCGGCGCTCGATGCGATCCGCCGGGCGATGGCCGGGCAATCCGTCCCGACGCTCGCGGCGCTGGGCATCGCGGTGCCGTTGCTGGGGAGCGCGGTGCTGGGCCTGGCGCTGGCGGAGGGTGCGCTGGACGCTGCGACTGCGCACGAGTTGGCGAGCCTGGACGAGGTGTTCCAGATGGAATCCTGGGGCGAGGACACCGAGTCAACGGCCCGGCGGCGGCGGATTGCCGAGGACATTGCATTGGCCGAGCGATTTATCCGTCTCAGCCGGTGAGGCAGCGTATCCGCCGCTGCTGGCGTCGGGTCAGGAGGGCGGCTTGGGGTTGCCGAGCTTCTGCACCAAGGTTTGGACATCAGCGTTCAAGGCAAGAAAATCGTCCAGCACAAAGGGACAGGCTGCCGGCGACGGACGCGGCTCGCCGGTGTCGTCGGTTCCGACCTGCACCTGCTCCAGAGCGACCCTGTAAATCTCGTCAAGACTGATCCGTTGCCGCATTGAAGGAGCGAAGCGGTCACGCATGTCCGCCCTGAAACCGATCACCTCGCTGCGCCAGTGCGCGGCGGCCATGCTGCCAGGCCATGCATGGAGTTTCAGCAGGTGCACCAGTGCTTGGCGCAGCAGGCTCTTGCAGGCGCGCAGTTCCGACAGGCCCACATCCTGCACCTCCTCGATCACGTTGGGCCAATCCACCGGCTCATTCAGGCGCTCGCCCGCCGCCAGCCGGCGCAGCAGGTCGGCCTGGCGCTCGGCCCAGGCCAGGGCATCGCGTTCGTAAAGCCCGTCCGGCATGGTCCCCTCCTTCGGCCCTCGGCGCAGTCTCGCATGAAAACGCGGCGCTGTGTGTCCGCTCGAAACACCCCCTACCCGAACACCTCCCCCCACGCCCCCCGTAGCGCCAAATCCGCGTCGGCCATCGTCACCGGCAACCCAAGCGCGTGCAGGCTGGTCACGCCGTGCTCCGCGATGCCGCAGGGCACGATGCCGGCGAAGTGGCCGAGGTCCGGGTCCACGTTCAGCGCCACCCCGTGCCAGCTCACCCAGCGGGTGACGCGGACGCCGATGGCGGCGATCTTGGCCTCCGTGCCGGCCGCGCGGTCGGCGACCCAGATGCCGACCCGGCCGACCCGGCGCTCCCCCCGGACGTTGAACCGGTCCAGCGCGCGGATCAGCCACTCCTCCAGCCCCTCCACGTAGGCGCGGACGTCGCGCGGGCGGACGCTGCCGTGGGGCCGGGTCAGGTCCAGCATGACGTAGGCGGTGCGCTGGCCCGGACCGTGGTAGGTCCACTGCCCGCCGCGCCCGGCGTCGAAGGCCGGGAAGCGGTTGGGGTCGGCGAGGTCGCTGCGCTTGGCCGACGTGCCCGCGGTGTAGAGCGGCGGATGCTCCACCAGCCACACCTGCTCCTCCGCCTGGCCCGCCCGGATCGCGTCCGCGCGCGCCCGCATCGCCGCGAGCGCGTGCGGGTAGGGCAGCAGCCCCTCCTCGATGCGCCAATCGAGCGTGCCGGAGGCTGGGGACGGAGTTGAATCCGGCGGCGTCATCCGCTATACGCCCGGCACCGGAGGCGGCGTGCCGTCCCCGGCACGATGCGGTCGTGGCGAAATGGTAGACGCGCAAGCTTGAGGTGCTTGTGGGGGAAACCCTGTGGAAGTTCGAGTCTTCTCGACCGCATTCTTGAACCCTGGTTCGACCTTGGTTTTGACCGGCCCGTCCCCGCATTGCCTTCCCGCCGCGTCCCGCTACACCTAGGGACCAGCGGCTGAGGAACAGGGTGCGATGGACGAGGACTTCCGGAAGGCGGCGCTGGATTACCACCGCCTGCCACGGCCCGGCAAACTGGCGATCGAGGCGACCAAGCGCATGGCGACGCAGCGCGACCTGGCGCTTGCCTACTCGCCCGGCGTCGCCGCCGCGTGCGAGGCCATCGTCGCCAACCCCGATGCCGCCCGGGACCTCACGGCGCGCGGCAACCTGGTCGCGGTGATCTCCAACGGCACGGCGGTGCTGGGCCTCGGCAACATCGGGGCGCTCGCGGGCAAGCCGGTGATGGAGGGCAAGGCCGTCCTGTTCAAGAAGTTCGCCGGCATCGACGTGTTCGACATCGAGGTGGACGCCGCCGACCCGGACCTGTTCGTGAACGTGGTCGCAGCCCTGGAGCCGACGTTCGGCGCCATCAACCTCGAAGACATCAAGGCGCCGGAGTGCTTCGAGATCGAGCGCCGGCTGCGCGCCCGCATGGGCATCCCGGTGTTCCACGACGACCAGCACGGCACGGCCATCATCGTGGCCGCCGCGGTGCGCAACGGCCTGCTGCTGCAAGGCAAGCGTCTGGAGGACATCCGGCTGGTCACGAGCGGCGCCGGGGCGGCGGCGCTGGCCTGCGTGGACCTGCTGGTGGCGATGGGCCTGCCGGCGGGGAACGTGACGCTGACGGACGTGAAGGGCGTGGTGTATGCGGGCCGCGACCGCGACATGCCGCCCAACATGGCGAACTACGCCCGGACGACCGACGCGCGCCGCCTGCCGGACGTGCTGGCCGGCGCCGACGTGTTCCTGGGCCTGTCGGCGCCCAACGTGCTGCGTCCGGACTGGCTGCACCTGCTGGCCGACCGGCCGCTGATCCTGGCGCTCGCCAACCCCGACCCGGAGATCATGCCGGACCTGGTGCGCGATGCCCGGCCCGACGCCATCGTGGCCACCGGGCGCAGCGACTTCCCGAACCAGGTCAACAACGTGCTGTGCTTCCCCTTCATTTTCCGCGGCGCGCTGGACGTGGGGGCGAGCGAGATCAACGAGGCAATGAAGGTCGCCTGCGTCGAGGCCATCGCCACCCTGGCGCGCGTCGAGGCGAGCGAGGTGGTCGCGGCCGCCTATGGCGGCGCCGCCCCGGTGTTCGGCCCGGAGTACATCATCCCGAAGCCGTTCGACCCGCGCCTCATCCTGCAGATCGCCCCCGCCGTCGCGGCTGCGGCGATGAGCAGCGGCGTGGCGCGCCGCCCCATCGAGGACTTCGCCGCCTACCGCCGCGAGCTGGAGAAGTTCGTGTTCCGCTCCGGCCAGTTCATGCGCCCGGTGTTCGAGGCCGCGCGCCAGGCGCCGCAGCGCATCGTCTATGCCGAGGGCGAGGACGAGCGGGTGCTGCGCGCCGTGCAGACCCTGGTGGATGACGGCATCGCCCAGCCGATCCTGCTCGGCCGCCGCAAGGTGATCGCGAAGCGGGTGCACGACATGGGGCTGCGCATGACGCTCGACGACGCCGTCCGCGTGCTCGACCCGGCGGAGGACCGCGCGGTGTTCGACCCGCTGGTGGAAGCGTACCAGCGCATGGTGGGGCGGCGCGGCATGCCGCCGGACGCCGCATCCCGGCGGCTCGACCGGCGGCCCACGGTCGCGGCGGCGATGCTGCTACAGGCCGGGGAGGCGGACGCGGCGATCTGCGGCGGCACCGGCGACTGGTGGCGGCACATGCAATACCTATTGCCCATCGTGCCGCGGCGGCCGGAGGTGTCCCGCGTCTTCGCGCTGTCCTGCCTGATCCTGCAGAGCGGCGCGCTGTTCATCTGCGACACCCACATGAACCTCGATCCCACGGCGGCGCAGGTCGCCGAGATGACGCTGCTGGCCGCCGATGCCGTGCGGTCGTTCGGCGTCGTGCCCAAGGCGGCGCTGCTGTCGCATTCGAGCTTCGGCTCCAGCAACTCGGACACCGCCCGCAAGATGCGGCACGCGCTCGCGCTGATCCGCGAGCAGGCGCCGGAGCTTGAGGTGGATGGGGAGATGCACGCGGACGCCGCGCTGATCGAGAACCTGCGCGACCGGGCCGTGCCGGACAGCCGGCTTTCGGGCATCGCGAACCTGCTGGTGATGCCGGGTCTGGACGCGGCGAACATCAGCGCCACCCTGCTCAAGGCCGCCGCCGACGCCCTGCCGGTCGGGCCGCTGCTGCTCGGTATGTCGCGGCCGGTGAACGTGCTGGTGCCCACCGTGACCGCGCGCGGCATCGTGAACGTGAGTGCCGTGGTGGCGATGGATGCGGCAAAGCGTGCATCCGGGGATGCAGCAAACCGTGCATCCGGGGATGCGGCGCGGCGCGGCACGGCCGGGTGACGCCATGATCCTGCTGGGCCTGGGCCTCGGGGCGCTCGGGCTGCTGCTCTGGGCGGCGAACGCCTTTTCCCGCGCCAGCGTCGCCTCGTTGAAGGCGCTGCTGGCCTGGGTCGTGGCGCTGGGCGGCTTGGCGCTGGGCGCGATGCTGCTGCTGACCGGGCGGGGGGCGTCGGCCATCGCGGCGGGCGTGTTCCTGGGCCCGCTCGCCTGGAGCTGGTGGCAGGAGGCGCAGGGCAAGGACAAGCCGCGCCCGGATCAGGCGAGGCGGGGCAAGATGGGACGGGCCGAGGCGCTTGAGGTGCTGGACCTGGCGGACCCGGTGTCGGATGCGGACGTGCGTGCGGCCTGGGTCCGGCTGATGCGGGTGGCGCATCCCGATGGCGGCGGCTCGCACGGGTTGGCGGCGCGGGTGAACCAGGCGCGGGACGTGTTGCTCAAGGGCCGATGATTGTTTGTTTTCGACAGCGCGCGCGTCTTGCCGCCCCGGACCGGCCACGGCACCGTTCCATTTGGGGGAAAAATCGTCTAGTCGCGGTGCAATCACAACCAAAACGGAACGCATCCACGTCATGAAAAAGCTGCGTAAGGCCGTCCTGCCGGTTGCCGGCCTGGGCACCCGCTTCCTGCCGGCGACCAAGGCCATGGCCAAGGAAATGCTGCCCATCGTGGACAAGCCGCTGATCCAGTATGCGATCGAGGAGGCGCAGGCGGCCGGGATCGAGCAGTTCTGCCTCGTCAGCGGGCGCGGCAAGACCGCGCTGATCGACCATTTCGACGTGGCCTACGAGTTGGAGGCGACGCTGCGGGAACGCGGCAAGACCGACATGATCGCCATGCTGGACGCGATGAAGGTGCAGCCGGGCTCGATCACCACGGTGCGCCAGCAGGTGCCGCTGGGGCTGGGCCACGCCATCTGGTGCGCGCGCGCGTTCATCGGCGACGATCCCTTCGCCATCCTGCTGCCCGACGACCTCGTGCTGAGCGAGACTCCCTGTCTGGAACAGCTGGCGCAAGCCTATGCGGAGACCGGCGGCAACGTGGTCGCCGTGGCCGAGGTGCCGCAGGACCAGACCAACAAGTACGGCATCCTGCGCGTCGGCCAGGATGACGGGCGCATGGTCGAGGTGCTGGGCCTCGTCGAGAAGCCGAAGCCTGCGGACGCGCCGAGCAACCTGTCGGTAATCGGCCGCTACGTGCTGCTGCCGGAGGTGATCGGCTACCTGTCGCAGATGGAGCGCGGCGCCGGCAACGAAGTGCAGCTGACCGACGCGATGGCCAAGATGATCGGCAACACCCCGTTCCACGGCCTGCGCTACGAGGGCCGGCGGTTCGACTGCGGCGACAAGATCGGCTTCCTCGAGGCGCAGATCGCCTTCGCGCTGAAGCGGCCCGAGCTGGCGCCGGCGGTGCGCGAGTTCATGAAGCATTACCAGGACGCGGTGTGATGACGTTCCAGCACAGTTTCGACCCGACCAGCCTGCGCGAATACGATATCCGCGGCGTGGTCGGCCGGACGCTGCACCCGGCGGACGCCTTCGCCATCGGCCGTTGCTTCGGAAGCGTGGTGGCGCGTGCCGGGGGGCGGCAGGTGGCGGTCGGCTATGACGGCCGGCTGTCCTCGCCGGAGCTTGCGGCGTCGCTGGTGGACGGGTTGAAGGCGAGCGGCATGGAGGTGCTGCGGGTGGGCCGCGGGCCGACGCCGATGCTGTATTTCGCGGCGACCACGCTCCACACGGACGGCGCGGTGATGGTGACCGGCAGCCACAACCCGCCGGACTACAACGGCTTCAAGATGATGCTGGGCAAGCGCGCCTTCTTCGGCGCGGACATCCAGGCGCTGGGCCAGATGGCGGCGGCGGGCGACGTGGTGGAGGAGGCGCCCGGCAGCGACCGCGCCGTGGACGTGGCCGACGACTACGTGGCGCGGCTGGTGCAGGACTGGGACGGCGGCGACCGCAGGCTCCGCGTCGTGTGGGACAACGCGAACGGCGCCGCGGGCGAGGTGCTGGCCCGGCTGCTGAAAGTGCTGCCGGGCCACCACACCGTGCTCAACCCGCAGATCGACGGCCGCTTCCCCGCGCACCACCCGGACCCCACCATCGCCCGCAACCAGGAGCAGTTGATGGCCGCGGTGCGGGAGCAGGGCGCGGACCTCGGCATCGGCTTCGACGGCGACGCGGACCGGGTGGGCGTGGTGGATGGCGGCGGCGGCATGCTGGTCGGCGACCAATTGATGGTCGTGCTGGCGCGCGACGTGCTGCGCACCCACCCCGGCGCCACCATCATCGCCGACGTGAAGGCGAGCCAGGTGCTGTATGACGAGATCGCCCGCGCCGGCGGCCAGCCGCTGATGTTCAAGACCGGGCACAGCCTCATCAAGGCGAAGATGGCGGAAATCGCCTCGCCCTTCGCCGGGGAGATGTCAGGCCACATCTTCTACGCCGACCGCTGGTACGGCTTCGACGACGCGCTGTACGTCGCGGTGCGCCTGATGGGCATCGTGGCCCGCATGGACACCACGCTGGAGGCGGTGCGGAAGGCGTTGCCGCAGGTGGTGAACACGCCGGAACTGCGCTTCGACTGCGACGACACGCGCAAGTTCGCCGTGGTGCAGGAGGTGGCGGCCCGGCTGCGCGCCGCGCGGGCCGACTTGAACGACATCGACGGCGTGCGGGTGCTGACGCCTGACGGCTGGTGGCTGCTGCGCCCGTCCAACACGCAGGCCGTGCTGGTGGCGCGGGCGGAGGCGCGGGACGAGGCTGGGCTGGAACGCCTCAAGGCGGCGCTGGTGGAGCAGCTGGCGGCGTCGGGCCTGTCGGCACCGGACTTCTCCGGGAACAACGCGGGGCATTGATGCCTGCGGTGGCGCTCGCGCCGCGGTTCTACCAAGTCGCCTCCCTGGCTGCGCTGACGGAACGTGGGCTGGCCCGGGCGGAGGTTGCGGCGCCGGGCCAGTCGGTTGCCGACCTGCCACTGGGCTTCGGCCAGACCGACCTCGCGGACGGGTCGATGGATCAGCATCCCGGCGGCGTCGGCTGGCGCCCGCTGCCCGACGGCATCCCCATCAGCCCGGCCCTCCGCTACACGTTCAACGACGCGACCGTGCATGGGCCGGAGGGCGTCGTCACGACGGGGCGCTACGTGGTCGAGCCGACGCTGGATCACGTCTGGCCGCCTTGGGCCGGAGCCTGGCGGGACGGCGCGCTTTGGCTGGTGAACGCCCAGTTCACCGCAGGCCGCTTCGCCGAGGCCGAACACCTGCTGCATGGCAACTGCCGGAACTACTACCATTGGCTGCTGGACGGGCTTGGGCGCTGGAGCGTCTGCCCCGCGGCCCGCTTCGCGTGCCTGCTGCCCTGGTCCGGCGAGGCGTTCCAGCGGGCCGGCCCGGCGTTGGTGCCGGACCTGGCGGCGCGAGGATTGACGCTCGGCCCCGGCCAGGCGATCGAGGTCCGCCGGCTGCACTGGACCACGAGCCTCACCGGCTTCGGCACGCAGTTCCACCCGGCGCTGCGCCGCCTCGGGGATGCCATGCGGTCGTCGGCTTCGGCCGCCACCCGGCCCGCGCTCTACATCTGCCGAGACGACGCCCCCAACCGGCCGCTGCGGAACGAGGCCGAGGTCATGCGGCTTTGTGTGGACCGGGGCTTCCATGTCGTGCGCCTGGCGGCGTTGCCGGTCATGGACCAGGTCGCGCTGTTCGCCGGTGCGCGGCGGATCGTGGCGCCGCACGGGGCGGGGCTGGGCAACCTGCTGTTCTGCCGGCCGGGCACAAGACTGTTGGAATTGCACATGGACCGCTACGTGAACTGGTGCTTCCGCCGCCTCGCCGCGACGATGGAGGTGCGCTACGGTTGCGTGATCGGACGTGCGGAGCCTGGGGACGGATCGGTGCATGCCCGCACCTGGTCGCTCGACCTCGATCAGCTCGCGGCGGCGCTGGACGACCCCGGTTTCGGTTTGGACGCCTAGGAGAGCAACAGAGCCATGCTGCAACCGCCCCCCGCCCAGCCCGGCATGCGCGAGGATGAGGTCGATACCCCCGCCCTGCTGATCGACCTCGATGCGTTCGAGCACAACCTGGACCGCATGGCCGCCCTGCTGCGCCCCACCGGCGCCCGGCTGCGCGCCCACGCCAAGACGCACAAGTCGCCCGTCGTGGCCCATCTGCAGATCGCCCGGGGCGCCACCGGCCAATGCGTGCAGAAGGTCGCGGAGGCGGAGGCGCTGGCCTGGGGCGGCGTGCCCGACATCCTCGTGACCAACGAAATCGTGGGCGACGCCAAGCTCGCCCGCCTGCTGGCGCTGTCCCGCATCGCCCGGGTGGCGGTCTGCGCCGACGACCCGGCCAACGTCGCCCGGATCGAGGCGGCGGCGGAGGCGGCGGGACAGCGCATGACGGTGCTGGTCGAGATCGACGTCGGCATGACGCGCGCCGGCGTGACCCCCGGCCCGGACGCGGTGGCGCTGGCGGCGCGCATCGCCGGGTCGCCGCATTTGGCATTCGGCGGCTTGCAAGCATACCACGGCGGCGCGCAGCATATCCGCACTGCGGAGGGGCGCGGCCAAGCAATCGGCCGCGCCGTGGACGACACGCGCCGCACCGTGGAGCAGTTGCGCCAGCGCGGCCTCGACTGCCCCATTGTCGGCGGCGCCGGCACCGGGACGTTCGAGCTGGAGGCGGCGAGCGGCGTGTACAACGAGATCCAGGCCGGCAGTTACTGCTTCATGGACGCGGATTACCGCCGCAACCATGGCGGCGTGTCCGATGGGTTCCAGCAGGCGCTGTTCGTGCTGGCGGGCGTGATGAGCGCCGCGCGGCCCGGCCTCGCGGTGCTGGACGCCGGGCACAAGGCGGTGTCGGTGGACAGCGGGCTGCCCCTGGTGTGGCGGCGGGAGGACGTGCGCTACACCGGGGCGTCCGATGAGCACGGCAAGCTGGAATGGGGGTCGGAGACGAGCGGGCCGAAGCTGGGCGAGACGCTGCGCCTGGTGCCGGGCCATTGCGACCCGACGGTGGACCGCTACGACTGGTACGTCGGCGTGCGCGGCGGCCGGGTGGAGTGCCTGTGGCCCATCGCGGCGCGGGGCGGGCTGGCATGAGCGGGCCGCACCGTGCGCTCGGCTCGTTGATCGAGCCGGGCCAGCGCGTGCTGCATCCCGGGCGGCCGGATTGGGGCGTGGGCCAGGTGCAGTCGGCGGTCGGCGACCGCATCACGGTGAACTTCGAGCATGCGGGCAAGGTGCTGGTGAACGCGGCCGTGGTCGCGCTCGACATCCTGGACGAGGATGACGGTTGAAGCGGGGGCCGCGCGGCCCGACACTATGGGGATGATTGATCCGTTTGGCCGCGCCATCACCTACCTGCGGGTGTCCGTCACGGACCGCTGCGACCTGCGCTGCGTGTACTGCATGTCGGAGGACATGACGTTCCTGCCCAAGGCCGACGTGCTGTCGCTGGAGGAGTTGGAGCGGTTGTGCGCCGCGTTCATCCGGCTCGGCACCAATAAGATCCGCATCACCGGCGGGGAGCCGCTGGTGCGCCGGGACGTGCAGCTCCTGTTTGGGCGGCTGGGGCAGCGCCTGGGCCAGGGCCTCGATGAGCTGACGCTCACGACCAACGGCACGCAGCTCGCGAAGCACGCCGAGGCGCTGCATGCCGCGGGCGTCCGCCGGGTGAACGTGAGCCTCGACACGCTGGACCCGGCGCGCTTCGCCGCGATCACCCGCTGGGGCAAGATCGAGAGGGTGCTGGACGGCATCGCGGCGGCCAAGGCGGCCGGGCTGCACGTGAAGGTGAACGCCGTCGCGCTGAAGGGCGTGAACGAGGACGAGATCGACGCCATGCTGGCCTGGTGCGGCACGCAGGGCCACGACCTCTGCCTGATCGAGACGATGCCGATGGGCGACATCGGCGGCGACCGCACGGACCACTACCTGCCGCTGTCCCTGGTCCGCGCCCGGCTTCGGCGACGCTGGACCTTGCAGGGCACCGACTACCAGACCGGCGGCCCCGCCCGGTACTTCGACGTGGCGGAAACCGGCACGCGGATCGGCTTCATCACGCCGATGACCCACAACTTCTGCGAAAGCTGCAACCGGGTCCGGCTGACCTGCACGGGGACGCTGTACATGTGCCTGGGCCAGGACGACGCGGCCGACCTGCGCCGGGTGCTGCGCGACGAGGCGACCGACGCGGAGCTGGACGCAGCCATCCGCCTTGCGATCACCCGCAAGCCGAAGGGGCACGACTTCGTCATCGACCGCCGCAACCCGGCCCCCGCCGTCGCGCGGCACATGAGCCTGACGGGAGGCTGAGGCGCAGGCCGCCTCGGGCCGCATGGCCGGCAGCCGGCCAGGGCCGTCGCATGGCGTGAGCTTCGGCGAGGCGTTCCGGGTCTGGCTGCGGGTCGCGGCGCTCAGCTTCGGCGGCCCGGCGGGACAGATCGCGGTGATGCACCGCATCGTCGTCGAGGAGAAACGCTGGATCGGCGAGGCGCGGTTCCTGCACGCCTTGGGCTATTGCACCCTGTTGCCGGGGCCGGAGGCGCAGCAGCTTGCGACCTATATCGGCTGGCTGATGCACCGCACGGCCGGCGGCGTGATGGCGGGCACGCTGTTCGTGCTGCCGGGCTTCGTGTCGATCCTGGCGCTGAGCCTGGTGTATGCCGCCTATGGCGGCGTGGGCGCGGTGGCCGCGATGTTCTACGGGCTGAAATCCGCCGTGCTCGCCATCGTGCTGCAGGCCGTGCTGCGGGTGGGGCGCAAGGCGCTGCGCAACCGCGCCATGGCGGCGCTGGCGGTCCTGGCCTTTGCGGCGCTGTTCCTGTTCGCGACCCCGTTTCCGGCCGTGATCGCGGCGGCCGGCCTGGCCGGGTTCGCCGGCGCCGGGCTGGGCCTTCCGGCGTTCGCTGCCGGCGGGCTGGGCCGTCCCGGCGAGGCCGGCTCCCCGCCCGCGGTGCTGGACGCCGCCCATGGCAGCGCGCTGCCGGACCATGCCCGCCCCACCGTCGGCGGCGCGCTGCGGGTTGGCGCGGTCTGGCTGACGCTCTGGCTGGTGCCGGTCGCCTGCGTGCTGCTGGCCTTGGGCGCTGACAGCACGTTCGGCCGCATCGCCGTGTTCTTCAGCCAGATGGCCGTCGTCACCTTCGGCGGCGCCTACGCCGTGCTGGCCTACGTCGCGCAGCAGGCGGTCGAGGGCTACGGCTGGCTGCGCCCCGGCGAGATGCTGGACGGGCTGGGCCTGGCGGAGACGACGCCGGGGCCGCTCATCATGGTGCTAGAGTTCGTGGGCTTCATGGCGGCGTACCGTGACCCCGGGGCCTTGACGCCCTGGGTCGCCGGCACGCTGGGCGCGATGCTGGCCACCTGGGTCACGTTCGTCCCGTGCTTCCTGTGGATCTTCCTGGGCGCCCCGTTCATCGAGTCGCTGCGGAGCCGGGTGCTGGACGCGGCGCTGGCCGCCGTCACCGCCGCGGTGGTGGGGGTGATCCTCAACCTCGCCGCCTGGTTCGCGCTGCACAGCCTGTTCCGGACGCAGGTGCCGGTGCGCGGGTTCGGCCTGTCGTTCGACTGGCCGGTGCTCGGCAGCCTGGACCCCTGGGCGGCGGCGCTGTCGCTGGCTGCGGCTGTCGCGCTGCTGCGGTTCAGGGTGGGGGTGATCCCGGCCTTGGCCGGGTGCGCGCTGGCCGGGGTCGCGCTGCATCTGGCCGGGGCGGGATAACCCGGCTACTTCAACGCATCCGACAGGCTGATCCGGCCCGCGCCGGGCCTCAACGGCTGCGGCTGCTGCGGTCCAGGCGCCCATCCGGTGATGCTGGCGAAGCGGAGCGTCGCCGCCATGCGGCCGTCGCGCTGCGGCGCGGCAAACAGCGCCGCCGGGAACAGGGCGCGCGGCGGGGTGCGGCGGTCGCGCAGGGCCACCGCGTTGCCCTCGCCCGCCGCGCGCAGGTCGCGCAGCAGCGCGAGCGGGTCGGCGTAGTGCAGGGAGATCTCCTCCACGTCCGCCACCGGCAGCGCGAAGCCGGCACGCTGCAACAGGGCCGCGAGGTCGCGCAGCTCCGGGAACGGCGACACGCGGGGGGAGGCGCCGCCCATCAGCTCGGCCTCCGCCCCCGTCAGCGCCGTGCGGAGTTCGCCCAGGGTGCCGAGCGCCGGCAGGCTGGCGAGCAGCAGGCCGTCAGGCTCCAGCGCCTGGCGCAACTGAATGAGCGCGCCGGGCAGGTCGTTGACCCAGTGCAGCGACAGGCTCGCCACCACCAGGTCGAAGCTGTTCGGCGCGAAGGGCAGCCACTCCTCGTCCGCCGCGACGCACAGGCCGCCGTTCCCCGCCGCCATCCGCGCCGACAGGTCGCAGCTCACGACGTCGATCCCCCGGGCGCGCAGCAAGGGCGCCACCACCCCGCGCCCGCCCACGTCCAGCGCCCGGGCAAAGCGGCGCGTGGTGTCGTCGAGCCGGTCCAGCAGGCGCCCGGCGCAATCCGCCAGGACATCGGCGACCTGGCCCACCGTGGCGGCGGCGCGGTCGCGGTGCAGGCGCACGGCCCGGCGGTCGAAGACAGTGGGGTCGCTCATGCCCTCCATGTGCGTGCGGCCCCCGCCCGTGCCAAGCTTTTGACCATGGCGCCGCCGGACAGGTAGGCTGCGGCCCACGATAGACACGGAGCCTGACCATGAACGCGCCCGCCGCATCCGCCGCCCGCACCGCCGCCGTCGCCGCCGCCATGGACCGCATCAAGGCCATCGAGCGCGAGCAGGGCGTCACCCGCCCGGCGCTCGACGCTATCCTGGCCGAGATGCTGGATTTGGCGCAGCACGAGGCGCTGTTCCCGCAGGCCGAGTTCCCCCCGCCGCCCGCGGGCGAGAAGGGATCGCGCCGCTACTTGCTGCAGGAGGACCCGGACGGCCGCTTCGCCATCTACCTCCTGGCGCTGAACCCCGGCAATTCCACCCAGCCGCACGACCACACGACCTGGGCCGTGGTGTCGGCGGTGGACGGCCAGGAGTTGAACCGGGTGTACCGCCGCACCGACGACGGCTCGGTGCCCGGCCATGCCAGCCTGGAGCCGGTGCGCGAGGTGATGGTGGAGCCGGGCCGCGGCATTGCGCTGATGCCCGACGACATCCACAGCATCCACACCTTCGGCACGACGACCACCCGGCATCTGCACGTCTATGGCCTGGCGCTGGAGAGGCTGGACACGCGCCAGGGCTTCGACCTCGAACAGGGTACGGTGCAGCCGTACAACAAGGCGTTCATGAAGCCCACCGCGAACCGATGACCCGCATCGACGCCGCCACGCTGCGCGGCTGGGTCCAGGACGGCCGCGAGCTGGCCATCCTGGACGCGCGGGAAGAAGGGGAGTTCGGCGCCAGCCACCTGTTCTGGGCGGTGCCCTGTCCCCTGTCCCGCGCCGAGCTGCGCGTGCCCGTCCTGCTTACGCGCCTCAGTACCCGGATCGTCTGCGTCGATGACGGGCGTGGCCTGGCGGAGCGGCTGGCCGAATACCTGGCCGGGCAGGGCGCCACCGACCTGCATGTGCTCGACGGCGGCACGGCCGCCTGGGAGGCGGCCGGCTTCGTGCTGTTCAGCGGCGTGAACGTGCCGAGCAAGGCGTTCGGCGAGTGGGTCGAGCACCAGTATGGCACCGAGAGCGTCGATGCCGCCGAGCTGAAGGGCTGGATCGACGCGGGCCGCGACATGGTGGTGCTCGACAGCCGGCCGTTGGAGGAGTTCCGCGCCATGTCGATCCCCACGGGCATCAACGTGCCCGGCGGCGAGCTGGCCTACCGCATCGCCGACCTGGCGCCCGACCCGGCGACGCTGGTGGTCGTGAACTGCGCCGGCCGCACCCGCAGCATCCTGGGCGCCGAGAGCCTGCGCCGCGCCGGGGTGCCGAACCCGGTCGTGGCGCTGAGGAACGGCACGATGGGGTGGGAACTCGCCGGCTTCCAGTGCGAGCGCGGCCAGACCCGGCGCTATGCCCCGGGGTCCCCGGCGACCGCGGGCCTGGCGCTCGACCGCGTCCGCGCGTTCGCCGAGGCGTCGGGCGTCGGCGTGATCGGGCCGCTGGACCTGGAGCGCTTCGTGGAGGACCCGGGGCGCACGCTCTATGTGCTGGACGTGCGCGACCCCGGCGAGTTCGCGCGCCGTCGCCGGCCGGGCAGCCGCAACGCGCCGGGCGGCCAGTTGATCCAGGCGACCGACCAGTGGATCGCGGTCCGCGGCGCGCGCATCGCGCTGCTGGACGACGACGGCGTGCGCGCCCGCATGGCCGGGGCCTGGCTGCGGCAGATGGGCCATCGCGACGTGTTCGTGGTGGAGGGCGGGCTGGACGACGCCGTCCCCCCGGCCGCCGTGCCGTTGGCCCTGCCGGATGCGCCTCTGGCCGCGCCGGGCGATCTCGATGGCGCGCTGGTCATCGACCTGGCGCGCAGCGTGGAGTTCCGCACGGGCCACATCCCCGGCGCCCTCTGGGGCATACGCACCCGGCTCGACGCGCTGCGGGACCGGCTGGCCCGGGCGGAGCGGGTCGTCGCGACCTCTCCTGACGGCATCCTCGCCCGGCTCGCGGTGGCGGAACTGCAAGGTCTGACCGCCGCACCGGTCCAGGTGCTGGAGGGCGGGACGGCCGCGTGGGCCGCCGCCGGCAACGCGCTGGCGGCCGACCGCGCCGACCCGCCGGACGCGGCCTGCGCCGATGTCCATCTGCGCCCCTATGACCGCAATTCCGGGGTGGAGGCGGCGATGCAGGCGTACCTGGACTGGGAGATCGACCTGCCCCAGGGGATCGGGCGTGACGGCACGGTGAGCTTTGGCGTCTGACCGGCTGCTGGCGCTTGGGCGCCGGGGCGCCGGGTTGCTGCTGGATGCGCTGCTGCCGCCGCAATGCCTGACGTGCGACGCGCCGGTGGGGGCGCCGGGCCAGTTCTGCGCCGCGTGCTTCCGCCGCACGGCCTTCGTGACCGACCCGTGCTGCGGATGTTGCGGACGGCCCTTCGGCTCGGCGTTGCAGGGCGGCGCGTCGGGCCTGTGCACCGACTGCCGGGCGCATCCGCCCTCGTGGACCTCGGCGCGGGCGGCGCTGCGCTACGACGACCAGGCCCGGCGCATCCTGCTGCCGTTCAAGCACGGCGACCGGATCGAGACCGCCCGGGCGCTGGCGCCGCACATGGCGCGGGCGGGGGCGGCGCTGCTGGCCGCCGCGGACTGGCTGGTGCCGGTGCCGCTGCACCGCCGACGCCTGCTGTCGCGACGCTACAACCAGTCGGCGCTGCTGGCGCAGCATCTGTCGCGGCTGTCCGGCCGGCCCACGGTGCTGGACGGGCTGCGCCGGACCCGCGCCACGCCGTCGCTCGGGCACAAGACCGGCACGGAGCGCCGGGCGGAGGTCGCGGGCGCCTTTGCCGTGCGGCCGTCGCGCCAAGGGCGGCTCGCGGATGCGAGGGTGCTGCTGATCGACGATGTGATGACCTCCGGCGCCACGGCGGATGCCTGCGCGCGCGCGTTGCTGGCGGCGGGCGCGGCCCGGGTGGATGTGCTGGTGGCGGCCCGTGTGGCAGATGCGCGGCTGGAATAGCTTGCACGCCGCCCGGGCGCACCCCAATCCTTGATGCACGCCCCCACCTTTGATGCACATATGGAGAGAGCGATGGCGAAGGTCGAGATCTATACCCAGCCCTGGTGCCCGTATTGCAGCCGCGCCGTCGCGCTGCTGAAGCAGAAGGGCGTGGCGTTCCAGGAGGTCAACGCGCCGCACGGCACCGCGCAGCGCGAGGAGGCCACCGCGCGCTCCGGCCGGACGACCGTGCCGCAGGTGTTCATCGACGGCCGCCACGTCGGCGGCTGCGACGACCTGATGGCGCTGGAGCGTGCGGGCAAGCTCGATCCCATGCTGTCCGCGGCCTGAGCTTGCGATGCGCTGCGGCCCCGCCATTTCAAGATCGCGGGGCGACGCCCGCTGAGGGCCGAGGATGATCCATTACCAGTTGCGATGCAGCGCCGAGCACCATTTCGACGGCTGGTTCCGCGACAGCGCGGCGTTCGATGCGCAGGCGGAGCGCGGGCTGGTGTCCTGCCCGGCCTGCGGCGACACGGTCGTGAACCGCGCGCTGATGGCGCCGCGGATCAGGAAGGGCGGCGCCGTGGTGGACGCCTCCGGCACGCCGGACGCCGTGCCCGCGCCCGCCGGCCCGGAGAAGGCGGCCGTCGCGATGCCCGACCATGTCCGCGCGATGCTGCAGAAGCTGCGTGCCGACGTCGAGCAGAACTGCGACTACGTGGGTCCCGGCTTCGCCGAGGAGGCCCGGCGCATCCACCGCGGCGAGAGCGAGAAGCGCGGCATCTACGGCGAAAGCACGCCCGAGCAGGCGGAGGCGCTGGCGGATGAGGGCATCGAGGTCGCGCGCATCCCCTGGGTGCCCCGGGCGGACGGCTGATGCCAACTTGTAGGGCGTATAAGCGAAGCGCCATACGCCGAGGTGCGGCGCTGCGTGGCGGAAGGTGCTGACGCTTTTCCGCCCTACGGGGGCTGATCCGTTCCACGCCGTTCCAGCATGGCGATGTAGTTCACCGCGAGGTCGGTGCCGGCCCGCCACTGGCGTGCGCGCAGGTCGAACACCATGCCGCTGACGTCCGCCACACGGAACCCGGCCGCCTTGCCGTAGCTTCCCAGCTCCGCCGGGGTGACGAAACGCCGCCAGTCATGCGTGCCGACCGGCAGCAGGCGCAGCAGGTACTCGGCCCCCAGCTTGGCGACCGTGAGCGAGCGCAGCGTGCGGTTCAGCGTGGACACGAACAGCAATCCGCCGGGTTCGATGAGTTGGGCAAGCAGGCGCAGGAAGGCCGCGGGGTCGGCGACATGCTCGATCACCTCAAGCGCGGTCACCACGGGGAACCGGGCGCCCTCCGCCACCAAATCCTCGGCGGCGCCGGCGCGGTAGGCGAGCGGCAGGCCCTGGCCCTCCGCATGCGCCGCCGCCGCGGCCACCGTGTCCGCGGCGGCGTCGAGGCCGAGCACCTCATGGCCCAGGCCCGCCAACGCCTCCGCGGCCAGCCCGGCGCCGCAGCCGATGTCGAGCAGGCGCATGCCGGCCCCGAACCGCGCCCGCACGCGCCTGTCGATCCATCCGACTCGGAGCGGGTTCATCGCATGCAGCGGCCGCATCGGGCCGGCCGGGTCCCACCACTGTGCCGCCAGCGCATCGAACCGATTGATTTCGTCCGTAATGACCGATCCGGCGGCGCGCCTGCCGGGTTGTGTGTCCGCCATGCTGCTCGCCCCTGTTGTCCCGGTGATATTTCGATAAGTATGTGACCGGCAACGGGCACCGCCGCAACGGCCGGGCCGGCACCGACAAGGCGAGAAGCAGGCATGGCGCGGATCGTGATGAAGTTCGGCGGGACCTCGATGGCCGACCTGGACCGCATACGCAACGTCGCCAGCCGGGTGCAGCGCGAGGTCGCGGCCGGGCACGAGGTCGCGGTGGTGGTCTCCGCCATGTCCGGCGTCACCAACCAGCTCGTGGCGTGGTGCACGGGGCTGTCGCCGCTGCATGACGCCCGCGAGTATGACGCCGTGGTGGCGACGGGGGAGCAGGTGACGTCGGGCCTGCTGGCCATCGCGTTGCAGGCGCTCGGCGTGGACGCGCGGTCCTGGGCCGGATGGCAGGCCGGGGTCCTGACCGACGGCGCGCACGGCAAGGCGCGGATCGCCTCGGTGGACGGCGCGGCGCTCCTGGCGGCGATGGCGGGCGGGCAGGTGCCGGTGGTGGCGGGGTTCCAGGGGCTGGGGCCGGAGGGGCGCGTCACCACGCTGGGGCGCGGCGGGTCCGACACCTCGGCCGTGGCGCTGGCGGCGGCGCTCCGCGCCGACCGTTGCGACATCTACACGGACGTGGACGGCGTCTATACGACGGACCCGCGCATCACCGCCCGCGCCCGCAAATTGGACAAGATTGCCTACGAGGAGATGTTGGAGCTCGCTTCCGTGGGGGCAAAGGTGCTGCAGACTCGTAGTGTAGAACTCGCGATGAAGGAGCGGGTGCGGGTCCAGGTGCTCTCAAGCTTCGCCGACGTGCCTGGAACCCTGGTGGTGGATGAGGACGAGATCGTGGAACAAGCAATGGTATCCGGCATCGCCTACTCCCGCGACGAGGCCAAAATCACGCTGCGCCGCGTGCCCGACCGCCCCGGCGTCGCCGCCGCGATCTTCGGCCCCCTGTCGGAGGCGCAGGTGAACGTCGACATGATCGTGCAGAACATCTCGGCGGACGGGACCACCGACATGACCTTCACCGTGGGCCGCAGCGACCTGCCGCGCGTGCACACCGTGCTGGCGGCGCATAAGGCGGCCATCGGCTCCGACACCGTGCTGACGGACCCCGACGTCGCCAAGATCAGCGTGGTCGGCGTCGGCATGCGCAGCCACGCCGGCGTCGCCACCATCATGTTCGGCACGCTGGCGGGCAAGGGGATCAACATCCAGGTCATCTCCACCAGCGAGATCAAGGTCAGCGTGCTGATCGCGGCGGAGTACACCGAGCTTGCGGTGCGCGCGCTGCACACCGCCTACGGCCTCGATGCCGCCTGACACGGTCATCCAAGGCTCGGGTCTTCCGGACGCAGGCGGGCTGCTCGCCCGCGCCGAGTTCGACCGGCTGTCGGAGCGCGGGCGGCGCTTCCTCGGCGCGCCGGCCGCGATCATGGGCGGCGCCATGAGCTGGGTCAGCGAGCGGACCCTGGTCGCCGCCATCAGCAACGCCGGCGGCTTCGGCGTGCTGGCCGGCGGCTCCATGGGGCCGGACGCGCTGGCCGAGGAGATCGCCGGCACCCAGGCGCTGACCGCCCGGCCGTTCGGCGTGAACCTCATCACCATGCACCCGCGCCTCCTGGACCTGATCGCGGTCTGCCGGCAGGCGGATGTCGGCCACGTCGTGCTGGCCGGCGGCGTGCCGAGCGGGGCGGCGGTGCGCGCGGTGAAGCAGAACAGCCGGCTCGTGTGCTTCGCCCCGGCGCTCGTGCTGGCGCGGCGCATGGTGCGGCTGGGCGCCGACGCGCTGGTGATCGAGGGGTCGGAGGCCGGCGGCCACATCGGCCCGGTGTCGCTCGCCGTGCTGGCGCAGGAGATCCTGCCCCACGTCACGGAGGTTCCGGTGTTCGTGGCCGGCGGCATCGGCCGCGGCGAGGCGATCCTCGCCTTCCTGGAGATGGGCGCCGCCGGGGCGCAGCTCGGCACCCGGTTCGCCGCCGCGGCCGAGAGCATCGCCCATCCCCGCTTCAAGCAAGCCTTCATCCGCGCCCGCGCCCGCGACGCGCGGCCCAGCGTGCAGCTCGATCCGCGCTTCCCCGTGATCCCCGTGCGCGGCCTGGTCAACGCCGGCACCCAGGCGTTCCTGCAGCACCAGGCGGCGGCGATGGCGCGCGTCGATGCGGGGGAGCTGACGCGGGAGCAGGCGCAGTTGTCCATCGAGCATTTCTGGGCAGGCAGGCTGCGCCGCGCGGTGATCGACGGCGACGTGGAGCATGGCTCGGTGATGGCCGGGCAGTCCGTGGGCATGGTGACAGCGGAGCAGCCGATTGCGGAGATCATCGCGGAACTGGTCGGGCAAGCCTGCCGGGCGCTCGCGGCCCGGCATGGTTTGGCACGGCATTAGACGTTGCAACCGCGCCGCCTGCTGTCCCGGCTGCGCGACATGATGTCGCTCGGCTTTTCCATGATCGGGGCCGCGGACGCGGGCGGCGTGCCGCTGGGCGACCTCGCGGCGCTGGTGGCGGCCGAGATGGTGGCCGAGGTCTGCACCATCTACGCCATGCGGCCCGGCGACCTGCTGGAACTCGCCGCCACCCACGGCCTCAACCCGGAGGCGGTCGGCCGCACCCGGCTGCGGGTGGGGGAGGGGATCGTCGGCATCGTGGCCGCCACCGGGACGGCGCAGAACCTGCCGGACGCGCAGAACCACCCGGCCTTCGCCTACCGCCCGGAGACCGGGGAGGACCCGTTCGCCTCCCTGCTGGCCGTGCCGGTGCGGCGCGGCGGCAAGCTCATCGGCGTGCTCGCGGTGCAGAACCGGGCGCCGCGCCGCTACGGCGACGACGAGGTGGAGCTGCTGGAGACCGTCGCCATGCTGCTGGCCGAGGTGCTGGCGCTGGCCGGCGCCCGGGACGGGGCGCAGCAGGGGGTCGGCGCCACCCTGCCGCAACGGTTCCAGGCGACGCCGTTCGCGCCGGGCATCGCGGTCGGCCCGGTCGTGCTGCACGGCGCCGGCGCGCCCTTGCGCCGCCTGCTGGCCGACGACCCCGCGCAGGAGACCGAGCGCCTGAACCTCGCCGTCGCGTCCATGCGCCAGACGCTCGACGACCTGATCGAGACGCGGCTGCCGGACGGCGACGGCCCGCGGGAGGTGCTGGAGGCGACGCGCCTGGTGGCCGGCGACGGCGGCTGGATGCGCCGGGTGCGGGAGGCGGTGGCGGGCGGCCTCTCGGCGGAGGCGGCGGTGCACCGCGTCACCAACGACATCCGCGACCGCATGCGCCGCATCACCGACCCCTATCTGCGCGAGCGCCTGGCGGACATGGAGGACCTGGCCGGCCGGCTGCTGGCGGCGCTGGATGGCGGGGAGGCGGCGCCGGCGATCCCGCAGGGCGCCATCCTGGTCGCCCGCCGGCTCGGGCCGGCGCAGTTGCTGGAATGGCACGCCCGCGGCATCGGCGGCGTCGCCATCGAGGAGGGCAGTTCGGCCGGTCACGCCGCGATCCTGGCCCGTGCCCTCGGCCTCCCGGCGTTGGGCGGCGTGCGCGGCCTGCTGGCGGCCATCGAGGAGGGCGACTGCGCGGTGCTGGACGCGGAGGAGGGGCAGTTGATCCTGCGCCCGGACAGCGAGGTCCGCATCGCCTACGCCCGCGCGCTGGACGCCCGTTCGCAGATCGAGGCCGGGTTCGCCGCCCAGCGCCACCGGCCGGCGCGCACCCTGGACGGGGTGGCGCTGAGCCTGATGCTCAACGTGGGGCTGGCGCGGGAGGTCGAGCAGCTCGACACGACGGGCGCCGCGGGGATTGGGCTGTTCCGGACCGAGATCGCGATGCTGGCCGGGGGCGAGATCGCCGACGTGCCGGAGCAGGCGGCGCTGTACGCCCGCGTGCTGGACGCCGCCGGGGACCGGCCGGTGCGGTTCCGCACGCTGGATCTCGGCGGCGACAAGCTGCTGCCGGACGCGGCCCCGCAGCAGGAGGAGAACCCGGCCATGGGCTGGCGCAGCCTGCGCGTCGGGCTGGACCGCCCGGCGCTGATGCGCCGCCAGCTTCGCGCCCTGCTGCTGGC
>CAXULX010000039.1:0-41505 GCA_964252005.1 uncultured Acetobacteraceae bacterium | reverse complement strand
TCGCCGCTGTTCGTGGAGCAGGTGTTCGACATCATCCAGGCGATCAACCGCCAGGGCACGACGATCTTTATGGTGGAACAGAACGCGGCCATGGCGCTGCAGATCGCGCACCGGGCTTATGTGTTGCAGACTGGGGTGGTGGTGCTTTCGGGGACGGCGGAGGAGTTAAGACGGAACGAGGATATCCGGCAGGCTTACTTGGGGGAGATGACGGTGGGGGTGGCTTAGGCATTTAGAAATCTACACAAGCTTTACACACATCTCCAATGCGTATAGGTTCTCTGATATGGACAGTCGCGCAATCATCCGAGCCTTGCAGGCGGCTGGATGGGAGTTGATCGCGACCAAGGGCAGCCATCATCAATTCAAGCACCAAGTTCGTCCTGGCCGCGTCACGGTGCCGCATCCCAAACGCGACGTTTCCATCGGGACGTTGCGAAGCATCGAGCAACAGGCCGGGCTGAAACTGCGGTAAGGAGACCATTGTGACCGCATACATCGCGTTGCTGCGCAAGGAAGCTGACAGCGATTTCGGGGTAGAGTTTCCGGATTTCCCTGGATGCATCACGGCGGGTGTCACGCTTGAGGATGCGCGGAGCATGGCGGCTGAGGCGTTGCAGTTCCATATCGAAGGAATGATGGAGGATGGCGACCCGATGCCTGAGCCTTCGGGGCTTGATGAGGTTTTGACCGATCCCCGCTATTCGGACGTTGCCGTTGTTCTTGTCGATGTTCCGACACGTCGGCCACGGTCGATTAGGGTCAACATCTCGGTTCCCGAGGATGTTTTGCAGGCCATTGATCGTGTCACGGATAATCGGTCACGGTTCTTGGCGGAGGCAGCGCGGGAGAAGCTGCAACTTCCGACGATGTAGCCGATCAGCGTTTCACTTACGACTTCTAGCCCAAGCTACCGCGTCTTTCACGTCGCTTTCCACAAGATCAAGCGCCTGCAACTTGCGGCGTACCGCGCCAGCCATGCCAGAGTGCGACAGACGCGAGGTTGGGCGACCACCATTGATCCCTACCTCTAAATATGGGGAGTTGTCGAGCGTTTCTACGGTCAGTTTGGGCAGAGTGGATTGGCTCTTCGCGGGCATGCCTCACAATAAGAAGGTATGACGCTTGCTTGCAAGCACCGGCACAGTGAGTTCTCTGGAACACCCTTCATCCTTGTGATTTGAAACATATCGGAAGGCGTTCACGCGCCTTTCAAGCAAATTCGTAACAATTCTAGACTTTCATTCTGAAATGAAATCTTTAAAGAAATAGGCTGAGGGAAGCGGAGTTTCCAATGTCTGATGATGCAGATTCGTCCTTGGGAGAGAGGCTACTTGAGGGCGTTCGGAACCTTTGGCACACGGTGAACAACCACAGCAAAGTCTTGAATCATCATGGGCAAGAAATTGATGCTATAAGACGCCAGCTTGATGTATTTGAGAGACAGATACACGGCCTTAAATCATCGAAGGGGCGGGTAACAGCAAAGAATGCTCGTCTGACAGCATCTTTGGCAGAGGCGGACGAAAAAATTCGTCAGATTGCCGCGACGATAAACTGATGTGTTAGTCAACGTCTGACGTTGGCGGCACTCGCAAAACTACTGAAGATAGCATGGATTGGAAACCTATCGAGTTTTGAGATATTCCCACCAAGGAAGAATTCGAAGCTGAGACTTTGATGCTGATGCGCCAGGGTGTTAATAACTCAGACCGAATGAGGGATCAAATACGTAGAAGACGCAAACTCATTCTGCAAAAAACAACTGGTAGATGGAACGAGTCACCCAGCGATAAATTTGTCAACGAGCATGCGTGGACGCTCGAAAGGTTGGTAGAACGGGAGGTGATCGAGACGATCTCGGAAAAGGAATACCGCCTACTCATTGTCAGATAAATTAACTCAATTGGCCAGTTTATCTGCCCAATGACAAGCCACCATCCGCCCTTCCACCCCCCTCAACCCCGGCCGCTCAACCCCGCACCGTTCCGTCGCATACCTACACCGACTGGCAAACGCACACCCCGCAATCACCTCTACCGGCGAAGGCGGCTCTCCCCGGACCGCCACTGCCGCCACCCGCCGCGCCGGGTCAACGAACGGCGTGGACGCCAACAGCAGCTGCGTGTAGGGATGCCGCGGCCGGTTCAGCACCGCGTCCGCATCCCCCTGTTCTACCGGGCGCCCCGCATACATCACCAGCACGTCCTGAGCCATGTGCCGCACCACGGAGATGTCGTGGCTGATGAACAGGTAGGCGATGCCCAACTCGTCCTGCAGGTCCCGCATCAGGTTCAGCACCTGCGCCTGCACCGACACGTCCAGCGCCGAGACCGGCTCGTCCGCCGTCACCACCGCCGGGCGCAGCATCAGCGCGCGGGCGATGGCGACGCGCTGGCGTTGGCCGCCGGAGAACTGGTGCGGGTAGCGGTCGAACGCCTCCGGGCGCAGGCCCACGCGGTCGAGCATCCGCCTGGCATCGGCGATGCGCTCGGCCCGGGTGCCGCGGCGGTTGATGGTGAGCGGCTCGATCAGCGCCTCGCCGATGGTGCGGCGTGGGTTGAGCGAGGCGTAGGGGTTCTGGAACACCATCTGGTTCTGCAATTGCAGGGTGCGCCGGGCCGGCCCCTCGGCGGGCTGGCCCGTGACCAAGACGCGGCCCGCGGTCGGCGGCTCCATCAGCGCGGCCATGCGGGCGAGGGTGGATTTGCCGCAGCCGGACTCGCCCACCACCGCCAGCGTGCGCCCGGCCGCAAGCCGGAACGACACCCCGTCCACTGCGCGGAGCAGCTTGCGGCCCACGGGATAATGCCGGACGACATCGACCGCCTCCAGCACCGTCACGCCGGACACCCCGTGGGCTGCCCGGCGTCGTCCAGCGGGTAGTGGCAGCGCACGCGGGCGCCATACGCCATCCGCAGTGCCGGACGCTCGGCGTCGCAACGCGGCGTGCGGAAGCGGCAGCGCGGCGCGAACAGGCAGCCGGTGGGGCGGTCGTCGGCGCCGGGCACGACGCCGGGGATGGTGGGCAGGCGCGGCTTGCCCTCGGCGCGCTCCGGCAGCGCGTCCAGCAGGGCGGCGGTGTAGGGATGGCGCGGCCGGGCGAACAACGGGGCGGCTTGCTGCTCCTCCATCACCTGGCCGGCGTACATCACCTGGACGCGCTGCGCCGTCTCCGCCACCACGCCCATGTCGTGGGTGATGAGCACGAGGCCCATGCCGCGCTCCCGCTGCAACCCCACCAGCAGGTCCAGCACGCCCTTCTGCACGGTGACATCCAGCGCCGTGGTCGGCTCGTCGGCGATCAGCAGCGCCGGGTTGCAGGCGATGGCCATGGCGATCATCGCCCGCTGGTTCAGCCCGCCGCTGAGCTGGTGCGGGAAGGCGCGCATCCGCTGCTCCGGCGCGGGCACGCCCACCTGGCCCAGCAGCGCCACGACCCGGCCGCGGATCTCGGCGCGCGGCGCGACGTGGTGGGCGCGCATGGCCTCCCCGATCTGCCAACCGATGGGGTAGCAGGGGTTGAGCGAGGTCGTGGGTTCCTGGAACACCATCGCCATCTCCCGCCCGATCAGGCGCCGCCGGCCGCGCGGGGTGGCGTGCAGCAGGTCCCCGCCGCGGAACGCCACCCGGTCCGCCGCGACGCGCCCGGCGCGCGGCAGCAGGCCCATGACGGCCAGCATGGACACGCTCTTGCCCGAGCCGGATTCGCCGACAACGCACAGCACCTCGCCCGGCGCCACCGTCAGGTCCACGCCCTCCACCGCATGGAACGGCCCGAAATCGACCGTGAGGTTGCGGACCTCCAGCAACGCGGTCATCGCCGCAGCTTCGGGTCAAGCGCGTCGCGGAGGCCGTCGCCCAGTAGGTTGAACGCCATGACGGTCACCAGGATGGCGATGCCGGGAAAGGCCAGCAGCCACCAGGCGCGCTGATAGAACTGCAGCGCGTCGGCCAGCATGGTGCCCCACTCCGGCGTGGGCGGCTGCGCGCCGAGGCCGAGGAAGCCGAGCGCCGCGGCGTCCAGGATGGCGGCGGAGAAGCCGAGCGTCGCCTGCACGATCAGCGGCGCCGCGCAGTTGGGGAGGACCACCAGCAGCATCAGCCGCAGCACCCCGGCCCCGGCGCTGCGCGTCGCCACCACGTACTCGCGCGTCAGCTCCCCCAGCGCCGCCGCCCGCGACAGCCGCACGTAGCCCGGCAGCAGCACGACGGCCACCGCCAGCATGGCGTTGGTGAGGCCGGGTCCGAGGATCGCCACCACGACGATGGCCAGCAGCAGGCTCGGGAACACCAGCAGCACGTCCATCAGCCGCATGATCGCGACATCCAGCACGCCCCCGGCGAACGCTGCCGCCAGGCCCAGCAGGGTGCCGGCCGAGAGCGACAGCGCCACGACGACCGCCCCGATCAGAAGCGACAGCCGCGCGCCGTAGATCAGCCGGGTCAGGATATCCCGGCCGAGGCTGTCGGTGCCGAGCGGGAAGGTGGCCTGCTGGAACGGCGGGGCCAGGAAGTGTTCGCGGAACTGCTCGGCCGGGCCGTGCGGCGCGATGAGGGGCGCGGCGACGGCGAGGACGATCAGCACGGCCATCACCGCCAGCCCGGCGACCGCGCCCGGGTTCTCCAGCAGGCGGCGGAACAGCCCGGCGCGGGATGCCGCGAGCGTGGCGCTCATTGCCGGAGCCTCGGATGCGGCATTTAGTGCCGCAGCCTCGGGTTCAGCACACCGTACAGCACATCGACGCCGAGGTTCACCAGCATGACCAAGACGGCGATCAGCAGGGTGCCGCCCTGCAGCACGTTGTAGTCGCGGCGCTGCACGCTCTCGACCAGCCAATGGCCGACGCCGGGCCAGGCGAACACCGTCTCAGTCAGGATGGCGCCGCCCAGCAGCGCCCCCACCTGCAGGCCCAGCACGGTGACGACGGGGATCAGCGCGTTGCGCAGCGCGTGCACCACGACGACGCGGCCCGGCGCCAAGCCCTTGGCCCGCGCGGTCCGCACGTAGTCCTCCCCCAGCACCTCCAGCATCGCCGAGCGGGTCATGCGGGCGATGGTGGCGAGCGGGATGGTGCCGAGCACGATGGCCGGCAGGATCAGATGCCGCACGGCGGAGCGAAACGCGCCCGGCTCGTCGCTGAACCAGGCATCGATCAGCAGGAAGCCGGACCACGGCTCGATGTAGAACAGGTCGTCGATGCGGCCCGAGACCGGCGTCCAGCCGAGGGCGACCGAGAAGACCAGCACCGCCATCAGCCCCCACCAGAAGATCGGCATCGACGCCCCGGTGACCGACAGCCCGATCAGCCCGTAATCCAGCGCCGACCCGCGCCGCACCGCCGCCATCACGCCGAGCGGCAAGCCGAGCGCAATCGCGAACAGCAGCGCGCAGGCGCCGAGTTCGAGGGTCGCGGGAAAGAACGTCTTGAACTCGGCCCACACGCTCTCCTGCGTCACGACGGAGCGGCCGAGGTCGCCGTGCAGGAGCTGCCCCTGATAGTCGAGGAACTGCTTCCACAGCGGCTGGTCGAGGCCGAGTTCGTGGCGGAAGTAGGCGAGGCGCTCCGGCGAGATGCCGCGCTCGCCGACGCGGACCTCGACGGGGTCGCCGGGGATGGAGTGGATCAGCAGGAAGCCCAGCAGCGTGACGCCGATGAAGGTGGGCACGATCAGCGCGAGCCGCCGGGCCAGGAGGCGGAACACGGCGCCTTGCGACTACTGGAGGTCCACCAGCGCGAAGTTGCGTCCGCCCACCGGGCTCATGACATACCCGGTGACCTCCTTCCGCATCGGCTGGTAGGCGATGGAGTGCGCGATCATGAAGAACGGCGCCTCCTCGCGCATGATCACCTGGGCCTGCTCATACAGCTTGGCGCGCTCGGCCTGGTCGATGAGGGTGGCAGCCTTGTTCACCAGGGCGTCGAACTCCTTGTTGCACCACTTGCTCGAACTGCCGCCGCCCGGCCGCGCCGCCGCGCAACCGGCCAAGGGCACGAAGAAGTTGTCGGGATCGCCGTTGTCGCCGGTCCAGCCGAGCTCCGCCATCGTGTGCTCCCCGGCCTGGACGCGCTTGCGGTACTCGCCCCATTCGTAGCTGACGACCCGCACCTTGACGCCGATCTTCGCGAGGTCGGACTGCATCAGCTCGGCGATGCGGCGGGCGTCCGGGTTGTATGGGCGCTGCACCGGCATCGCCCAAAGGTCGGTCTCGAACCCCTCGGGGAACCCGGCCTCGGCCAGCAGCTTCTTGGCCGCGGCGGGGTCGAAGGGCCAGGGCTGCACGGCGTCGTTGTACGACCACATGGTCGGCGGGATCAGGTTCTTCGCCGGCTGGCCCGCGCCGAGGTACACCGCGTCGATGATCGCCTTCTTGTCGATCGCCATGTTCAGCGCCTGCCGCACCCGCTTGTCGTCGAACGGCTTCTTCTGCGCGTTGAAGGCGAGGTAGCCAATGTTGAGGCCCGGCAGGTCCATCAGCTTCAAGGACGCATCCGCGCGGATGCCCGGCAGGTCCGCCGGCGCCGGGTAAGCGGAGATCTGGCACTCATTGGCCCGCAGCTTCGCAAGCCGCACCGCCGGGTCCTTGTTGATGGAGAACACCAGCGCGTCGAGCTTCGTCTTTGGCCCCCAGAACTGGTCGAACCGGCGGTAGCGGATGGTGGCGTCGCGCTGGTAGGCGACGAAGCTGAACGGGCCGGTGCCGATGGGCACCTGGTCGATCTGCTCGGGCTTGCCGGCGCGCGTCAGCACGTCGGCATACTCGGCGGACTGGATGGCGGCGAACGCCATGGCGAGGTCCGGCAGGAACGGCGCCGAAGGCTCGGTCAGGGTGAAGCGGACGGTGAGGGGATCGACCTTCTCGATGCCTGCGATCAGCTTCGCCAGGCCCATGTCGCCGTAATAGTCGTAGGACCCGCCGGACACCTTGTGGAACGGGTGGCTCTCCTGGCCCTGGCGGTTGAAGGTGAACAGCACGTCGTCGGCGTTGAAGTCGCGCGTCGGCTTGAACGCCGCGTTGCTGTGCCACTTCACGCCCGGGCGCAAATAGAGGGTGAAGACCTTGCCGTCAGCGGAGACGTCCCACCGCTCGGCCAGGCCCGGCTCGATGCCGGTCTCGCCCGGCTTGAACTCGATCAGCCGGCCATAGACCGGCTGGTTCGCGTCGAACGTTGTCCCGGTGGTGTTCAGCATCGGGCTGAAGTTCTCCGGCGAGCCTTCGGAGCAGTAAACAAGGGTCTTGGCCTCGGCGGAGGCCACACACAGCAGCGCGGCGCCGGCCAGCAGGAGGGTGCGAAGTCGCATGGGAGCCAGTCCTCGGAATGGGTTGCCCCGCAGCATCCGGCCCGAAGCAGTCCCGGTCAACGCCGGATGTGACGGGAAGCGTTGCCATCTCGCGACGGGAGGCTTTATCCTCGCGGGAGTCCCGGACGCCAGGGGCCGGAGGAAGCATGACCCACTTCGCCCGACACGCCCGCGCCGCCGCTCCGTTGCCGGTGCCTGCGATCCCGACCCGTGCGGTGCCGGGCGGCGAGTAGGCGTTTGGCCGTCTCCGGCCCGTCGCGCCCGCCATCCGTTTGATCCCTGCGGCAAGCTGGGCCGTCTGCGTGGCCGGCGTGGTCCTCGCGGCGTTGGCCTTGGCCGGGGGGTGGGCCGGTCCCGTCGTGGTGCCGCTCGGGCCGGCCGGCGGCCTGCACTGGGCCGGCGACGCGCTGTCGGCGTTGTTCGCGCTGGTGCTGTGCGCCGTCGGCGCGGCGGCGGCGCTGGACGGCGGGCGCCCGCTGCTGCCGGTCGCCATCGGGGCCATGATCCTGACGCCGTTCGCGGCGGACGGGTTCACGCTGGTGCTGTGCTTCGGCCTCGCCACGGTGGCGGCCCGGGGATCGGACCCGGCCCGGCCCGGCCTGGAGCAGGCGGCGTGCGGCGTCCTGTGCCTGGTCGCGATGGTGGCGCTGCTGACGCCGCCGGGTGCCGTGCCGGATCTGCGCTTCGCCGCGATGCGCGCCGCCCCGCGGGACGGCGTGCAGACAGGGGCCATCCTGCTGCTGGCCCTGCTGGGCGCCGCGTCGCAACTGGCCTGGCCGGTTCGGGCCGCCGCCCCAACGGAGCCGGCCGGCGCGCCATTGTCCGGCGGCATGGCGACCGTCGCGATCTACGTGCTCGTCCGCGTGCTGCTCGACCTCTGCGGCCCCGCGGTGCCCGGCGGGCTGGCGGCGCCCTTGCTCGTGGCGGGCGCCGGGGCGGTCGTGCTGGGCGGGCTGCGGGCCAACGCCGAGGATGACCTGCTGGCGATCCTGGATGCGAACCGGATGGGCGCGGCGGGGCTGGCCGTCGTCGGGCTTGGGGCGGCGTTGGCGGCACGCGACGCCGACGCGCCGGCCCTGGCCGCCCTGGCGCTCGCCGGGGTGCTGCTGCACGTGGTGGGCTATGCGCTAACGGAGGCGCTGCTGACGCTGTGTGTCGTCGCGGTGGCGCGTGGCGCAGGGACGCGGGCGCTGTCCCGGCTGGGCGGGCTGATCCGCAGCATGCCCGGCGTCGCCTTGGGCGCACTGGTGGGGGCGGCCAGCTTGGCGAGCCTGCCGCTGACGGCCGGGTTCGCCGGGTGGTGGCTGGTGCTGCAATCCCTGTTGGCGCTTCCGCAGACCGGCGGGACCTGGCGGCAGGCGGGCTTCGCGGCCGTGCTGGCCGCAATGGCGTTGGGAACCGCCCTGACGGCGGCGGGGGCGGTCCGGCTCGTCGGCATCGGCTTCCTGGGCCGGCCGCGCACGCCCCGGACGGCGGCGGCCGAGGAAACGTCGCTTCGGGTCCGGCTGGCGGTGGCCGGGCTGGCCGGGCTGTGCGTGCTGCTGGGCGTGTGGCCGTCGCTGGTCCTGGCATTGGTTCAGCCCGCGGTCGCGGGGCTGCTGGGCGCCGGTTCGGCCGGGCGCTGGCTGGTGATCCCGGCGCAGGCGGAGGGGCTGGGCTACGCCGCGCCCGGGATCGCGGCGCTGCTGGCGGCATCCGGCGTGCTGCTGGCCTGGATCGCCCGGGGCCGGACGGGGCAGGGCGGACAGCGGGTGCCGCCCTGGGAGGGCGGCCTCGACGAGCCGCCGCCCTGGCTGCCCTTCGGCGACCCGGCCGCTCAATACAGCGCCGCGTCGGCCAGCCAGGCGCTGCTGCAGAGCCTCGGCTGCGCCGGCACGCCGCGCCGCACCTGGGTCCGGGATATCAGGGGATGGGCCGGCAAGGCCGTCACCCGGCTGCGCCGCCCCAGCGCCGCCGGCGGGCTGTTGCTGCTGGTGGCCGGGCTGTTGCTGTGGGGCGTGCGGTGACGGCCGTTGCGGGCTTGCTGCTGCACGCGGCGTTGATGCTGGCGGGGGCGCCGTTGCTAGCGGGGGCGCAGGCATGGGTCCGTGCGCGCCTGCTGGGCTGGGCCGGGCCGCCGATGACGCAGCCCTGGCGGGACCTCCTGCGCTTGTCGCGCAAGCGGCCGGTGCTGCCGGGTCCGGCGTCCTGGCTGTTTGCCGGGGCGCCGTTCGCATGCCTTTCGGCCGTCTTCGTCGCCGCCCTGCTGGTGCCGTCATTCGCGCTGGGCATGGCGACGGCGCCGGCCTCCGACCTCCTCGTGCTGGCGGGGCTGCTGGCCTTGGACCGGTGCGCGCTGGCGCTCGCGGGCTACGAGACCGGCACGGCGCTGGGCGGCATGGGCGCCAGCCGCGTCATGCTGACCGCCGTATGGGCCGCGCCCGCGGCGGTGCTGCTCATCCTGTTTTTGACGACGCTGGCGGGCACCAGCAACCTCGACGCGGCCTGCGCGGCGTTGCAGGAGGCGCCGCCGGGCCTGGCGGTCGCGTGGCTTCCCGCCGCGGCGGCGCTGGCCGTCGTCGGGTTCGTCATGGCGCGGGACGGGCAGGGCGGCCCGCCGCTCACCCTCATGCAGGACGCGGCGACGCTCGAATACTCCGGGCCTGCGCTTGCGGTGGCCGCCTACGCCGGGCAGTTGCGCGTGCTGGTATGGATCACCCTCGTGGCGGCGCTGGCCCTGCCGTTCGGCCTGGCGCCGGGCGGGGCGGGGCTGCTCGCTTGGGCGGTCGGCCTCCTGGCCTGGATCGTCAAGGTGGCTGCGCTGGGGCTGGGGGTGGCGGCCTTGGACACGGTCCTGGCCCGGCCGACCGTCGCCCGCGTGCCGGCCATGCTGGGCGTCGCGGCGGTGCTGGCGTTCCTGGCCGCCGTCTTCCTGTTCGCGAGCCAGGCCCTGGCATGACCGTCCCACCGGTGTCCGAAGCCGGGCAGGGGTTGGCGGGCGTGGCGCTGGCGCTGTCCCTCGTCGTGCTGGCGGCGCGGCGGCCCGGCCTCGTGTTGGGCGCCTATGCCGCGCAGGCGGTGGTGCTGGCGCTCGTTGCGGGCTGGCAGGCTTGGCTGCAAGCCTCGCCGCCCCTGGCGGCGGCCGGGATCGTCACCTTCGCGGCCAAGGGCGTGGGCCTGCCGCTGCTGCTGCGCCCGGCGTTTCGCAACTTGCGCCCTGCCGCGGGCGGATGGACGCCCCTGGCGCTTGGCGCCGGGTTGGCGGCGTTGGCGGCGGCCGTCGCACCGAGAGACTTGGCGCCGGCGCTCGCGATGGCCTTGCTGGGCCTGCTGACCATCGCGGCCCGGCGGGATCGCGCCTTGCGGACTATGGGCCTGCTCTCGCTGGAGAATGGGGCGGTCCTGGCCGTGTTGGGCGCGGTCGGCCTGCCTGGGGTCCTCGCCTTGGTGCTCGCAAGCCTCGGCGTCGTCGGCCTCGTCGCGGCGCATCTGGTGCCAAGGACGCGGCCGGCATGACCTGGCCGCTCGCCGCCGGCGGGGCCGTGGCGCTGCCGCTGCTGGCCGCCGCTGCGCTGACCGCGGTGCCCTCCCGTCTCGGCGCCTGGATGGCCCCCGCCGCCGCCGCCGCGACCCTGGGATGCGCAGCGGCCCTTCCCTGGGCCACGGCCGAGCCGGGCGACGCGCTGCTGACCGATGGGTTGGCGGCCCATCTCGCCATCCTCGCGGGTGTCATCGGGCTGACTATCGCCTGGGCCGAGCGTCACGCCCCGCGCCGCCCGGCCGTGCTGCAGCTTCTGCTGGGCCTCGTTCAGCTCGCGCTGCTGTCGGACGACATCGGTTTGGCCTGGGTGGCGTTTGCCGCGGCTGCGATGCTCGCGGCCGGCCGGCGGGGCGGCCCGGGGCTGCTGCTCACCGCCGCGGGGGTGCTGCTGGCGCTGTTCGGCATCGTGCTGCTGCACCTCGCGGCGGTTCCGGTCTCCGGCCTCGGATGGCCCGGCCTGCGATGGACCAGCCTCGCCGCCATCGCGCCGGGCTGCCAAGGCGTCCCGCTGAGCCTGGCGTTCCTGCTGCTGCTGGCCGGCTATGGCGCAGTCGCCGTGCTGGCGCCGCGCCAAGCGGGACCGGGCGGCGCCGCGTCGGGCGTGCTGCTGCCGCTCGTCGCGTTCTCCGTGATCCTGCGGCTGCGCGGCGTCCTGGCGGACAATGCCGATGCCGTCGCGCCGGGTCCGTTGATCCTGGCGTTGGGGGGCGGCGCGCTGCTGCTGGGGGTGCTCGGCGTCTGGCGGCGGGGCCGGCTGGTGGCTGCCAGCATCCTCGGCCATAACGGGATCGCCGCCGTCGCGTTCGGGCTGGGCGGCCCGGCCGCGACGTTCGCTGGCCTGCTGCACCTGACGGCGCATAGCCTGGCCCACGCGGCGCTGCGCCGCGCCCTCCCGGCCCTGCCGTTCGCCGCGTTGCTGGCGGCGCTCGCCGGCCTACCGCCCTTCGCGCTGTTCGGCAGCGAGGCGCTGATCCTGACCGAGGCGATCCGCACCGTGCCATGGCTCGCTTTGCCGTTCGGCCTGGGCCTGCTGGCGTTTGCCGGGGCGCTGGCCCTGCGCCTGCGGCAACGACGGGGCCCGGCGGCTGCGGCGGGCGGGGCGTTTGGCTGGGTCTGGCTGCCCGTGGCGGCGTTATTGGGCCTCGGGGCCGCCATGCCGGCCGGGGTGGCCGCCTGGCTGCGCGCCGTCGCGGCGGCGCCATGACGGTCGCGGCGCTGATCGACGCCGGGGAGGCGCAGCCCATGCGGCCCTGGCCCCGCCACCTGCTCAGCCCCGAAGCCTGGCGCGCCATGGCCGACGCGCTGCGGACCGATCCCGAGCCGGCCTTGCTGGGCCTGTGGGCGGACACGGCCCACGTGCATGCCTTGTTCATGGGCGGCACGCCGCTGATGGCCTCGGTCCCGGTCGAGGATGGGGTGTTCGCCGCGCTGTCCCCGGGCCGCCCCGCGGCGGCGTTGTTCGAGCGCATGATCCACGACCTCTGGGGGCACGCCGCCGCCCATGGCGCCGGCCAGCCCCCGCTGCTGGATCACGGGCGCTGGCCCATCCTGCGCCCGCTCTCGCGGCGTCCCGTGTCCAATGCCGCCCCGCCGGAGCCGCCGGGTCCCGGCGTCGTGCAGCCGGGCCAGCACCAAATCCCGGTCGGTCCCATCGGCAGCGGCACCGTGGACCCCCTGCACCTGCGCGTCACCGCCACGGGGGAGACGGTCGTGCGGGCGGAGGCGCGGCTGGGCTACGCCCATCGGGGCGTCCTGGCGCTGATGCGCGGCAAGCCGCTGCGCAACGCGGCGCCGCTCGCCGCGCGGATCGCCGCCGACAGCACGGTGGCGCACGCCGTCGCCTTCGCCCGCGCATGCGAGGCCGCACTCGATGTCGATCCGCCGCCCCGCGGCCACGCGCTGCGCGGCGTCATGGCGGAGCTGGAGCGCATCGCCAGCCACCTTGCCGACCTCGGCGCATCGCTGCCTGGCCTGCCGGGCGCGCGATGCGGGGCGTTGCGGGAAACCATGCTGCGGGCCAGCCAGGCCGCGTTCGGCCACCGCATGCTGATGGATTGCATCCTGCCCGGCGGCTCGGTCGATCTCGCGCCGGGGGGCCAGGCCGCCGTGCTGGGGGCGTTGGACGGGATCGCGGCCGAGTGTCCGGGCGTGCTGCGCGCGCTGGACGGCATGGCCGACGCCATGGCGGGCATCGGCGTGGCCGGCCCGGGACTCGTGGCGCAAATCGCCCCGGGCGGCGTGGCGGGACGGTCCGCCGGCCATGGCGGTGATGCGCGGCTCAGGCCGGGCTACCCGCCCTATGACCACCTGCCGGCCATGCCGCCCGCCTCGTGCGCTGGCGACGTCGACGCGCGCCTGCGGCTGCGCCTCCATGAAATCCGGGCAAGCGAAACGCTGCTGCGCGGCTGGCTGGCCGCCCTGCCGTCCGGTCCCGTCAGCGTCGACGTGCCCGCAACGAGCGGCGAGGGCCTGGGTGTCGCCGAGGGGCCATACGGCGACATCTGGCATTGGCTCCGCCTGGATGCCGGGACCGTCGCGACGAACTTCGCCCGCGATCCCCGGTGGCTGCATTGGCCGTTGATCGACGCCGCGTGCAGCGGCGGCGCCCTGGGCGACCTGCCGCTGATCGTGCGGTCGTTCAACCCCGCGGTCTCCGGCCTGGAGCTTTAGCGATGCTGCGCGACCTCGCCCGCACCCTGTTCCGCCGCCCCGCCGCCGATCCCGCGGGCGCGCCGGACACGGAGATCGCCGGGGTGCTCGCGGCGCAACTGGACGCCGCCGCGCAGGCCCGGCTGGGCCGCAGCCTCGCCATCCTGCATGTCAGCGCCGGCGGTTGCGGTGGCTGTGCGATGGAGGTCGGTACCCTGCAGGGCGTCGCCTACGACCTGGAGCGCCACGGCCTGAGCTTCGTCAGCAGCCCGCGCCATGCCGACATCCTGCTGGTGACGGGGCCGCTGACCCACGCCATGCGGACCGCGATGGAGAGCGTCTGGACGGCCATGCCGGAACCCCGCTGGGTCGTGGCGGCCGGCGCCTGCGCCATCGACGGCGGGCCGTTCGCCGGAAGCTACGCGGTGCAGGGCGGCATTGGCATGGCCCTGTCGGTCGATCTGATCATCGAGGGCTGCCCGCCGGCCCCGGCCTCCGTGCTGCAAGCCTTGCTGACCCTGATCGAGGCCAACCGTTAAAGCAGGCAGAGCGCCTGCAACTGCCGCCGCAACTCCTCTGGCAGGCCGTCCGCCCCGCAGGCGGGACCCTGGGCGCTCACGTCCGCCGGGGCGTCGGCGTCCGTCAGGTATCGCCAGCCTTGGAACGCCTTGGTCGGACGGCCCTCGACCGGAACCAGCGTCGGGTCGAGCACCAGCCCGGCGCAGCGCGTGTCGTCGTCCCAGCGATCCTCGATCACGTCCAGCACGCGCTGCCGCACCAGCATGGCGCCGGCGATGACCCAGTAGATGCTGCCGCCGCCCGTGATCTCCGCCGCCCGGCGCGGAAAGCTCCGGGTGTGGTGGCGGAGCGGCGGCGCCTCCCTGGCACGCCTGGCCTGGACCTCGCGCAGATGGGCGATGTCGCGGATTCCGACGGCGAGCTTTGCGATGTGCAGCATGGTATTCGATTAGGGCGGCGGCCGAGTCGGGCGCAAGGGCGCTACCCCGCGCTGCTGCCCGGCCCGGCCTCCTTGGCGGGAAAGCGGCACCACTCCTTCGCCACGCAGCGCCAGCATTCCGGCCGGCGCGCCTTGCAGACATACCGGCCGTGCAGGATCAGCCAATGATGCGCCGGGCGGAGCAGGTCCCTCGGGATACGCTTCACCAGGCCGTTCTCGACCTCCCGCACCGTCTTGCCCGGCGCGATGCCGGTGCGGTTGCCCAGGCGGAAGACGTGGGTATCGACCGCCATCGTGGCGTGCCCAAACGCCACGTTCAGCACCACGTTGGCCGTCTTGCGCCCGACGCCGGGCAGGGCCTCCAGCGCCTCGCGGTCATTGGGCACGACGCCACCATGGCGCTCGATCAGCAGGCGCGACAGCTCGACCACGTTCTTCGACTTGGCCTGCCACAGGCCGATGCTGCGGATGTGCGCGCCGACCGCCTCGGCGCCCAGCGCCACCATCGCGGCCGGCGTGGGCGCCGCGGCGAACAAGGTCCGCCCGACCCGGTTCACCGCCACGTCCGTCGTCTGCGCGGACATCACCACGGCGACCAGCAGGGTGTAGGGGTCGGTGAAGTCCAGCTCGCTCGATCCCACGGGATAGATCCTCGACAGCGCCTCGATGAAGCCGCGCACGGCGGCGAGGCTCATGGGCGGGGTTTTCCGGGTCAGCCCCGTTTTGATGACGGCACGCGGCTTCGCAGAGGTTGGGTCAGGGTCTTGGGCCATAATGCCGGGTATCGCGTGCAGGCGCCGGGCTGACAAGATCGCATCGGATGCCATTTCATGGGGATGCAAGCCGGCACGTCCCCCTACCCGAACGCCTCGTTTGAAGCGGTGATCATCCCGCACCGCAGCCTGACGCGCGCCGGGCTGCAATGGCTGGTGGGCGTCATCTGCCTGCTGAGCACGATGATCTCGGTCGGGCTGTGGTTCATCGGCGCCTGGCCGGTGATCGGGTTCAACGGGGCGGAGATCGCCTTGGCCGTCGTGCTGCTGCGCCGCAACGCGCGGGCGTCCCGGGCGAGCGAGATGCTGCTGTTGTCCGAGGAGGGTCTTCGGGTGGTGCGTACGGACATGGCCGGACGGCGGGTGGAGCGCCGCCTGCAATCGGCCTGGCTGCGGACCGAGTTGGAGGAGCGGGCCGGCCGTGTCCCGGCGCTATGGCTGTCCGACCGTGGCGGCCGGATGGAGGTGGGCGCGGAGTTAGGGGAGGCCGAGAAGCGCGACCTTGCCACGGCCCTGGCAGCCGCGCTGCACCGCCATCGCAACCCGATCTTCAACAACCCGCAATTGCAGGCTGGGTCGTGACGCCCGGATCGGGCGCGCGCGCCTAGGTTTCCGTCGGACCCATCGATTTGATGAGTTCGAAGACGCGCTTGCGGACGGACGGTTCGGTGATGCGGTAGTAGGCCCGCACCAGCTCCAAGGTTTCCCGGCGGTTCAGAGCCTCGTCGGCACCGAAGCCATCCTGCGCCTCGGCAAAGCCGCCCGCGACGCGGGTGGTGTGATGGGTGCCGTGCAACCCGGCAATCGGCTCCGGCATGTCATCGAAGAAGAAGCTGATGGACACATCCAGCACGCGGGACAGGTCGAACAGGCGGGACGCGCCGACCCGGTTCACGCCCCGTTCGTACTTCTGCACCTGCTGGAAGGTGAGGCCGAGGGCTTCCCCAAGCCGTTCCTGCGACATGCCCATCAGGGTGCGGCGAAGCCGGATGCGTCCGCCGACGTGGATATCGATTGGACTTGGACGGGTTTCCTTGTCGCTGCTCACCACGAATGCATCCGGTCCCATACTCGCCTCCAACGACGGCGTTCCACGTGAATTTCTAGTTTCATAGTTAACAATGCAACCGCTAATTGTCAATGCACTGCAACGAAGGGTCGATCCGCCACCAAATTGAGACCACCCTCAGATTCTAGGCGATCACCCGGTTGTGCCGGCGCGTCAGCCCGATAGCGGCCCCCGCGCCCGCCAAGGCCAGGAGGCCCGGGACCACCAGGCCCCACCGTGAAAACGACGTTGGCGGGCGCCGGCCCGGCAACGGCACGGCCAAGCTGCCCGCCACCCCCAGCGGCAGCCGGGCCAGTTCCCTGCCTCGGCTGTCGAATCCCACCGAGATACCGGTGTTCGCCGCGCGCAGCAGGGGCAGGCCCTCCTCGACCGCGCGCAGCCGGGCCGCCGCGAGGTGCTGCCGTGGCCCGGTCGAGTTGCCGAACCAGGCGTCGTTCGTGATGTTCACCAGCCAATCAGGCCGGTCCGACTGATCGACGACCTGGGCCGGGAAGATGGCCTCGTAGCAGATCATCGCGCCGAACGGCGGCAGGCCCGGCATGTGCAGCGTCGCCGGGCCGCGGCCAAACGCGAACTGGCCGGGCACCACCTGGATCGAGAGCGGCACCCAGGACGGCGCATACTCGCCGAACGGCACCAGGTGCCATTTGTCGTAGATGCCCGCGACGGCGCCGTCGGCCGCCATGGCGACCAGGCTGTTGCGCGGCAGGTTGCCGGGATCGGCCGACGGCGCCCCAGCCGTGAACGTCAGGCTGCCGACGATGGCGGCCCGCGCCGGCGCCGCCGCACGGGCAATCGCCAGGCGCGCGGCGGGATCGGATTGCAGCAGGAACACGCTGGCCGTTTCGGGCCAGATCACCACGGACGGGGCGCCGCCCAACGCCGCAACCTCTTGGCGCGTCAGGTCCAGGTGACGCTCGAACGTCGCCAGCGCCGTCGCGCGGTCCCACTTCTGGCCCTGCATCACGTTGCCTTGCACGAGAACCACCGTCAGGCCCGCGCCCGGCGGCTCCGGCTCCTGCAGCCGCATCCAGCCCAGCCCGGCCCAGCCCGCCAGCACCGCCGCCGCGCCAGCCAGGCCGCGCCGCCCCAGCGCCGGGGAGGCCGCCAGCAGCAGCGTCGCCAGCGTCAGGCCCGGCGTGCCGATCCACGCCGCGGGCTGGATCATCGCGTCGCCCAGGCCGCCGGGGATCGCCCACACGCTGCCCCACGGATTCCAGGGAAACCCGGTGCCGACGTACTGCCGCGCGAAATCGAACAGCGTCCAAGCCGAGGCCAGCATCAGCGCCCGGCGCCATCCGGCCTGCGCCAGGCGGGCCAGGGCGCAGGGCACCGCGATGAACAAGGCCAGCAGCGCCGACAAGGCCGGCACCGCGAACGGGACCAGCCACCAGTATCGCGCCGACTCCAGCAGGATGGCCTCGGTGATCCAATACAGCCCAAAGACATGATGGCCGAGGCCGAACCAGAACCCGCGCCGCGCCGCGCCCCACGTCCCGCGCGACCCGTCGATCAGGCACAGCAGGCCCGGCACCGCCAGCAGCAGCACGGGGATCCCATGCAGCGGCGGCAACGCGGCGGCGGACAGCGCGCCCAAGCAGGCCGCCGCCAGGTCCGCCCGCCAGCCGGCGGCCGCGCGCAGGCGTACCCACAGCCCAGCCACGCCCTGGTTGATCACACCTGCACCAGGCGCCCGGGCGGCACCGGGTCGCCGCGCAGCACGGCGACGATGCACTCGGCCGCCATGACGCCCATGTTCACCAGGCTGCCGTCGGTCACGCCCGCCACGTGCGGGGTGCAGATCACGCGCGGGTGGCGGCGCAGCGGATGGCGGTCGGGCGGCGGCTCGTGCTCGAACACGTCGAGCCCGGCGCCGGCCAGGTGCCCGGCCTCCAGCGCCTCCAGCAGCGCGGCCTCGTCGATCAGGCCGCCGCGGGCGGTGTTGAGCACGATGGCGCCGGGCGGCAAAGCGATCAGCTCCGCGGCGCCGATCAGGTGCCGGGTGGCCGGACACAGCGGCACATGCAGGGACAGCACGTCCGAACGCGCGAGCAGGGCGGGCAAATCCGTCACGGACGCGATGCCGGCGTTGTCCAGCAGCGCCGGGTCGTAGGCCGCGACCGGCATCCCGAACGCCCCGGCCAGGCGCGCCACGGCCTGCCCGATGGCGCCGCAGCCGACCAGGCCCAGGCGCAGCCCGGCCACGTCCCGCACCTTGGTCTCCGCCTTGCGCCAAGCGCCGCCCGCCACCTGGGCCGACAGCAGCGGCAGGTCCTTGGCGAGCGCCAGCAGCAGCGCCATCGTATGCTCGGCCACGGCCTGCGTGTTGGAGCCCGGCGCGCGGGTGACGACGATGCCGCGGCGCTGCGCCTCCGCCACGTCCACGTCGTCCACGCCCACGCCGTGCCGGGCGATGACGCGCAGGCCCGGCGCCGCATCCATCACCGCCGCCGTGACCGGCCCCTGGCGGGACAGGATGGCGTCCGGCTGGATCGAGGCCGCGAGCGCCGCCACCTCCGCCGCCGACGGGAACGGGGCCATGTAATGGAGGGTGGCGCCGGCGGCCTCGATCAAGGCGACGGCGGCCGGCGCCAAGCGGGGCGCGGTCATGATCACATGCATCGAGGCGTGTCCGAAGCGGGTTGCGGGCGCCGGGTCAGCGGCCGGGCGTCAATCGGGAAGGTCACGGCTTTGGCGCTCGTAGTGCCGGAAGTACTTGTCGGTGATCATGTCGGTCTTGACCACGATGGCCACGTCGGTCGTGTTGAACTGCGGATCGACCACGGCGCCATCGCCGACGAACGCGCCGACCCGCAGGTAGCCCTTGATCAGCGGCGGCAGCATCTGGTTGGCGCGGCGGGGATCGATGAGGGCGGGATCGAGCCGGCGCATGTCGATGTGGCGCTCCCGCCGCGCCCGGGGGCGCAAGGCCGGCGGCGCGAGGTGGTGGCCATACAAATAGGTCAGCTCGGTCGCCAGCGCGTCCGGGTCGGTGCCGCTCAGGCTGGCGCAGCCGAACAGCAGCTCGATCTGATAGTGGAACACATAGGCGGCGATGCCGCGCCACAGCAGCTGCATCACCGCCCGGCCACGATACCGGGCATCGACGCAGGAGCGCCCGAGTTCCAGGATCTGGCCGGGGAAGCCGGTGATCGGCGCGATGTCGTATTCGGTTGCCGAGTAGAAGCCGCCGACGGCATCGGCGCCGGCCTGCTGGATCAACCGGTACGTGCCGACGACCCCGTTCGGACCCGGCCCGATCTCGTGGTCGATGACCAGCAGGTGGTCGGCCACGGCGTCGTAGGCGTCCTGGTCGCGGCGGCTCAGCCGAGTCGCCGGATCGGGAATGGCGCCCATCTCCTCGAAGAAGATGCGGTAGCGGAGGGCCAGGGCGGCATCCACCTCGCTCCGCGTCGAGGCGACGCGGACGCCGAGATTGCCGGCGCGCAGCTCTCCCAGGCCGTGAAGGCCGGCCGGGACCTGCAATGGCCGAAGGTCCGTCATGAGGCCGGCATCGTCAGGCAGCCATGCTGGACCGTCCGGGCGTCCATCACCGGCCGGTCCCCGCAACGGCCACCCAGGCGCCGCCCGGGGCGAGCCGCGCCGTCACGCTCCTGGTCATGGCGGGGTCCATGCGGACGGCTGTTGACATGACAAGGAAGCTGCCGCCGATGGGCCTCGGGACACGATTTGCCAGCTCCGTCATCCGTATCACGGACCCCGGCGTAGCCGATGTAGGCCGCGCCTGTCGAATCCCGACGCCTGCATCAGCGCGGCGACCGTCCTGCCGCCAGGCCGATGCAGTCGGGTCCGCCGGGCCCAAGCATCATCCGCACGAACGGGCGTGTCCGCACGGATGATGCTGCTCATTACCAACATCGCGAGAGCGTGTTGCTTGAGCCATACCGTACAAATACGGTTAACGAGCGCGCGGTTTGGTACCCAGGCCGATTTTCTTGGCGAGCGAGGAGCGATGCCGCGCATAGTTCGGCGCCACCATTGGATAATCCGGCGGCAGTTGCCACTTCTCCCGATACTGCTCCGGCGTCATGTTGTAAGACGTCTTCAAATGGCGTTTCAGCATCTTCAGCTTCTTCCCGTCCTCAAGGCAGATGATGTGGTCGGGAAAGACCGACTTCTTGACCGGCACGGCCGGTTGCTGCTTGTCGGGGACAACCGGTTCTTTTCCGACTCCGGCCAGAGTACGGTAGACCTCTTGGATCAGGTTCGGCAACGCATCCGGCGCCACCGAGTTGTTGGAGACATGAGCCGAGACAATCTGGGCTGTCAGCCCAAGAACGTCCGAGTTAGCTGCCGCTTCGACCATAAGGAACCCCTTCGTTGCACAAGTAGTAGGGCATATACGGTTTTGCCTCGTCACTGTGCAATAGAGGACTTGTAAAATAAAAATGGGATCAATCATGCTTGACGAAATGCAGCCGGCGCAGCCGGTAGAGCAGCATCTGGACATCACCCGGGACGTTTGCCCCATGACCTATGTCCGCACCCGCCTCGCACTTGACCGACTAATACCTGGACAAATGTTAAGGGTCCGCCTGAGCGGAGAGGAACCACGCCGCAATGTCCCGCGGACTGCGGTCGAGCAAGGGCATGTTGTAATAAGTCAAAAAGATAACTCTGACGGAACAACAGACCTGCTGCTGCGCCGCGGGCCGCATCGGCCGGTCCAGTCATCGGATGCATGAACCCGCCGGGTGAAAGCCCCGCCAGCGCCAGGCCGGCTACAACGGCCGCCGCAGCACCAGCGCATCGTCCCCGTCGGGATAATAACCCGGCCGGCGGCCCACCATGACGAAGCCGGCAGCGACATAGAGCGCGCGCGCCGGGGCATTGCCGGACGCCACCTCCAGGAACGCGGCTTTGGCGCCGCGTTGCCGCGCCGTGTCCAAGGCTTGCCCCAGCAGCGTGCCCCCGAGGCCCCGCCGCCGCGCCGCCGGGTCCACTGCCAGGGTCAGCACCTCCACCTCGTCGGCGGCCACCCGCGCCAGGATCATGCCGCCAGCCGGGGCGATCCAGCCGAACACGCCGGGAAGGGCGAGCTGCATCCCAATCGCGTCGGCGCCCCAGTTGCCGGCGGCAAAGGCGTGGCCATGCAGCAACGCCATGGCCTCCGCATGGGCCGCGGTCGCCATCACGAGAGGATCGGTCACACCCGCTCTCACGCCCGCCGTGCCGGTTGCGCCTCCGGTGGGTCCACATACAGCGGCTGCACCGGGCGGGCGTCCGGTCCTGCGCTGACCCGGCGGCAACCGGCCTCCGCCACGCCGGCCGGAGTCGGCATCCGGGCTGGAAGCAGAAGAACGTCCGCGCCGCGCGCCGCAAGCCGGGACGCCACGGCAATGGCGGCATCCCCGGCCAGCGACACCGGGCCGGGCGGGTCCGGCAACGCATCGAGCGCCACCGTCACGATGCCGGCTCCGCAATCCAGGAACACGCGGCCGCGCCGCGTATCGACCGCCACCCACTGCGAGCGCCCTTGATCCGGCACGGCCAGAGCCTCGCCGACGGTGACGCCGACCAGCGGCACCTTGGCGGCGATTGCAATGCCATGCGCGAGGGACAAGGCAGCGCGGATGCCGGTGAAGCTTCCCGGCCCAATGGTCACGGCCACCATCGCCAAGCGGGCAGGCATGATGCCTGCCTCCGACAGCACGGCCTGAGCCATGGCGGGAAGCGCCGCGACCTGGCCGCGGGCTCCCATGGCGCGCCGCGCCGCCAAGACGCCGTCCGGACCGACCACCCCGGCGGAGCAGCCAGACAGGGCGGCGTCCAAGGCGAGTATCAAACGGTTTTCAGGACCAACAGCAAGCCGCATCGAATCTGAGTACCATCAGGCCGTCCTGACCGCCGCCCGTGCAAGCCGTTCCGCCAAGCCGCGCGCTCGGCGGAGAGACAGGTCCCGGGCGGGGTCGGCCAGCGAGCGGGCGCGTCAGGCTTCGACCTGCTCGACCGAGGTAACCTCCGGCACGTAATGCCGCAGCATGTTCTCGATGCCATGCTTCAAGGTGGCGCTGGACGACGGGCAGCCGCTGCAAGCGCCCTGCATGTGCAGGCGCACCACGCCCTCGCGGTAGCCGCGGAACACGATGTCGCCGCCGTCGCTGGCGACGGCCGGGCGGACGCGGGTGTCGAGCAGTTCCTTGATCTGATCGACGATCTCCTGATCCTCGGGCGACACGTCCTCGTCCACCGCGGCGCCCAGCCCCTCGATCACCGGACGGCCGGCGACGAAATGCTCCATGATCGCGCCGAGCACCTGGGGCCGCAGCGCCTGCCAGTCGGAGATGTCGGACTTGGTGATGGTGATGAAGTCGCCGCCGAGGAACACGCGGGCCACGCCGGGCAGGGCGAACAACGCGGTGGCGAGCGGGCTGCGGTCCGCCGTGTCCGGCCCGGCGAAATCGGCGGTGCCGTCGCCCATCACGTCGCGCCCGGGCAGGAACTTGAGCGTGGCCGGGTTCGGGGTGCCTTCGGTTTCGATGAACATGGATCTACCTCGAAATTGCGGACTGCGCGGGTCCAGGTATCGGCACATGTGGCCAAAAGGGGTCGAAGGTGCAAGTGGCGCGGCATCGCGCAGGCCCACCAGGGGCGCGTCCCCACCGCCTACTCCGCGGCCTGTTGCACGGGCCGCCGTGCCCTGAGACGCCGGATTCGGCGCGCATCGGCATCCAGGATGCGGAACTCCAGCCCCGAGGCGTGGCTGATCACCTCCCCACGCGCCGGCACCCGGCCGGCCAGGGTGAACACCAGGCCGCCCACGGTGTCGATGTCGGCCTCCCGCTCGTCCTCGGTCAGGGTCTGGCCGAGCCGGGTCTCGAAATCCTCGATCGACAGCCGGGCATCGAGGTCGAGCGCGCCGTCCGGGCGCTCAACGATCATCGGACCCTCGACCTCGTCGTGCTCGTCGGCGATGTCGCCGACGATCTCCTCCACCAGGTCCTCGATGGTCAGCAGGCCGTCGATGCCGCCGTACTCGTCCACGACGAGCGCCAGGTGCATCCGCGCCTGCCGCATCTGCAGCAGCAGGTCCAGCACCGGGATTTGCGGCGCCACCATCAGCGGCAGGCGCAGCAGGGCCTCGAGGTTGAACGCATCGGGGCGGCCCACATAGGCAAACAGGTCCTTGATGTGGACCATGCCCACGATCTCGTCCAACTGCTCGCGATACACCGGCAGGCGGGAATGGCCCTCCCGGCGGATCTGGTCCAGCGCCTGGTCCAGCGTGACATCCACCGGCATGGCGATGATGTCGGCCCGGGGCACCATCACGTCATCGGCCGACTTGCCGCGGAGCCGCAGCACGTTGGCGATCAGCGCCCGTTCCTGGCGGTCGAGTTCGGGCACGGTGCCGTTGGTCTGGCTGTCGTCGGCGGATTGCTGGACCAGCTCGGCGATGCTTTCCCGCACGTTGTGCTCGGGCTGGCGCCCGCGCAGCCGATGCCGCACCCGGTTCAGGAAGCTTCGTTGGGACGCGCTCATGGCCGGCGCCGCGCCGTGCGCCAGGGGTCGGGCACGCCCATGCGGTGCAGCAGCCGGGTCTCCGTCATCTCCATGCGCCTGGCCTCGCCGGGCAGGCCGTGGTCATGGCCGCGCAGATGCAGCGCTCCGTGCACGACGAGATGGGCCAGGTGGTGCGCCGGCCGGCGCCCGGCGGCCCGGGCCTCCCGCCGCACGACGCCCAGGGCCAGGATGATGTCCCCGCTGGCGAACGTCAGCACGTTGGTCGGCGTGTTCCGGCCGCGGTGCCGCGCGTTCAGCCGCTTGACCGCCAGGTCGGACGCAAGGACCACGGTCCCGGCCCCTCCGACGGCCCGCGCGGCCCGGGCGGCGACCGCCTCGGCATGCGGCGCGAACTGCCGCCATCGAGGGTCGGCCACGATGATGGCGGGATCGAGGGTAAGCCCCGCCGAAGCGGGGCCGCGTCTACTGTCAGGGTCCATTGGTGTCCTGGAAATCGGTCGGCACTTCGGTTCGCGGCCGGCCGCGAGGGCCGCGGTTCTGCCCGGCCTCCGGCATGCCGGCGTCGCGCTGGGCCTGCGCTCGTTGCTCATACGCTCCGACAATGGCGGCGACAAGCGGGTGGCGCACCACGTCGCGCACGCCGAACCGGGTGATGCCGATGCCGGGCAGGCCATCCAGCGTGTCGAGCGCGTCGCGCAGCCCGCTGCGCTGGCCCGGCGGCAGGTCGATCTGGCTCAGGTCGCCGGTGATCACCATGCGCGTGCCTTCGCCCATGCGGGTCAGGAACATCTTCATCTGCACAGGCGTCGTGTTCTGCGCCTCGTCCAGGATGACGAAGGCGTGGGCGAGGGTGCGGCCGCGCATGAAGGCGAGGGGCGCCACCTCGATCTCGCCGGTGCCCATGCGCCGGATCACCTGGTCGCCCGGCATCATGTCGTGCAACGCATCGTACAGCGGACGGAGGTAGGGATCGACCTTCTCCTTGAGGTCGCCGGGCAGGAAGCCCAGGCGTTCCCCGGCCTCGACCGCCGGGCGGGACAGCACGATGCGGTCCACGCGCCCGGCCTGCAGCATCGCGACCGCTTGCGCGACGGCCAAGTAGGTCTTGCCGGTGCCGGCCGGGCCGATGCCGAACACCATCTCGTGCCGGCCGAGCATCTCCATATAGGTCGCCTGGCCCGGCGAACGCGGCCCCACCGCGCCCCGGCGGGTGTGGATCGCCGGCAGGTCCGACAGCGGCAGCCGGGGGTCGGGATCGGTGTCGGACATGCGGATCGCCGCCTCCACATCGGCACGGGACACGCCCTTCCCACGTTCGAGGCGTTTGTACAACCCGGTCAACGCCGCCTCGGCCGCCTGCACGCGGGCAGGCTCCCCGCTGATGGCGATGCGGTTGCCGCGGGAGGACAAGCGGACGCCGAGGCCCTGCTCCAATCGGACCAGATGACGGTCATGATCGCCGAACAGCAGCGGCAGCAACGCATTGTCGTTGAATTGGAGCGTCACCGCCTTGCCGGGCGACGCCGGAGCGGGCGCTGTTGGGGCGGGCGCTGCCGGGGCGGGGGAAGTCGAAGCCGGGGTCGCGGCGAGGATGTTCAAGCGCGGATTTGCTCCAGGTTCAGGGTTCCAGCCAAGGAATTGGGGCGTCCATCCAGGATCGTCACCGGGGCAACCTGCCCAATCAGCGATATTGGGCCATTCACATGCACCGGCTGAAGAAAAGGTGATCGGCCGGAGAGCTGTCCGGGCCGCCGGCCCGGCCCGGTGAACAGCACGGGCATGACCAGGCCGCGGCTCCGCGCGTTGAACGCCGCCTGCTTCTCGCGCAGCAAGGCCAGCAGCGTCTGCAGGCGCTCCTGCTTCAGGGTCTCACCCACCTGCAGCGGGGCGCCGGCGGCCGGCGTCCCGGGGCGGGGGGAGTACTGGAAGCTGAACGCCTGCGCGAAGCCGACCCGGCGCACGAGGTCGAGCGTCGCCGCGAAGTCCGCATCGGTTTCCCCGGGATGCCCCACGATGAAATCCGACGAAAGCGCAAGGTCGGGCCTAGCCGTCCGCAGGCGCTCCACCAGCCGCAGGTAATCATCGACGGTATGGCGCCGGTTCATCGCGGCCAGCATGCGGTCGGAGCCTGACTGCACGGGCAAATGCAGGAACGGCATCAGTTGCGGCACGTCGCGATGGGCGTCGATCAGGTCGTCGTCCATGTCGCGCGGATGCGACGTGGTGTAGCGCAGCCGCAGCAGGCCCGGCAGCTCAGCCAGCGCCCGGATCAGCCGGCCGAAGCCCCACGTGCCGCCGTTTGGCGCGTCGCCGTGCCAGGCGTTGACGTTCTGCCCGAGCAGCGTGATCTCGCGGGTGCCCTGCGCCACCAAATGCCGCGCCTCGGCGATGACGGCGGCGGCCGGGCGGCTCGCCTCCGCGCCGCGTGTGTAGGGGACGACGCAGAAGCTGCAGAACTTGTCGCAGCCCTCCTGGACGGTCAGGAACGCGGTCACGCCCTGGGGGGTGGCGCTGTCCGGCAGGTGGTCGAACTTGGCCTCCGCCGGGAAGTCCGTCTCGATCACGCCGCCGCCGGCCCGGGCGGCGCGGGCCACCATCTCCGGCAGGCGGTGGTAGGTCTGCGGCCCCAGCACGATGTCGACGTAGGGCGCGCGCGCGACGATCTCCGCCCCCTCCGCCTGCGCGACGCAGCCGGCGACGGCCAGGATGGTCGAACGCCCGGCCGCCTCCCGCGCCTGCTTGACCACGCGCAGCCGGCCCAGCTCGCTGAACACCTTCTCGGCCGCCTTGTCGCGGATGTGGCAGGTGTTCAGGATGACCATGTCGGCGTCGTCCGGCGTGGACGTGGGCGCGAAGCCCAAGGGCGCCAGGACATCCGCCATGCGTCCGCTGTCATACACGTTCATCTGGCAGCCCCAGGTGATGACGTGCAGCCGCTTCGGGCCTTTCGTGTCGTTTGTGGCGGTCACGGCCGGGCACACTCCCCATGCGGCCGGACAAGCCCGGCCAAATGTGGGGGAGGAATGGGCGGGCGCCCGGACGGGGTCAAGCGTTGCGGCGTTTGAAAGCGCTCCTTCGGTCATGCCGACTCTGCACCGCGAGTGTGGCAGATCAGGCCGGAGCGCTGTCAAGCGAAAGCCGGTGCAATCAGGCGAAAGCCGGGCGGGCCGGCGGGGCGTCGCCGGTCGGCGCCGGGTGCAAGGCGGGCCGCACCGGGCGGTTCTGCCGAAGCGTGGCCGCGCCCTCGGCCACCGTCTGCCACACCGCCTGGGCGAGCGCCTTGCGGGAGGCATAGGCGGCGGGATCGACCGGCGGGTGCAGCAGGACGGTGGCGCGCAGCCCGCGGTGCTGCGCCAGGCGCCAGTAATGGCTGGCCAGGTCCATGTCGCCGTACCAGGCGAACACCGGGCGGCTCGCCCGCCCCATCGGCAGCCCGCCCAGCTGGTCATAGACGACGGACACCGGCTGGATCAGCGGACGCTGCGCCAGAGGGTGGAGACCCGGCCGTGCCCCCCCTGTGCGCGCCTCGGCGACCGAGAAGAACACCGAGCGGAACGGCAGCACCCGGGAGCCGTCGGAGCTGGTGCCCTCGGGAAACAGGATCAGGTTGTCGCCGGCGTCCAGCCGGTCCCGCATGGCGTCGCGCTCCCGCCCGGTGTTGGCGGCGCGGCGGCTCACGAACACGGTGCGGCCCAGGCGGGCGACCGTGCGGATCACCGGCCAGCGGCCGACGTCCTCCTTGGCGATGAAGCAGCCCTCCAGCACGCCGCCCAGCGTCAAGATGTCGAGCCAGGACGAGTGGTTCGACGCGAACACCACCGGGCGGCCGTCACGCCGCGCCGGCCTGCCGATGACCCGCACCTGCAGGCCGAGCAGGCGGCACAGCATCGCCCAATACAGCCGGGCGAACACAATCTTGCCACGGCCGGGCAGTACGAGCATCCCGGCCTGGATCGCGGCGGCGGGAAGCGTCCACAGGGCGATGGCGGCGCCCCGCCGAACCGGCCGCAGCCGATGCGTCCGCGGGCGCGGCGTCGCGGTCTCCACCTGCGCCAGGGCAGGCAGGCTCCTCTGGCGCGCACGGGGCATAAGGACCTTCATGGAAATCAGATATCAAGCCCTATGTGTCGGAACAACGACACGCCCGTGACAATCCTCGGACGATGGCGGGCGGCGTAGCGGGATGCGCATGCGGACCTGGCGTTCTCGCGGGGTTTCCGCACTATGCTGCCGCATGTTCAAGACCGGAACGACCTGTCTCTCCCGGCGCATCGCCCTGTTCGGCGCCGTGCTGGCCGTGCTGCACGGCGCCGCGGCGGGTGCCGCCGATCCGCAGCCCTACACCGTCGCCATCGCGCCCACGGGCGACGCGGCGCTGGACCAGGCGTTGAAGGACAGCTCCAACCTCGTGTCGCTGCAAGACAGCGCGCCGGTGGGGCCGTTCGCGCTGGTGACGCGCGCGCGGGACGACGGGGACCGCATGACGACGGCGCTCAACAGCTATGGCCGCTATGCCGCCCGGGTCACGATCCAGATGGCCGGGCGCAGCCTGGACGACACGGCGCTGCCGACGCTGCTGGAGGCGGCAAGCGCCCCGGTCCCGGTGGCGGTCGCCGTCGATCCCGGGCCGGTGTTCCATCTGCGCCGGGTCACGCTCACGGGGCAGGTGCCGGAGCAGGCGCGGGCGGCGCTGGGCCTCCAGCCGGGCGCGCCGGCCTTGGCGTCGGAGGTGCTGGCGGGGCAGGGGCGCGTGCTCGATGCGCTGCGCAGCCAGGGCTACGCGCTGGCCAAGGTCGCGGCGCCGGTCGCCATGCTCGATGCGTCGGCGCAGGCGCTCGACATCTCCTACGCGGTGGACACCGGCCCGCAGGTCGATCTCGGGCCGATCAGCATCGGCGGGCTGGCGCGCGTGGACCCGGCCTTCGTGCAGCGCCGGCTCCTGGTCAGCCAAGGCGAGCGGTTCGACCCGGCGAAGATCGAGACGGCGCGGCAGGACCTGGCGCAGCTCGGCGTGTTCGCGACCGTCCGCGCCCGGGCGGCCGAGCGGGTGGACGCGGCCGGGCAGTTGCCGCTGGCCTTCGACGTGACGGAGCGGCCACGGCATGCAATCGGGGCCACCGCGGCATACTCGACCGACCTGGGCGCCAGCGCCGGCGTCACCTTCCAGCACCGCAACCTGTTCGGCCAGGCGGAGCAGTTGAACCTGGGCGCCGCGGTGACGCAGCTCGGCGGCAGCGCCAGCCGCGGCAGCGGCTACAACGTGACGGCCTCGCTGCTGAAGCCAGACGTGCTGCGGCGCAACCAGTCGGTGCAGGTGAACCTGCAGGCGATCAAGGAGAACCTCGACGCCTACGACCGGACGGCGGTGCTGGGCGGCGTCACACTCAGCCGCAAGTTCGGCCAGGCGCTCACGGCCAGCGTCGGCGTGCAGGCGCAGCAATCCTCCATCACGCAGGAGGGCGTGCAGCGTGACTACACCCTGCTCGGCCTGCCGCTCGGCCTGCGCTACGACTCGACGGGTCCCGAGGGGCTGTTCGAGCCGACGCACGGCATCAAGGCGGCTGCGGTCGTGACGCCGACGGACGTCCTGACCGGCCGGAGCGCCACGTTCACCATCCTGCAGGCGTCCGGCTCGACCTACATCAACCTGGGCGCCCCGGGCCGCAGCATCGTGGCGCTGCGCGGCCTGGTCGGCACCGTGCAGGGGGCGGGCACCTTCGACCTGCCGCCCGACGAGCGGTTCTACGCCGGCGGCGGCGGCACGGTGCGGGGCTACAAGTACCAGTCCATCGGGCCGAAGTTCCCGAGCAACCGCCCCACCGGCGGCACGTCGATCACCGCCGGCACGGTCGAGTACCGGCAGCGGTTCGGCGAGAGCTTCGGCGCGGCGGTGTTCGTGGACGCCGGGCAGGTGGCGACCTCCAGCACGGCGTTCGGCAGCAACCTGCGGGCCGGCGCCGGGGTGGGCGCGCGCTACTACACGGCCATCGGGCCGATCCGGCTGGACGTGGCCGTGCCGCTCAACAAGCAGCGCGGCGACGACATGTTCGAGCTGTATATCGGCATCGGGCAGGCGTTCTGATGCGCCGGCTGCTGCGGGCAGCGCTGTGGGTCCTGGGCCTGCTCCTGCTGCTGCCCGTCGTGGCGGTGGCGGCCATCGTGCTGGCGTTGAACATCGGGCCGGGCCGCATCGCGGCGGAGCAGCTGGCCGGGCGCATGACCGGCGGCATGGTGGTGCTGGAGGGGCTGCATGGCCGCTTCCCGGACGCGCTGCGGCTGCAACACCTGGAGGTGCGGGACGCCGCCGGCGCCTGGCTGCTGGCCGACGACGTGGCGCTCGACTGGTCGCCGACCCGGCTGCTGGGCCGCACGGCGCTGATCGACCGGCTGGAGGCCGCGCGGGTGCAGGTGCCCCGGCTGCCCGCCGCCAGCACCGCCGCCCCGACGCCCGCGGGCGAGAGCCAGCCCTTCTCCCTGCCGGTCCGGGTCATCGCGCGGCGTATCCATGTGGAACGCGCCGAACTCGGCCCCGGCGTGCTGGGGACCGCGGCCGACCTCTCGGTTGACGGCAGCGCGGACGCCGCGTCGCTGCAGACGGCCAGCGCGGACCTCGCGCTGCGGCGGCTGGATGCGGCCGGAGAGTACAAAGCGGCCCTCCGCCTCGATCCGGCGCATGTCGCCGCGACGCTCGACGCCGCCGAGCCGACGGGCGGGCTGATCGCGGCCGTCGCCACGTTGCCGGGCCTGGGGCCGCTGTCGATCAAGGCGAGGCTGGACGGGCCGCGGACCGCCGCCGTGACGGACCTGGCGCTGACCGCCGGCCCTTTGCAGGCGCGGGCCCGGGGCACGCTCGACCTGGAGGGATCGGCGGCCGACCTCGACGTGTCCGCCTCCGCGCCGGCGATGACGCCGCGGCCGGACGTGTCCTGGCAGGGCATCGCGTTGCAGGCCCGGGTGCGCGGGCCGTTCACCACGCCGGACGCATCGGGGCAACTGCGGATCGAGGGGCTGGCCGCGGCCGGGGCCGCGGTGCAGCGCCTGGTCGCGGACATCCAGGGCAATGCTGGCCGGGTCGGGCTGCATGCGGCCCTGGACGGCGTGCGCCTGCCGGGGGTCGATCCAGCGTTGCTGGCGGCGGCGCCCGTGGTGCTGGACGCCGAGGCGCGGCTGGACAACCCGACCCGGCCGGTGACGTTCGCGCTCAACCATCCGCTGCTGGCCATCAAGGGCGACGCGCGGACCGGGGGCGACATCTCCGCCACCGCGGACGTGGCCGCGGCGGACCTCGGGCCGCTCGCCGCGCTCGGCGGGATCGACCTGCATGGCAGCACGGCGCTGCGCCTGCGTGCGGCGGTGGCGGGCGGCGTGACCCGGGCGGAGCTGGACGGCAAGGTCTCGATCACCGGCGGGCTGGCGCCGGTGCCGGCGCTGCTGGGCGACGCGACGCTGGGGGCGTCGGCGCAGCTCGCCGGGTCGGACATCACGCTGTCGCGGCTGGAGGTGGACGGCAAGGCGCTGCGCCTGTCGGCCCAGGGCAGCAGCAAGGCGGGCGCGCTGGACGCCACGTACCATCTCGGCCTCGCTGACCTGACGGCGCTTGCCCCGACCCTGGTTGGGACCTTGGAGGCCGATGGGCGCGTGCGGGGGCCGATGGACGCGCTGTCGCTCGACACGACGATCAAGGGCGAGGTCGGCGCGCCGAACGTGCCGCGCGGGCCGGTGACGCTGACGGCCGCGCTCACGGGCCTGCCGGGCGCGCCCGCCGGACAGGTGACGGCGGAGGGCACGCTGGAGGGCGCGCCGCTCGCCCTGGCCGTCAAGGCGCAGCGCGAGGCGGACGGCACGCTGCACGCCACCATTGATCGCGCGGAGTGGCGCAGCCTGCACGCCGCGGGGGCGCTCACCCTCCCGGCCGGCGCCAAGCTGCCGCTCGGCCAGGTCGATCTGCACATGGAAAAGCTCGACGACCTGCGCCCGTTCATCGGCCAGCCGCTGTCCGGCAGCGTGACGGCGGAGGCCAGCCTCGACGTGCGGGAGGCCCGGCTCCACGCCGAGTTGCACAATGCCGGCCTGCCCGGCAGCCGCGTCGGCCATGCCGTGCTCACGGCGCGGGTCGCCGATCCCACGACCGAGCCGGTGGTGGGCGCCCAGTTCGCGGCGGAGGGCATCGACGCCGCGGGCGTCAAGGGGTCGGCCAAGCTGGACGTGTCCGGGCCGCAGTCGGCGTTGGCGGCGCGCATGACGGCGGCGCTGCACGTCAGCGGGACCGACGCGCAAATCTCCGGTGCGGCCGTGGTGGATGCGCCGGCCAGGACCGTGCAGCTCGGCGCCTTTCAGGTGGCCGCCAAGGGCGAGACGCTGCGGCTGCTGGCACCGGCGCACATCCGCCTGGCGGATGGGGTCGCGGTGGACCGGCTGCGGCTGGGCGTGCGGGAGGCGGTGCTGGACGTGGCCGGACGCCTGTCGCCCACGCTGGACGCGACGGCCACGCTGCGGGCGCCGGCGGACCTCGCGCGCCTCGCTGCGCCGGAGCTCGCGGCGGACGGCACGATCTCGCTGGACGCCCGGCTGACCGGCACGCCGGCGCTGCCGAGCGGGACGGTCAAGCTGGCCGCCAACGCGGTGCGGCTGCGGGCCGGGCCGGGCCGGGCGATCCCGGCGGCCAACCTGACCGCCACGGCGCAACTGGCCGGCGGCGCCGCCCGGCTCGACGCGCGGCTCTCGGCCGGGCCGTCGCTTCAGCTCACAGTGCTGGGACAGGCGCCGCTCGGGGCCGGGCCGCTGGACCTGCGGGCGACGGGAGCGCTCGACCTCGTGCTGCTCGACCCCGTGCTGACCGCGGCCGGGCGGCGCGCGCGGGGCCGGGTGGCGTTCGACGCGACGGTGGCCGGCACCGCGGCGGCGCCCCGCATCGGCGGCACGGCGCAGCTTTCGCGCGGCGAGGTGCAGGACTTCGCGCAAGGCGTGCGCATCACCGACATCGCCGCGAGCCTGCGGGCGGACGGCGACACGGTTCGCCTCGCGAGCCTCACCGGGCGGGCCGGGCCGGGAACGGTGGCGGCGTCCGGCAGCGTCGGCGTGCTGGCGCCCGGGCTGCCGGTCGATCTCACGGTCACGCTCCGCAACGCGAGGCCGCTCGCGTCGGACCAACTGAGCGCCGACCTCGACGCCGACCTGACGGTGCGGGGCCAGGCCGCCGGCACGCTGGAGGCGGCCGGGCGCATCGGGATCAAGCGCGCCGAAATCCGCATCCCCGAGCGCCTGCCGGCCAGCATCGCCGTGCTCGACGTGCGGCGGCCCGGCCAGAAACCGCCGGCTCCGCCCGCCGCCGGCGCCGAGATCGGCCTCGACCTCGCCATCAACGCGCCGAGCGCCATCTTCGTTCGCGGCCGTGGCCTCGACGCCGAGCTTGCGGGCGAACTGCGCGTCAAGGGCTCCAGCGCCGCGCCGCAGGTGTCCGGTGGGTTCGACCTGCGGCGCGGCACCATCAGCGTGGCCGGCACCACCCTGACCTTCACGCGGGGGCGGGTGGGCTTCGACGGCGCCGGGGTCACGGGGAAGATCGACCCGACGCTCGACTTCGCGGCCGACAGCACGGCGGGCGCCGTCACCGCGACGCTCGGCGTCGGCGGCTACGCCAGCGCGCCGAAGATCACCCTGTCGAGCGTGCCGGAACTGCCGCAGGACGAGGTGCTGGCCTATTTGCTGTTCAAGCGCAGCGCTAAGGATTTGGGGCCGTTCCAGCTTGCCGAGATCGCCGGCGCGGTCGCGAGCCTGACCGGCGTGGGCGGCGGGGCCGCCAACCCATTGGAGAGCGTGCGGAAGGGGCTGGGGCTGGACCGGCTGTCGGTCGGCGGCGGCGCGTCCGGCTCGGCGCCCTCCGTCGAGGCGGGGCGGTATGTCCGCAACGGCGTCTATGTCGGCGCGAAGCAGGGCACCACGGGCGGGCAGACGCAGGCGACGGTGCAGATCGACATCTTCAAGGGCCTGAAGGCGCAGACCGACGTGGGGACCGGGCAGGGCGGCAACTCGGTGGGGCTGACCTACCAGTTCGAGTACTAGCGTGCTTAAACCACCCGGCAACGCCCCGGGCCAGCCCGCGGCCAGAGGGGACATGCCATGAAGCTCGCGACGACCTGGGCCTTCGCCGCCCTGCTGGCGGTCACGCCGGCCTTGGCGCAGCCGCACGGCCCGGCGGGTCCCGAGCGCGAGGCGGAGGCGCCGCCGCGCGCCCCGGCGCCGGAGCCGAGCGCGGACAAGACGACCTCCCACACGCTGACCCTGCCGGGCCGCACGCTGGCGTTCCGTGCGACCGTCAGCACCATCCGCCTGGCGAACCCGCAGGGCGCTGTGCAGGCCGAGGTCGTGGTGACGGCGTTCCAGCTTGCGGGCGCGGCGCCGGGCAGCCGGCCGGTGACCTTCGCGGTGAACGGCGGCCCGGGATCGGCGTCGGCCTGGCTGAACCTCGGGGCCATCGGGCCGTGGCGGGTGCCGCTTGGGGGGAACATCAGCCCGAGCATGCGCCCGACCGTCGTGGACAACCCCGACACGTGGCTCGATTTCACCGACCTCGTGTTCATCGACCCTGTCACCACCGGATACAGCCGGGTGCTCGCCGGCGACGAGGTGCGGCGGCGCATGCTGTCGGTGGAGGGCGACATCGACTCGCTTGCCAACGTTGCGCGCCGCTGGCTGGAGGCCAACGGCCGGCTGCAATCGCCGAAGTTCATCGTGGGCGAGAGCTATGGCGGGTTCCGCGGCCCGAAGCTGGCGCGGGCGCTGCTGGACCAGCAGGGGGTGGGGGTCAGCGGGCTGGTGCTGATCTCCCCGGTGCTGGATTTCAACGGGCGGGACGCGCCGTGGGACCCGATGCATTGGGTGGCGCGGCTGCCGTCGATGGCCGCCGCCGCGCGGGGCGCCGCCGGGCGGGCCGAGATGCGGGACGTCGAGAGCTACGCCATGTCCGACTACCTGATGGACCTGGTGCGTGGCGAGCATGACGCCGCCGCGGTCGAGCGGATCAGCGACCGGGTCGCGGCGTTGACGGGCCTCGATCCCGTGCTGGTGCGGCGGCGGGCGGGCAAGGTGGACCTGGGCACGTTCACGCGGGACCGGGAGCCCGGCCGGGTCGCCAGTCCCTACGACGCGACGGTCTCGGCGGCCGACCCGTTCCCGGCGGCGGCGAACGACAACTCGCCCGACGCCATCCTGGACGCGCTGCGCGGCCCTGTCACCAGCGCGATGCTGGACGTGTACGCGACGCGGCTGGACTGGAAGCCGAGCGGGGCGCCGGGGCGGCGGTACGAGTTGCTGAACGAGGCCACCGCGCGCGAATGGGACTACGGCCGCGGCAACGCCCGGCCGGAGGTGCTGACGCCGTTGCGGCAGTTCCTGGCGCTCGACCCGGCTGCGCACGTGATGGTGGCACACGGGCTGACCGACCTCGTCACGCCGTATTTCGCCAGCCAGATGCTGCTGAACCAAGTGCCGGAGGCCGGGGGCGGGGACCGCTTGCAGCTTCGCGTCTATGGCGGCGGGCACATGTTCTACAGCCGGGACGCCTCGCGCGCCGCGCTGCATGGCGATGCGGAGGCGCTGGTCGCCGCGTCGCTGGCCGCGGGGCCGTCCAGTGCTGCGGCCGAGTGAACCCTGACCCCCAGGAACAGCCCATGCGCATCGCCGAGCATGTCTTCATCGTCACCGGCGGCGCGTCCGGCCTGGGCGCCGCCACTGCCCGCATGGTGGTGGCCCATGGCGGCCGGGTGGTGCTCGCCGACATGAACCGGGCGGCCGGGGAGGCGATGGCGCAGGAGTTGGGCGCCGCCGCCCGCTTCGTCGCGGCGGACATCACGGAGGAGGCGTCGGCGCAGGCGGTGGTGGCGGAGGCGGAGGCGGCGTTCGGCGGGCTGCACGGCCTGGCGAACTGCGCCGGGGTGGTGACCGGCGAGAAGGTGCTGGGCCGTGACGGGCCGCACGCGCTGGCGTCGTTCGCCCGGGTGGTCGCGGTGAACCTCGTCGGCACGTTCAACATGATCCGCCTGGCCGCCGCCGCCATCGCCAAGGCCGCGCCGGACGCGGATGGCGAGCGCGGGGTGATCGTCAACACGGCCTCCATCGCCGCGTTCGACGGGCAGATCGGCCAGGCGGCCTATGCGGCGTCGAAGGCGGGCGTGGCGGGCCTCACGCTGCCCATCGCGCGCGAACTGGCGCGCAGCGGCATCCGCGTCGTGACGATCGCCCCCGGCCTGTTCGCCACGCCGATGATGACCGGGTTGCCGGAGGAGGCGCAGGCGAGCCTGGCCAGCGCGGTGCCGTTCCCCCCCAGGCTGGGCCGGCCGGAGGAGTTCGCGTCGATGGTCAAGGCGGTGCTGGAGAACTCGATGCTGAACGGCGAGGTCATCCGCCTCGACGGGGCGCTGCGGATGGCGCCGCGCTAACGGGTCACGATCAGGAACAGCCGCGGGAAGGGCAGCAGCACGCTGCCGTCCGGCAAGGCGGGGTAGGCGTCGGCGATCCGGCTGCGGTACTCCGCCAGGAACCCGGCGGTCTCGGCCGCATCGAGCGGCGCGAGGAACGGGCGCAGGCCGCTGCCCTTGAACCACTCGACGACGGCATCCGCCCTGCCGGCCAGCGGGTGGTGGTAGGTGGTCCGCCACACGTCCACCTGCGCGCAGTGCGGACGCAGCACGCCGTAGTACCAGCCCGGCGTTCCCATCGCCTCCCGCGCGCCGGCTGCCTTTGCGAGCTTGGCGGCCCAAGGCCCGTCCGCCGCGACCTCCCGCATCAGCCGGTGCGCCGGCTCGTCCAGGTTGTCCGGCATCTGCACCGCGAGGCTCCCGCCCAGCGCGAGCTTGGCGGCGAGGCGGGGCAGCAGGGCCGCGTGGTCCGGCAGCCATTGCAGCACGGCGTTAGCGAGGATCACATCGAACGGCCCCGCCGCGTCCCACGCCGCGATGTCCGCCACCTGGAACCGCAGTTGCGGCAGCCGCGCCTGCGCCGCCGCGATCATGTCGGGCGAACTGTCGAGGCCCGTCACCTCGGCGTCGGGCCAGCGCCGCAGCAGCAGTTCCGTGGAGTTGCCGGGTCCGCAGCCCAGGTCCACCGCCGCCGATGCCGCCCGGCCCGGCACCGCGGCGAGCAGGTCGCGCACCGGCCGGGTGCGCTCGTCCTCAAAGACCGTGTACTGCTTGGCGGACCAGTCCATCGCGCGTCTCCGTCAAAGCGCCTGCCGCGCGGCGGCGGCGTAAGCGAGGGCGCGGTCAACCCAGGGCCCGGCCGCCGCGATGGCCGGGGCGAGGTCGAACGCGGCGGCCAGGCCAGCGCCGTGCAGCGCCGGGTCGCGGGCGAGCACGGCCTGCAGCGCCTCACCGGTCTGGCGGACCTCGCCGGCGGCCTGCTCGACCCGGGCATGCGCCGCCTCCCGTCCCAGCAGCGGGGCCAGCCGGGCCGCGGCGGCGTCGGCGAACAGCAGGCCGCGTGTCTGGTCGATGTTGGCGCGCATGCGCGGCGCATCGACGACCAGGCCCTGCGCCAGCGACGCCGCCTCCCGCAGCGCGCCGGAGGCCAGGCCGAACAGGGTGGGCAAGGCGTGCCACTCGGCATGCCACAGCCCCGGCGGGCGCTCATGCGCGCCGGCCATCGCGTCCAGAAGCGTCGTGACATGCCCCTTGGCGGCCGAGGCCGCGGCCAGGATCACGGTGCAGGACACCGGGTTGCGCTTGTGCGGCATGGCGGAGGAGCCGCCGCGGCCGGGCATCCAGGGTTCGGACACCTCGGCGACCTCGGTGGAGGCGAGGTTCACGATATCGGCCGCCATCTTGGCCAGCGCCCCCAGGAGCGTCGCGAGCCACGCGCCGCCCTCCGCCATGGCCGCGCGCCTGGTGTGCCAGGCCATCGGCGCGGCGCCGAGGCCGAGCGCCTCCGCGAACCCGTCCGCGACCGCCGGGCCGTGCGCGCCGAGGCCCGCGAGGGTGCCGACCGGCCCGCCCAGCGACGCCAGCAGCATCCGGGAGCGCAGGCCAGGCAGGCGCCCGGCCGCGTCGGCGACGCCCGCGAGCCAAACCGCGGCCTTGAAGCCGAACGTCAGCGGCGCCGCGTGCTGCCCATAGGTGCGCCCGACGCAGGGCGTGTCCCGGTGCGCCGCGGCGAGCTTCGCCAACCCGGCCAGGATGGCGTCCAGATCGGCCGCGACCAGCGCCAGCGCCGTCCGGATTTGCAGGGACAGCGCGGTGTCCAGGATGTCCTGTGTGGTGGCGCCCTTGTGGAACGCCCGGGCCAGCCCCTCCGGCAGGCGGGCCTGCACGGCGTGGACGAAGGGGATGGTGGGGACGCCGGCCAGCGCGGTCTGCTCACCCAGGGCAATGGCATCGAGGCTGTCGGCGCTGATCGCCGCGATGGCCGGGGCCAGCGCGTCGGGCACCAGGCCGAACTGCGCCTGCACCCGCGCCAGGGCGGCCTCCGCCTCCAGCATCGCGGCGAGGCGGGCGCGGTCCGAGAACACGTCGCGCATGGAAGCGGTCGCGAACAGCGGGCCGAGCAGCGCCGAGTCGAGGGCGGAGAACGTCATGGGGCCGCCAGGCAAACACGCGCGCGCGGGCGGGTCAACGCGGGCCTAGAGGCCGCCGCGCAGGCGATGCCAGGCCAGCAGCGCCGCATCCACCGGGATCGCCGGCACCTCCCGCAGGCGCCAGTACCAGCGTTTGTGCAGGCTGCTGTACGCGGGGCCCCAGCACGGCGGGCACGCCTGCGCGTCCAGGCCGGCCAGGCGCAGCAGGATCACGCAGCGCGGCAGGTGGTAGGCGGAACTGGCGGCATAGACCGGCCCCGCATGGCCGCGCAGCAGCCGGGCGCAGGCGCGGACGGAGGACAGGGTGTTGACGCCGGTCGGCTCGGTCCTGATCCGCCCGTTGGGCACGCCGCGGTCGCGCAGCAGGGCGGCCATCACGTCGGCCTCGGCCGGGCCGTGACGGCCGACGCCGCCGGTCGGCATGTATATGACATCTGGCAGGCGCTCGCCCAGGCGGAACGCCGCGCGCACCCGGTCCAGCATGGCGCCGCTCGGCTGGCCGCCGGGCCGCACGGCGGCGCCGAAGATCACGATGACGGTTTGCATGGCGGCGACAGCAGGAGGCGGTTCATGCCGGACAGCGCGTCGTAGGTCTGGCGCCAGGCCCGGGCGAAGGCGGCGGCGTCGGTGCCGCGCGCCCGCAACGCCGCCGCGATGCCGCCCACCGTGCGTGCGCCATCCACCAGGCCGAGGATCGCCGCGGCCAAAGGCGGCAGCGGCACCGGCACGCGCAGGCCGTCGAACAGGAACGGCAGCGTGCCGTCGGAGCGGATGTTGCGGGCCAGCTCCGCCGCCGGCAGCTCGCGCGCGACGGGAACGGCGTCGTCCCGCATCGGATCGGGCGCGGCCCGGGCCTCGGCCTTGCTGACGCAATAGGCGACATGGGTGCTCATGTTGCCGGTCAGCGCCTCCGCCAGGCCGGCGCGGGCGGACGGGTCCAGTGCGTCGATGCGGGCGCGCAGCCTGGGGTCCGGCAGATAGACGGCGGGATCGTAGCGCAGCGGCTCCATCAACGCCGTGACCTGCAGCCCGGCGCCGTCCAGCAGGGCGATGAACTCGGGCGCGGTGTAGGCCCGGTCGCGCGGGTTCAGCAGCAGGTCGTACAGCCCGGCGTCGCCGCCCTCGATATGGTCGCCGAAATAGGCGTTGCGGCGCAGCCAGGCACTCTCTGGCAAGTGCCGCATGACCCGGCGCGCCACGTCGAGCCGGGCCGGCGGCGCGTCCCCCTCCGGCGCCAGCCGCCGCAGCGCGTCCTGGAGCATATAGACCCCGGTGCGGCCGTATGGCGCATACACCATCAGCCCCATCCCCCCGCCCGGCGCCAGCACGGACAGCAGCGCCCGCACGCCCGCCGCCGGGTCCGGCAGGTGGTGCAAGACGCCGCAGCAGTCGATGTAGTCGAACGGGCCGAGACCCGACTCCGGCAGGTCCAGCAGCGATCCCACGTGCCAATCGAGCGTCAGCCCTCGCGCCTCCGCCCGCGCCCGCGCCACCCGGTGCGCGGCGGTGGAGCGGTCCAGGTAGGCGACCCGGCCCGGCCGCCCCGCCGTCGCCATCTGCTGCGCCAGCATGATCGCGCCATCCCCGGTGCCGCCGCCCGCCACGAGCGCACGCAGCGGCTGCGCGGCCGGGCGGGCGGCCCCGAACACCCAATGGTCGATCTCCCGCAGGTGGCTCGGGCTGCCGATGACCAGGCGCCGCGCCTCGTCGCGCGGGTCGCGCTTCGGATACGGGAAAGCCTCGTACTGCTCGGCAAGCCTGGCGTCGATTGCATCCGTCATGGGGACCATCTATCCCGCGCCGATGCATTCGGCCAAGACACGCGGCTATTTCGGCATCGGGGCGGAGGGCGTCTCGAAGTCCGCCAACATGGGCGCGCTGCTGCGCACCGGGCATGCGTTCGGGGCGGCGTTCTGCTTCACGGTCGGCGCGGGCTGGGATGCGCGGGCCGGGCGGGCGGCGGACACCGCGGACACCCCTGCGCACGTGCCGCTCTGGCGCTTCGCCGACCCGGCCGCGATCCAGTTGCCGCGGGAGTGCGCGCTGATCGGCGTCGAGCTGCTGGACGACGCCGTGGACCTGCCGTCGTTCCGGCATCCGCTGAACGCCGCCTATGTGCTGGGGCCGGAGCGGGCGGGCCTGTCCGCGGCGCTGCGCGGGCGGTGCCGGCATGTCGTGCGCATCCCGACGCGCTTCGCCCTCAACCTCGCGGTCGCCGGGGCGCTGGTGCTGTATGACCGGCTGCTCCAGCATGGGCGCTTCGCCGAGCGTCCGGTGGCGAGCGGCGGGCCGGGCCAGGCATTGACGCCGCCGGACGGGCATGGCGACCCGCGGTTCCGCCGCACGATGCCGGAATGGCTGCCGGGCGTCGCGGACGCTTGATGCGCCGCTTGTCCCGGCCCGGCGGGCACCGTATCTGACGGACATGCACTCCAGACACCTCCTGATCTTGGCCGCAGCCATGGGGCCGTCGCTGGCGCTTGCGGAGCCGAAGACCGCGGCGCACCCTGCGGCGCATGCCCCGGCCCGCCCCGTCAACCCCGCGCCCCAGTCGATTGGCAAGTTCGACGCCTGGCAAGCCGTCACGCATCAGGAGGCCGGGCAGCTCGTCTGCTACGCCTTCGTCCGCGCTGCCGCCTCGCAGCCGGTTCTGCTGGGCCGCGGCGACGTCGTGCTGACGGTGACGCAGCGCGGCGGCGGGCGGGACACCGTGGCGCTCAGCGCGGGCTTTCCCTACGCGCCCAACGCGGAGGTGCAGATGACCGCCGAGCAGGCCCAGCTTGCGTTCTACGCCGCCGGCGGCTCGGCGTTCGCCCGCGACGGCCGGGCCGCGGTGGCGGCGTTCGCGAAGGCGCGGGAGGCGGTCGCGAAGTCGCCGGGGCCGCGCGGCACGACCGTGACCGACACCTTCAGCCTGCGCGGCTTCAGCCCGGCCTACGCCGCGATCAACAAGGCATGTCCCGCCAAGTGAACATGATGTCAGCCACGCCGGACCTCACGGAGGCCGAGCGCACCCGCATCCTGGCGAAGTCCGCGCTGTTCAACCCGCCGCCCGCGCAACTGCCGGACGGGCGTCGCGACCTCGTGGGCCTGACGCGCGAGGAACTGGCGGCCGAGCTTGCCGGCATCGGCGAGAAGCCGTTCCGCGCCAAGCAGCTCTGGCACTGGATCTACCACCAG
>CAXULX010000038.1:10032-42392 GCA_964252005.1 uncultured Acetobacteraceae bacterium | reverse complement strand
ATCAGCGGCAGCGGCTCGGTCACGATCATCTCGGCGCGGGCGGCCACCACGGGCACGCGCACGCCGAGCATCGCCGCCAGCTTGCCCGTCTGCGGCCCCGCCGCCAGCACCAGGTGGTCGCAGCCGAGCCGGCCGCGGTCGGTCTCAACCCCGGTGACCCGGCCGCCCTCGACCGTGAACCCGAGCACGGTCGTGTGCTGCAGCACGCGCCCGCCATGGTCCTGCATCGCCCAGGCATAGCCCTGCACCGTGCGGTGCGGGTTGGCATGGCCGCCGAAGCGGTGCCAGTACGCGCCGTGCACCTCGCCGGCCAGCGGCACCAGCTCGCGCAGTTGCGCCGCATCCAGCGTCTCGGTCTGGAAGCCGTAACGCTCGCCGTTCCGCACCATGCGGTGCGCGTCCGACCATTGCGCCGCGTCCATGGCGATGCGGATGCGGCCCGGCGAGAACTCGGTGGGGTAGCCCAGCAGCTCGTCCATCTGCGGCCACAGCCGCTGCTCCTCGGCGAACAGCGGGCTGAACCCGTGGGTGCAGCCGCCGCCGTTGCGGCCCGACGCCTCCCAGGCGACGATGCCCTTGTCGATCACCAGCACATCGACGCCCTCGCGGGCCAGCCACCAGCCGGCGCTCAGCCCGGTGGCGCCGCCGCCCACGATGACGACGCTGGCGCCGGTGACGTCGGCCGGGTCGGCGCCGTTCACGGCTTCGCGGCCGGGTCGCGGGCGGCCTCAAGCTCCCAGGGCGTCGCGACCTGGCCGGGGATGCCGAACCAGACATCCCAATGCTCGGCCATCTCCGGCGACCCCGGCAATGTTCCGGCCAAGCCGAGCGGCATCGGGCGCACCGGGGCGCGGAAGGTCGCGAGCGGCACTTCATCCAGCCTGGCGCCGGTGCCCAGCGCCAGCAGCGCCGCGACCTGCTCGCGGCAGCGCCGGCCCTGGCACAGCCCCATGCCGGCGCGGGTCAGGCGCTTCACCTGGTCGGCGTTCGGCACGCCGTTGCCCAGCAGGGCCGACAGGTCGGCGCTGTTGCGCGGCGACTGCTGCCAGCCGAGGTAGCGCGGCGGCCGGACCTCCAGGATCTCGCGGGCGGTGACCTCCTCGCACTGGCAGACATGCGCCTCCGGCCTGGAAGACGCCGCCTCGACGACGGCGCTGCGCACCCAGGCGAGGCGGTAAGCGGACAGGTCCACGGCCGGCTCCCCCGGCGTCGGCGTCCCGTCGGCGGCACCGCCCGCCTGCGCGGCATGGGCCGCGGCGCGGCGGCCTTCCGCCTCCGCCACCGCAGGGTCCATCGACTTCGCCGCCCAGACGCCCGCGCAGTCGCCCACGGCATAAATGCCCGGCAGCGAGGTCATCTGCGCCGCGTCCGTCACCGGCACATGGCCGCCGCGCGCGGCGGAGAACGCCGGGCGGCAGCCGATGGCGTCCAGCAGCTCGATCACCGGGATGGCGCCGATGCCGAGCACGACCGTGTCGCACTCGACCGCCACGGCGTCGCCGGCCATGCGCTGGCCATCGTCGTCCAGCCGCGCCAGCGCGGCGCCGATCACGCCGTCCGCCCCCAGCGCCGCGGCGATCACGTGCCGGGTCAGGACGGGGACGCCGGCGAGTTCGTCCAGCAGCACCGCCGGGCCGATGGGCGCCGCCGCCTGCTCCACGATGGCCGCCACCTCCACCCCGGCGCGGCGCATCGCGATGGCGGCCAGCAATGCCTCTGCGGAGGTGCCGAGGACCAAGGCCCGCCGCGCATCGAGCGCGCCGAGCCGCGCCAGCCGCTCGGCCGCAGTCGCCCCCATGACGCCCGGCAGCTGCCACCCGGGAAAGGCCAGCCCCATGTCGCGCCGCCCGGCCGCCACGATGGCCGAGTTGAAGCCGAGCATCCACGACGCCTCGCCGTCCGACAGCCCCGCCACCTTGCCCGGCAGCCAGCCGACGCTGGGGCCGTTCGCATACAGCCCCCAGGCGACCGTGCCCAGGCGCACGTCCACGCCGGCCTCCATGGCCTCGGCCAGCGCCGGCTCGGCGTCCAGCATCGCCTCCGTCATGGCGGTGCGGTTGCGCACGGCGCCGCTCATGCGCTGGCCGAAGTGCAGCGGCACGTCGTCGCCCATGGTTTCCGGGGCCACCGGGTTCTCATCGACCAGCACCACCGACAGCCCGTGGCCCGCGGCGGCGATGGCGGCGGCCAGCCCGGCCGGGCCGGCGCCCACGACCAGCAGGTCCGTATGCTCGGTCACCGTGAGCCTGGCGTTGGCGGTGGAACGCGGATCGATCACGCGCGGCGTCATGGGGTCGTGCTCCGGGATGAGGGGCGGCTATGCCGGGACGGCCGCGTGGCTGCGGCTTGCGGCCTGCTCCGGCGGCGGGCCGCCGCGCCGGCCCAGCGCGTCGTGCGGCAGGTGGCAGCGGATGGCGTGGTCGGCGTCCGCGGCCAGCGTGGGCTCGGTGGTCTCGCAGACCGCGCCGATCTTGCGCGGGCAGCGTGTGTTGAACACGCAGCCCGGCGGCGGCGCCAGCGGGCTTGGCATCTCGCCCTGGAGCCGGATGCGCGCCGCGCCTGCGCCGTGCCGCTCGGCGAGGTCCGGCACGGCGGACAGCAGCGCCTCCGTATAGGGATGGTGCGGGCCGTTGAACACGTCCTCCGCCGGGCCGATCTCCATGATGCGGCCGAGATAAAGCACGGCGATGCGGTCCGACAAATAGCGCACCACGCCGAGGTCGTGGCTGATGAACACGTAGCTGACCTGCGCCGTGGCCTGCAGGTCGGCCAGCAGGTTCAGGATCGCCGCCTGCACGGACACGTCGAGCGCCGAGGTCGGCTCGTCGCAGATCACCACGCGGGGGTCGCCGGCAAAGGCGCGGGCGATGGCGACGCGCTGCTTCAGCCCGCCGGACAACTGGCGCGGGCGCATCGACAGATGCCGGTCGGTCAGCCGCACGGCGGAGACCAGCGCCGACAGCCGCTCCGCCCGCTGCCGTCCGAACAGGCCGCCGAGCCGGGACAGAGAGCGCTCGATCAGGTGGCGGACGGTGTGCGAGCGGTTCAGCGCGGAGTCCGGGTTCTGGAACACGATCTGCAACGACTTCTGGTCGGCGCGGGAGCGGCGCTTGGCCTGGCCCGCCACCTTCTGCCCATCGAGTTCGATGGTGCCGCCGGCATCGGGCGCGGTCAGGCCGAGCAGCAGCCGGGCCAGCGTCGTCTTGCCGCTGCCGGACTCGCCCACCAGCCCCAGCGTCTCCCCGGCCCGCAGCGTCAGCGACACGTCGGTGACGGCGCGCAGCGCGTGCGGGCCGATGCGGAACGTCTTGGACACGCCGCTCACCTGCAACGCCGGCCGGCCGCCGCCCGGCGCCGCGGCCGGGGCTGGACCCGCGGTCTCCGGCGCCGCGCGGCCCGCGGCCGTCGCGCGGTCGATGTGGTGGCAGCGGGCCGTCTGGCCGCCGGTTCCAGAGGGCGGAGGCGCCGTGGTGCGGCACACGGCGTCGGCGAAGTCGCAGCGCGGGGCGAACACGCAGCCGGTCCGGATGCTGCCGAGCGGGGGCAGGAAGCCCGGGATGGTGTCGAGCCGCCCATCCGACTTGCGCCGCCCCGCCGCCGGCAGGCAGCGCAGCAGCCGCATGGTGTAGGGATGCAGCGGGCGCGCCAGCAGGGCGGCGCCGGGTCCCTCCTCCACGAGGCTGCCGGCATACAGCACGCCGATGCGGTCGCACATGCGCTCGATGATCGCGAGGTTGTGGCTGATGAACAGGACGGAGGTGGCGAACTCCTGCTTCAGCGCCTCGATCAGGTCCAGCACCTCCGCCTCCACGGTGGCGTCGAGGCCGGTCGTGGGTTCGTCGAGCACCAGGAGCGTCGGGTTCTTCGCCAGCGCCATGGCAATCACGACCCGCTGCTGCATGCCGCCGGACAATTGGTGCGGAAAGGCCGTCATGACCCGGCCGGTGCCGGGGATGCGCACCTTCGCCAGCATCGCCTCCGCCTGCTGGAGCGCCTGGGCGCGGCGCACGCCGACGGCCTCATAGACCTCGGCGATCTGCCGACCCACCGTCATCGACGGGTTGAGCGCGCGGCCGGGGTCCTGATAGACCATCGACACCTTGGTAAGCCGGAGCCGCCGCAGCCCGGCCGGGTCGAGGTCGGTGACGTCCTGCCCGTCCACCAGCACCCGGCCGTCGCGGATGAAGCCGTTGCGCGCCAGCGCCCGGAGGGCCGCGAAGGCGGCGGTCGATTTGCCGCAGCCGCTCTCGCCCACCAGCCCGTAGGTCTCGCCGGGTGCGATGGCGAACGACACGCCGCGCAGCACAAGCTGCTCGACGCCCGCCGTCCGGTAGGCGACGCTGAGGTCGCGGAGTTCGAGCGCCGGCGTGTTCTTTGGCGCGGTCATTCGAGCGCCGCCTGCACGCCGTCCGCCACCAAATTGACGCCGACCACGAGCGACGCGGTGGCGCCGGCGGCGAAGCTCACCGTCCACCAGTAGCCGCCGGTCATCATGCCGTAGTTCTCGGAGATGGCGAGGCCCCAATCCGCCGACGGCGGCTGGATGCCGAAGCCCAGGAAGCTGAGCGACGCCACGGTGAAGATCGCGTAGCCGAGCCGCACCGTCGTCTCGACCAGGATCGGCGCCAGCACGTTGGGCAGGATTTCGACGAACATGATGTGCAACGCGCCCTCTCCGCGCAGCTCGGCGGCGGCGACGTAGTCGAGCGAGCGTTCGGACAGCACCGCCGAGCGGACCGTGCGGGCGATCAGCGGGGTGAAGATGATGCCGATCACCCCGATCACCGTCACCGACGACGGCCCGAGCGCCACGAGCACCAGCAGCGCCACCACGATCAGCGGCAGCGCCAGCAGCACCTCGATCAGCCGTCCGATCAGGCTGTCGAGCCAGCCGCCGACGTAGCCGGTGAGCAGCCCAAGCGTCGTGCCGGCGACCGTCGCCAGCAGGGTCGCGAGCGGCGCCACGGACAGGATCGGCCGCGCGCCGACGATGACGCGGGACAGGATGTCGCGCCCGATCTGGTCGGTGCCGAACCAGTGCGCGGCGGACGGCGCGGCCAGCGTGTTCAACAGGTCGTCGCTGTAGGGATCGTAGGGCGCCACGAACGGGCCGAACAGCGCGCAGGACACCCAGAACAGCAGGATGGCCGCGCCGACCATGAACGATCCGGACCGCAGCAGCCGGCCGAGCCGGCTGGGTGCTGCGGCGAGGGGTTCCGCCGCCGGGTCGGCATGGCCCGCCTGCGCGGCAGGCCGGCCGGCATCCGCCGCCAGCGTGGCCGCGGCCGTCATCGCCCGCCCTCCCGCAACCGTGGGTTCAGCACGGTGTACAGCGTGTCGGCGAACAGCGTGGTCGCGACGAAGATGGCGCCCACCGTCAGGATGCCCGCCTCCAGCATCGGGAAATCCTTGCCCCGCGCCGCGTTGAGGATGAGGCTGCCGATGCCCTGGTAGCGGAACAGCGACTCCACGACGACCAGCCCGCCGATCATGTAGCCGACCTGGGACGCGATGACGGTGACGGTCGGCAGCAGCGCGTTGCCCAGCACGTGGCGGAGGATGACGGTGCGCGCCGGCAACCCCTTGAGCACCGCGGTGCGGGCGTAGTCGGAATCGAGCGCCTCCAGCGTGCCCGCCCGCGCCATGCGGGCGATGTAGCCGAACAGCACGATGACCAGCGGCAGCGCCGGCAGGATCAAATGGCGCAGCTGCTCCAGGGGCGCCGTGCCCGGCCGCGTCGTCGCCGAGATCGGCAGCCAGCGCAGCCAGATGCCGAGCACCAGGATCAGCGCGATGGCGGACACGAACTCCGGCACCACGGTCAGCGACAGGCTGACGACGCTGATCGCCCGGTCCTGCCAGCGCCCGGCCCGCATCGCGGCATAGACGCCGGCGGCGATGGACAGCGGCACGACGATGACGAAGGCGACCGCCGCGAGCTTCACGGAGTTGAGCAGCGCGTTGCCGACGAACGGCGCCACGGGGCTGCGGAAGGTGTAGGAGCGGCCCATGTCGCCGGTGAGGAAGTGCCCGATCCAGGCGAGGTAGGTCTCGACCGCCGGGCGGTCGGCGCCGACCTCGTGGTTGATCGCCGCCACCGCCTCGGGGTCGGCCAGCGGCCCCAGGATCGCGCGGCCCACGTCGCCCGGCAGCAGTTGCGCCCCGGCGAACACCACGATGCTCAGCAGCGTGAGGGTCAGCAAGGCGAGGCCCAGCCGCCGCCCGGCCTGCCGTGCGAGGGTCAGCATCCGGCTAAGCCCGCCGCATCACGCTACCGTCGCATCGGCGAGGAACACCTGCCCGATCCCGGTGACGGTGACCCCGCCGACGCCGGCCGCGGTCGCCATGAGGTAGTCGTAGAAATAGGCGAAGATGACCGGCGTCTCGTCGAGCAGCAGGGTCTGGATCTTGCTGGCGGCCTCGCGCTGCTTGCCGAGGTCCGTCGTCGCGATGTACTGCGCCACCAGCGTGTCATAGGCCGGGCTCTTGAAATGCGCGGCGTTCCATGCGCCGGTGCTGAGTAGCGGCGCGCCCAGCAGCACGTTGGGCACGCCGCGGTGGCCGTAATCGGTGATGCCCATCTCGGAGTCGAGCCAGTCGGACTGGCCCGGCTGCGCCTTGCCGTAATAGGCGGCGTCCGTCTCGATCTTGAGGTTGAGCTTCACCCCGATCTCGCGGCAGGCGTTCTGCACGAGGACGGCGTAGTCGGGGATCTCCTGCAGCCGCTCGGTCGTGAGCGTCGCCTCGAACCCGTTGGGCACCCCGGCCGCCGCCATCAGGGCACGGGCGGCGGGGATGTCCTTCTTGCGCTGCGGCACCGCCTTGTCGGTCGAGGGATAGACGGGGGCGAAGGGCGAGTCGTTGCCGGGTTCGGCCAGGCCCCGGAACAGCCCGGCGACGAGGGCCGGGCGGTCGAGCGCCATCGCGATGGCCTGCCGCACCCGCTTATCGGCGAACTTCGGCACGTCGTTGCGCATATGAAGCTGCCGGTGCGTGGCGGCGCGCACCTTGACGATCTTGGCGTCGGGATCGTTCAGCAACCCCTGCGCGCCCTGCACCGCCACCTGGGAGATGATGTCCACCTGGCCGCCTTGCAGCGCCAGGATCTGCGCCTGCTGGTCGGCGAAGAAGGTGAACTCGGCGCGCGCCGGCAGCGCCTTGGTGCCCCAGTAGTCGGGGTTGCGCACGAAGCTCGCGCCGACCTTGGCCGTGTATTTCTCCAGCTTGAACGGCCCGGTGCCGTTGAAGGTCTTCTCGAAGTCGCCGGCATAGTCCGCCGGCAGGATGATCGCGTTGTAGTTGTCGGACGACACGATGTAGGGGAAGTTGCCGTTCGGCGCGTCGAGGTGGAACTCCACCGTGAGGTCATCGACCTTGCGCGTGCCGCCCACCGACAGGACGCCGCGGAGCGCCGACAGCGCGTTCGACCCGTTCTTCGGGTTGGCGAGCCGGTCCATGGTCGCCACCACGTCGTCGGCCTGGAGCACGTGCCCGTTGTGGAACTTCACGTTCGGCCGCAGCGCGAAGGTCCAGACGGTGCCGTCCTCGTTGGCCTTCCAGGACGTCGCCAGCATCGGGCGCAGCACCAGGTCCGGCTGGTCGAAGATCAGGAACTCGCCGGTCTGCATGAGCAGGGTGAGGCCGCCCGAGGTCGCGGTGCTGACCGGCTCGACCGCGCCCGCCGGCGTCGGCGAGGCCACGCGGATCGTGGCGTCGCGCTGGCCCGTCTGCGCCAGGGCGCGGCCCGTGCCGAACGGTGCGGCGCCGAGCAGGCCGCCGAGGAGCGGCAGCGCCAGGCCGAACCGGCTCCCCTCCCGCAACAGGCCGCGCCGGTCGAGGCGGCCGGCCAGGAACTCGTCAACCACGTGGTTTTCCAGGTCGCTCGCCTCGCGGCGCAGGCGGTCCAGGAATTTCGGCGATTGGCGCATATGCATCCCCCTGGGGCAGAGCCGGCATGGTCCCGGCATCACGGCCAGACTATGCAAAAACAGTGCCCCGACACCCAGGGAGGGCGCAAGCGTTTAAATTGGATCAGGCGGCGTGCGCGGCCTCCGCTTTTGGACGCCCAGCACCCGCTTGCACGATATACTCGCGCGCCTGGTCGCAATACCAATCGACGAAGCGCAGCACGAGCGACTCGGCCTCCGGCGAGTACGGCCCCGGCACGAAGCCCGCGGAGCGCACGCCGCGCTGGTTGTTCTCGGCGAGCGCCCGGTCCTGCAGGTTGGTCTTGTCCCACAGCTCCGTCAGATGCGGGATGGTGTAGTCCACCCCCTCCACGGCATCGGCGCTCACCAGCCACTTGGCCGTCACCACCGTCTCCTCCGGCGCGGTCGGCATGGCGCTGAACATGAACACGTAGTCGCCGAGCGCGTGGGCGAAGCTGTGCGGCTCCAAGGCCCAGCGCAGCGAGCCGACGTCGCCGTTGCCGACATGGCCGATGGTGCGGGCGACGCAGGGCCGCCCGTCCATCGTCAGCGACTGCGTGCCCTCGTTCAATGGGAAGCGCCCGGCCTGCCACCACGCGCCCTCGACGGGGCCGGTCGGCAGGCCCTGCTCGACCATGCGGGCGTCGAACGCCTGGCTCACCTCCTTTTGTTCGGCGGTGGTCAGCGAGCGCCGCCCGACCGGGAAGGTGACGGACAGCTCGGGATGGTTGGTGGCGCAGTGGTAGCACTCGCGCGCGTTCTCCATCACGAGCTTCCAGTTCGCGCGCTCCACCAGCGTGGCCTCATGGGCGACCTTGCCCCGATGCAGCTGGTGCGGCGCCAGCATCGGCTCGAACCGGTCGTGGAACTCGTCGAAGGCGGGCGGGCGGTCCGCCAGGCAGACGTAGACCGTGCCGGCGATGGTGCGGAGCGCCACCGGGCGCAGCGCGTGCTCGGACGGATCGAAATCGGCGGCCATGCGGGTCGCATGCACGAGGTTGCCTTGCAGGTCGTAGGCCCATTGATGGTACGGGCAGACCAGCCGGGGCCGCTTCGACAGCCCGTCCGCACAGATTTGCGCGCCGCGGTGGCGGCAGGAGTTGAAGAACGCCCGCAGCGCGCCGTCCCGCCCGCGCACCACGACGACCGGGGAGCGCCCGATGGTCAGCGCCAGGGTGCAGCCCGGCGACGGCAGCTCCGCCTCGAAGCCGACCATGATCCAGGACCGGTTGTAGATCGCGTCGAGGTCGAAGGCGAAGATCTCGGGGTCGGTGTAGAACTCCCGCGGCAGGGCATGGCCGGGCCGTCGCTGATTGAGCAGGGCGCGGATGCGGGCGAGGTCGGTCATGCGGGTCCTATGCGGTGCGATGGAGCAATACTGGGAGTGTGCCGGATTTGCCGGCGCATGACCCATCGCTTTTTGGGATGGGCCGATCTGTTTTTGTCTGCAACACCGCGCGGGGGTTGCCGGGACGGCACGGCGCAAGGCAACCTGGCCGCACGCGGAACCATCTCTGGGGCAGCGTGCTCTGGGGCAGCGTGGCCGGGTATCAGGCGTGAGGATCGCTCGTTGAAGTCGCGTCCGCCCATCGACCGGCGCTGGCTGCCGCTGAATGCGCTCCGTGCGTTCGAGGCGGTGGGGCAGCGTCTGACCTTCACCGGCGCCGCCCAGTCGCTCGGCGTGTCGCAGAGCGCCATCAGCCGCCACGTCATCAGCCTGGAGGCCCTGCTGGGCGTGCCGCTCTTTGACCGGCGCCCGCAGGGCCTGGCCCTCACCGCGGCCGGGGCGGCGCTGCTGCCCGTGGTCGCCAAGTCGTTCGACCGCATGGAGCAGTCGCTGAACGGCATCACCAGCGACGGGTCCGGCCAGCGCACGCTCCGCATCCATTTGCCGCCGAGCTTCGCGCAGATGCTGGCGGTCCCCATGCTGCAGGACCTGCGGCGCGAATGGCCGGGCCTCGCGCTCGACATCTCCAGCCCCGGCACGGTGGGCGCGCCGCCGCAGGACGTGGACGCCGCCGTGGTGTATGCCCGGCCGCAGGGCGGCACGCACGTCTCGAACCTGCTGTGGATGATCCAGGTCGCGCCGATGTGCCATCCCGCACTCGCCGAGCGCGCCCGCGCCGCCGGGCCGGCCGCGTTTCTATCGGGGGCCGAGCTGCTGCACGTCAAGCTGGAACGCGAGCCGCGCCACATGCTGTGGGACGGCTTTGCCCGGCAGACCGGCTTGCAGCTCGACGTGTCCCGCGGCCTCGCCTTCGACACCGCCTGCTTGGCCGCGCAGTACGCGCAGTCCGGGGAGGGGGTGGCCCTGCTCGACATCCGGCTGTTCGCCCGCGACCTGGCCGAAGGGCGGCTTGCCATGCCGTTCGACACCGCCGTCGAGGACGGTTACGGCTATTTCCTCAACGTCCATCCGGAAGACCTCGCCGACCCCGCCGTCGCCGCGTTCCGTTCCTGGGTCATCGAGCGGTTCGCTGCCCCCGACGAGGGCCGTGCCGCCCGCCGCCCGCGCTTGCGGTCGGTCTGAACACAATCCCTATCCATACGCAGGAGACACCCATGACCAAGGCCCTCATCGTCGGCGGCGGCATCGCCGGGCTGTCCACCGCCTGGGCGCTGGCCCGGCGCGGTGTCGAGGTGGAGCTGTTCGAGCAGGGGCCGCTGCCTAACCCGCGGGCCTCCTCCTACGACGAGCACCGCATCACCCGCCACGCCTACGGCACCATGGAGGGCTACGCGCACCTCATGCCCGAGGCGTTCCGGGTGTGGGACAGCCTGTGGCGGGCCATCGGCACCTCGCATTACGAGCCGTGCGGGGCCGTGTACTTCCTGCGCCACGACAACGGCTGGTACGGCGGCATGTCGCGCTCGCTGGACGCCATGGGCATCGGCTACCGCGACGTGCCGCTGGACGAGGTCGGGCGGCGGTTCCCGATGGTGCAGGCGGAGGGCCTGGAGCGCGTCGTCAGCACGGACGGCGCCGGGATGCTGTTCCCGGTCCGCATCCTGACCGACCTCGTGGTCCTGCTGGGCCGGCTCGGCGTGCGGCTGCGCACGGGAACCCTGGTCAGCGAGGTCGATCCGGAGCGCGGCCGGGTCGTCGCCGACGGGGTGACGCATGAGGGCGACGTCGTGGTGGTCGCGGCCGGCGCCTGGGCGGACCGGCTGGTGCCGGGCCTGCGCGGCGTCGCCGTGCCGTCGCGGCAGGCCGTGCTGTACCTTTCGCCGCCGGCGGACCTGGCCGAAGCCTGGGCGGCGGCGCCGGTGATGCTGGAGGTGCGGCCGGAGGGCGGGCTGTACACCCTGCCGCCGCGGCGCGGCACGCGGTTGAAGGTCGGCGACCACGTGTTCTCCCGCATCGGCGACCCCGACGGCGACCGGATCGCCCATGCCGGCGACCTGGAGCGGCTGTGGCCGGCGGCGCGGGCCGCCTACCGCGACCTCGACCGCTACAGCGTGCTCGAACCCAAGGCGTGCTTCTACACCGTGACCGAGCACGAGGAGTTCCTGGTGCATCCGACCGGCGCGGCCGGCTGGCTGATCAGCGCCTGCTCCGGCCACGGCTTCAAGCTGGGCAGCCTCATGGGCGAGCTGGTGGGCCGGGCCATCACCGGGGAGATGCCGGCGGCCGAGGTGACGGCGCTGGCCGGCGGCCGGGTGACGGCGCCGCGCTGGCGGCAGGCCGTCGCGGCGTGAACGGCCCGCCCCGGCGCAACCGCGCGCCCGGCTTCGCCACCCGCGCCATCCACCACGGCTTCGACCGCACGGGCGCCCAGGGCGCGCTGATCCCGCCGATCTACATGACCTCGACCTACGCCTTCGAGACGAGCGCCGAGAGCGAGGCGGTCGCGGCGGGCGAGCTGCTGCGCCCGCTGTACGGGCGGGAGGAGAACCCGACCCAATCGGTGCTGGAGGCCCGGCTCGCCAACCTGGAGGGTGCCGAGGCTTGCGTCGTCTTCGCCTCCGGCATGGGGGCGGTGGGGTCGCTCATGCTGTCGCTGCTGTCGCAGGGCGATGAGGTCGTCGTGCACCGGACGGTGTATTCCAACACCCTGGCGCTCACCGAGGACGCGCTGCCGCGGTTCGGCATCAAGGTCGTGCCCGTCGATATGTCGAAGCCTGCGAACCTCGATCCCGTGCTGTCGCGCGCGACCCGGATGGTCTATTTCGAGACGCCGGTGAACCCGACCGCCGAGGTGCTCGACATCGCCGCCATCACCGCCCGCGCCCGCGCGGTGGGGGCGCTCGCGGTCGTGGACAGCACCTACGCGTCGCCCGCGCTGCAACGCCCGCTGGAGCACGGCGCGCACCTCGTGCTTCATGCGCTCACCAAGTACATCAACGGCCATGGCGACCTGCTGGGCGGCGCGGTGATCGGCGACGCCGCGACCATCGAGCGGCTGCGCCGCCATGGCCTGCGCTACATCACCGGCGCCACGATGTCGCCGATGTCGGCCTTCCTGGTGCTGCGCGGCATGAAGACGCTGGCGCTGCGCATGGAGCGGCACGGGCAGACGGCGCAGCGCATCGCGGAGATGCTGGCCGGGCACGAGGCGGTGACGCGGGTGCGCTACCCCTTCCTGCCCTCCGACCCCGGCTACCCGGCGGCGCGGCGGCAGATGGCCAACGGCTCGGGGATGCTGTCGTTCAGCCTGGTGGCCGGCAATGACGGCGCGGACCGGTTCATGGACCGCCTGCGGCTCGTGCTGCGCGCGGTCAGCCTGGGGGATGCGGAGTCGCTCATCATGCGGCCGGGCGCCCTGTTGCGCGGCGCGCTCCGCGCCGACCCGGCCGCGCATCTGGCGGGCGGCGTCGAGGAGCCGATGATGCGCCTGTCCGTGGGCCTGGAGGATGCGGACGACCTGCTCGACGACCTCTCGCAGGCGCTGGACGCCGTTTGAGCCGGGCGCGCCGCGAAAAAAAAGGCGGCACCCGAAAGTGCCGCCAAGTTTAGGGAGGAAACGTCCGCAGCACGGCAACGCCATGCTGCACTGCACAAGGTAGACAAGTCCCAGGCCGATGCAAGGGAAAAAACGACGACGATGCGATTTTGCGGTATGGCAAGCGAGGGAGAACCGTACTGCTGCGGACCCGGCGACGGGAGAAAAGCCGTTCTACACGGGTCTGATCGATACGGTGCTCTGACTGGCGCGCCCGGAAAGACTCGAACTTCCAACCCCCAGATTCGTAGTCTGGTGCTCTATCCAATTGAGCTACGGGCGCCTCAGAGGCAGGCGATGTAGCCCAGGGGTCCCGACGCCGCAAGGGGCTTCGTCGCCATAGGCTTCGTCGCAAGGGGCCGCCCCATCACCCGGGACTGCCCTGCTTCGCAATGGGCGGCACGAACAGCGGGGCGGTGTCCCAGGGGAACAGGATCCACGTCTCCTGCGGCACCTCCACCACCCAGGTGTCGGCCAGGCGCTGGCCGGCCGGCTTGGCATACAGGCAGGCGAAATGCGCGCGCGGCAGCAGGTCCCGCACGATTTGGGCGGTCACGCCGCTGTCCACGAGGTCATCGACGATCAGGAACCCCGCGCCGTCCCCGGCGGCGATGGGGTGCTTCAGCACCTGCGGCTTGGCCTGCTCCTCCTCGTCGTAGGTCGCGACCGACACGGTCTCGACCAGGCGGCATTCCATCTCGCGCGCCACGATGGCCGCCGGGATCAGCCCGCCGCGCGACACCGCGACGATGCCGCGGAACGGGCCGTGCGCCATGAGCTTCGTGACCAGGGTCCGCGCGTCGCGGTGCAGCTGGTCCCAGGTGACGGTCGCGTAGCTGCGGGCCATCAGAACAGCCGCCCGCCGGGGGGCACCGCATGGTCCGGGCGCACCAGCACCACGGCGCCCTCCGCATCAGGCATGCCGAGCGTCAGCACCTCGCTGCGGAACTTGCCGATCTGCCGGGGCGCGAAGTTGACCACGGCGCAGACCTGGCGGCCGATCAGCCCCGCCGGCGCGTAGTGCTCGGCGATCTGCGCCGAGGACTGGCGCACGCCCAGTTCCGCGCCGAAGTCGATCCACAGCTTGATCGCGGGCTTGCGCGCCTCCGGATAGGGCTGCGCGTCGATCACGGTGCCGACCCGGATGTCGATCCGGTGGAAGTCGTCGAGGGTCGCGGGAGTGTCCATGGCGGCATCATGCCGGGTGATCGCCGTGATTGCCAAGCCGGACGGGCCATGCCAGCGTTGCGTTCCGTTTCGATCTTCAGGACTTGGCCATGATCCCGCCCGCCTCGCGCGACTTCCATTTGGCCGGGCGCAGCCCCGTCTATGCCACGCACGGCATGGCGGCGACCAGCATGCCGGCCGCCACGCTGACCGCGCTCGACGTGCTGCGCGCGGGCGGCAACGCGATGGACGCCGCCGTCGCCGCCGCCGCGGTGCTGGGGGTGATCGAGCCGCACTCCACCGGGATCGGCGGAGACTGCTTCTGCCTGTATGCGCCGGCCGGGCAGGGCCGGGTGGTGGCGCTCAACGGCTCCGGCCGGGCGCCAGCGGCGGCGAGCATCGACTGGTTCGAGGGGCGGGGCATCGCCTCGCTTGAAAACACGTCGCCCCACAGCGTCACCGTGCCCGGCGCCGTTTCCGCCTGGGAGGCGCTGCTGGCGGCGCATGGCACCAAGGGGCTGGACGAGCTGCTGCAACCGGCGATCCGCTTCGCCGAGGACGGCTGGCCCGTGCACGCCCGGGTGGCTTCCGACTGGAGCGCGGCGGAGGACAAGCTCCGCCGCACCGGCGCCGACGCCTTCCTGCCGGGCGGCGCGGCGCCACGGGAGGGCGAGCTTTTTGTCCAGCGTCCGCTGGCCGAGACCCTGCGCGGGATCGCCCGGCACGGCGCCCGCGGCTTCTACGAGGGCGCCGCCGCTGCCGACATGGTGGCGACGCTCCGCGCCCATGGCGGGCTGCACACCGAGGCCGACTTCGCCGCCGGGCTTGCGGGCGCCGAGTTCGTCGAGCCGATCCACACGGCCTGGCGCGGCATGGAGGTCTGGCAGTGCCCGCCCAACGGCTCCGGCCTGCTGGTGCTGATGCTGCTCGGCATCCTCGAAGGCTTCGAGCCCTCGTGCGACGGCCCGCTCGGCGCCGAGCGCCTGCACCGCCATCTGGAGGCCGCCCGCCTGGTGTATCGCGACCGCGACGCCTTCCTGGCCGACCCGTCGCAGATCGAAGTGCCCGTCGCCCGCCTGACCAGCCCTGAGTACCTCGCCTCGCTCCGTCGCCTGATCGACCCGGCGCGCGCCATGCCGGTCCTGCCGGCGCCGGGCGAGGCCATGCTGCCGGCGCATCGCGACACGGTGTACCTCTGCGTCGTGGACCGCGACGGCAATGCGTGCAGCTTCATCAACTCGCTGTTCCAGGGCTTCGGCTCCGGCATCCTGGCGGGGGCGTCGGGGGTGATGCTGCACAACCGCGGCCTCGGCTTCCGGATTGAGCGGGGGCACCCCAACTGCATCGCGCCGAACAAGCGGCCGATGCACACCATCATCCCCGCCATGGTCATGCAGGGCGGGCGCGCGGTGATGCCGTTCGGCGTGATGGGCGGGCATTTCCAGCCGATGGGCCAGAGCCTGTTCCTGTCCAATATGTTCGAGTACGGCCTCGACATCCAGCAGGCGCTCGACCTGCCGCGGCTGTTTCCGTATCAGAGCAAGGTCGAGGCCGAACGCGGCATCCCCGCCGCCGTGATCGAGCAGCTGGCACGGATGGGCCACGACGTGATGACGCCCGAGCGCCCGCATGGCGGCGGCCAGGCGATCTGGATCGACCACGCCCGCGGCTGCATGGTCGGCGGGTCGGACCCGCGCAAGGACGGGATGGCGCTGGGATACTGAGCGTCATCCGGACATCGGCCGCGCCGGCTCACCTCTTGCCCGAGGCAAAGGCATTGAAGGTGATGAGCGTGTAGGTGTCGGCCACGCCCGGCAAGGTCTGCACCCGCTCCGTCACGAACAGCCCGGTGTCCTGCGCGTCGTCCAGATAGAACTTGCCCAGCAGGTCGTATTGGCCGGAGGTCGAGTAGATTTCCGAAAGCTCGTCGATGGTATCGACCGCGAGCTGGGCGACGCGATAGGCGTGGCCCATCTCGCATTTCACCTGGACGAAGATCGCGCGCATCGGAGTCCCCTGCTGCCGTTCGGCCAGGCTACCGCGCTTTTTGAGTGCCGACCACGCAAGCCAGCACCGCGAGCGCGGTCACGGCCATCGGCCAGGTGATCGCCTCGCCCAGCAGCAGCCAGGCCCAGGCCAGCGACAGCACGGGCTGCGCGAGCTGCACCTGGCCCACCCGCGCCACGCCGCCCTGCGCCAGGCCGCGATACCAGGCGAAGAAGCCGGCGAAGCTGCTGATGGCCGCCACGTAGGCGAATCCGGCCCAGGCCGCAGGCGTTGCCCGGGCCAGCGACGCCGGGTCGAGCCGGGCCAGCGTCAGCGCCGCCGTCGCCGGCAGGGACAGCACGAGCGCCAGGCAGATCACCTGCACACCGCCCAGCTCCCGCGCGAGCGCGCCGCCCTCGGCATAGCCCAGCCCGCAAAGCAGCACGGCGGCGAGCAGCAGCGCGTCCGCCGGCTCGAATTGGCCCGCGCCCTGCACCGCGGCGAAGGCGAGGACGCAGGCGACTCCGGCGAGCGCCGCCAGCCAGAAACGCGGTGACGGGCGCTCGCCCGCCCGCAGCACCGCCGCGACCGCGGTGGCGGCCGGCAACAGGCCAACGACGACGATGCCATGGGCCGAGGGCACGCGGGCCAGGGCGAGCGCGGTCAGCAGCGGGAAGCCCAGCACCACGCCCACCCCGACCACCGCGAGCCGCGGCAGCAGCCGGGCCGCCGGCCAGGGCTGGCGCATGGCGGCCAGGGTCGCCGCCGCCAGCAGCCCGGCGACGACAGCCCGGCCGACGCCGACGAAGCTCGCGTCCAGCCCGCCCGCGATGGCCATCCGGGTCGCGGGGAGCGAGGCGGAAAAGGCCAGCACGCCCAATGCGCCCCAGAACAGCCCGGCCGCCCCGCCGGACGCGGCGCGGCCGTTCAGCCGCGCCGCGTCCAGGGTGCCCAGCGCCCCGGTCCCGCCCGCGTCAGGCCGCCGCGGCCGCCCCGATGTGGCGGAACATATTGCGCTTTGCCTCCTCGTCCATCTCCGTCTTGAAGGCGTGGCGCTTGCTCAGCGCGCTGGCGCGTTCGGCGGCCGGCCGGGCGCTGATCTCGTCGAACAGGCGCTTGAGGTTCGGCATGGCCGCCCAGGCGTCCTCCCCCAGCACGAACGGCACCGCCCGCGCCCAGCCCCAGACCGCCATGTCGACGATGGTGTAGCTGTCGCCCACCATGTAGGGCCGTGCGGCGAGGCGCGCGTCGAGGATGCCGTAATGCCGCTTCGCCTCGAACATGTAGCGGCTCACGGGATAGTCCTTCGGCGCCGGCGCGAAGTGCCTGAAGTGCACGGCCTGGCCCGAGTACGGGCCGATCCCCGTGGCGACGAACATCAGCCAGGACAGCAGCTCCCCGCGCATCGCCGGCGTGTCCGGCGGCAGGAACTGGCCGGTCTTCTCGGCGAGGTAGAGCAGGATCGCGTTGCTGTCGAACACCGTCGCGTCGCCGTCGATGATGGCGGGGGTCTTGGCGTTCGGGTTGATGGCGAGGAAGGCCGGCTCGAACTGCTCGCCCTTGCGGGTATCGACCGGCATCAGCTCGTAGTCGAGGCCGGATTCCTCCAGCAGCAGCGCGACCTTGGCCGGGTTGGGGGAGGGGTGGTAGTAGAACTTGATCAAACTGCGTCTCCTATCGTGGTCAGGCGGCGGCGCCGGTAGTCTTGGCACGGCGCGCCCATGATGGACAGCACGCCCGGCGCGACTTGGAGGACCCTAGAAATGGACACGCAGGCGCCTGGACCGACCCTCCGCCCCGGCGGCCGCGTGCTGGCGGATGCGCTGGTGGCCCAGGGCATCGACCACGTGTTCGCCGTGCCCGGCGAGAGCTACCTCGACGTGCTCGACGGGCTGTACGACGTGCGCGACCGCCTGCGCCTCATCACCTGCCGGTTCGAGGCGGGGGCGGTCAACATGGCCGAAGCCTACGGCAAGCTCACCGGCCGCCCCGCCGCCGCCATGGTCACGCGCGGCCCCGGCGCCTGCCACGGCGCCATCGGCGTGCACGTGGCGCAGCAGGACAGCACGCCGCTGCTGTTGTTCATCGGGCAGATCCCGTTCGAGGAAACCGACCGCGACAGCTTCCAGGAGGTCGATTACCGCCGCATGTTCGGCCCGCTCGCCAAGTGGGTCACGCAGATCGACGACGCGCGCCGCATCCCGGAATTGGTCGCCTACGCCGTCGATGTCGCCACCACCGGGCGGCCCGGCCCGGTGGTGATCGCGCTGTCGGAGGAGATGCAGAAGCGCCAAGTTTCTGTGCCCGACATCGGCCGTGCGCCAGTGTCCGCCGGGCTGCCCGACCCGGCGGCGCTCTCGCGGATGCAGGCGATGCTGGCGCAAAGCCGCAGGCCGCTGGCGATCCTGGGCGGGAGCTGCTGGACCGAGGCGGGCCGGGCGGCGGTGCGCGACTTCCTGGTGGGGCAGGGCCTGCCCGTCGCCGTCGGCTTCCGGCGGCAGGCGCTGTACGACGGCACGTTGCCGAACTTCGTCGGCGACCTCGGCGTCGGCTCCGACCCGGCCCTGGTCGCGCGGGCGCGGGAGGCCGACCTGATCCTCGCCATCGGCACGCGGCTCGGCGAGGCGACCACGCAGGGCTACCAGCTGTTCCCCCCGCGAGGCGCGCCGATCATCCACGTCTATCCCGACGCCGCCGAGATCGGCCGGGTGTTCCGCCCGGCGCTCGGCATCGCGGGCGACCTCAACGCCTTCGCCCACGCCGCCGCGGCGCTGCCGCCGATGGAGGGGGCGCCCTGGGCCGGGTGGACCCGCTCGCTCCGAGCCGTGCGGGAGGCCGGGCGCGTGGTGCCGGAGTACGAGGGGCCGCTGAACCTCGCCCAGGTGATGCGCGACCTGGAGGCGCTGGCGCCGCCCGACGCCGTGTTCACCTCGGACGCCGGCAACTTCGCCACCTGGCCCGCCCGCTTCATCAATTTCGGGGACGGCCAGCGCCTGATCGGCCCGGCCAACGGCGCGATGGGCTACGGCGTCCCGGCCGGCGTCGCCGCGGCGCTGGCGTTCCCCGGCCGCATGGCGGTCACCTTCGTCGGCGATGGCGGCATGCTGATGACCGGGCAGGAGATCGCCACCGCCTTCCAGTACGGCGTGGCGCCCATCGTGCTGGTGTTCAACAACGCGATGTACGGCACGATCCGCATGTATCAGGAGCGCACCTACCCCGGCCGCGTCTCCGGCACCGCGCTGACCAACCCGGACTTTTGCAAGTACATTGAGGCGTTCGGCGGGCACGGCGAGGTCGTCACGGAGACCGCCGGGTTCACGCCCGCCTTCCAGCGCGCCGTCGCCAGCGGCAAGCCGGCGGTGATCGAGCTGCGGATGAACCCGGAGCAGATCACGTCGCGCGCCACCATCGCGCAGCTTCGGGCCGGGACGGGCGTGGTGAAGCCGGCGAAGGCCGATTGAGCCGTCACCCGCCCCGTCCCGCAATCGTCCGCTCCAGCCGGCTCAGCAGCCGCACCAGCGGCCAGAGCAGCAGGAAATACATCGCCGCCGCGGCCACGATGGGCGTCGCGTTGTAGGTGACGCTCTGCGCCTGCCGCGCCTGGAACAGCAGCTCCGGCAAGGCCACCACGGAGGCGAGCGAGGTGAGCTTCACCACCTCCAGCGTGTTGGACAGCAGGTCCGGCAGCACGTTGCGCATCGCGGGCGGCAGCACGACGTGGCGCAGCGTCTGCACGGCGGACAGCCCAGTGGAGCGCCCGGCCTCCGCCAGGCCCGCCGGCACGGAGAGCAGCCCGGCGCGCAGCACCTCCGCGTAGTACGCCCCCGTGTTGAGGAAGAAGCCCACCGCCACGCAGGCGAAGGCATTCAGGTGCACCCCGGCGAAGGGCAGCCCGGCATACAGCAGGATCAGCAAGACCAGCGGCGGAAAGGCGCGGAAGAAATCGACCCAGGCCACCAGCGCCATCGCGACCCAGCGGCGGCGCACCGTGGACAGCAGCGCCAGCGCCAACCCGCCGGCAAAGCCGAGCGGCACCACGACGGCCGACAGCGCCACCGTCACCAGCAGCCCGCGCCACAGGATCGGCCAGGCGGCCACGAGGACTTCGCGGTTGAAGAAGGTCTCGGCGATCATCGGGCCGGGTGCTGCCGCCACCGCCGCTCCACCCAGCGCCCGAAGGCGACCACCGGCAGGAACAGCACGAGGTAGGCCACGGCGCCAAGCGTCAGCGGCGACGGGTTGCCGCTGAACGACATGGCCGACGACGCCTGCGACAGGATTTCGCTCACCGCCACCACGGAGCCGAGCGCCGTGCCCTTGGTGATGGCGATGGTGCGGTTGGTGAGCGGCGGCACGGCGAGCCGCAGCGCCTGCGGCAGCACCACGTGCAGCAGGGCGGCCGCGAAGCCGAGGCCGGTGGACCGCGCCGCCTCCCACTGGCCCGGCGGCACCGTGGTGATCCCGGCCCAGTAGATCTCCTCCGAAAACGCCATCAGCACCAAAGACAGGCTGATCCAGGTGCAAAAGAAGCCGGAGGGCGTCAGGTCGAAGGCGGGCGCTCCGAAGTAGATCAGCACGATGATGACGAGGGGCGGCAGGGCGCGGAACAGGTCCACCACGAACACGATCAGCCAGTTCAGCGGACGCACGCCGAAGGCGCGCACGAGCGCCAGCAGCAGCCCGGCGGCCAGCCCCGCCGCCACCACCAGCACGGCCAATTCCACCGTCAGCACGAAGCCGCTGGCGATGGCCGGCAGGCTGCGGGCCATGACCGGCAGGTTGAGGAAGGTGTCGGCGAAGCCGGCCATGCGCGCCGGGTCAGTGCTGGCTGATGCGGCCGATGAAGGCGCGGGTGCGCTCCTGCGCGGGCGCGTTGAACAGCTGCGCCGGCGGCCCGCTCTCCAGCACCTGGCCGTCCGCCATGAACACCACCCGGTCGGCGGCGGCGCGGGCGAAGCCCATCTCGTGGCTCACCACCACCATGGTCATGCCGCCCTCCCGCAAGGCCCGCATCACGCCCAGCACCTCGCCCACCAGCTCGGGGTCGAGCGCGCTGGTCGGCTCGTCGAACAGCATGACGCGGGGTTCGAGCGCGAGCGCGCGGGCGATGGCGACCCGCTGCTGCTGCCCGCCGGAGAGCTGCGCCGGGCGGTGGCCGGCGCGGTCCTCCAGCCCCACCTGGGCCAACGCCGCGCGCCCGGCCGCGTCCGCCTGCGCCTGTTTCATGCCGGCAACCTTGCGCAAGGCGAGCGTCACGTTGCCCAGCGCCGTCATGTGCGGATACAGGTTGAAGGACTGGAACACCATGCCGATGCGCCGCCGCAGCCGGTTGAGGTCGGTGCGCCGGTCCAGGAGGTCGGTGCCGTCCACGGTGATGGCGCCGCTGTCCGGCACCTCCAGCCGGTTCAGGCAACGGAGCAGCGTCGATTTGCCGGAGCCGGACGGGCCGATGATGAACACCATCTCGCCCTGCGCCGCGACGAGATCGACGCCGCGCAGCACGTGCAGCGGGCCGAAATGCTTGTGGACGCCGTGCGCCGCGATCAACGGGGTGTGCTCAGGAGCAATGCAACTCGTGCGGCGCCGGGTCGTAGCCGGGCATGCCGGGGACGCCGTAGCCGGGTTCGACGACGCGCTCCAGGTCGTCGGCCGCCGGGGGGACGCCGAACCACTTCTCGCTGAGTTTGGCGAGGCTGCCGTCCTGCTTCATGCAGGAGATCGTGTCCTGGATTTGGTTGCGTAAGGCAGCCTCGTCCTTGCGGAACGGGGCGGCCCAGGCGGCGCGGGTGTCCGTGATGACGAAATCCGGCTGGAACTGCGGCAGCTTGGTCGCGGCGTAGCGGATCACCGCGTTGCCGCCGAGGTTGGCGAGCGCCCGCCCGGCCAGCACCGCCTGCACCGCGTCGGACTGCGAGTCGTATGCCTGGGCGGTGAAGCCGTACTTGGGGCCGTTGGCGGCGGCCCAGGCGTCGTAGGCGCTGCCCTTGTTCACCGTGATGACCTTGCCGCGCAGGTCGTCGAGCGAGGTGATGGAGGTCGTGCCCTTCTTGATGCCGAACTGGAACGCGGTCCACATGTAGCCGCTGGTGAACAGCAGGTTCTCGGCGCGCTCCTTCGTCACCGTGGTGGGCGCGGCCAGGAAGTCGTAGCGCCCGGCGTCCAGCGCGGGGACGAGGCCGGAATAGCTCGCGCTGTCGATGGTGATCGGGCGGTGCAGGCGGCGCGCGACCTCGGTGAACAGCTCCACGCTGAAGCCCTGCACGCCGCCGGACAGGCTGGGAAAGGCGAAGGGGGCGAAGGTGCCATCGACCGCGGTGCGGAGCGGCGCGCCGTCCTGGGCGTGCGCGGCCCCGGCGAGCAGGCAAAGGAAAGCGGCGCGGCGGAGTGCCTGCATGACGTGACGGTTCCTGTTGGGTTGACGGAATGGGCAGATGCAAGAACGATGCCCCATGGCGCGCATCCTGGTCATCAACCCGAACCGCTCCGCCGCCTGCGGGGCCGGCATCGACGCCGCCGTGGCGCCGTGCCGGACGCCCGGCGGACCCGACATCGACGTGCTGAGCGTCCCGGACGGGCCGCCCGCGATCCTGAGTTGGCGCGACTGGCACGCGGCGGTGGAGCCGATGTGCCGCCTGGCCGAGCAGGAAGCCGCCGACGCCGTGGTGATCGCCTGCGCCTCCGACCCCGGGCTGGAGGTGATGCGGGCGGTGCTCGGCTGCCCCGTGCTGGGCGCGTTCCGCTGCGCCGTCGCCGCGGCGCTCACCCGGGCCGAGCGGTTCGGCGTGATCGCCATCGTGGACGCCAGCATCGGCCGCCACGCGCTGGCGCTGCGCTCCATGGGGCTGGAGGCGCGGCTGGCCGGCGAAACGGCGCTGAACGTGTCCATGGACACGCTGCTCGACCCGGCGGCGGCGCGCGGCCGGCTGATCGAAGCGGCGCGCCGCCTCGTCCAGGACGGCGCGGGCGCGGTCGTGCTGGGCTGCACGGGGATGGCCGGGCACCGGGCGGCGGTGGAGCAGGCGGCCGGCGTGCCGGTGATCGAGCCGTGCCAGGCCGGCGTCGCGATGGCGCGGCTGGCGTTGCTGGAATAGCGCACTATGCCCCCGTCCACTCCGGCGGCGCCACCGCGCCCACCTGTCCGGTGATGCGGCCATACGCCTCCGGACGGCGGTGCTTGTCGAAGGCGAAGATGGTGGTGCGGCCCAGGGTGCAGCGGTCCAGGTCGCAATCCGCGGTGATCAGCTCGTCGCCCCAGCTCGTCGCCTGCGCCAGGATTTCGCCCTGCGGGTTCACGATGATCGAGTGGCCGAACAGCTCGCACCCATCCTCCACGCCCGCCTTCGCGGTGGCGACGGCGTAGGTGGCGTTCTGGTATGCGCCGGCCTGGATCGTCAGATGGCTGTGGAACACCCGGAGGTGGTGCGCCTCGAAGCCCTGGGCGTCCTGGTTGATGCTCGGCGTGTTGTAGCCGAGCATCACCAGCTCGACCGATTGCAGGCCCAACTCGCGCCACGCCTCCGGCCAGCGGCGGTCGTTGCAGATCATCAGCCCGGCGTTCACCGGCATGCCGCCGAGCGGCGCGCGCACCACGGGGAAGCCCAGGTCGCCCACCTCGAAATACCGTTTCTCCAAATGCTGCACCTGGCGCGCCGGGTCGTGCTCGGCATGGCCGGGCAGGTGGATTTTTCGATACTTCAGCATGACCTGGCCCTCCGGGCTGACCAGGATGGCGGTGTTGAAGCGGCGGCCCTCCGGCGTGCGCTCGGCGTAGCCCAGATGGAAGGCGATGCCGTAGCGCCGGGCCGCCTCGAACAGCGGCGCCGTCTCGTTCGACGGCATGGCGGTCTCGAACCAATGGTCCGCCTCGGCGCGGTCGGCGTGGTAGTGGCGGGGGAAGAAGGTGGTCAGCGCCAGCTCGGGGAACACCACGACCTGCACGCCGCGGGCGTGGGCGCGCTCCATCAGCCGTACCATGCGCTCCACGGCGACGGAGCGGGGTTCGGCGCGCTGGATGGGGCCGAGCTGCGCGGCGGCGACGGTGACGATGCGGGTCATGGTTGGGCGGCCTCATTGAGCGGCGGCGGCACGGCTCCGGCCTGCGCGGCGATGGCGCCGTAGCATTCGGGGCGGCGGTGGGCGGCGAAGTTGAACATCTTGTCCTTTCCCTGGCGGCACGCATCGAGGTCGCATTCGGCCAGCACCACCTCGTCCCCGAGGCCCGCGGCCTCCGCCACAATTACGCCGTTGGGATCGACGATGCAGGAGCCGCCGATCAGGCCCGCCCCGTCCTCCGTCCCCGCCTTGGCGACGGCCACCGCCCAGGTCGCGTTCATGTAGGCGTTGGCCTGGACCACCAGCTTGGAGTGGAAGGTCCGCAGCGCCTCGTTCTCCGTCGTGCCGCCATTGGGGTCGTAGGCGGCGGAGTTGTAGCCGCAGCACACCAGCTCCGCGCCCTGCAACGCCAGCATCCGCCATGCCTCCGGCCAGCGGCGGTCGTTGCAGATCAGCATGCCGAGCACGCCGCCGCCGAGCGATGCGGGCGCGCGCCAGGCGGGGAAGCCGCGGTCGCCATAGGCGAAGTAGCGTTTCTCCAGTTGCTGGAACCGGTCGCCGGGCCGCGGCTCGACCGAGCCGGGCAGGTGGACTTTTCGGTATGTGCCGAGTGTGCTTCCGTCGGGCGCGACCAGGATGGCGCTGTTGAACAGCTTGTCCCCGGCACGCTCGGCATAGCCGATGCTGAAGCCCACGCCCAACTCGCCCGCCCGGTCGAACAGCGGCTGCACCGCTGTGTTCGGCATGGCCGGCTCGGTGAACGTCTCCAGTTCCTCGGGCGTCAGCAGCCAGCGCGGGAAGAAGGTCGTCAAGGCGAGTTCGGGGAACACCACCAGCCGCGCGCCGCCCGCCGCCGCCTGTTCCAACAGCGCCAGGAGGCGGGCCATGGTCTCGGCCCGGCTGTCGGCGCGCTGCACCGGACCCATCTGCGCCGCGGCGATGGTGACGGTCCGCGCCATCTCAGCGCGCGCCCCGCGCGACGAATTGTCCGGAGCCGGGCCGGGCCAGCACCGCCTCGCCATCCCACACCACCTGGCCGCGCAGCAGCGTCGCGGCCACCCGGGCGCGCATCGGGCGGCCGTGATAGGGCGACCAGCGCAGGTCCGGACGGTCCTGGATCGACGCCTCGTCGAAGGTGAAGCGCCCGGGTTCCAGCACCAGCAGGTCCGCATCCTTGCCGGGCGCAATCGACCCCTTGCGCCCATCCAGCCCATGGTGCCGTGCCGGACGCTCCGCGCAGTAGGCCGCCATCAGGGTGGGCGGCAGGCCGCGCTCCTCCAGCAAAGTGTACATCAGCGACGCGAAGCTCTGCAGGCCCACCAGCCCGGCGCCGCACGCGAAGATGTCGGCAAACCCCTTGCGGTCCGCCGGCCAGGGGGCGTGATCGGTCGAGATGTAGGCGACCTGATCCGCCTGGAGCGCCGCCCACATCCGCTCCACCTCCGCCGCGGTGCGGAACGGCGGGTTGCACTTGCCGCGCCCGCCGAGGCGCACGAGGTCCTCCTCCGTCATGCAGAGGTACTGGATGCACGCCTCCCCGGTGGCCCGGCCGCCCGCGGCGCGGAACGCCCCGGCAATCGTGAAGCCGCGCGCGACCGAGGAATGCGCGATGTGGACATGCGCCCCCGTTTCCAGCCCGATCTCGAAGATCTCGTTGTCCGCCAGCGTCTCCGCGAGCGGCGGGCGGGTGCGGCAGTGCATGATAGCGCCCGTCTGCCCGGCGGCACGGGCGTCCGCGGTCAGGCGCTCGACCAGTTCCTGGTCCTCGTTGTGCACGGACACCGGCAGCCCCGTCCGCGCGATGGCGGCGAACGCCTCGATCATGGTCGGGCGGTCGATGCGCGGGAAGCGCACCGGGTCGTACTCGTAGGTCGAAAGCTTGAAGGAGCACACGCCGCCCGCCGCCAGCCCTTCAATCGCGCCGACGCCGCCATGCTTGGCGATGGTCCCATACAGCGCGACATCGACATGCGCGGTCCGGTTCACCCAACCGACCTTCTCCGCCAGCACCGCCGCATCCGTCACCGCCTGCGGCACGTCATAGGGCATATCGACGCAGGTCGTGACGCCCCCGGCCGCGGCCGAGCGGGTCGCGCCCTCGATGCCGGGCCAGCCGATGGCGGAACTCGTGTGCATATGCCCATCGACGAGGCCGGGCAGCACCAGCTTGCCGGAGTAGTCTAGCACCGTCGCCGCCTGCGGGGCTTGGCCCTCGCCCACGGCGGCGATCCGCTCGCCCGTGACGGCGATCCAGCCGTCTGGGATCACCTCGGACGCGGTGACAATCGTGCCGCGGATCAGGCTGTCGTGCATGTCTCACCAATTCTCAACCACGTCCATGTTACCCGGCCGGGCCTGTGGTGTGAACAGGCCGACGCCGCGGCCGGCGCTACAGCTCCAGCAGCGCGCGGGCCTGGCCCAGCAGGGCGCCCCCGGGCCGCCGCAGCGCATCCAGCACGGTGAAATGGTCGGCGCCGGGCACCGGCAGCAGGGCGCCGGGCCGGTGCTGGGCGGCACGGAGGGCGTGCAGCGCGCGGCTGTCCCCGACCAGGGCCGGCAGTTCCGCGCTGCCGTAGGCCAAGCTCATCGGCTTGTCCGGCGCGGGCAGCCGGAGCGGCGACAGGATGGCGACCTCCTCGTCGGCCAGCGACAGCTTCTCGTTCAGGTAGGTGTCGCGCAGCGGACCCAGCTCGAACACGCCGGAGATGGGCAGGGCCGCGGCGACCGCCGGGTGGGATAGCGCCATGGCGGCGAGGTGCCCGCCCGCGGACCAGCCCGCCACCACGATGCGCCCGGTGATCCCGTGCGCCGTGCCGTGCCGGGCCAGCCAGTCGAGCGCCGCGTGGATTTGCCCGACGATGACCGCAAGCGACGCCTCCGGTGCCAGCGTGTAGCCCGGCAGCGCCGCTGACCAGCCGGACGCCAGCGCCCCCTCCATCAGCGCCGCCGCCCCCTCGCGGTCGTTGCGCTGCCAGTAACCGCCATGGATGAACACCAGGCAGTCCGAGCCAGGCGCGCCGGGGAACAGGTCCCAGGCTTCGCGCTGGCTCGTGCCATAGGCGAGGTCCAGATGTTCCGGGCGCGCCGCACGGAACGCCGCGGAGTCCGCGCGCAGCGCGTCCATGGCGGCGGGGCCGCCGGGGCAGGCGGCGGTGTTGTTGTAGGCGGCGTCCCGCTCCGCACGGCTCATGCGGCCCCAATCGGCTGTGCTCACGGCAACCCCCTTAATTCCTGCGCGGCGATGCCACCGGGCCTGCCGCGCTGGAAATTGCCGCTCAAACGGCGAGGCAGGCAAGGCCCTGGGCAAAGGCCGGCACGGTTCGATACGCGATGTGCAGGCCGTCGCCGTGGCTGATGAGTTGGAACCCGAGGTCCGACCACAGGGCGCGCAGGCTCTGCGCCGAGTAGATCGTCACATGCCCGTTCCGCGGCGCCACGTACCACCAGCCCAAGCCCCGCTGCGGAAAGTCGGCGGGCTGGAGCAGGGTGGAGAACACGACGATGCCGTCCGGCTGCACCCGGGCCGTGATCTCGCGGATCGTCGCCCGCGGGTCGGGCGTGTGCTCCAGCACCTCGAAGCACGTCACCAACGGGTACTGGCGCTGCGGCGCCACGTCGCAGGCCCGGTTGAACGGGTCATACACCTCCGCGACCATGCCGTGCCGGCTGGCCAGCAGCGCCGCCAGCGCGCCGTCCCCGCCGCCGAAGTCCAGCACGTCGAGGCCGCGGCACGCCGGGCCGAACAACGCGCCGACCAGCTCCGCCGAGGCGGTGGGACGGCTGCCGGCGAAGTCCGGGTCCACGTCGGCGTAGCCCTCGTTGTAGATCTGGCGGCGGAACTCATCCCGGTCCCAGCCATCGAAATCGCCAGTGAACACCAGCGCGCAGGCGGGGCAGCGGTGATAGGTGACGGCCCGGCCGGACAGCGGCAGCGCGGCCCGGCGCCGGTCCTCGCAGCTTTTGTTGAAATCGACCGATCCCATGGCCGGCGCGGGAACGCCGCAAGCCTTGCAGGGGCGCGGCGCGGGCGCCGCCGGCCGTGGAGCCGTCGCGATGGGACGCTTGATGGGCTGGCACGCGAGCACCGCCAGGTCCTGCCGGACCCGGGCGACCACCCCGCCCCAATCGTTCGGCCGGTCCTGCCGGATGATGCGCAAGCCGGGATACCACGGGCTGTCCGCTCGGCCGAGCAGCCAGCGCCAGCAGCCGCGGAAACGGGACAGCAGCCACACCGGCTTGTTCATCGTCGCCGCCAGATGCGCCACCGCGGTATCGACCGCGATCACCAGGTCCAGCCCGGCCACACGCGCCGCCGTGTCGGCGAAGTCCTGCACGCCGTCCATCAGGTCGATGGCGCCGAGTTCTGGCGGCAGCGCCGTGCCGCCGGCCTCATGCCGCTGCAGGCTGTAGAACTGCACGCCGGGCAGCCCGGCCAGGCCCATCAGCTCCGCCGGCGGCAGCGAGCGTTGCCGGTCGTCGGCGAAGCCCTTGCTGCCGGCCCAGACCAGGCCGACGCGAAGGGCAGGACCCGCGGCATCGTCCCACGGCGCGTGGTCGTCGGCATAGGGCAGGGCCGGCGGGATCGTGTCGAGCGTCGTGCCGAGCAGGCGCGGCAGGCTCAGCAACGGGCAGACGAGGTCGAACGGCGGCAGCACGCCGCCAACCGCCACGACATGGTCCACGCCGGGCACCGCGCGCAGCAGCCGGGCCAGCGCCGGCTGCACCGCGAGGATGACCCGCCCCGCCCGGGCCGCCACGAGCGGCGCATAGCGGACGAATTGCAGCGTGTCGCCCAGGCCCTGCTCGGCGTGCAGCAGGATCGTGCGGCCGGCGATGTCCTCCCCCTCCCAACGCGCAACGGCCGTGAGCCACGCCGGCTTGCCGTGCAGCAGCAGCCGCCCTTCATAGAAGCCCCAGGTTTCCGCCGTCAGTTGCCCCAGGGACAGGAGGGTGACCGCGAGGTTGTGCCGGGCCACCGCGTTGTCCGGCGACGCGGCCACCGCGTTCCGCCCGGCGCGCACGGCCTCCGCGAACCGGCCGAGGCCCTCAAGCGCGATGGCGCGGTTCACCAGCGCCTCGAAATGGCCCGGCTGCTGCTCCAGCGCGTGGTCGGCCAGCACCAACGCCTCCGTATAATGGCCGAGCGCGATCAGCACGCAGCTCAGCGTGGTGGCATGGGCGGGATCGGGCGCCAGGCGGAAGGCGTTGAGGCAGTGGACCATGGCCTGCTCCACGTCGCCGTGGTCGAGCAGGGCGCTGCCCAGGGCGGCCTGGATCGCGGGATCATCGGGCCGCAGCTCCGCCGCCAGGAACAGCGCGCCGATGGCCGGCCCAACGCGGCCCAGCGCCAGCAGCGCCCGGCCGTTCAGCGCGAGGATGCGCGCGTCGCCGGGATGGCACTGGCAGGCGGCGGTCAGCAGGACGGCCGCGTCCTCCGCATGGCCGGCGTCGAGCAGGGCCTGGCCCTCTGTCACGGCGCGGTCCGCCGGGTTGGGATGCAGCCGCAGGGCGCGGTGCAGCGCCAGGCCGCGCCCGAACGGCGCCGGCGTGCCCTTCGGGCGGGGCTGGGCGCGGTGTGGCTTGCGGCGCGCCGGCATCGTCAAACTCCGTCTGCTGCTGCCGGGCAGTGTGACGGGGAAAGATTAAGGATTGGCGAACGCCGGCGTCAGTCCGCGGTCCAGCCGCCGTCGATCACCACGGAGGTCCCGGTCATCAGCGCCGCCGCGTCCGACGCCAGGAACACGACGGCGCCCATCAGGTCCTCGACCCGGCCCAGCCGCCCGAGCTTGATGCGCGTGAGCACGTCGGCGCGGAAGGCCGGGTCCTCGAAGTAGGGCCGGGTCAGCGGGGTCTCGATGTAGGTCGGGCAGATCGAGTTCACCCGGATGCTGTGCGGCGCGAGGTCGAGCGCCATCGCCTTGGTCAGCCCCTCGATGGCGTGCTTGCTGGCGCAGTAGACGGTGCGGCGCGCGCCGCCGACCTGGCCCATCTGCGACGACATATGGATGATGGAGCCGCCGCGCCCGGCCTGCGCCTGGCCGCGCGCCACCGCCTGCGCCACGAAGAATGCGGCGCGCAGGTTGAGGTCCATGATCGCGTCGTAGTCCTCGGCGGTCACGTCCAGGAACGCGGCGGGGCGGTTGGTCCCGGCGTTGTTGACCAGGATATCGACCGGCCCGCACGCCGCGATGGCGTCGCCGGGGTCGTGCACGTCGATCACCCGGGCCTCCGCGCTGCCGCCCTCCGCGCGGATGGCCGAGGCGACGTCCTCGATCTCGGCCGCGGTCCGGGCGGCGGCGATGACGTGGGCGCCGGCCTGGCCGAGGGCGGCGGCGCAGGCCACGCCCAGCCCGCGGCCGGCGCCCGTCACCAGCGCCCGCTTGCCGTCCAGCCGGAGGGAGGGCGTGCGCGGCAGCACGGGCGTCAATCCGCCGCCGCCCCGTACGGCACGTTGCCGCCGCCGTAGCGCCGCACGCGGATGTTCGCCTGCTCGCCATGGCCGATGAACCCCTCCAACGCGCACAGGCGCGAGGTGACGCGGCCGACGGTGGCCGAAGCCTCGTCGGTCAGCACGCGCTGGTAGGTGCAGGTTTTCAGGAACTTGCCGACCCACAGGCCGCCGGTGTAGCGCGCGGCACGCCGGGTTGGCAGGGTGTGGTTGGTGCCGATGGCCTTGTCGCCATAGGCCACGTTGGTGCGCGGCCCCAGGAACAGCGCGCCGTAGTTCGTCATGTGCGCCAGGAAATAGTCGGGGTCGCGCGTCATCACCTGGACGTGCTCGGAGGCGATGCGGTCGGCGACCTGCACCATCTCCGCGTCATCGTCGACCACGACGACGGCGCCGTGGGTGTCCCATGCCTGCCGTGCGATGCCGGCGGTGGGCAGAATTTGCAGCAGGCGCTCGATCTCCGCCATGGTGTCGCGGGCCAGGCGCTCCGAGGTGGTGAGCAGGATGGCGGGGCTGTCGGGACCGTGCTCCGCCTGGCCCAGCAGGTCGGTGGCGCACAGCTCGCCGTCCACGCTGTCATCGGCGATCACCAGGGTCTCGGTCGGCCCGGCGAACAAGTCGATGCCGACCCGGCCATACAACTGCCGCTTCGCCTCCGCCACGTAGGCGTTGCCGGGGCCGACCAGCATATCGACGGGGGCGATGCTCTCGGTGCCGAGCGCCATCGCGCCGACCGCCTGGATGCCGCCGAGGCACAGGATCTCGTCGGCGCCCGCCATGTGCTGCGCCGCCACGATGGCCGGCGCGGGCTTGCCATGGTAGGGCGGCGCGCAGGTGATGACGCGCTTCACGCCCGCGACCTTGGCGGTGATGACCGACATGTGGGCGGACGCCAGCAGCGGGTACTTGCCGCCGGGCACGTAGCAGCCGGCGGCGCCGACGGGGATGTTCTTGTGGCCGAGCACCACGCCCGGCAGCGTCTCGACCTCGATGTCGCGGAGCGCGTCGCGCTGGTGCCGGGCGAAGTTGCGCACCTGGTCCTGGGCGAAGCGGATGTCGTCGATGTCGCGCCGGGTGAGTTGCGACAGGCAAGCCTCGATCTCGGTGGGCGTCAGGCGGTAGTCGTCGCGGTCCCAGCGGTCGAACTTGACCGAAAGCTCGCGCACCGCCGCGTCGCCGCGCTCGGCGATGTCGGCCAGGGTGCGCTCGACGGTTTGGCGGACCTGAAGGTCTGCATCCACCAAGGAGGCGGCCTCTGCGCCGCGTTTCAGCCAATGTTCCATATCTGCTCGCCTGACCGCTTCGTGTGGGCGGCATTAGACTACGCGCGGGAGAGGCCGTGAAGCCTTGGCACGCCGGGCCGGGCAGCGCGTGCCGCGACTGCGTGGTTCCGGCCTTTCAAGGTTGGACCCTGTTCGCATCATCTTGCCTTCTGGCTGGCTTGGTAGGCGGTGACGGCAAAGCTTTGGAGCGTCAGGCCGGCCCCGCCTGTTTGGTAGCCTTCCAGGTCGGAGATGCTGAAAAGCCAGGAGGGGGTGCCCTGATTGCGTCCCGCCGTCGATCCTGTTGTCTGGCTGGCGGCTGTGGCGCCGGAATAGCTTGGGCTCAGCAGGAGGGCGCCGGCAATTGCCTGGTTCGAAGGAGCCTGAGTGGATTGGAAGCGCCCCACGAGGCTTGCCAACAGGTTTGCCGCTGTCTGGGGATCATAGGGCGCCCCCACGGTACTGAGGCTCGGGCGCGCCTGCCCGAAGCCGGTGAAGATGCTGGCTTCCTGGGCGGTGTTGACGAAGTTGGCATCGGAGCCGGTGGCCCGGGTCAGCAGCGCGCCGCTTG
>CAXULX010000038.1:0-9932 GCA_964252005.1 uncultured Acetobacteraceae bacterium | reverse complement strand
AGCTGGGCCACGACGACAAGGTCCTGCTGGCTGCCGGACGGCCCGGCCTTGAAGTGCAGGCGGCTGAACTCGTCGGCGGTGAAGCTGAGCTGGCCGGTCACGTCCTTGTCGCCGAGCAGAAGCTGGCCGTCGTCGGGTGCCGTCTGGTCGCTGCGGAGTGCTACCTTGTAGTTGGCGATGCTGCTGCCGGTCGGCGCCGTCGCGGCATACAGGTCGCTGAGCGAGAATGAGTCTCCTGCCGAGGCGGTGAAATTGCCTGTGGTACTGAGGCTCGGGCGCGGCTGCCCGAAGCCGGTGAAGATGCTGGCTTCCTGGGCCGTGTTGACGAAGTTGGCATCGGAGCCGGTGGCCCGGGTCAGCAGCGCGCCGCTTGCGTTGATGGAGCGAACTCCCGTGACGTTCGCGGTGATCTGCACGGCGGGACTGTCGATGACGTTGGACAGCGTGCCGTTCGCCAAGCGGGTGCCAAGCTGGGCCACGACGACAAGGTCCTGCTGGCTGCCGGACGGCCCGGCCTTGAAGTGCAGGCGGCTGAACTCGTCGGCGGTGAAGCTGAGCTGGCCGGTCACATCCTTGTCGCCGAGCAGAAGCTGGCCGTCGTTGGGCGCCGCCTGGTCGCTGCGCAGCGCCACTTTGTAGTTGGCGATGCTGCTGCCGGTCGGCGCGGTCGCGGCATACAGGTCGCTGAGCGAGAACAGATCACCATCGGCGGCCGTGAGGTTGCCCACGGTGCTGAGGTTCGGGCGCGCCTGCCCGAAGCCGGTGAAGATGCTGGCCTCCTGGGCGGTGTTGACGAAGTTCGCGTCGGAGCCGCTGGCCCGGGTCAGCAGCGCGCCGCTTGCGTTGATGGAACGAACTCCCGTGACGCTCGCGGTGATCTGGACCGCTGGACTATCAACAACATTCGACAGCTTACCGTCGGCCGAGCGGGTGCCGAGCTGGGCCACGACGACAAGGTCCTGCTGGCTGCCGGACGGCCCGGCCTTGAAGTGCAGGCGGCTGAACTCGTCGGCGGTGAAGCTGAGCTGGCCCGTCACGTCCTTGTCGCCAAGCAGGAGCTGGCCGCTGTTGGATGACCCCTCAGCGTTGCGCAGCGCCACCTTGTAGCCAGCAATGCTGTTGCCGGTCGGCGCGGTCGCGGTGTACAGGTCGCTGAGCGAGAACAAGTCGTCGGCCGCGGCCGTGAACGTTCCGCTGCGGACGCCGCGGATGTCGATGATGTCGGTCGGGCTGCTCGAGCTTGACGAAGCCGTGTTGCCCGGCGACGTGTTCGAGCCGCCCGCGGAACTTGAAGACACCCGCTCCGAAGGCTGGTAGCCATATGCAAGCTGGCCGTAAAAGGGAAGCGGCACGGAAGAAAGCGCCATGAGTTTGTTCACCTTGCGCGCTGTCGCCCGCTCCGCCGCAAGATTGCCATGTAATGGTGTCTGATGAGTTAACGGACGGTTTTGCCCCTATGGGCAAGCGGCGTCGCGCCGCCGCCCTCGCGGTTTCCGCGGCGGCACCCCACGCCGCACGGGACTCAGACGCCGCGGCCGGGCCATAGGACGGAGATAGGGATGATATCAGACGCATGGCGGGCCGGCCTGGATGGGCGGCTGGCGCAGCAGCTTGGATTCCTGATGGAGGCGGACCGCCTGAAATCGGTGATCCGCGGCAGCCGCATCGCCGACGGGTCCCGGCGGGAGAACACGGCCGAGCATTCCTGGCACCTCACGCTGTTCGCCCTCGTGCTGCGGGAATGGGCGGTGGGCGAGGTGGACGCCGGGCGCGTGGTCCGCATGCTGATCCTGCACGACCTCGTGGAGATCGAGTGCGGCGACACCCCGCTGTTCGACGCCGTGGGCGCCGCCACCCAGGACGCGCGCGAGCGGCTCGCCGCCGACAAGGTTTTCGGCCTGCTTCCGCCTGACCAAACGCAGGAGCTGCGCAGCCTGTGGGAGGAGTTCGAGGCGGCGGCGACCCCGGACGCGAAGTTTGCGAAAGCGCTCGACCGGCTGCAGCCCATCCTGTTGAACCACGCGGTCGGCGGGGGCACCTGGACGGATTACGCGGTCGATGAGGCGCGCGAGCGCCGGCTCACCCGGCGCATCGCGGACGGCTCCCCGGCATTGTGGGACGCGGCCCAGGCGGTGTTCGCGGACGCCGTCGCCCACGGCTGGCTGCGGCCGGCCCCGGCGAACGAGAGCCTTTAGAACAGCATCTGGTCCGAACAGCCTTGCGTTGACCAACGACGGGGCGATGTCGGCATGGGAGCCATGCCGGGAACTCCCGCCGCCGCCAGCGCGTCCCGGGGTATGGTCGTCCGAACGCAGGGTGGGACAGCATGAGCCAGACATCGACCGATCCACGCACGCTGGCCGCAGCGCCGCCCCTTCCGCGGACCGGGCCGGCCGTTGGAATTCTGCTCGCGATCAGCCTGTCCCACCTCCTGAACGACCTCATGCAGTCGCTGGTTCCGGCGGTGTATCCCATCCTGAAAGCCAAGTTCTCGCTCGACTTCGGCCAGATCGGCCTGATTTCGCTGACCTTCTATCTCACGGCGTCGCTGCTGCAGCCGGTGGTGGGCATCGTCACCGACCGGCGCCCGATGCCGTTCTCGCTCGCGGTGGGCATGGGATCGACGCTGGCCGGCCTGCTGGCGCTGTCGGCGGCCGGCAGCTTCCAGGCCATCCTGCTGGCGGCGGGGCTGATCGGCCTGGGATCGGCGGTGTTCCACCCGGAATCCTCCCGCGTCGCGCGCATGGCGTCGGGCGGGCGGCACGGCTTGGCGCAATCGGTGTTCCAGGTGGGCGGCAACGCCGGCTCGGCCATCGGGCCGTTGCTGGCCGCCTTCGTGGTGGTGCGGCATGGGCAATCGAGCATCGCCTGGTTCTCGGGCGTGGCGCTGCTGGCGATGGCGGTGCTGGCGATGGTGGGGCGGTGGTATCGCGGCCGGGTCGCCGAGCGGCGCCGCGCCCCGGCGGCGGCCGCGACGGCGGGGGCGCTGCCCCAGGCGCGGGTGGTCGCCTCGGTGGCGATCCTGCTGCTGCTGATCTTCTCCAAGTATTTCTACATGGCCAGCCTGAGCACCTACTACACCTTCTACCTGATCGACCGCTTCCACGTGCCGGTCGATACGGCGCAGTTGCTGCTGTTCGTGTTCCTGGGCGCGGTCGCGGTCGGCACCGTGGTCGGCGGCCCGGTGGGCGACCGGTTCGGCCGCAAACGGGTGATCTGGGCGTCCATCCTCGGCGTGCTGCCGTTCACCCTGGCGCTGCCGCACGCGAACCTGCTGTGGACGACCATCCTGACCGTGCCCATCGGGCTGATCCTGGCGAGCGCCTTCTCGGCCATCCTGGTCTATGCGCAGGACCTGCTGCCGGGGCGCGTCGGGCTGGTCGGCGGCCTGTTCTTCGGCTTCGCCTTCGGCATGGGCGGCCTTGGCGCGGCGGTGCTAGGGGAACTGGCAGACGCGACCAGCATCGAGCATGTCTATGCTCTGTGCGCCTACCTGCCGGCCATCGGGCTGTTGACCGCCTTCCTGCCCGACACGAGGCGGACTGCGCTCCCACTACAGCCCGCGCGCTGAGCCGCATCGGCGCCCCTTTGGGGTATCGCGACGTCCCGTGATAACCCCGTGGCACGCCGGGGCGGTGGCCGGGCGATCAGACGAAGGAGCGCATATGGCCGGCCCATTCCGCAGCACCGTTTGCCCGCATGACTGCCCCAGCACTTGCGCGCTGGAGGTGGAGGTGCTGGACCACGCGCGCATCGGCGCGGTGCGCGGGGCCGCGGACAACACGTACACCGCCGGGGTGATCTGCGCGAAGGTCGCGCGCTATGCCGAGCGGGTGCACCACCCGGGCCGCCTGCTCCGTCCGTTGATCCGCACCGGTGCGAAAGGTGGGAGTGCGTTCCGCGAGGCGGGCTGGGAGGAGGCGCTGGACCGCGTCGCCGCGGCCCTCATCGACGCGGCGGCGCGGCATGGGGCGGAGGCGGTGTGGCCCTACTACTTCGCCGGCACCATGGGCCTCGTGCAGCGGGACGGCATCAACCGGCTGCGCCACGTCATGGGGTACTCGCGGCAGCACAGCACGATCTGCTCGACGGCCAGCGAGAGCGGCTGGATCGCCGGCGTCGGCCGCTACGGCGGGCCGGACCCGCGGGAGATGGCGGAGTCCGACCTGATCGTCATGTGGGGCGGCAACCCGGTGTCCACCCAGGTGAACGTGATGACCCACGTGACCCGCGCCCGCAAGGGGCGCGGGGCAAAGTTCGTGGTCGTCGATCCCTACCGCACGCCCAGCGCCGCTGCGGCCGACATCCACCTGGCGCCGCGCCCCGGCACCGACGGCGCGCTGGCCTGCGCGGTCATGCACGTCATGTTCCGCGACGGCTCCGCGGACCGGGGCTACATGGCCGAGTATGCCGACTGCCCGGACCGGCTGGAGGCGCATCTGCGCGACCGCGGCCCGGAGTGGGCGGCGGGGATCACCGGGCTGACGGTGGCCGAGATCGAGGGGTTCGCGGCGCTGTACGGACGCACCGACCGGGCGTTCCTGCGCGTCGGCTACGGCTTCTCCCGCAGCCGCAACGGCAGCGCCAACCTGCACGCCGTCACCTGCCTCCCGACCGTCGGCGGCAAGTGGCGCCACCCCGGCGGCGGCGCGTTCTGGAACCACCGCGGCAACGGCATCTATCACTGGGACAAGACGCTGATCGAGGGCCTGGACGCGCGCGACCCCGGCACCCGGCAGATGGACATGAGCCGCATCGGCGCCGTGCTGGACGGCGACCGCGGCGCGTTGGGCGACGGGCCGCCGGTCACGGCCCTGTTCATCCAGAACACCAACCCCGTCGTGGTGGCGCCCGACAGCAACCGGGTCCGCCGGGGCTTCCTGCGCGACGACCTTTTTGTTTGTGTGCACGAACAGTTCATGACGGAGACGGCGGCGATGGCCGACGTGGTGCTGCCGGCGACCATGTTCCTGGAGCATGACGACCTGTATGCCGCGGGCGGCCACACGCACCTGCAGGTGGGGCCGAAGCTGATCGACCCGCCGGGCGAATGCCGCTCGAACCACGAGGTGCTGCAAGGGCTGGCGCAGCGGCTCGGCGCGGAGCACCCGGGATTCGGGATGACGGCGATGCAGATGGTGGACGCGACGCTGCGCGCCTCCGGCTGGCCCGGCGCCGAGGAGGTGATCGCCCGCCGCTGGATCGATGCCGACGAGGGCTTCGAGCGCAGCCACTTCCTGACCGGGTTCGGCTTCCCGGACGGCCGGTTCCGCTTCGCGCCCGATTGGGCCGCGGTCGGCCCGCATCATGCCGGGATGCCCGCGCTGCCGGACCACTGGGCCGCGACCGAGGCGGCGACCCCTGACCACCCGTTCCGCCTGGTCGCAGCGCCCGCCCGCCAGTTCCTCAACACGAGCTTCACCGAGACGCCCGGCAGCCGCAAGCGCGAGGGCCGGCCCACGGCCCTGGTCCACCCAGACGACGCGGCGCGCCTGGGCATCGAGGAGGGAGGCCGGGTGACGCTCGGCAACGACCAGGGGATGGTCATGGTGCATGCGCGCCTGGTGGGGGGCTTGCAGCCCGGCGTCGTGGTGGTCGAGAGCGTGTGGCCCAACGCGGACTTTGCCGGCGGCGTCGGCATCAACGCGCTGACCCGCGATGCGCCGGCCGCGCCCAATGGCGGGGCGGTGTTCCACGACACCGCCGTATGGATGCGCGCCGAACCCGCCTTGGCGCTGGCCGCGGAATAGCCTGCTCTGCTACGGTGGAGGCATGGCGGACACGGAACCAGGAGGCGTGACGGAATGGGCGCAGGCGCCGGGCGACACGATGCGCGCGGACTACCACCGCGACCAATTCGGATGGATGTTGCAGCAGGCTGACCTGCTTCGTGCCGGCCGCCTCGATAACCTCGACCGGCACTCGCTGGCGGAGCTGCTGACCGACATGGCCGGTTCGGACAAACGCGCCTTTGAAAGCTCTATGCGCGTCCTGCTGCAACACATGCTGAAGGTGCTGGTGCAGCCGGAAAAGCTGACCCGAAGCTGGATCTACTCTATTGCCGTTCAGCAGGTGGATGCCCGCCGTCTGATCGAGACGGAGCCGGGAATGCGCCCATTCCTAGCCGGCCTTTACGACGCCGCCTATACAGACGCCCGCCGCTTGGCGTCCGTGGAGACCGGCATCGCGCTCAGCCGCTTTCCGGCCGAAAATCCTTGGAGCATGGAGGAGGCGCTGGCCTACGTGCCGCCCGCGCCTGCGCCCCGTGGAGCGAAGCGCCAAAAGACGTAGCGCCCGCCTACCCGACCGCGTGCCGCTGCAAATCCTCCAGTGCACAGTGCTGCAATGCCGCCGCCTCGGTCGCGTGCAGGGCAACGCGGGGCGCGCAACCGGCCAGGAACGCCTCCTGCCAGCGGGGAGCGCACAGGCACCAGCGGTCGCCGGGCTTGAGGCCGGGGAAGCCGTACTCGGGCCGCGGCGTCGAAAGGTCGTTGCCCCGGCTGCGGCTGAAGGCCAGGAACTCGGCCGTGACCTTGGCGCAGACGGTGTGGCTGCCCACATCCTCCGGCCCTGTCTCGCAGCAGCCGTTGCGGGTGAAGCCGGTCATCGGATCGAGCGAACAGGTCTCCAGCGTGCCGCCCAGGACGTTGTAGCGCGGGGTGGCGCGGCGGCGGTTGGGGTCGGTGTCGTCGAGCGGCATGGCAGGTCTTCTTGTGAATGCCAAGGAGATGTGGCTTGGCCGGCCGGACGTCTATCAGTTTCGTGGAAAACGAATGGTCAGGCCGGCGCGCTGGACGGCGCCGGCCTGACCGGCGCCGGGGGCAATCAGCCCTCTTTGGGCGCGTAGGCCACGCAGTAGCCGTTCGGGTTGATGACGCCTGCAACGATCTTGCAGGCGTTGGGCTCGACCCACTGCGCGCACATGTTGCACTTCTGGCCGTCCTTCGGCGCGTTCTGGTACTGCACCAGCTCCTGCGCGATCTTCTCATCCTCGGCGCGTGCGGACGACGCGGCGGCCACGCCCGCGGCGCCTGCGACGATCATCGCTCCGGTACGCAGCACGGTGCGGCGAGACGTCCCGTTACGGTTTTGCATGAGTGGGTTCCTCCTGGTTGCGATCCCATCCGTTGGGAGGGATCAAGTAAGATCGCAGGACTTGACGTGCGCCCGGGCACGCGGTTGCATCATGCGACGCGCTTGAGGCTCAGATCCGACCAAATGGCCGACAGCGAGGCGACGAGGTGCTCGATGTCGGCATCGGTGTGCAGCGGCGACGGCGTGATGCGCAGCCGTTCCGTGCCGCGCGGCACCGTCGGGTAGTTGATCGGCTGCAGATACACGCCGTGCTGCTCCAGCAAGCGGTCGCTGATGTGCTTGCACAGCGCCGCGTCGCCCACCATCACCGGCACGATGTGGCTCGGGTTGTCCATGTGCGGCACCCCGGCGGCGTCGAGCGCCGCGCGCACCTGGGCCACCCGGCGCTGCTGCCCTTCGCGCTCCGCGGAACTCGTCTTCAAGTGCCGTATGCTGGCCAGCGCCCCGGCGCACACCGCCGGCGGCAGCGCCGTGGTGAAGATGAAGCCCGACGCGAAGCTCCGCACGAAATCCACCACCGCGGCGGACCCGGCGATGTAGCCGCCGACCACGCCAAAGCCCTTGGCCAGCGTGCCCTCCATCACGGTGATGCGGTGGCACAGGCCCTCCCGCTCCGCGACGCCGCCGCCGCGCGGGCCATACAGGCCGACCGCATGCACCTCGTCCAGATAGGTGATGGCGCCATGCTTGTCCGCCACGTCGCAGATCTCGGCGATGGGGGCGATGTCGCCGTCCATCGAGTAGATGCTCTCGAACACCACCATCTTCGGCCGCGAGGGGTCGATCTGGGAGAGCTTGCGGTCCAGGTCCTCCGGGTCGTTGTGGCCGAACACCATCTTCTCGGCCCGGCTGTGCCGAATGCCCTCGATCATGGACGCATGGTTCAGCGCGTCCGACAGCACGACGCAGCCGGGCAGCCGCGCGCCGAGCGTGCTCAGCGCCGCCCAGTTGGACATATAGCCGGAGTTGAACAGCAGCGCGCTTTCGGCCTGGTGAAGGTCGGCGATCTCCTCCTCCAGCATGACGTGGTAGTGGTTGGTGCCGGCGATGTTGCGGGTGCCGCCGGCGCCGGCGCCGCATTTGTCCAGCGCCTCATGGCTAGCTTCGAGCACCAAGGGATGCTGCCCCATGCCGAGGTAGTCGTTCGAGCACCAGACCGTCACGTCCGACGGCGCGCGGCCGCCCAGGTGCACCGCGGCCGGGAAGGCGCCGACGGTGCGTTGCAGGTCGGCGAACACGCGGTAGTTGCCGCCCTGGCGCAGGGTGTCAAGCTCGCGGCGGAAGAACCGTTCGTAGTCCATCGGCGACTCCAAAACCCTTAAGAGGTTGCGGCAGCGTTGGGGTGGGGACGCTCGGCCTTCGACAGGGCGGGCCGCCGCCGGGTCAGCACCCAGTTCCAGAGCCTGTCGAAGGGTATCGGCAGGATCAGGACCCAGTGCTCGATCACCGCAAGCGCCAGCATGGCGGCCACGAAGGTGAGCCCGGCGAACGCGGCCTCGCCGATGTCGGGTGCCGAGGCGCGCTGCAGCAGGAAGACGACGCCGACGGTGCCCAGGGTGACGGACACCGGGAACAGCGCGTTCATCGGGCGGCGGCGCAGGTAGCTGCCGAGGTAGGTGAGATGGGGCGGGATGAACTGCTCGCCCAGGTTCAGCACGCCCAGGAAGAAGTTGAGCTTGGCGCTGGCCCGCATCGCCCACAGCACGTAGAAGGTCCAGGCCCCGACCTGGTTCACCCCGCCCCAGGTGGCGTAGGCGATGACGGCGCCGGTCGCGATGATGGCCAGCTCGTGATACAGGCAGGCGCTCACGCCGTGCCGGAAGCGTTGCCACTCGCTGACGCCCGCCGGGCTGCCGATGCGGCGCGGGCCGGTGACGTAGCCCATGAAGAAGCCCATCTCCTGCCAGCCCCAGGCCAGCACGGCCCAGGTGAAGGCGGCGTAGGCGCCCCAGACCGAGCCGTCCGCGGCCGTGGCACCCAGCTGCCACAAGGACACGCCGAACACCGCGGTGCCCAGCGACATGCTCCAGCGGAAGGTGCGCGCCGGCAGGTTGTCGAGCCAGATGATCAGCCCCGTGCTGAACCACCAGACGAACAGCGCATAGGAGGCTGGACCGACCCAGGACGGCATGGCGGCCGCGCTACCAGGCAGGGACCAGCCGGACCTGCTCCGGCATCGCGTTGCTCTTCGGGGGGATCAAGTAAAGCCGCGCGAACGCCGCCGCCGCCGCCGCGGTAAGCGCCGCCCCCTTGATCCGGCCGATCACGCCGCCCTGCCGCCGCGCCGCGCCCTTGGCGACGGTGATGGCGCGCAGCCGCTCGAACCCGCGGGCGAAGCCGGGATGGTCGAGGTCGAGCGACACCGGGAACACCTGCTTGCAGATCTCGGTGGTGATGCGGAACACCCGGAAGTCGTAGTCGGTGGGATCGACGCCCAAGGCCGCGTGGAACACCGGGCGCGCATGGTCGCGCACGTACATCGTGGCGAACACCGCGATCAGGAAGAACCGGATCCACAGCTTGTTGAGGCCCGACAGCACCTTGGGATCGGCGCGCATCAGCAAGGCGAACGCCTCGCCGTGGCGGAACTCGTCGGCGCACCACTGCTCGAACCAGCCGAAGATCGGGTGGAACATCCGCTCGGGGTGGCGCTCCAGGTGGCGGAAGATGGTGATGTAGCGGGCGTAGCCGATCTTCTCCGACAGGTAGGTCGCGTAGAACACGAACTTTGGCCGGAAGTAGGTGTATTTCTTGACCTTCGTCAGGAAGCTCAGATCGACGCCGACCCCGAAATCCTTCAGCGTGTCGTTGATGAACCCGGCGTGCCGCGCCTCGTC
>CAXULX010000037.1:0-43198 GCA_964252005.1 uncultured Acetobacteraceae bacterium | reverse complement strand
GGCGCAGGCGCTTCAGCATGGCCCTGACCTGGCGCTGCATGTGGCCGACCGCCTCGCGGATGGCCAGCGCGCGTTCCGGTATGGCGGCGTGCTGGCCGGCCGCCGCCGCCTGTTCGATGGCGGCGGCGTCGAGGGCCGCGGTGAACAGGAACGGGCCGACCTCGTCGTGCAGGTCGCGCGCGAGGTCGGCGCGTTCCTCCTCCTGCAGCGTGACGAGCTGCTCGTGCAGGCGGCGGTTCTGCGCTTCGGCCAGGCTCAGGCGGGCCGCCATCGCGTTGAAGCCCTGCGTCAATCCCGCCATCTCCGACGAGCCGGCCTGCGGCAGGCGCACGGCATATTCGCCCGAGCCGACGGCCGCGAGCGCCGTCGAGACCCGCTTGAGCGGCTGCAAGGCACGGCTCACGACCACGCTGACCAGCACGGCGCTGAGCACGCAGGACAAGGCCAGGACCGCAAGGCTGTCCCGGAGCTGGGTCCAGACTTCGCCGGCCTCGTTCAGCGGCTCGGCCTCCAGCACGACCACCCTGCGCCCGGCCTCCGTCTCGACCGGCAACCGCTCGCGCGGCAGGTCGGGAGCCACCAGGCGCACGAACCAGCCCGGCGCGGGCTGCGCCGGCCGCGGCAGCGCCGAGGTGACGAGCGCATGCCCGGCCGCGTCGAGCAGTGCCGCCCGCACGTGACGGTCGCCGTCGAACGCCTGCACCAGCCGGCTGAGGTCGGCCGACGCATCGCGTGCCCCCGGCAGGTCCTCGAGCCCATGGCGGATGGTCTGCTCGCCGACGGCCAGCGCCGCCTGCATCTCGGTGCGCACCGACCGGGCGGCGTTCCAGCCTGCGGACGCGCAGCCGGCGCCGAGGCTCAGGAGCAGCACGAGTATGATGGACGCAATCAGCCGGGTGCGCAGCGACATGCAGGCTCCTCCTGAACCGATGGTAGCTGCGGCTCGCATGGGAGCGAAGATCGGAACAGCGTCCTGCAAAGACCTGGTGTGGGCATTTTCGGACGTTTCCCAAAATCGGGAAGTTTTCCCGGACAAGTCGGGAAGTGTCGCCCTAGCCAGGCCCGCGCGGTTGCCGTCTAAGCATGGGCAAGAACGAAGACGAACAGGGGAGGCGGCATGACTGGTCTTGCAGAGTTGGATGGCCGTGCCTCCGACCCGCGCCCCGATAGGATGCGGTGCATCCGGGCCGCGGCACTCGGCATCGGCTTCCTGCCGATCATCGCTGCGGCCCAACCGGCCTCCGCCCCTCCCCCCGCGAACCAGCCTGACTTGGCTCAGGGCGCATCCGGCAGCGACGAGGTGTCCCTGCCGAACGTCGAGGTGATCGCGACCACGCCGCTGCAGGGCTCCGGCGTGGACCGCGACAAGGTTCCGGCGCAGACCAACGTCCTGACGAACAGCACGCTGCTCCGCGACGGGTTCCCCAACGCGCTTCGGGCATTGGACGAGAACGTCGGCGGCGTGACGCTCAACCAGGCGCAGGGCAACCCGTTCCAGCCCAACCTGATCTACCGCGGCTTCGAAGCCTCGCCGCTGGTTGGCAACGCCCAAGGTCTGGCCGTGTACGTCAACGGCTCCCGCTTCAACCAGCCGTTCGGGGACACCACGAACTGGGACCTCATCCCCGACATCGCCATCGACAGCATCGACCTCGTCGGCTCCAACCCGGCGTTCGGCCTGAATGCGCTCGGGGGCGCCATATCGGTCAAGCTGAAGAACGGCTTCACCTACCATGGCGCCGAGCTTGAAATCCTGGGCGGCTCGTTCGGCCGCATCCAGGGCTCCCTGCAATACGGCGTGGAGGCCGGAAACACCTCCGCCTACATCGCGGCGACCGGGCTGAACGAGAATGGCTGGCGCGACAACTCGCCGTCGCAGCTTCGCCAAGTCTATGCCGACATCGGCTGGCGCAGCGAACGCGCCGAGGCGCATCTGAACGTCGCCGGGGCGATCAACAACCTGGTCGGCAACGGCACCACCCCCGTCGAACTGCTGAGCGCCCGCCGCTCGGCGGTGTTCACCTATCCCGACGAGACGCGGAACAAGTATGTCCGCGTGGGCCTGTCCGGCACGTATGCCCTCACCGATACCACGTCCCTCCAGGCGAACGCCTATTACAGCAACCTGTCGCAGCGCACCTTGAACGGCGATGCCGCAGAGGTCGAGAACTGCGACGCCAACCCGAGCATCGTGTGCATCGAGGACGGCGGGCCGCTGACCGACCGTGCGGGCAACGCGATCCCCAACTTCATCCGCAACAGCCCCTACTTCACCCAGTATGGCCTGCAGAAGTTCAGCAATGGCGGGCCGTACTCCTTCCTGAACCAAACAGCGACCGACACCAACGGCTATGGGGTCCAGCTCCAGGCGACCGACACGCGCGAGGTGCTCGGCCGGCCCAACCATCTCGTGGTGGGCGGCAGCTACGACGGCGGCTCGACCCAGTTCACGGCAAACACCCGGATCGGCGGGCTGACGCTCGACCGCGGGTTCTTCGGGCCGGGCGTCGTCGTGGACCAGGCGGACGGCTCCATCTCGCCGGTCCGGGCGCATACGACGAACAACTATTACGGGCTGTTCGTGACCGATACGCTCGATGCGACGTCGCGCCTGTCGATCACCTTGTCCGGCCGCTTCAACTCGGCGCAGATCACCCTGCGCGATCAGATCGGCACCAGCCTGAATGGCGAGCACAGCTACAACCGGTTCAACCCGGCCGCGGGGTTCACCTACAAGATCCTCCCCGAGCTGACCGCCTATTTCGGCTATGCGGAGGCGAACCGCGCGCCCACGCCGGCGGAGCTGTCATGCGCCGACCCGCTGGCGCCGTGCAGCCTGACCAACTTCTTCGTGGGCGACCCGGACCTGAAGCAGGTCGTCGCCCACACCTTCGAGGCGGGCCTGCGCGGCCGGATCGTCCCGTACCAGGACGCCCGCATCGGCTGGCATGCCGGGGTGTTCCGCACCGAGAGCGACGACGACATCCTGTTCGTCACCAGCCCCACGGTCGGCCGCGCATTCTTCCGCAACGTCGGCGCGACCCGGCGCCAGGGCGTGGAGGCCGGCGCCGATTTCCGGGCCGGGCGCCTGCGGGTCTATGCCGATTATGCGTTCACCGATGCGACGTTCCGGTCCGCCCTCACGCTCAGCAGCCAGGACAACCCGCTCGCCGACGAAAACGGCAACATCCAGGCCAAGCGGGGCAGCCGCCTTCCCGGCGTGCCGCAGCACCTCCTCAAGGTCGGCGCCGACTACGGCGTGACGGAGGCGTGGACGGTGGGCTTCTCCGCCAAGGTCGCCAGCGGGCAGTACCTGTTCGGCGACGAGTCGAACCAGAACCCGCAGACCGGCGCCTACGGGGTGCTGAACGCGCATACGAGCTATCAGGTCACCAAGAACCTCCAGGTCTTCGGATTGGTCGAGAACGCCTTCAACGCGCGTTACGAAACCTTCGGCACGTTCTCGCCGGTGGCGTCGAACACGCCGATCCTGCAGGTGCCGAACGCCAGCAACACGCGCAGCCTCAGCCCGGGGGCGCCGGTCGCCGGTTTTGCTGGCGTCCGCATGACCTTTTAGGTCGTCGTGCGATGCGCCTGAAGCCGCACGTCTTCGCCGGAGCAGTACGACACCCCGCTGGCCCGCCCGCCGCATCCTGAAATCGAGTTGATCAGGGGCGTGCAGCTTCGCCAGCAGCAGGTCCATGCCGATCCACTGCGCCGAAGCGCGTGTTCTTCATGAAGGTCGACGCCTCAAATGCCGTGCGCGGGGGGCACGCCAACTCCTGCGACGAGTTGATCGTGGCCCTCTCGGGGTCCGTCCTGGTCGAGTGCGACAACGGCGAGGAACACTTTGCCGGAACCGCCCAGGCGATCCTGCACTGCGGCGCCCGCCCACGCTTCGTCGACGTGGACCCCGCGACGCGCTGCATCGATCCCGCCGCCGTCGCCGCGGCCATCCTGCCCGTCCACCTGTTCGGGCATCCGTGCGACATGCCGGCCTTGATGGCCCTGGCCGAACGGCGTGGGCTGGCCGTGGTCGAGGATTGCGCCCAGTCGCATGGCGGCACCCTGGGCGGCAAGCCGCTCGGCAGCTTCGGGCACGCGGCGGCATACTCCTTCTACCCGACAAGGAACGAGAATTGGAGCTGGAACTTGAAGCGGCGCTGTCGCGCGACGACCGGGCGGCATCGCTCGCGCTTGTGGCCGAACTACGCAACTCCTCCTCATGGCGCTTGACAGCGCCGGTGCGCTGGATCGGACAGCTTGCAAAACGAATGGCCGCCTTGGGTTGATCGCGTCGAAACGATCCGGGTTGGAGTGCCCCCTGTTTCGACCGGTTGCAAAGGACATCCAGGTCTTATACGGACGGCTTGGTTGAATGACCGTCATCCGCCGATGGGTTGCACCCATCCTACGGTATGGATCGCGTAGGATGGGTGCAACCCATCAGCAGCCGCACACAGGTCGATCAATGATGCCGCCCGTATAACCCCCTTATGGCGTCACATCAGGAAAGGTTCCGGCCGGTTGATGTCCGCCATCTCGTTGCATATATCCATCGACGAAGAGCGGTTGCCCTGCTGCTCATGCCGGGCAGAGATCGACGCTGACGAACTGACCGTGGCCCACGTGGTACCGCGCCGCGATTGCTGCTCATCCCACGTGTTCACGAAAAAAGGAGTTCTGGCGTTTCCGATGAAATTGTTACTTTATAGATATGAGATTTGTGAATGGGGGCCTTGAGGGGCATGTTGCACCACTTGCGGGCGTTGATGGACATAAAACGTGACGAGAGGGGTGTGACCGCGCTCGAGTACGGCTTGATTGCTGCATTGATCGCGGTCGTGATCATCACGGCGGTGAGCACGCTCGGCACGAACCTCAAATCTACATTCAACGGCATTGCCGGCCGTTTCAGCGCAAATGGCGTGACCGTCACCAAATAAATAGCCTGCGCGTAAAAGTACTGAACTTCTCTTCGTCAACGCTTCCAATGAGGCCGCGAGGCGATTTGACTGTTGCGGCATTCAAGGCGGGTGGTCGATCAAGCCGGGCAGGTGCCGGTTCGCCCATGCGGGGCAGATGGCTTGGAACGGCGTCCGTCCGGAGCCGAACCCGCACAGGACGTTGAGGCAACTCCCGCGCCGCGACCCCGTTTGCTCCCAGAGAGCCATCGCCCACAGACGGAACTCCGGCAACAGGAAGAGTTGATGAACAGCGACGTATTCGAGGCCACGGCGAGGCGCGACAGGCAGCCCATCCTGCGGACACTCGCCTCTTTCCCAATCGCCTGCTTCACCTGCGCGCTGCTCACGGACATCTGCTATGTGCAGACGGCCAACATCATGTGGGTGAACTTCTCCGCCTGGCTGTTGGCGGCCGGAATGGCCGGTGGCGTCGTGGCGGCCGTCGCGGGGCTGGTGAGTTGGATGGCTCATCGCCGCGACCGCACGCAGCGGCCGGTCTGGCCGATTGCGGTGGGCAGCCTCGTGGTGCTGACCGTCGCGTTCCTCAACAACTTGGTGCACAGCCGCGACGCCTGGACCTCGGTCATGCCCGTGGGCCTTGCACTATCAGCCGTCACCGTCCTGCTCATGCTGGCGACCGCTTGGCTCGCGTCCAGCGCAGGCCAACGGCGGGGCGCGGTGACGCCATACCCAGGAGTACGATGATGACGGGACCCTCCAAGCTGACATGGCGCCTCGCGCTCGCGGGCGTCACGGTCGTCACCCTGACCGCTGCCGCCCCCGACGACTTCGACGTCAAGACGCAGACCGGCCCCAACCCCGTCCTGCCGGAGCCGCAGCAGTACCTGATCCCGCCCATGCACCTCGCCCAGGTGGTCGGCTGGAAGGAGGGGGAGGCGCCGACCGTGCCGGACGGCATGAAGATTACCGCCATGGCGACCGGCCTGGAGCACCCGCGGTCGGCCTACACGCTGCCGAACGGCGATGTGCTGGTGGTCGAATCGCGCGGCCCCGACCTCGACCCGGTCAGCCGCCCGAAGAACATCGTGATGAGCTGGGTCCAGTCTTTCGCCACCTCGGCCGGGTCGGGCAAGGGCAGCAACCGCATCACCCTGCTCCGCGACACGCATGGCGACGGCAAGTATGACCTTCGCACCGTCTTCATCGATCATCTGTATTCGCCGTTCGGCGTCGCGCTGGTCGGCAACGACCTGTATGTCGCCAACACCGACGCCATCCTGCGTTTCCACTACACCCCGGGCGCCACCAGCATCACCGAGCCGGGCACCGTGCTGACGCCATTGCCCGGCGGCCCCATCGACCATCACTGGACCAAGAGCCTGGTGGCCAGCGAGGACGGCACGAAGCTTTACGCCGGCGTCGGCTCCAACAGCAACATCACCGAGAACGGCATCGGCGCCGAGCTTGACCGCGCCTCCATCTGGGAGATCGACCGCGCGACCGGCGCCCACCGCATCTTCGCCGACGGCCTGCGCAACCCGAACGGCCTGAGCTGGGAGCCGCAAAGCCACGCCCTCTGGGCGGTCATCAACGAGCGTGACGAGCTCGGGCCGAACCTCGTCCCCGACTACATGACCTCGGTGAAGGACGGCGGGTTCTACGGCTGGCCCTACAGCTACTACGGCCAGCACGTCGATCCCCGCGTGAAGCCCGAACGGCCGGACTTGGTGGCCAAGGCCATCGTGCCCGACTACGCGCTCAGCTCGCACGTGGCCCCGCTCGGCCTCGTGTTCGACACCGGCAACGGCCTGCCTGCGAAGTACAGCGGCGGTGCCTTCGTGGGGGAGCACGGCAGTTGGAACCGGCAGGTCCTCAACGGCTACAAGGTCGTGTTCGTCCCCTTTGCGAACGGCAAGCCGAACGGCATGGCCGAGGACGTCGTCACCGGGTTCGTGGACGATGCCGGCCATGCCCGCGGCCGCCCGGTCGGCGTGGCGCTGGACAAGGCGGGAGCGCTGCTGATCGCCGACGATGTCGGCAACACCGTCTGGCGCGTCGTGGCCGACACCCAGAAGCAGGCCGCACGGACGGAGTGAGCCGCACACAAGGCGGTTCGGTCCGCGTGGAGGGAGGCGTGGCGCCGGCACCCTGAGGCCGGGCCGGCGCTCGCAATCCCGCTTGGCAGCCTTGCCGGGCCGCGTTATGCTGAACCGTACATAGCGATGCCAGGGAGGCACGATCATGGACGTATCTGTCACGCACGGGACACTCGGCGCGGCTGCCGCAGACTTCATCGCCAAGCCCCGCCGCCTGTTGATTGACAACGAATGGGTGGAGGCGCGGTCGGGCAAGCGTTTCGCCGTCTTTGACCCGGCCACCCGCCAGCAGGTCACCGATGTGGCCGAAGCGGATGCGGCCGACGTGGACCTCGCGGTCGCCGCCGCCCGCCGGGCCTTCGACGGCGGCGAGTGGGCGCGCATGAAGCCGTCGGCCCGCGGCCAGCTGCTCTGGCGCCTCGCGGACCTCATGGAGGCCCATGCGGACGAACTGGCCGAGATCGAGAGCCTGGACAACGGCAAGCCCGTGATCGTCGCCCGCGCCGGCGACGTGCCGCTCGCCATCGACATGTTCCGCTACATGGCGGGCATGGCCACCAAGGTGCGCGGCTCCACGCTCAATTTGTCCTCGCCCGGCGACTACCACAGCTACATCCTGCGCGAGCCGGTCGGCGTCGTGGGCCAGATCATCCCGTGGAACTTCCCGTTGCTGATGGCAGCCTGGAAGCTGGCGCCCGCGCTGGCGGTCGGCTGCACCGTCGTGCTGAAGCCGGCCGAGCAGACGCCGCTCTCGGCGCTGCGCCTGGGCGAGCTGATCCTGGAGGCCGGTTTCCCGCCGGGCGTGGTCAACATCGTGCCGGGCTTCGGCGAGACGGCGGGGGCGACGCTCGCCAACCATCCGGACGTAGATAAGGTGGCCTTCACCGGCAGCACGGAGGTGGGCAAGCTGATCGCCCGCGCCGCCACCGGCAACCTCAAAAAGGTCACGCTGGAGCTGGGCGGCAAGTCGCCGGTCATCGTGTTCCCCGACGCCGACCTCGACCGCGTCATCCCGGGTGCGGCCAGCGCCATCTTCTTCAACCAGGGCCAGACCTGCTGCGCGGGTTCGCGGCTTTACGTGCACAGCAAGGTCTATGACCGCGTGCTCGACGGCGTGTCGGAGATCGCGAGCCGCATCAAGATCGGCCCGGGCCTCGACCCTGCGACCGAGATGGGGCCGCTGATCTCGGACGAGCAGTTCAACCGGGTGACCGGCTTCATCGAGAGCGGCCGGGCCGAGGGCGCCCGGGTCGCCACCGGCGGCGGCTCCGGCGCGGAGGCGGGCGGCGGGGGCGGTTGGTTCGTGCAGCCCACCGTGCTGGCGGAGACGACGCCGGGCATGGAGGTGGTGCGCGAAGAGATCTTCGGCCCCGTGCTGGTCGCCTCGCGCTACGATGATGACGACCTCGACCGGATCGCCAAACAGGCGAACGACACGATCTACGGCCTGGCCGGGTCGATCTGGACCCGTGACATCAGCACGGCGCACAAGATGGCGCGCCGCATCCGCGCAGGCGCCATCTGGATCAACTGCCACAACGTGTTCGACGCCTCCCTGCCGTTCGGCGGCTACAAGCAGTCCGGCTGGGGCCGTGAGATGGGCGAAGAGGTGCTGAACAACTACCTCGAAGTGAAGGCGGTCACGACGGCGCTCTGAGCGGCCGCCAAGATCGGGCGGCGGGGCGACCTGCCGCCTGATCGAGACCCCCCCCGGCCGCCGGACGGTCGGGCCCCAAATCCAAGACGACACCCAAGGAGAGCGCGCATGCGCGAGTACACGCAATTCTACATCAACGGCGAATGGGTCGAGCCGACCCTCCCCAGCACGCTCGACGTCATCAACCCGGCGAATGAGGAGGTCTGCGGCAAGATCAGCCTCGGCACCAAGGCGGACGTGGACCGCGCCGTCGCGGCGGCCCATGGCGCGTTCGCAAGCTTCTCCCAGACCAGCCGGGAGGAGCGCGTGGCCCTCCTCGAACGGATCGTCGTGGAATACAAGAAACGCTACGACGACATGGCCGCCGCGATCACCGAGGAGATGGGCGCGCCGGCCAGCCTCGCCCAGCAGGCGCAGGCCGCCATCGGCGTCATGCATTTCCAGACCGCAATCGGCATCCTCAAGGACTATGAGTTCCAGACGCTCCGCGGCAGCACGCTGATCGCCCGCGAGCCGATCGGCGTCTGCGGCTTCATCACGCCCTGGAACTGGCCGGTCAACCAGATGGCCTGCAAGGTCGCCCCGGCGCTCGCCGTCGGCTGCACCATGGTGCTGAAGCCCTCCGAGGTGGCGCCGTTCTCCGGCATCGTGCTGGCCGAGATCCTGGCCGCCGCCGGCGTGCCGCCCGGCGTGTTCAACCTGGTCAACGGCGACGGACCCGGCGTGGGCGCCGCGATCAGCGCGCATCCGGACATCGACCTGGTGTCGTTCACCGGGTCCACCCGCGCCGGGGTGGAGGTCGCGCGGGCGGCGGCGGCCACGGTCAAGCGCGTGCACCAGGAACTCGGCGGCAAGTCGCCAAACATCCTGCTGGAGGACGCCGACATGCAGCACGCGGTGACGCGCGGCGTGAAGCATGTGATGCAGAACTCCGGCCAGTCCTGCAACGCGCCGACCCGCATGCTGGCGCCGAACGCCCGGATGGAGGAGGTCGTCGCCATCGCCCGCGCCGCCGCCGAGTCCACCACCGTGGGCGACCCGAAGGGCAACTCGGAGATCGGCCCGGTCGTGTCCGAGGTGCAGTGGAACAAGATCCAGGGCCTGATCAAGAAGGGCATCGAGGAGGGCGCCACGCTGGTCACCGGCGGCCCCGGCCGTCCGGAGGGCCTCAACCGCGGCTACTACGTGAAGCCCACCGTGTTCGCCGGCGTCACGAACGACATGACCATCGCCCGCGAGGAGATCTTCGGACCCGTCATGGCCATCCTCGGCTACGACACCGTGGAGGAGGCCATCGCCATCGGCAACGACACGCCCTACGGCCTGGCCGCCTACGTCCAGGGGAAAGACCCCGCGGCCCTGCGCTACGTCGCCTCCCGCCTGCGTGCGGGCCAGGTGACGATCAACGGCGCCGGCATGGACGCCATGGCCCCGTTCGGCGGCTACAAGCAGTCGGGCAACGGGCGGGAATGGGGCGACCTGGCGTTCGGCGAGTTCCTGGAAACCAAGGCGGAGATCGGCTACGGGGCAATCGCCGCCGAATAGTCTCGACGGATGAGCTTGGGGCCGCAGAGAGCGGCCTGAATACTTGGAGAGTTGGCTGGCGGGGCGCAAAGCCTCGCCAGCGTCTTTAGACCGCCCGCGCCGCGATCCGGCTTGGCATCCCTTACGTTCAGGCGTTATGCTCGACCGTGCATAACGGTTGCGGGAACGGTCAGGGATCGCATGGGACAGTCGGGCGAAGCCATGACGTGCAGCGCGGTGCCGCTGTGACCGCAACCGGCCACTCCTTCCGCTCCCAACCACCGGACAGGCTCGCCACCCTGCTGCACCAGGGCGATTTGGGGGCAGCCTCATGGGCTGGACCGGTGCCGAAACGTCAGCGGTCCAGGCTTTGGGAACTCAATGACACCGTCCATTGCTCCATCATCGGCACCTGCCTCACCACTGGCGAGCTAAGGCGCGTGATGGGCAAAGCCACGTCGTCCGACGTGTCCCATCTGTCCGACCACGACCTGCATGCCCGCGCCGTCGGCCTGTGCAATCAGCACAACGCCTCCTCCAAGCTGCTGCAAAAGGCGCTCGACCACCGGCACGAGACGGTGATCAAGCGGTTTGCCCGGCTTCAGGGCGAGGCGGCGGCGATGCAGGGCTGGGCCGAGGCGCGCTCTGCCGGCGACATCCCCGGCGCCTATTGGGCGGTGCTGACCCACCCCGATGTCGGGCATGCCGGGCTGCGGCGGGCGTTCGGCGACGTGCACATGCTGTCGCACCTCGTCGGCGCCGCGAACCGGGCCGACATCCGGCGCCTGACGGCGTTGGAGGAGGAGAACGCCGCGCTGCGGGCCAAGGTGGAGCGCCAGCAGGCCCGGCTGCATGAGGCCGTGACCTCACGCGACGCGACGATCCGGCGCCTCGGCACGCTGGCGGCCCAGCAGGCGCGGGCCACGGCGGACCCGGGTGACGACGACGCGCTGGCCGCGTTCCGGCATCTCGTGACCGACCTCGAAACCCGCCTCGACCGCGAGACGGGGCGCCGCGAGCGCCTGGAGCAGCGGGTGGCCCATGCGTCCGAGGCGGCCCAGCTTTGGGAGCGGCGCACCCGGGACGCGGAGGCGGGGCAGGCGGCGATGCAGCGGGAGCTGGCCGCGCTGGAACAGCGGCAAGGCGCCCCCGACGCGGCGGAGGGGGCGGCCCTTCCGGCTCAGCGCATCCTCTATGTCGGCGGCCGGCCCGGCTGCACGGAGCAAATCCGGGCGTCGCTCGGGGCTGCCGGCGGCATGCTGCTCTGCCACGACGGCGGGCGGCACGACCATCCCTCCCTGCTGCCCGGTTTGATCAGCCAGGCCGACCGGGTGGCCTTTCCCGTGGACTGCGTGAGCCACGACGCGGCGCTGACGGTCAAGCGGCTGTGCCGCCAGCTTGGCAAGCCCTGGCTGCCGCTGCGCAGCGCCGGCCTCGGGTCGTTCCTGGCGGCCCTGGCCGGGCCGCCGGGCGACCGCGCCCCTGACACCCCCGAACATGCCGTTGGAGTTCTGCCATGAACGTCGTCACCCCGCTGGACCACGCCCACCATCCATTCCTGACCGGCAAGCCGAAGCGCCTGTTCATCGACGGCAAGTGGGTCGAGGCGGCGTCGGGCAAGACCTTTGACACGCTCAACCCCTCGACCGGCCAGGTCCTCGCCTCCGTGGCCGAGGGCGATGCCGAGGATATCGACCGCGCGGTCGAGGCGGCCCGGCGCGCGTTCAACGGCCCGTGGCGCAAGTTCAAGCCGTTCGAGCGGCAGAACCTGCTCCTCAAGCTCGCCGACCTCGTCGAGCAGCATTTCGAGGAGCTGGCGGCGCTCGACACGCTCGACATGGGCGCGCCGATCACCCGGACGCGGGGCAGCCGGCTGCGCGCCCTGGGCATGCTGCGCTACTACGCGGGCCAGGCGACCGCGATCCATGGCGAGACCATCGAGAACTCGCTGCCGGGCGACTACGTCTCGTTCACCCTGAAGGAGCCGGTCGGCGTCGTCGGCGCGATCATCCCGTGGAACGGGCCGCTGACCGCGACGATCTGGAAGATCGGCCCGGCGCTCGCGACCGGCTGCACCGTGGTGCTGAAGCCAGCGGAGGAGGCGCCGCTCACCTCGCTGCGCCTGGCCGAGCTGTGCCAGGAGGCCGGGGTGCCGCCGGGCGTGGTGAACGTCGTCACGGGATATGGCGAGACGGCGGGCGCGGCGCTGGCGGGCCATCCGGACGTGGACAAGGTGGCGTTCACCGGGTCGCACCTGACGGGCCAGAAGATCATCCAGGCATCGGCCGGCAACCTGAAGCGCGTCTCGCTCGAACTCGGCGGCAAGTCGCCCGACGTGGTGTTCGCCGATGCCGACCTGGACGCCGCGGTGCCGGGCGCGGGCATGGCGGTGTTCGCCAACTCCGGCCAGATCTGCAGCGCGGGCACGCGGCTGTTCGTCGAGCAGAGGATCTACGAGGAGTTCACCGCCCGCGTCGCCGCATATGGCAAGACGCTCCGGGTCGGCAACAGCAGCAACCCCGAGACCCAGGTCGGCCCGCTGGTCTCGCCCGAGCAGCTCGACCGCGTGACCGGCTATCTCGCCATCGGCCGGCAGGAGGGCGCACGGCCGCTGTCGGGGGGCGAGCGGCTGACCGACGGCGACCTGGCGCAGGGCTACTTCGTGCCGCCGACGGTGTTCGCCGACGTGCACGACGAGATGCGGATCGCCCAGGAGGAGATTTTCGGCCCGGTGATCTCGGCCATTCCGTTCACCGACGTGGACGAGGTGATCGAGCGCGCCAACCGGACCAGCTTCGGCCTCGGCAGCGGCGTGTGGACCCAGGACGTCAGCCGCGCGCACAAGCTCGCGCGCAGCCTGCGGGCCGGCTCGGTCTGGGTCAACTGCTACCAGGCGATGGACCCGGCCGTGCCGTTTGGCGGCTACAAGATGAGCGGCTACGGGCGCGAGAGCGGCAAGCAGCACGTCGAGGAATACCTCAACGTCAAGGCGGTGTGGATCAAGACAGGCTGATCCGCAGCGCACCCGACCAAGCAACGATAAGAAACAAGGGAGGAACTCATCATGTCGAGAACAAGCCTGACCCAAGGGCCTCGCCGCACCCGTTCACGCCGCACGCCTTCGCCGTTCGGGCTGTCGGCCGTGCTGGCCGCCACGCTTGCCGTCGGGGGCGCCGCGGCGGCGCCGACCGAAGTGGCTCTTCCGGGTGATCACGTCTTCCCGGAAAGCCTGAGTTCGACCAGGGACGGCACACTGTTTATCGGCAGCTTCGCCGAGGGCGGCGTGTTCAGGGTGAAGCCGGGCGCCGACAAGGCGGAGGCTTGGATCAAGCCGGGCGCGAACGGCAGCCGTTCGACCTTCGGCGTGCTCGCCGACGAGGCGTCCCACACGCTCCTGGTCTGCTCGAACGATGCCTCGGCCTTTGGCGTTCCTGGTCCCGGCATGGCCAAGGGCAGCGCGCTGGAGGCGTTCGACCTCACGACCGGGGAGGCCAAGGGCAGCACGCCGCTTCCCGGCGGCCCGACGCTGTGCAACGACATCGCGCTCGGGCCGGACGGCTCCGCCTATGTGACCGATTCGTTCAATCCGCATATCCTGCGGTTGAAGCCGGGCGGGAGCGGGTTCGAGACCTGGGCCAGCGACCCAAGGTTCGCCCCGCCCAAGGGCGGCGCCGGCCTTGACGGGATCGCCATCGGCAGCGACGGCGCGATCTACGTCAACACGTTCACGGCCGGAGGCTTGTTCAAGGTTGCCATGACGGAGGGCCGGGCCGGCGAGGTGACGGCATTGCAGACCTCGCGCAAGCTCACCTTGCCGGACAGCCTCCGCCGGTATGGCAGCGACACGTTCCTGATGATCGAGGGCGGCGGAAGCCTCGACCTGGTGACCGTCAAGGGCGGGACGGCCGAGATCAGCACGATCAAGGACGGGTTCGCGGGGCCGGTCTCGGTCACGCAGGTGGAACGCACCGCCTGGGTTGCCGAAGGGCAGCTCGACCACCTGCTCGACCCCGAGATGAAGAAGCAGCCGCCGAGGCTCCCCTTCCACCTCCATGCGGTCCCGCTGCCGCCGCAGTAGCCGGGCGGCGGCGCGGCCGGCCGTTGCCGCCCGCCCACGATTGACTGCACCCCCGGTGCTTGGTCCCGGGGAGGCGTGACGCTCACCTGATGCGAGTTCGAGCCGAACGCTGAGCGTCGCAAGCGGGGACCAGCAGCCTGGTTCCGCTTCCCCGGCCGGGGATCGACCGCGCGCTCCGGCCCCACCCGACGTCTCCTCAGACGCGCACCCGGCTGAGGGTTTGGGGTGCGAACAGCTCGTCCGGCTCAAGGCGGCGCTGCGTCACGCCCTGCGCCTGCGCCCATCCCAGGAAGGCGTCCAGCGTGACCCGGTTCGCTTCGAGGCCGTAGGGAAACGGATCGGGTCCAAACAACGCCTGGGCGGCCGCGACCTGCGCCGGGACCCAAGGCAGCGGAACCCGGCTCGCGGTGTACTCGGCAAGCCGGGCCTGGCTGCGGCGTTTGGCCGCGTCGAACGCCTCGAACAGGTTCATGGCGACCCAGGGAAAGCGGTCCAGCACGGCGGCACGCAGCACGATGACGTGCATGATCGGGTAGATGCCGGTCGCCTGGTAATAGGCGCGCTCCTCGGCCATGGGGTCGCTGAACAGGCGGATGATGGCCGGGTCGCCCGCCTCAAAGCTCGCGGGGGGGTGGGCGGACAGCATTGCATCCAGCTCCCCGCCGCGCAGCAGCTCGTCCAGCGATGCCTCCGGACGCGCTTGCAGCCGGAGGCCGTCCGGCAGCGCCAGCTTCACCTTTTCCGCCCGGCCCGGCTGATTGACGCCGGCCTGGGTCCAGGAAATGCCGCGCAGGTCGATGCCGTAGCCGTCGGCCAGCAGGCCGCGGGTGTAGACCGCCGCCGTCTGCGCCCATTCGGGAACGCCCACCCGGCGCCCCGACAGGTCGGCGGGCACGCGCACCGGGCCGTCGCGGCGGACATAGATGGAGGAGTGGCGGAACACCCTCGACGGGAAAACCGGGATCGCGCGCAGGCTGTCATCGCCCTGGGAGCGCATGGCGGCGTATTTCGCCAATGACAGCTCCGACACGTCCCATTCGCGGTAGCGGAGGAAGCGGTGGAAGATCTCCTCCGTCGGCAGATGGAGCGGCGTCACCGTCAGCCCGTCGGCGCGGACCTGCCCGGTGCACAGGTCGCGGACATGGTCGTATTCCCCGACCGCGAGCGTCAGCCGCAGCCGGTCGCCGTCGAACACGGGCCGCCAGTTCACGTCATCCATCCCGTCAGCCTGCCCACCGCCAGCCGGATCGGCCAGTGCTGCGGCCAAAGCATTTTGGTCTGGCTGCCAGACCGATTAATGGATTGGTGGGCCGGCCAGGGATCGGTGTAACCTCCATCTCAACGATAAAGCAGGGAGGGCTCGCCATGCCGGACACATGGGGCGACATTCGCGTCAACGACCCGTGCGCAGCGGAGCGCCCGGCCAGGTCCGACGCGCCCGGCCGCGGTTTCGGCGGCGAGGGCATCGCCGGCCTGCCCTGCCTGCACGAGCGACAGGCCGTTGCGCGGGCCGATGGCTGAGACCGCCATCCTGGACACCGTTCCTGCGGCCGCGCCCGCCGCGCCGCCGATCCTTGAGGTGCAGGGCGTCACCAAGCGGTTCGGCTCGGCACAGTCCGGCGTGACGGCGGTTGACGGCGTGAGCTTCGATGTCCGGCCGGGCGAGTTCGTGTCCATCATCGGCCCGTCCGGCTGCGGCAAGTCCACGCTGTTCGGCATGATCGGCGGGCTGCTGGACGGATGGGAGGGCAGCATCCGCGTGGACGGCGCCGACATCCGGCCCGGCGTCACCCACCGCCACATCGGCATGGTGTTCCAGGAGGAGAGCACGTTCCCCTGGCGCACCGTGATCGAGAACGTGGCCCTGCCGCTCGAGGCGCAGGGCATGCCCAAGTCGGAGCGGATGGACCGCGCGCGGCACTTCATCGGCCTGGTCGGCCTACAGGGGTTCGAGCGGCGCTTTCCCCGGGAGATCTCCGGCGGCATGCGGCAGCGGACGGCCATCGCCCGCACCCTCGCCTACGCGCCCCGCATCCTGATGATGGACGAGCCGTTCGGCGCGCTCGACGAGCAGACCCGGTTCCTGCTGGGCGACACCGTGCTGCGCATCCAGCAGGAGCTCGGGCAGACCATCCTGCTGATCACCCACGGGATCGCGGAATCGGTGCAGCTCTCGGACCGGGTGCTGGTGATGACCTACCGACCGGGGCGGCTGAAGCGCGTCGTGAGCATCGACCTGCCCCGGCCCCGGTCCAGCGAGAATGTCGGCGACCCCCGCTTTGGCCGCCACGTGGCCGAGATCTGGGGCGACCTGCGGGAGGAGGCCAGCCGCGGCCTGCAGGACAACGAGCAGCGGGCAAGGCAGGGCTGAGACCCCGCGGGATGCGAATGGCGGGTTTGGACGGACAAGAGCGAGGCTGGGTGGGGAGGCTGACGATGCGCTGGGGCGTATGGGTTCTGATGCTGATGGCCGCCACTGGCGCGCAGGCCGAGACGCTGAAGGTGGCGGTCGGCCAGCAGGGCGCATGGGACACGAGCGTCGCGGCATGGGGCGCGCGGGCCGGGTTCTTCCGGGAGGAAGGGCTGGACCTCGACATCCTCTACACCGACGGCGGCGCGCAGACGCAGCAGGCCGTGGTGTCCGGCGGCGTGCAGATCGGCATCGGCACGGGAACGCTGGGCGTCCTGTCGGCGGCGGTCCGGGGTGGGCCTGTCCGCGTGATCGAGGCTGAGTGGCACGGCGCCTCGGACCTGTTCTGGTATGTGAAGGCCGACAGCGCGATCCGCTCGATGAGGGACGCGGGCGGGCGCAGCGCCGGGTTCTCCGCCGCCGGCTCGTCGTCGAACCTGGTCCTGGTCGCGTTGCTGCAGGCGGCGGGCGCCAAGGCGCAGCCGACGCCCACCGGGGGCACGGCGGCCACGCTGACCCAGGTCATGTCCGGGCAGATCGACATCGGCTGGTCGGTGCCGCCCGTCGGGCTGCGCGAGGAGGCGGCGGGCGAGCTGCGCATCATCGCCCGCGGCACGGACCTTCCGGCCCTGGCGGAGCAGACCACGCGCGTGAACATCGCGAACGCCGCCTGGCTGAAGGAGAACCGCGCCGTGGCGGTGCGGTTCGCCCGCGCCTATGACCGCAGCCTGAACTTTGCCCACAGCGATCCCAAGGCCCTCGAATGGTATGCCGAGGGTACCGGCATCGACGCCGTGCTGGCCCGCCGGATCCGCGATGCCTACTATCCCGCATCCGCCATGCAGCCCGACGTGATGAAGGGGCTGGATGCGACGCTGCGCGACATGGTGGAGCAGAAGCGCGTGCCGCCGGCGACGACGGTCGAGCAGCTCAGGCCGGCCATCGACCTTTTGGCGGGACTGCCGCAATGAGGCGGCGCATCCTGCTGGCCGGGCTGCTGGCGGCGCCGGCGGTGCTGTCCCGCCCGGCCCGCGCCGCCGATGCGGTCAAGGTCGCCGTCGGGCAGCGCGGCGCGTGGGACACCTCGCCCTGCGCGTTCGGCGACCGGCTCGGTTACTTCCGCGACGCCGGGCTGGCGCTGGAGCTGCTCTACACCGGCGGCGGCACGGAAACGCTGCAGGCCGTCACCAGCGGCGGCGTGGACTGCGGCGTGGGCGCGGGCATGCTGGCGATCCTGGGGGCGGCGGCGCGCAACGGCCCGGTTCGCATCCTGTCGAGCAACTTCCGCGGCGCCAGCGACACCTTCTGGTATGCCAAGGCCGAGAGCGGCATCCGGTCGTTCAAGGACGCGGGCGGGCATAGCGTGGCCTACAGCACCACCGGCTCCTCCTCCAACCTCGTGTCCACGCGGCTGCTGCAGCTTGCGGGCGTCGCCTCCGCGCGCGGGGTGCCGACGGGCGATCCCGTCACCACGCTGACGCAGGTGATGAGCGGGCAGGTGGACATCGGCTACTCCCTGCCGCCCATCGGCTTCTCCGACATCGAGGCGGGGCGGCTGGTGTTCGTCGGCTCCGGCCGGGACGTGCCGGAGTTCGGCGACCAGACCGTCCGTTGCCTGGTGGCGACCCCGGACTTCGTGGGGCCCCGGCGCGAGGTCGCCGCACGCTTCCTGCAAGCCTACCATCGGACCATCGAGTGGATGTACGCGGAGCCGCAGGCGCTGGACTGGTTCGCCGAGGGCGCCAACGCCACCGCAGCGCAGGCGCAGCAGGCACGGCGCGACTTCTACCCGAGGGCGGCCATGCAGCTGGGACCGCCCGGCAACCTCGCGCTGAGCGAGCAGCAGACGATCGAGCTGAAACGCATGCCGCGTCCGCTGACCGAGGAGCAGAAGGCGCGGCTGATCCAGGTGCCCTGGACGCCGCCGGCATGACCGGGCGGCTTCTGCTGCTGGCGACCGTCGCGGCGCTCGTCCTGCTGTGGCAGGCCGCCGCCTCGTTCGGCTGGATCGACCCGTTCACCGTGCCGCCGCCGAGCGAGGTGCTGGCCAGCCTGCCGTCGCTCGTGGCCGACGAGGACCTCGCCCGCCGGTTCGCCACCACGTTCGGCGAGGCGTTCGCCGCCGCGGCCCTGGCCATCGGGGCGGGCGTGCCGCTCGGCCTGCTGCTGCACCGCAGCCGGCCGGCCGCGCGCGCCTTCGAGCCATGGGTCGCCGCCCTGGCCGCGGCGCCGCTGGTGCTGCTGTATCCGCTGTTCCTCGTGCTGGTCGGCCGCAACCTGCTGACGGTCGTGCTGATGGGCGCGCTGGCCGGCCTGCCGGCGATGGTGCTGAAGACGAAGGAGGGCTTCGACGCCACCCGTCCGGTGCTGCTGCACGTCGCGCACGGCTTCGGCCTGTCCCGCGCGGCGGTGTTCCGCAAGGTGCTGGTCCCGTCCGCCATCCCGACCCTGGCCAACGGCGTCCGGCTGGTGCTGGTGTTCGCCCTCATCAACATCGTGGGCGTCGAGTTCCTGGTGAACCTGGGCGGGCTGGGGCAGCTCATCGCCGACCTGTCCGACCGGTTCGAGCTGGCGGCGATGTATGGCGCCGTGCTGTTCGTGATCCTGGTCAGCACCTGCTTCTTCCTGCTGACCGAGTGGCTGGAGCGGTGGATGCGTCCGGCATGAGGGGCACCCTCGTGATGCGGCTCTGCGCCGCCTTGGTGCTGCTGGGCGTGTGGGAAGCCGCCGCGCGCTCCGGCCTGTTCTACCGCGGGGTGCTGCCCCCGGTCACCGCCATCGCCGCCGCCCTGGCGCACCTGCTGGCCGACCCGGCGTTCTGGCGCCATCTGGGCACCACGGCGTTCGAGGTGCTGTGCGCCCTGCTGATCGGCGGCGTGCTGGGTGTCGCGTGCGGCGTGGCGGTCGGCGGCGGGCGCCTGATGCGGCGCGCCTACGAGCCGGCGCTGCACTACTTGGCACCGACGCCGAAGATCGTCTTCCTGCCCATCCTGATCGCGCTGTTCGGCGTCGGGCCCTCCTCCAAGATCGCGATGGGCGCGCTGTCCTGCTTCTTTCCCATAGCACTCAGCATCGCCTCCGGCATGGCGCAGATCGATCCGGTCCACCTGCGGGTGGCGCGCGGCTTCGGCCTGTCGCGCGCACGCACCCTGCGCAGCGTGGCGCTGCCGTCGCTGGTGCGCCCGCTGGCGACCGGGCTGCGCCTCGGCCTGGGCGTCGCCGTGATCGGCTGCCTGCTGGGCGAGATCAAGCTGTCCAACCGGGGCCTTGGGTTCCTGGCGATCCAATACTACGGCCAGTTCCGCATTCCGGAGATGTATGCGGTGCTGCTGGTCGTGTTCGCGCTGGCCGGGCTGGGCAACGCCGCGGCCGGCCGCATCCGCCCGCGGGGCATCGACGCTTAGGAGACACGCCATGACCGATTCCGCCACCGCCTATGCGCTGAACCAACTGGTCCTCGCCAACCGCATCCTGGCGCGGGAGGACGTGATCGACGATTTCGGCCATGTCAGCGTCCGCAGCCCGGCCGACCCCGGCCGGTACTTCCTGTCCCGCTCCCGCTCCCCCGAGATCGTCACGCTGGACGACCTCATGGAGTTCACGCTGGAGGGCGATCCCATCGACCAGAAGGGCCGCGCGATGTACCGGGAGCGCGCGCTGCACGGCGCCGTCTATATGGCCCGGCCCGACATCCATGCCGTGACCCACCACCATGCCCGCTCCGTGCTGCCGTTCACCATGGGCCGGGTCAAGCTGCGCCCGGTGTTCCACATGGCGTCCGTGATCGGGCACGCCGTGCCGGTCTGGGACAGCCAGGCGGAGTTCGGCGACACCAACATGCTGATCGAGACCATGCCGCAAGGGCAGTCCATGGCCCGCGCCATGGGGCAGGAGCGGTGCGTGCTGATCCGCGGGCACGGCGCCACCTGCGCCGGCGCGTCGCTGCGGGAGGCCGTGTTCGTGTCGATCTACCTGAAGGAGAACGCCGACGCGATGCTGCGCATGCTGCCGCTGGGGGAGCCGACCTACCTCACGCCGGGCGAGGTTGACCAGGCGCGCGCCATGCTGCTGTCGGACCTGCCGCAGAACCGCACATGGGATTACCGGGTGGCACGGGCGGGGTTTGCGGGGCTTTAGCTGTTTAGTCCCGTCATTGGGTGGATCGGATCGGGCCTGAATTGTTTTGGCCCGGCTGTCCCTGTCGTGCAGATGGCTTCGTAGGGCGTGAGCCCTTGAGGGTCTTCAATCGTCGGCCGAAGCTGTAGGCGTTGACGAAGTCGTCGAGGTGTCTGCGAAGCTGATCGTGAGCGTCGTCGTGGACGCGTTTGACGGTGGCTTCCTTGATGGTGCGGCTTATGCATTCGACCTGGCCGTTGGTCCCTGGGTGGCGTGGCGAGCCGGTGGTCGATGTGGTTCTGGGCGCAGGCATACTCGAAGGCGTGCGCCAGGAACGGCTCACCATCCTCCATGGCACGGCGGGTCCCGGCGGCTGCCGGGCCGGTCGTCCCGGGGGAGGTGACGTGCGTATCGTGATCGGTCAGCACGGTATGGATCGTGTAAGGCATGGCTTTGATGAGGGCGCGCAGGACGTCTCCGGCGATGCGCCGCGTGGCGTTTTCGTGCCGTTCGACACAGGCGAGCTTGGTCACGTTGCAGGTAGCGATGCAGCGATGGCAGCGGTGCAGCGATGGCCGTGTGAGATGCGGGACTGCGGCTTGCAGGGCATACAGGCCGTCGTCCAGCGGCAGCCGGGTGTGCCGGCGGAAGGCGACCACGACGGCCTCGTCCTCGGCGGAGAGCACGGTGGACTGGGCCCGCTTCGGCCCGGTGGACAGGTCCTGGACACAGCCTTAGCCCCGGGGACGGGCCAGGGTCGAACCGGCTCCGCCCCTCCGCGGAACGGCGTCTTGGGGCGGCGTCGCCGCGTCGGTGAGGTCCGTCCGCCGGCCGCTTGGCTCGCAGGCGCCGTGCGCCTACATGAGCGCCGCGGGTTGTGACCGTTTTTCCACGTGAGGCTTTCATGCGACGACGCGATCCGGTTTTGCTGGCGTGGGGCCTGGGGCTGGCCCTGGCGTTCCTGGTGTATGCGGTGGGTCCCGACCGGTTCGTGTTCCGGGTGCTGGACACCCTGCACGTGCTCGCCTGGCGGATCAGCGAGGCGGTGGCGGACCTTTCGGTGCTGGCGCTCGACCTGGTGCGGGCGCTCGCCATCGGGCTGTTCGCGACGTTCGTGGTGCTCGCCGTCGTGGTGGCCCGGCGCGGCGGGCGGGGCCGGGGGGCGCTGCTGCTGGTCAGCGTGCTGTTCGCGGTGCTGGCCGGCGGCGGGGTGGACGGAGCCGCGCCCAACACGCGCTGGACCGCGGCGCTGCTGCTGTCGGGCATGGGGGCGCTCGTGATGACCGGGCGGCTGCGGCAGACGGGGGCGCTGGTGCCGCGGTAAAGGCGGGGCCGGCGCCTGCGCGGGAGGTACGGCACGGGGATCACCGCGCGTTCAGCGCGGCGGCGATCAGCGCCAGGCCCTGCGCGTGCCAGCGCTGCACCGCCTTGTGGTCCGCGCCGATGGCGGTGCCCAGGCGGCGCCAGGTGAACAAATGCCGCCCGGTGGTGGGGGACACCAGGCAGCGCGCGCCGACGACCCGGCGCAGCACGAACTTGTCGGCCGGGATGCGCGGGATCCAGGCGAGCACGCGGTCCATGCGGTCGATGGCGGCGGCGCTCGGCACGGCCGGGCGGATCAGGGTGCGCTCGGGCGGGTAGGCCGCCGCCGCGTCCCGCACCCATTCGAGGCCGCCCTGGCGCAGCCGGGTGGTGGGGCCGGTGTTCGGAAGGGCGAGGAGCGTGAGGCCCGCCTCCTCCAGGCAGGCTTGCACGAACTCGGGGGTGGCGGGGGCGCCGTCGGGGGTGTGGGGGTTGGGCGCATCAATTGGCGCATCAATTCGGGTGCGCGGGCCTGCATCAAGCCGCGCATCAGGACGCGCATCAAGTCGCGCGCGGAACCCAGGCCATCCGGCGCCCGGTGCATCAATTCCCCCCGGTTTCACCGGGGGAATTGACGCACCAGGCGCCATGCCGGGCCGACGTGCATCAAGTCCCGCATCAAGTCGGGGGGACCGGCCGGCGCGGCCTGCATCAAGCCGCGCATCAGGTCCTGCATCAACTCGGGCGTCGGTCGGTGGGGTCATCGGGCGGTCTCCGTCTCGGGTTCAGCCGCCGTGGGGCGGCGGCTGTCGTTCACCGTGATGCCGGCGCGCCAGCGGCGCTGGTCCAGGTCGCGGTAGTTCTTGAGGGCGAGCAGGCCGGACCGGAGCCAGGTCTCGATCATGGACGCGGCCTGCGCCTCGTTCACGCCCAGGCGCTGCACCAGCACCTCCCCGGCCCAGCGGGACTGCACGCGGCCGCGGCGGTTGGGGGCGTACAGGAAGCCGGGGCCGGGTCCCGCGGCCAATTGGTCCAGCACGCGGTTGAGTTCGGCCGGGCTGTGCGCGGCCCAGGGGCTGGCGGGTCGCCACGGCTCGATGGCGGCCACCTGGTCGCCGTGGGGGTAGGCGTCCGTCGCGTTGCCGAGGGCGACCGTCGCGAGCCGGAACCAGCGGGCGGCGGCGAGCGGGGCGAGGTTCGCCTTCGCGTCGTCGAGGCGCACGTGGCGCCAGCGTTCGGCGGCGGCGACGCCCAGCTGCTCGGCCTCGGCGGCGGTCATGGCCGAGAGGATGGCGGCGCTGCGGGCGGCGTCGGTGAGGGACTTGGCGCCGCGGGCGGCCTCGGCGGTGTGTTCGGGCGCGCCGGGGCTGGACTTCCGGGTGTGGTGGACCAGGAGCACGGCGGCGCCGGCGGCCTCCGCCACCTCGGCCCAGGCGGTGGCGGCGGCGTCCATGTGGGTGTTGTCGTTCTCGTCCAGCGCGTGCGACTTCACGAAGGGGTCCACGACGATCAGGCCGATGCCGTGGGCGCGGGCCTCCCGCATCAGCGCGTCCTGGTCGGGGTAGGCGACGACGCCGCCGGCGGCCTCCGCCAGATGCACCCGGCGGTCCCGCCCATGGTGCAGGAACAGGCGGCCGTGCATCTCATGGTCCGGGATGCCGTGCAGGCGCATGAGGGCGGCGAGGCGGCGGTGCACCTCGTCGGCGGGGTCTTCGAGGTTGAGGAGCCAGGCGGGCACGCTGTGGTGGACGTGCTCCTGCAGGATGTTGCGGCCGGTGGCGAGGCTCGCGGCGGAGGCGAGGGCGAGGGCGGACTTGCCGACGCCGCCGGGTGCGACGAGCAGGCTGACGAAGCGGCGGATGAGCCGGGTGCCGAGCAGCCACTCGCGGGGCGGGATCGACGATGCGCAGGGAAGGGGCGCCGGGCGGGCGAGGAGCGGCGGCGCGGCGCCGGACAGGCGGGCATAGGCGTCCCAGGTGGCGTCCAATGCGGTCAGCGGCCGGCGCGCGGCATGGGGCGCAGGGGGGCGCGGAGGAGCCAGGCGACCTCGGCCTTGACCAAGGCGCGGCGCTCACGCGGGAGCAGGTCGCCGTCCGGGTCGGCGGCGTCGGCGGCGGCGATCAGGACGGCGCGCGGGGCGCGGGCCAGCAGCGGGGCGGCGACGGCGCGGCGGATCGCGCGCTCGGTGGCCGCGCGGCGGCGGGCGTGGGCGGCGGCGGCGTCGTCGAGCGCGTGGGTCAGGCGGGATTGCAGGCCGGAGCGCGACAGGCGCGGGTCCGCAGGCGCGTGCAGCAGGGCGTCGAGCGCCTCGTGCCGGGCGAGCAGGCCCTGGGCGACGAGGCGTCCGAGCAGCGGCGCAGCGCGATGCGGCGCGTCGGGGTCGAGCGGGTGGCGGAAGGTCACGCCGCGGCGCCGGGCGCTTTCGCTTTCAACGACACGCTGGGAAGATCGGGAAGGGGTAGGCGGCGCGGTCGAGCACGGTGTTGTCGGTGATGGCGCCCCAGCTTTCCGGGCTGCCCGGCGGCAAAGCGGGCCGGTCGGTGGGGCCGGGGCGGCCGCGGACGACATAGACGACGGGGCGCGGGCCGGGCTGCGGCGCGTGGGCGGGGACAGGGAGCCGGGCGGCGAGGGCGGCGGAGTGAGGCATCGGTGTTCCCTATTTGTTCGTATCCGAAACTAGTTTTCCTGTCGCACGGAGGTCAAGTGGTGTTTGACGGGTTGAGCGGCGTGCGGAGGGCCGGCCCTCGGGGATGGCGCTGCCTTGGGCGGGCCCGGCGGGTCGATTCGAGGCCGGCGCTGGCGGGCTGGTCCGGCGCCCGGGGGCGTGGGGCGGGCCGGCGGGCGGCGCGGCTCAATCTTGGAACGGCTTGGCTATAATTGCAGCGACCGTCGCATATTTACGTCATGCCGCATGGGATCGAAACATTTTTTTCAATGAGATGTTTTCTATACTATGAGGAAGCAGCCATGCATGATGTACTGCCACGGTAAAGGGAAATCTTACATCAGTTCAGTGCGTCTTATTGGATTTACTATTGAAGGGATTCGATCCATGGGTTAGTGCGAAGGCGAGACAATCAAGGAGTGACTCCAATGGCGACCATTTCGGGCGGCTCAGGCAATCAGGTCACGCTTGATGCCGGCAGCAACGACCAGAACGGCTTGGCGGCCAACCTCACGGCGCAGATCAATGCGGCGTTGGACAACGGCACGCTGATCCAGACCGACAACACCAACCCGGAGAGCGGCACGGGCTTCTTCGTCACCGATGCGGTCAACACGCAGATCAACATGGAGGCGGCGGAGCGCGTCTTGGCGCTCACCGGCGGCGGCGCCAACTCCGTCGTGGGGTCGGGCGGGCAGAACCAGCTGATCCTGGCGGATAACGGGCCGCTGACGTTCTTCACCAACGGCGGCACCGGCACGGTGGTGACGGGCGACGGCAACAACCTGGTGGGCACGCCGACGGCGGGCGGGGGCGCGTTCACCATCATCACCGGCGCCGGCAACGACACGGTGTATGCGGGGACCGGGGACAACACGATCTCGGCCGGCACGGGCGCCAACCTGATCTTCACGGGGTCGGGCAGCAACCTGGTGTACAGCAACGGGTCCGACACGATCCTGGGCGGCAGCGGCTCGGGGACGGACACGGTGATCGGCGGCGGCGGGTCCGAGCTGATCGCGACAGGGGGCAAGAACCTCTATTTCGTGGGCGGCAGCGGCGCGACGACGGTGTTGGCCGGGACGGGCAGCGACACGGTGTTCGCGGGCACGGGCGGGGGCTTGATCGCCGCCGGGTCGGGCGGCGACAGCCGGTTGGTGGGCGGCAGCGGCACGGTGGGCAGCACGCTGTTCGGCGGCGGCGATGGCGACATCCTGTTCGCGCGCGGCAGCGGCACGTCGCTGCTCCAGGCGGGGGCGGGCAACGAGACGCTGTCGGGCGCAGGCTCCACGGCGGGCAACTACTTCTTCACCGGCCCGGGCAACGCGTTGATCGGCGGCGGCGAGGGCAACGACACGGTGTTCGCCGGCAGCGGCAACAGCACGGTGGATGGCGGCCTCGGCGCGGATCTGGTGGCGATTGTCAACGGGCGGTCGGGCGGTTCGGTGCTGCTGAACGGCTTCGACACGGACGACACCGACAAGGTGACGTTGCAGGGTTATGCGGACGGGGAGTTGGACAAGGCGTTGGCCGCGGCGGGGTCGTCCAACACCATCGTGCTGTCGGACAACACGCGGATCACGTTCGGCGGCGTGAGCAGCGTGACCTCCACGAAGTTCGTCTGAGGCGGGCGGCCCCGGCCCCGGCGGTGCCGGGCCGGGCCGTGTTGCAGCCTTACGGATCGAACGCCATCCTGGAGGCCGTCGGCGACGCTTGCGCCTGACGGCCTTTCAGCTTTTGGGCGGGCCGTGGCCGGACAGGGCCGCCGCCGCCCCGGCGACGGCGTTGCGGTAGGCGTCGTCGAAGCTCGCTCCCCGGACATCCCAGGCGTGAAGCTGGCCGGCCCAGGCGAGGGTCCAGGCGGCGGTCCAGCCGTCGCCCTGCCAGGCGAGGGTGCCGCGCAGCACGGCGGCGGCGCGCGGCGCCGGGCCGTCGGCGGGACGGAGCAGCACGGGGATGCCGAAGCGGTCGGCGGCGTCGAGCAGGGCGGCGCGGTGGCGCTCGTCCGCGTCGGTGTCGGCGCGGAGCGGCATGGGCGTGCTGTTTGGCGGGATGATGGTGATGTCGGCCAGCACGCGGGGGCGGTCGCGGTGGACGAGCCAGGGGATCTCGCCGAGGCCGAACAGGGCGGCGTCGATGTCGGCCGGCTCGAACCGGGCGAGCAGGTCGCGGGGGCGGGCGCCCTGCTCGTCGTGGCCGGGGGTGTCCGGCCTGCGGTCGAGGTAGGCGAAGCCGGCGAGCAGGCCCGGGGCGGCGGGGCCGAGGGCGGCGACGCGGGGGTCGTCGAGCAGGGCCGGGTTGCCGGAGACCTTGGCGAGCACCTGCGCCAGGCAGGCGGCCAGCGCCGCGGGGCGGGCGCGGAGGTCGGTGCCGTCGGTGACGGCCTGCGCCTCATACAGCCCGGCCGCCTGCGCGGCGGGCGCGAGCAACAGCAGGATCAGCAGGGCGCGTCGCATGGGCCGGGTGTATGGGCGCGCAGGGCGGGGCGCAAGGGGCGCCGGCGCGTTCTGTTGGGCGCGCGTTCACGTCCGCGTGGCGGCCGAACTTCGGCGCGGCTGGCCCGCTTGAGCGTCGGTTTGATGGGGGATGCGGACGATGAGGCATGGGATCACCCGGCGCGGCGCGCTGCTGGCCGCGGGCGCCCTGGCGGCGGGCAGGGCGCGGGCGGCGCCGGCGGGGGCGCTGGAGCAGGTGGCCGCGTTCGGCGGGCAGGTGACGGGGGTCGCGGTGGCGCGGAACGGGCGGATGTTCGTGAACTTCCCGCGCTGGGAGACGGACGTGCCGGTGTCGGTGGCGGAGGTGATGCGCGACGGGCGGCTGCGGCCGTATCCGGACGCGGGGTGGAACGCCTGGCGCAACCAGGCGCCGCTGTCGGTGGGCGACCATTGGGTGTGCGTGCAGAGCGTGACGGTCGATCCGCAGGGGTTCCTGTGGGTGGTCGATCCCGCGGCGCCCGGCAACGAGTTCATCAAGCCCGGCGGGCCGAAGCTGGTGAAGATCGACCTGTCCACGGACACGGTGGCGCAGGTGATCCTGTTCGACGAGCAGGCGGCGCCGCAGGGCAGCTATATGAACGACGTGCGGGTCAGCCCGGATGGGAAGCATGCCTTCCTGACAGATAGCGGGCAGAGGGGCGCGCTGGTGGTGGTCGATGTGGCGGCGGGCACGGCGCGCCGGGTCCTGGACGGCGACCCGCGGACGCAGCCGGAGCCGGGGGTGGTGCCGATGGCGGACGGGCACGAGCTGCGCCGGCCGGACCACCGGATCCCGGCCTTCGCGGCGGACGGGATCGCGTTGGATGCGGCGGGCGAGTGGCTGTATTGGCAGGCGCTGGTGGGGCGGACGCTGTACCGGGTGCCGACGGGCGTGCTGGTGGAGCCGGGGGCGGATGCGGGGGCGCGGGTGGAGCGCGTCGCGACGACCCACGTGGCGGACGGGCTTTGGATGGACAAGCGGGGCCGCCTGTTCATCACGGACCCGGCGGCCAACGGGGTGCGGATGCGGGCGCCCGACGGCACGACCCGGCTGGTGGCGCAGGACGCGCGGCTGCGCTGGCCCGACAGCCTGGCGGAGGGGGCGGACGGGTCGATCTATGTCACGGCGTCGCACATCCAGGACATGGCGCAGTTCCACGCGAGGGGGAGCACGCAGCGGGGGACGTGGGGGGTGTTCCGGATTCCGGCGCCGGGCGGGTAGGTGTGGCATCGGCCATGTTCCGTTGCGATGCACGCCAACTCCCGTCATGCCTCGATCCTTCGCGTTGCCGCCATGCATGAAGTCTATAGGATGCGGACGGTGAACGCGGATGCGGCAAGGTTGTGACGCCGCCAGCGATGGGGAATGGTGGATTTGAGCGAGGAGCAGCAGGCAACGGAGAGCGCCGAAGATGTGGCTCTCGCCAAAACTGTAGGGGAGAAGGTATCAGCGCGTGCACCTGACGCCCTATGCCCTTTTTGTCGCAACAAGAAATGGTATGTCATCGGGGACAAGGAGCTGTTCCCCGTGATTATGCTGGAAGATCTGCGAAACTTCTCAACCTATACTTTTGCGTGTACGAATTGTGGTTTCATACGCCAGCATCTTCGGGACGTTGTAGAGGGCAAAATCTCCGGCGAGGTGGAATATGCCCAGCCCGGGGGGATAGCGGGGGATCAAACAACATCGTCGGGTTTCCTGGTCGGCCACAGTCTGGAACTGGAGTTGCTGCCCGTGGCGGGCCGCCCCATGATCCGGGGATGGAAACCCGGCTCGCGCGTTTAGAGGATCAATTCACCCGAATCGAAGGTTTGCTTCGAAGCATCGACGACCGTGTGCGCAAGATGGAGATCGACGCGGGCGAACTGAAAGGCAGGCTTGCCAGCTTGCCGGGCACATGGGCCATGATCGCCACCGTCATCGGTGGGCAGGTCGCCTTGGCGGGGCTTCTTTTCGCGGCCTTGAAGTTGGGCGGGACGCATTAGCCGAGACATCGTTCAGGAGCGAACTTTTACGGAGCGGGACCCAGCGGTGCCGCGGTGATTTGCCAGGGCCGGCCCCGGCCATAAGGAGATAAAAATCTTGCACCAAGAGATGCTGACCTACCAGGCCGATGGCCTGACCATGCGGAGCCAGTTGTTCTTCGAACCCGGCGCGGCCAAGCGGCCCGGCGTGCTCGTGTTTCCGGAGGCGTTCGGCCTTGGGGAGCACGCGATTGGCCGGGCGCGGCGGCTGGCGGGCATGGGTTATGTGGCGCTGGCCTGCGACCTGCACGGGGACGGGCGCGTGATCGACGAGCTGGAGGGGGCCATCGGCGCGTTGAAGCCGCTGTTTGCCGATCCGTCCCGCACCCGGGCGCGGGCGCAGGGCGGGCTGGAGGCGCTGACGGCGCGGGCGGAGGCGGATGCGGGCCGGGTGGCGGCCATCGGGTTCTGCTTCGGCGGCACTATGGCGCTCGAGCTGGCGCGGTCAGGGGCGGCGCTTGCGGCGGTGGTGGGGTTCCACAGCGGGCTGGGGAGCGAGGCGCCGAAGTCGGATGCGCGGGCCATCAAGGGCCGGGTGCTGGTGTGCATCGGCGCGGACGACCCGATGATCCCCGCGGAGCAGCGGGCCGGGTTCGAGAAGGAGATGCGCGACGGGGGCGTCGATTGGCAGATGCACCTGTATGGCAAGACGGTGCACAGCTTCACCAACCAGGAGGCGGCGGCGCGCAACATGCCGGACGCGATCCGCTACAGCCCAGAGGCCGACGCGCGGTCCTGGGCGGCGATGCAGCAGGTGTTCGGGGAGGTGTTCGGGGACTAGGCAAGCGGGGTGCCTCTTGCCGCTGGGCGCGGGGCCGGGCAATTTGGCGGCCAGTCCAATGCGAGTGCCGCCATGCGCCTGACCCTTTCCCTGCGTACGTGCCTGCTGTCGGGCGGCCTGCTGCTGGCGGGCTGCGGCATGGGGCCGCCCCAGGGGCGGACGCCGTACGAGCCGAGTGCCGGGATGCAGGCCGTGCTGGCGGAGCATCAGGCGATGTATGCGAAGCCGCTCTCCGGCCTCACGACGCAGGAGGCGCGGGAGGTGCCGACGCTGGCCGACGCGGCGCGGGCGATCCCCAACGTGCACGGGCTGCCGGCGCCGGTGACGGAGGTCGCCGAGGTGCGCGACCTCAGCGCCAGCGGGGCGGAGGGGGCGTTGCGGGCGCGGCTGTATCGCCCGGCGCTGTCGCGGGACGCGCCTGCGGTCGTGTATTTCCCGGGCGACACCTGGGTGACGAGCAGCCTCGACGCGGCGGACGGGGCGGCGCGGGAGTTGGCGGCGCGGACCGGCTGGATCGTGGTGACGATCCAGCCGCGGCGCGCGCCGGAGGCGGAGTTCCCCGCCGCCCATGACGATGCGTTCGCCGCCTACCAATGGGCGCGGGCGCAGTTGCGGGGCTGGGGCGCCGATCCGACCCGGGTGGCGCTGGCGGGCGAGGGGACGGGGGCGAACCTTGCGCTGTCCACCGCGATGGCGGCGCGGGACCGGGGCGTGGCGGTGCCGGACCATCTGCTGCTGATCACGCCGCTGGTCGGCTCCTCCACCGGCGGCGTCAGCATGTCGGAGAACGGGCGGAGCCGGCCGCTGACCCGGCGCACCGTGCGGTGGGAGCAGGGCGAGTACGCGCCGGACCGGGCGGAGCGGCGGGACCCGCGGCTGGATTTGCTGGGGCGCGACGATTGGGCCGGGCTGCCGGCGGCGACGGTGGTGCTGGCGGAGATCGACCCGTTGCGGGCGCAGGGGCAGGCGGTGGCGGATCGTCTGGCCTCGGCCGGGCCGTTGCTGCCGGGCGCGCCGGGGGAGGGCACGGCGGGGGCGGTGCAGACGGAGGCCCGGCTGTTCCAGGGGACGGCGCACGGGTTCTTCGGGCTGGGCGCCACGGTGCCGGAGGCGGCGGCGGCCGAGGACTACGCGGCGACGCGGTTGAAGGCGGCGTTCTACCGCCCGGCGCTGCCGGCGCTGCGCGGGCCGGCGCGGCGGGTCATCCGAACGCCAGGTCGAGCCTGACGCTGATGCCGGGGGCGGCGGCGAGGGTGAGGTGCTCGCCGGGGTGATGCGTGGCGGTCTCCGCGTATTCGCTGCCGGACGGGCGGTGGTAGGCGTCGAGGAGGCGGCGGTTCAGGTCCACGATCCACAGCTCGGCGATGCCGGCGCGGGCGTAGAGCGGGAGCTTGACGGTGCGGTCGTAGCGGAGCGAGCTGTTGGCGACCTCGACCAGGAGCAGGCTGTCTGAGGGGCCGGGCCGCTCGCCGGTCGCGTAGAAGTCGGCGCGGGGGCGGAAGACGGCGAAATCGGGCTGCGGCACGTTCAGCCGGTCGAGGCCGACCGAGTTCTGCACCGACACGATGGCCTTGTCGCCGCAGGCCATGACCAAGGCCCGGTTGAGGCTGTTCACGGTGGCGATGTGGCCTTGGCCGATGGGCGCCATGTCGATCAGCTCTCCGTCGATCAGCTCGATCCGGTCCTCCTCGCCGAGGATGCCGGCGTCAGCCATCCGGTAGTAGTCGTCCATATTCAGCTTGTGCCGGGTCGGCATGATGGTCACGTCGTCCATGGCGTTCCCTTTTCTCGCCCGGCGCCGAGCGTAGCATGGCGGGGGCGGTCGTGGCAGGGGATGCGGAGGGGCGTTCGTGCGCACCGGCGGCCGGTTCAGGGCCGGGATGCCTCACGACCACGTGCATTTTGTTTCGATAACGATCTGTTTATCTGGCGGGGACGATGCGGTGCGGGCCGGCGCCGGTGTTCGCTCGACTGCGACCGATCAGGAAGGACTTCTTATGGCAACGTTCAGCTGGTCCGGCGGCTACGGGCTTTACGGCGCCGTGGGGTCTTGGACGCCGCGCGGGGGCGTTGCGCCGGGCGCGGGCGACACGGCGGTGATCCAGGCGGGTGAGGTCGTCATGCAGGGCCTGCAGGTCGGCGCGACGATCCGGCTCGGCTCGGCGAAGCCGGCGGGGCGGCCGGTGCTGGACCTGCGCGGTTCGTCGCTGGCGGTTCTGACCATGCCGAATGCCTTGCCGCCGCAGCCCTATGCCACGGTGGCCTCGGCGACGCAGTACGGGACGGTGACCGTGCGCGGGCAGAGCCGGATCGGCAGCATCGCCATCGGCAACTCCGCCGACATCGTGCGGGCGCCGGCGCCGTATGGGCATGGCGCGATGAAGGCGCCCGACAGCCTCACGGTCAACCTGGAGCCGCAGGCGGTGCTGGGCGCCGGGTTCGACGTGAAGGACGGCTCGACGCTTACGGTGAATGGCGGCACGACGACCGGCTTCAACGTGGGCGCGTCCAAGATCGAGGGCGGCCATGTGGTGATCGGCACGGCGATGGCTGGGCAGGGCACGATCACCATGACCAACGGGGCCGTGGTCGCGCCGACCGGGGAGGCCAATGCCGGCACGCTGGAACTGGTTCGGGGCGTGGGGGCCGGGGTGACGATTGACATCCGCATGGGGGCGCTGCTGCTCGACAAGCCGCTGCTGTTCGCCGGCACGGTCAACATCCGGGCCAGCGAGGGGAGCGGCTCCTTCGGTCCGCAGAGCGTGCTGCTGAAGGGTTTGACCGCCAGTTCCTTTGGGTTCGACGACGCGACGCACCGCATGACGCTGTTCAGCGGCAGCGCGGTGCTGGACACGCTGCGGTTCAGCGCCGGCGTCACGTCGGCCTCGTTCAAGACGGGGCCTTATGCCTCGTTGGACGTGCTGCAGACGTCGGACGGCGTGCTGCTGCGGGGGCTTTACAGCACGGGCCCGGCGGGTTCGACGGAGATCCCGCGGCACTTGGCGGGGGTTTGAGGGGCGGGGCTGCGGCGCACCTTGCGGTTTAGGCGTCCGGTTCGTTCCTCTGGTCGAGGGCGGTTCCCTCGTAGAGGGATGCCACCGGAAGCTCGATGCCGACCTCCGGGAGATGGAGGGTGTCGCCCTCGGTCAGCCCGGCGGCCCGGAACGTCTCATCCGCGTGGTCGCGGGAAAGGACGGTGACAGCCATGGCGTCGGGTTCCACGATGACGTAGCGGCGGATCGTGGGCACGGCCTGGTACTCGCGCAGCTTGGTGATGCGATCCATGCGGACGGAGGAGGGGCTGACGACCTCGACGACGATGACGGGGTTGGGAACCAGGCGGTCCCGGGCGTTGAACTTCGTGCAGGTCACGACGGCGTCGGGGTAGCGCACGGTGTCGCCCACGGTGGCGACGCCGGCGTCTGGGCCGAGGGGCTCGCATCCTGAGCCGGCCAGGCGGTTGGCAAGCTGACGGTTGATATTGCGGATCACGCTGCTGTGGCCCAGGGTGCCGCCGGTCATGGCGACGGGCTGGAAGCCGTCGAACTCGTAGGGCGCGTCCTGGGTTTCGGCCCAGTCGAAGAACTCTTGTTGGGTCATGATCTTGCGGAGGGCGATGCTCATGGGGTGAGCGTAGCAGTGGCGGCGGGGGGGTGGGGGGTTTTTTCAGAGGCCAGCGGAGCCGCGAACTGCCATCGGCCAAGGGAGAAAAGACACCGTGCTGACCATGCAGCGTGAAACGCCGGACCAGCCGGACGTCCTGGCCCTGCTCGCCCAAGCGGATGAACGCTCGGCGTCGCTCTACCCGGCGGACAATCGGCACGGTTTGACCGTGTCGGCGCTCCTTTCGGCCGAGGCGCGGTTCTTCGTGGCGCGGCGGGACGGGCGTGCCCAGGGATGTGGCAGCTATGTGCTGCTTCCGGAGCAGGCGGCGGAGATGAAACGCTTGTTCATCGATCCGGCTGCGCGGAGGCACGGGGTTGGGAGCGCCATTGTCCGGGCTATCGAGCAAGCTGCCGCAGGGGAGGGGGTCCGGACATTATTCCTGGAAACCGGCATCAAATCGTTCGAGGCTCTCCGGCTCTACGAGCGTCATGGGTTTGCCAAATGCGGACCTTTTGCAGGCTGTCGGTTGGACCCGCTCAGCGTTTTCATGATGAAGCCGCTGCCGTGAGGCGGGCGACGGAACAACCGCCGCGGGCCGCAAGGGCCGTCAGGACGCGGAAGCCGCATGCTTGCATCCGGGCGTTTGCGGGATGGGGCGCTACGGCTTGGAAGGGATAAGAGCGGTGACGCCTTGGGTCCTATCCATCCAAAGCGCCGCGACCGGGCTTCGCCAGGCGACCATCTCGCGCATCCGGCGGTACTCGTCGGCTATGTCGCGGGTGAAGATCGGCTCATGATGGGCGATTCGGTTCCGCAGAAGCCGGATGGCTTTCAGGTCGTTATGCGCAGCGGCACGGGCGGCCGGGATGGCGAGGCCACTTGGGGCGCCGGGAAAGGAGGCGCGAAAGTGCGTGAGCCATATCCGGCCATCCTGCCCTGCGGTGAAAATCTTTTCCCAGAAGGCGAATTTAAGTTCCGCGACGACCTTGCCGGTCGTGGGATGCCGCGTTGCAGTGTTTCGGAGGTCCGTTTCGGGATTGTAGTCGGTCAAACGCTTGGGACGGGGAAGGCTACGCAGGAAGCCATTGGACCACGGCCAGGTGGCGCCGTGGACCCTCTCGATCGCCTCGGCCACCCCGTTGCGCACGGCAACCTCACAAAGCTGGAGCGGCACGATGAACTGGGCCGAGAGAGTCAGATTCCACTCGTAAAGCGCGAGGGCCCGTTGCCGGTCATTGCCTGTCGCCTGCAAGTAGGTGGCGAACCGTGGAGCCGAAATGACGCCAGGAAGGTCACGAAGCTCGTCAGGCGTGAACGGCAAGGCTGCGCCTCCCATTTTGGCTGATGGTCGAGGCAGTCAGACCGTTGACTTTCAACGCTGTGGAGAACATAACATGGGCCATAGGCTTTGAGAACGCGGGCGAAAGCCTCCCCTCATCGTCAAAGGAAGCAAGCAAAGGCCCGCCTCATGGCGGGCTTTTGGCATTCAAGGCTGTCTCAGCTGTCGGTGAAGGGTTGAGGGTAGCCAGCCGCGATGCGACGGCATGGGAGGCGGTCGGCCCACCTTGCCCGGCCTTAAAGGTTCGCGCCCGCCTTCACCAGCTTCTGCGCCAATGACCAGCGGTGCACCTCGCTCGGGCCGTCGTAGATGCGGAAGCCGCGGACTTCGCGGAAGATGCGTTCCACCAGGGTGTCGTTCGTGACGCCCTGGCCGCCGAGGATCTGCACGCAGCGGTCGGCGATGCGGTAGATGGCCTCTGAGCAGACGACCTTGGCGATGCTGCTTTCGGCGCCGGCGCGGTGGCCCTCGTCGAGCAGCCAGGCGGTGTGCCAGATGGTGAGGCGGCTGGTGCGGAGGTCCATGTCGTTGTCGGCCAGCATGAAGCCCACGCCCTCATGGGCGGCGAGCGGCTTGCCGAAGGCTTCGCGCTTGGTGGCGTAGGCCAGCGCGATGTCCTGGGCGCGGCAGGCGGCGCCAAGCCACCTCATGCAGTGGGTGAGGCGGGCGGGGGCGAGGCGGATTTGGGCGTAGCGGAAGCCTTGGCCGGGTTCGCCGAGCACGTCGGCGGCGGGCACGCGGAGGCCGTCGAACTCGACGACGGCGTGGCCGCCGGCGAAACCTTGGTCGAGGCTGTCCATGGCGCGGACGATGCGGATGCCGGGCTGGTCCATGTCGGCGAGCAGCATGGTGGCGCGGCCTTCGTGGGGGCCGGCGGCCTCGCGCGCCATGATGATGGCGAAGCCGGCGCCGATGGCCCCCGTGGTGAACCACTTGGTGCCGTGGACGAGGTAGTGGTCGCCGTCGCGGGTGGCGGTGGTGAGGAGGGCGGCCGGGTCGGAGCCGGCGCCGGGGGGCGGCTCGGTCATGGCGAAGCAGGAGCGGAGGTCGGCGCGGGCGAGCGGGGCGAGCCAGCGGGATTTCTGGGCGGGGCTGGCGACGTGCTCCATGAGGTGCATGTTGCCCTCGTCGGGGGCGGAGATGTTCAGGGCGAGCGGGCCGAGGAGGGAGTAGCCGGCCTCCTCGAACACGATGGCCCGGCCGACGTGAGTGAGGCCGAGGCCGCCGTATTCCGGGGCGACGTGGGGGGAGAGCAGGCCGGCCTGGCGGGCGAGGGCGTTGAGTTCGCGGCGGAGGCCGTCGGTGGGGCCGTGGCGCTCCTGGCGGGGGTCCTGCTCGAAGGGGACCACCTTGTCGCGGATGAAGGCGCGGGTGCGGAGTTGGAGGTCCTGCAGGTCGGGCGGGATGGTGAAGTCCATGGCGGGTCCTCGGGCTGGGGCGGCGCAGGTCCCAGCTAGGCCGGGATGCGGCGGTTTGCCAGCGGGGGGACGGCAGGGACGCGGCGGGGCCGGCCCGTCTGCGGGGCCGGCGCCGGGCTATTTCTTGCCGGGTTCGGGGCGGGGGGGCGGGGCGTTGCTGGCGGCGGCGGCCTTGGTGGCGGCGGCGGTCTTGGACGCCTTGGGTTTCTTGGCTTCGCGGTTGGATTTTTGCTGGCCTTTGGCCATGGGAGTTGCTCCTGGTTCGCAGGAATAGTTTCGGTGGGCGCATCGGGAATTGCAAGGGGATTGCGCGGCCCGGCGGCGAACTTGGGCGGTGCTGCGGCGTAGGGCGTTCAACATTGGGGGGATGGGGTGATGCGGGGCAGGGCGATGCTGCTGGCGGCGGTGTTCGGGGTGGCGCAGGCGGCGGCGCTGGGGGCTGTGGCGCAGGGGGCGACGGACCTGCCGACGCGCCGCCCGGAGGAGGCGCAGGCCGACCCGATGCGGGCGTTCGACGTGAACAAGAACGGCAAGCTGGAGCTGGCGGAGGTCAAGAGCGCCGCGGCGGCGCGGTTCGACGAGCTGAACCCCGACCAGGACGACAGCCTGGATGAGCGGGAGGCGTCGGCGGTGCTGCCGGGCGAGGCGTTCCGGGCGGCGGATGCGGACAAGAACGGGACGGTGAGCAAGGCGGAATACCTGGCTTATGTCGAGCAGCTGTTCAAGCTTGCCAATCCGGACGGGGATGGGACGCTGGAGCGGGCGGAGCTGGAGGCGAAGCCGGGGCAGGGGTTGATGCGGCTGCTGCGGTGAGGGGGCGGCCTCGGGTCGGGACGCTCTTGCATCTGCGCAGTGCCGCCCGGGACCGTCTTCCGATCCGAATCAGATGAGCGACCGGCTTTCCCGGCTTGAGGGCGCTTTCGACTGGATCAAGGTGACCATCACCGTGATCGCCGCCGTGCTGATCGGTGGCATCGCGTTCATCGGCGTTCAAATCACCCGGGTGGACGGCAGGGTCTCCGCGTTGTCCGATAGGGTCTCCGCGTTGTCTGACAAAGTCGATGCGTTGCCTGAGAAGGTGAACGCCAATTTGCGCGACCTGACGAGTACGCTGGCTCAGGCGATCCTTGCGTCGAAGCAGGTGGCGCCGCAGGTGATCCTGCTGCCTGCGCCCCAGACCTCGATGCCGCAGCCGCCCGTCCCGCAGCCCTGATGCCGGGCTGAGGCCCGCCGTCGCGCCGGTTGCCACGGAGGGGTGCGCGCATATACACCCAATCCGGCAATCAGGGGGGGACCGAGGCATGAGGCGGGTGCATCCGGCTTGGGGGGTGGCGGCGTGCACGTTCCTCGTGCTGCTGGTGGCGGCGGGGATACGGTCGGTGCCGGGGGTGCTGATCGTGCCGTTGGAGGCGGAGTTCGGGTGGTCGCGGGCGACCATCGGGTTCGCGGTCGCGGTGAACATCGCGCTGTATGGGCTGATCGGGCCGTTCGCGGCGGCGCTGATCGAGCGGTTCGGGCTTCGGCGCACGGTGGGGACGGCGCTCGCGGTGATCGCGGTGGGCGTGGCGCTCACGCCGTTCATGCGGGCGTCTTGGCAGTTGGTGGCGCTGTGGGGCGTCGTGGTGGGCGGCGGCAGCGGGGTGGTGGCGCTGGTGCTGGCGACCACGGTGGCGGGGCGGTGGTTCAGCGCGCGGCGCGGGCTGGTCGTGGGCGTGCTGACGGCCAGCACGGCGACGGGGCAGTTGGTGTTCCTGCCGATGCTCGCGTACCTCGCGGAGCATGTCGGGTGGCGGTGGGTCAGCGTGCTGATCGCGAGCGTGGCGGCGGTGATGATCCTGCCGGTGCTGGCGTTCATGCGGGACCGGCCGTCCGACCTGGGGCTGCCGCCCTATGGCGGGACGGCGGTGGTGCCGCGCGTCGTGCCCACCGTGAACCCGGCGGTGCGGGCGTTGCTGGCGTTGCGCCGGGGCGTGGGGTCGCGGGACTTCTGGCTGTTGGGCGGGTCGTTCTTCGTGTGCGGGGCGAGCACCAACGGGCTGATCGGCACGCATCTGATCCCGGCCTGCGTCGATCACGGCATTCCCGAGGTGCTGGGGGCGTCGCTGCTCGCGGCGATGGGGGTGTTCGACATGGTGGGCACGACGGTGTCGGGCTGGCTGTCGGACCGGCGGGACAACCGGGTGCTGCTGGCTTGGTACTACGGGCTGCGCGGGCTGAGCCTGCTGTTCCTGCCGTTCGCGTTCGACATCGGGTTCGAGGGGATGGGGTACGCGGGGTTGGGCGTGTTCGCGGTGTTCTATGGCCTCGATTGGATCGCGACGGTGCCGCCGACGGTGCGGCTGGCGGCGCGGTGCTTCGGGGAGGAGAACGCGCCGGTGATGTTCGGCTGGATCGCGGCGATGCACCAGTTGGGGGCGGCGACGGCGGCGTGGACGGCCGGGCTGGTGCGGGTGGGGACGGGGAGCTACCTCGGGGCGTTCATGGCGGCGGGCGCGCTGTGCCTGGTGGCGTCCGTCATGGTGACGTTCATCGGGGCGCGGCAGGCGGGGGACGCCGTGCCGGCGGGTGCGGCGGCGGGCTGAGAGGTGTGGCGGCCGGTCTAGCAGGCGCGGGTTTTGCTTCGACAACGGAATGAGTTTGCCGTGACCGGTTGCATCTGTGCTAAATACGAACAACTCGTGGTGGAGTTTGTTCGTGGCGGCACGCGCTTTGAGGATTGTTTTGGCGGTGGCGGGGCTGTTGGCGCCCTGGGGGACGGCCGGGGCGGTCAGCTTCAGCTTTTCGACGCTGGCGGGCGACACCTTGAGCGGTGCGCAGGCGGCGGCGTTCTCGGCGGCGGCGGCGGCGTGGGCGGCGGTGCTGACCGATCCGGTCTCGGTGCAGATCGGCATCGGCTTTCGCGACCTTGGCGCCGGGGCGGGCGGGGGCGCGGTGCTGGGGGCGACGCAGTCGAGCTTTGGCACGGTGGCGTATTCCGCCTTTGCGTCGGGCCTGGCCGGGGATGCCGGCAGCGCGTTGGACCGGGCGGCGGTGGCGCATCTGCCGGGCACGGCGCCGTCCGCCCGGATCATGCTGACCACCGCGGAGGCGCGGGCGCTTGGGTTCGCGGCGGCGACGGCGTCGGACGGGACGATTGAGTTCACCTCCAACCCATCGGTGACGTTCGCGACGGTGCGGACGGATTTGCGGGCCGGGCGCTACGACCTGATCGGCACGGCGGAGCATGAGATCGGGCATCTGCTTGGGTTCCAGTCGTCGCTCGACCTCGGGTCGGGCACGCGGTCGGGGCTGGATGTGTTCCGGTATGCCGGGCTGGGGGCGCCGGGGTTCACGGCGGGACAGGCGGCGTATTTCTCGGTGGATGGCGGGACAGCGGACCTTGGGGATTTCTCGGTGGGCGGGGCCGGGCAGTATCAGGCGAGCCATTGGCTGCAGGGCACCGGCGGGCTGATGGACCCGGCGGTGTTTGACGGGGTGGCGAAGACCATCACGGCGCGCGACGTGCTGGCGCTGGACGCCGTGGGCTGGGACGCGGCGGTGGCGGAGCCGGCGTCGCGCGCCGTGCTGCTGGCCGGGCTGGGGCTGCTGGGGTTGTGGCGGGGGCGGGCGGGTTAGCGGACCAGCCAGGCGATGACCGCGCCCAAGGCGGAGAACGCGCCGAGCAGGATCACGGCGCGGGCGGCGGCGCCCTGCAGCGTGGAGCCGAGCACGGAGCGCAGGATGCCGTCGCTGGACTCGACGTTGAACTTGGATGCGGGGGGTTCGGACATGGGCGGGGCCTCCGTGTTGCGTGGGTGGCTTAGCCCGGGCGGGCGGGGGCCGGCAATGCTGGGGAATGCTGGCGCGCTTGTTGCAGGGGGCGACGCCCGAAGAAGGAGGCCGGGCGTGCGGGTCGCTGCTGTCACCATGTCGTACAACGAGCCGGTTTGGGCGGGCGTTTGGGCGCGGCACTACGCCCGGGAGCTGGGAGCGGAGCATTGCACCATCCTGGACCACGGCTCCGACGACGGGAGCGCCGAGGGCCTGCCGGTGCGGGTGCGGCGCCTGCCGCGGACGGCGCTGGACGAGGGGTGGCGGGCGGCGGTGATCGCCGAGGAGGTGCGGGCGCTGCTGCGGCATTACGACGCGGTGATCCATACCGATGTCGATGAGCTGCTGGTGGCGGATCCCGTGCATTACACGGGGCTGTTGGATTTCGCGGACGCGGTACGGGAGCCGGTGGTGACGGCGGTGGGGCTGGACCTGCATCACTTGCCGGGGGTGGAGCCGGCGCTGGACCCGTTGCGGCCGGTGGGGGCGCAGCGGGAGTGGGTGCGGTTCTCGGCGGCGATGTGCAAGCCGGCGCTGGTGCGGCGCGCGGTGGAGTGGGCGCCGGGGTTCCATTGCTGCGACGCGCCGATGGTGCTGGACCGACTGTACTTGCTGCACCTGCGGTATGCGGATCTGGATGCGGGGCTGCGGCGGTTGGCGCGGTCGCGGGGGCTGGCGGTGGCGGGCGTGGCGGGCGAGCACCAGCGGGTGCCGGATGCGGAGTTCGCGGGCATGATGCGGGCGATTGCCGGGCTGCCGCGGCGGGAGGGGGCGCTGGACCCTTGGGCGCCGCCGCTGTCGTGCTGGCTTGACCGGTTGCGGGCGTCGCGGGCGTTCCGGGAGGCGGAGGTTTACAAGCTGGATCTGCGGCTGGCGGGGGATGCGCTGTGGCGGTTGCCGCCGGAGGTTCGGGCGCTGGTTTGAGGGCGGGCGGGGCGGCGGGCGGCCGGTTGAATGGGGCGGCGTCGTGGCAATCTAAGTGGGTGTGGCCGTGTTCAGGACGCGGCTGGAGCGGGAGGCTTGGGGATGCACGGGCGGTCAGGCAGGCAAGGGGCGCGCGCCATCGCGCTGCGGCGGCGGCGTCCGGACCCGGCGCCTTGGTGGGTGTGGGCGGCGCTGGCGGCGGCGATGCTGGCGGCGGTGCCGGCCTGGGCGCAAGCGCCCGCGGTGCCGGAGCAGGTTCAGCCGCGCGCGATCCCGCCGGGCGCGGGCGGGGATGCCGGCGTGGCGCCGCCGGGCAGTGCTGTGCCGGGGGGCGGGGTGCCGGATAGCGGGGTGCTGCCGCCGCCGCTTGGGAGCGCGACGCCGGTGATCCGGCCGCCGGCGACGGGCGCGATGCCGGTGATCCCGCCGCCGGGCAGCCCGGGCGGGGACCGGACGGTGGTGCCAAAGTAGGGGCTACTGGCGGGCGAGTTGGACGGCGTAGGCGCAGCGGGGGGTCGTGTAGGTGCCGGTGACGGCGCCGAGCGTCCAGGTGCCGGTGAAGCGGGTGGGGTAGGGCTTTTTGTTGGCGCCGCTGCCGGTGCGTTCGGCCTGTATGGCGCCGTTGGGCTGAGCGGTGCCGGGGAGGGACCAGGTGGTCTCATCGGGGACAAAGAGGGCCTGGCCGTCGTGCAGGCGGAGGGAGGCGTGGCTGGTGCGGCAGAACTCGGAGGAGGCGGCGGGGGTGGCGGTGCCGATGTAGCGGCCGTCGGGGGTTGTGGGGACGGCGCAGGCGGCGGGCAGGAGTAGGAGCAGGGGAAGGGAGCGCATGGCGTTCCGTTAGCCCGGCGGGCGGATGGAGGCCAGGGGGCGCCGGCGGGTTATTTGAGGCCGGCGACGTAGAGGTAGGGGGTTCCGTCGGGTTCGGCGCCGTAGACGGTGGCGAGGCGGCCGTTGCTGAGGTCGGCGGTGGTGTAGCCGGCGAGGGTGAAGGAGGCTTGGGGGGCGCCGGATTGCGTCGCGTGGAGGGTGAGGCCGGTGGCGCTGGCTGGTTTATTAGGTAATAAATCCTTGACGGATCATCCCATTTTAGACTAGTGGGGACCTTAGCCTGGCGACCCGCGTGTCCAGGTGTGTTCCCAGACATCGACGCGTTCGTCTCGGCTGCGGGCCGGGGTGTATTGCAGGCGTTCGCCTGTGCGGCGGAGGCCGCAGGTGGCGAGGACCCGGGCGCTGGCGTGGTTCTCTGGCTGGCAGGCGGCCTCGATGCTGTCGAGGGCCAGGCGGTCGCGGAGGGCGGCGACGAAGGCGGGGGCGGCTTCCTGCATGATGGCCCGGCGGTGCCAGGGTTCGCCGAGCCAATAGCCGAAGGACGCACGATGCGTGCCGGGCAGGCGGGCGGCGCCGATCCAGCCGGCAATTTCGCCCTGATGCTCGATGACGCAGCAGATCGTGCCGCCTTGCGCCATGGCGTCCAGGACGTCGGCGATGCGGGCCTGTGCCAGTTCGAGCGTGAAGGGCACGGGCCAGCTTGCCAGCCAGCGGCTGACGGCCGGGGTCATCAGGGCCGCGAGGGCCGGGGCGTCGTCCGGATGGGGCGGGCGCAGGCGCAGGCGGGCGGTTTCAATCATTCAGACACCATAAGGGAGTCCGGCCCATGGTCGAGCCTTCGCCGCTGCATGTCATGTTGACCGTCATGCGCCGGAAGTGGCGGGACGGGGACGAGGACGGCGCGGTGGCGCTGGCCAAGGCCGTCGCGCCGTATGTGCATCCCAGGGCGCCGACGGCGCGGCCCTCCATCGACCTTTCGCAGGTGAGTGATGACGAACTGGACGAACTCGACGGTGGCGGCGGAGCGGGCGCTGCGGACGGGGGTGCGGGGTGATCTGGGCGCGTGGGCGGGGCTGGCGCTGGCGGCGCAGGGGCAGGTGCCGGCGCGGCATCACCGGGTGATGATCCGGGAGCTGGAGGCGGTGGCGGCGGGGACGTGCGACCGGCTGATGCTGCTGCTGCCGCCGGGTTCGGCGAAATCGACCTATGCGAGCCTG
>CAXULX010000036.1:0-43557 GCA_964252005.1 uncultured Acetobacteraceae bacterium | reverse complement strand
TCGGACGCCTTCACCACCGGCAGCAGCATCATGCCGCAGAAGCGCAACCCGGACGCGGCGGAGCTCACCCGCGCCAAGACCGGGCGCATCACCGGGGCGCTCGTGGCGCTGCTGACGGTGATGAAGGGCCTGCCGCTCGCCTATGCCAAGGACATGCAGGAGGACAAGGAGCCGGTGTTCGACGCCGCCGACGCGCTGGCGCTGTCGCTCGCGGCGACCGGCGGCATGGTGCGGGACATGACGCCGGACCTCGCGCGGATGCGGGCGATGGCCGGGTCGGGGTTCGCGACGGCGACGGACTTGGCGGACTGGCTGGTGCGGGTGCTGCGCCTGCCGTTCCGCACGGCGCACCACGTCACCGGGCGCGTGGTGGCGGCGGCGGAGGCGCGCGGCGTGGGGCTGGCGGACCTCGATCTCGCGGAGATGCAGGCCATCGAGCCCGGCATCACCGCGGCGGTGTTCGAGGTGCTGACGGTCGATGCCTCGGTCGCGAGCCGCACCAGCTTCGGCGGCACCGCGCCGGCGAACGTGGCGGCGCAGGCGGCGCGCTGGCAGGCGGCGCTGCGATGAGGGTCGCGCTGCTGATTGCGCTCGTGCTGCTCGCGTCCTGCGGCAAGAAAGGATCGCCCAACCCGCCCGGCCCGGCCAACGAGATCACCTATCCCCGCACCTACCCCTCCCGGTGACCATGCCCCATCCCGCCGCCCTGCCGCACGATGCCGACCCGACGTTCGGCGAGTTGATCGCCGCCCGGCCGCATCTGTCGATGCACGCCATGGACGGGCTGCTGATGGAGGGCGTGCCGCTCAACGCCGTGGCCGACGAGGTGGGCACGCCCGCCTGGGTGCTCTCGGCCGGCAGCATCCGCGGGCGGCTCCGGGCGCTGCAATCGGCGCTCGTGGAGGCGGCGCTGCCGGCGCGGGTGCACTATGCGGTGAAGGCGAACGACCACCTGGCCGTGCTGCGCCTCATGGCGCAAGGCGGCGCCGGCGCCGATGTGGTGAGCGGCGGGGAGTTGCGCCGGGCGATGTTAGGGGGGATCGCCGCGGAGCACATCGTGTTCTCCGGCGTGGGCAAGACCGAATGGGAGCTGCGGCTCGCGCTGGAGGCCGGGGTCGGCCAGATCAACGTGGAAAGTGCTGAGGAGCTGGCGATGCTGTCCGGCATCGCGCAGGGCATGGGGCGCACGGCCCGGGTCGCGCTGCGGATCAACCCGGACGTGGACGCCGGCACGCACGCCAAGATCACGACGGGGCGGGCGGACAACAAGTTCGGCATTGCCTACGACTCGGCCGCCTCCCTCTATGCCCACGCCGCCGGGCTGCCCGGCATTGAGCCGGTCGGGCTGGCGCTGCACATCGGCAGCCAGATCCTGTCGATGGCGCCCTACCGCGCCGCCTACGCCCGCACGGCCGAGCTGGTGCGTGACCTGCGCGCCGCGGGACAGGCCGTGCGCATGGTCGATTGCGGCGGCGGCCTGGGCATCGGCTACCGCGGCGAGCCCGTCGCCTCCCCGGCCGCGTTCGCCGGGGCGATCCGGGCGACGCTCGGCGGCATGGACCTTGAGCTGGCGGTGGAGCCGGGCCGCTGGCTGGTGGGATCGGCCGGGCTGCTGCTCGCGTCGAGCGTGCTGGTGAAATCCACCGGCGCCCGGCGGTTCGTGGTGCTGGACGCCGCGATGAACGACCTGCTGCGGCCCGCGATGTACGACGCCTGGCACGGCATCGTGCCGGTGTCGGCGGTGGACGCGGCGCGGCCCACGGCGCCCTGCGATATCGTGGGGCCGGTCTGCGAGAGCGGGGACACCTTCGCGCGAGGCCGCGCCCTGCCGCCCTTGGCGCGCAACGCACGCTTGGCGATCCTGGATGCGGGCGCATATGGTTCGGTGATGAGCTCCACCTACAACGCACGGCCGCTGGCTGCCGAGGTGCTGGTCGATGGGGACCGCTGGTCGGTCATCCGCGCGCGCCAGCCGCTGGAGTCGCTATGGGCCGGAGAGACCGTCCCGGATTGGTTCGGGTGACGCCGCCCGCGGCATCGCCCACCGACGCGGCGCTGCGCCGCAAGCGGGCTGCGGCCCGGCTCGTCCTGTGGTTCGAGCGGTTCTGGCCGGCGATCTGGCCGGCGCTCGGCGCGTTGGGCGCCTATGCCTGTGCGGCGTTGCTGGACATCCCGGGCCTTCTGCCGCCCTGGCCGCGCGTCCTGCTGCTGACGGCGGTGCTGCTGCTGGCGGGCTGGCTGCTGTGGCGCGGGCTGCGCCGGGTGCGGCTGCCGTCCGAGGCGGAGGCCGACCGGCGCTTGGAACGCGCCTCCGGCCTGCGGCACCGCCCGCTCGCCGCCCTGGCCGACCGGCCCACGGCGCCATCGGAGGAATCATCGGCCTTGTGGCAGGTCCATTTGGCCCGGCTCGGCGCGCAGGTGCGGCGGCTGCGCGTCGGCCGGCCGCGGCCGGGGCTTGCGGCGCAGGATGGCCGGGCGCTGCGGGGCGCGGTGCTGCTGGGGCTGGTGGCGGCGTGGGTGGTGGCGGGGCCGGATGCGGGCCTCCGGCTGGCGCGCGGCTTCTGGCCGACGATCCCGGCCGGCGCAGCGGTGCCCGGCACGGTCGTGCAGGCGTGGATCACGCCGCCGGGCTATAGCGGGTTGCCGCCCGTGTTCCTGCATCCCGACAGCAAGGCCGTCACCGTGCCCACGGGATCGCATCTGGTGGTCAACGTGACCGGCGGCAGCGGCGAGCCGAGCCTGGCGCTGGACGGCGCCGCCGAGCCGTTCCACGCGCTGGACGGTGCAAGCTGGCAGGCGGAGCGTGACCTGACCGCCGGCGGCGCGCTGTCCGTGCAGCGGCGCGGCGGCGCCGTGGCGTCCTGGGCGCTGACGGTGCTTCCCGACCATCCGCCCACCGCGGCCTTCACCGACGCGCCCGGCGCCGCGCTGTCCGGCGGCCGGCCGACGCAGCAGACGCGGATGGCCTGGCGGGTCGAGGACGATTACGGCGTGGCGGACGCGCATGTCGAACTGCGCTTGCAGGGCCGGCCCCAGGCCCCGCCCGTCCTGGTGCCGATCACGCTGGCCGGCGCGCCGAAGCGGGCGCAGGGGGCGCAGCTTCAAGACCTCACGTCGCATCCCTGGGCCGGGCTGCCGGTCGTGGCGCGGCTGGTGGCACGTGACGCGCCGGGCCAGGTCGGCCAAAGCCCGGAGGCGAGCTTCGTGCTGCCGGAGCGTCCGTTCCAGAACGCGCTGGCCCGCGCGATCCTGGCGGTGCGGCGGCAACTCAGCCTGACGCCGGAGGAGCGGCAGCAGGCGCGGACGGCGTTGGACACCTTGGCCAACGCGCCGGACAGCCCCGATGCGTCCAGCAGCGTGGTGCTGAACCTGCGCGCCATCGGCTTCCTGCTGAGCCGGGGCCGCGGGGCCGCCGCGGTCGATGAGGCGCAGGCGCGCATGTGGGACCTGGCGCTCGCCCTGGAGGAGGGTGCTGCCGAGCGGACCGCCCGGGCGCTGGAGGCCGCCCGGCAGGCGGTGCGCGACGCCGTGGACGCCAACCGCGACACGCCGGAGGGCCATGCCGAGCTCGACCGCCGCATGCAGGAGCTGCGCGAGGCCATCCAGCGCCACATGGAGGCCCTGGCCGAGCAGGCACGTCGGGACGGCACCGAGCTGCCCTACGACGCCACGGCGCCCAAGATGAACAACCGCGACCTCGACCGGATGGCGGAGCAGATGCGCGACGCCGCCCGCGAGGGCCGGATGGACGACGCCCGCCAGCAGATGGCCGAGCTTGAGAAGCTGCTGGACCAGTTGCAGAACGCCCGGCCCGAGCATGGCGAGGCGCAGGAGAAGAAGGACGCCGAGCGGCGGCAGCGCGGCCGCCAGCAGATGGACGCCGTGCAGGACATGGTGCGCCGCGAAGGCGGCATGCTGGACCGCAGCCAGGCCCGTGCCGGCGCCGAGCCGCCGCGCCGCGGCCAGCCCCAGGCGCCGCCGCCATCCCCCGCCTCCCCGGACATGCCCAACCAGCCGGCGCCCGCGAACCCGCGTGAGGCGGATGGCCGCGGGCAGAAGGCGCTCCGCCGTGCCCTGGGCGAGTTGATGCAGCGGTTCGGCGACCTGACCGGACAGGTTCCGGCCCCCCTGGGCGAAGCCGACATGGCGATGCGCGACGCCGGCCAGGCGCTGGCCGAAGGGCGCGACGCCGCGGCCGGCGCCGCCCAGACCAAGGCGATCGAGGCGCTGCAGAAGGGCAGCAAGGAGATGGGCCAGCAGATGGCCCGGCAATTCGGCGCCGGCAAGGAACCCGGCGAGGGCGAAGGCGAGGAGGGCGAGGGCGGCGAGCCGGGCCAGGTCGGCGAGGGCGGTCAGGACCAGTCCAACCGCGACGGCCAGTCCTCCGGCACGCGGCCGGGCGAAGGCACCGCGCCGGGCCGCCGTCGCTCCGCCCGCCGCGACCCGATGGGACGGCCCCTGCAGCAGGGCACGTCGGGCACCGAGGAAAGCGGCGACGTGCGCGTGCCCGACCAGATGGAGCAGGCCCGCACCCGCGCCATTCAGGACGAGCTTCGCCGCCGCGGCGCGGAGCGCACCCGCCCGCAGCCCGAACTGGACTACATCGACCGGCTGCTGAAGCCGTTCTGACCGCGGCTGTCATCCGGCCGTGACGGCCGACCCTGCCCCTCGCGCCGCGAGATACCCCCCGGCGGCGACCAGCACCGACGCCAGCACGGTCGTCGCCGTGAACGGCGCCAGGCCAGCCGCGGCCAGCAGCAGCGTCGAGAGCACCGGGGTGGCGAAGGCGAGGGTTCCAAGAAGACGCGGGTCGCCGCGCTTCATGCCGACGTCCCACAGGGCGAAGGCGGCGCCGACCGGCCCGACCCCCATCGCGATCATGGCCGCCCAGGCAGTCAGGCCCGGCATCACCCAAATGCCGGTCATGCCGTGCAGCACCGCCGCCAGTACCGCCGTCCCGCCGCAGAACCCGGCGACCGCGCCGGACGGCACCTGGGCGAAGCGCCGGGCCAGCACGGAGTACAGCGCCCAGGTGACGGCGCTGGCGGCAGCGAGGCCGTAGCCGAGCGCGGCGCCGGCCGGGAACGCCGCGCCGCCGCTGAGCAGGGCGGCGCACCCCAGCAGCGCCAGCGCTGTCCCCAGCACATGCCGCCATGTCAGCGGCCAGCCCAGCAGGGCGGCCGACAGCAGCACCAGAAGCAGCGGCCAGGTGTAGTTGATGAGGTTGGCCGCCGCGGCCGGCGCCCGGGCCAGCGCGGCGAAATACAGCGCATGGAAGCCGAACAGCCCGCCGACGCCGTGCAGCCAGGCCAGCGGCGCCTGCCGAAGCTCGGCGAGCCGCCCCCTCGCCGCGAGCCAGCCGACGCCGAGGACGGCCGGGGTCGCGAAGCTGATCGCCGTCAACTCCAGCGGCGGCACCTCGGACGCGGCGCGGGACAGCAGGGCCAGGAACGCCCAGAGCCCAATCGCGCCGCAGCCGGCCAAGGTCGCACCCCCGGCTGCAAGCTCGCGCGTAGCCCCGGTGCGCGCAGTCCCGGCCGCGCCCCGGGCCGGGGTCAATACATGTGCTGCCCGCCGTTGATCGAGAGCGTCGAACCCGTGATGAAGTCGGCGTCCTCACTGGTCAGGAACACGACGCCGCGGGCGATGTCCTCGGCGTGGCCCAGCCGCCCCATCGGGATGCGGGCGATGATCTTGGTCAGCACGTCCGGCGGCACCGCGCGCACCATCTCGGTGTCCACATAGCCCGGCGCGATGGCGTTCACCGTGATGCCGAACCGCGCGCCCTCCTGCGCCAGCGCCTTGGTGAAGCCGTGAATGCCCGACTTCGCCGCCGCGTAGTTCACCTGGCCGTACTGGCCCGCCTGGCCGTTGATGCTGCCGATGTTCACCACGCGGCCGAACTTCGCGCTTCGCATCCCGTCGAACGTCAGCTTGCACAGGTTGAAGCAACTGCCGAGGTTGGTGTCGATCACCGCGTCCCACATGTCGCGCGTCATGCGGGCCATGGTGGTGTCGCGCGTGATCCCGGCGTTGTTCACCAGCACCTCGATGGGGCCATGCTCGGACTTGATCTGCGCCACCGCGGCTTCGCAGGCCGCATAATCCCCGGCATCGAACTTGACATGCGGAATCCCGGTCTCCCCGGTGAACGCGGTGGCGGCCCCGTCATTGCCGGCGTAGCTCGCAATCACCGTCCGCCCTGCCGCCTTCAGCGCCGTGCTGATGGCGGCGCCGATCCCGCGCGTTCCACCCGTGACGAGTGCGATTCGTGCCATTGCCCATCCTCCCCTGGCTTAAACGGCGCCATCTTCGCCGCTTTGCTAGGCGAGTGCTAGACGGGGTGCCTAACCGCGGCTGCTCAACGCTCCAGGCACATGGCGACGCCCATGCCGCCGCCGATGCACAGCGTGGCCAGACCCTTCTTGGCGTCGCGCCGGCCCATCTCATGCAGCAGCGTCACCAGCACGCGCGCGCCGGACGCGCCAATGGGATGGCCGATGGCGATGGCACCGCCGTTCACGTTCACTTTACCTGCATCCCAACCCATGTCCTTGTTCACCGCGCAAGCCTGGGCGGCGAAAGCCTCGTTGGCCTCGATCAAATCGAGGTCGGCGATGCTCCAGCCGGCGCGTTGCAGCGCCTTGCGGCTGGAGGGGATCGGCCCGGTGCCCATCACGGCGGGATCGACGCCGGCGGTGGCGAAGCTCGCGATGCGGGCGAGCGGCACGAGGCCGCGGCGGGCGGCCTCGGACGCCGACATCACCACCAGGGCCGCAGCGCCGTCATTGATGCCGCTGGCGTTGCCGGCGGTCACCGTGCCGTCCTTCGAAAAGGCCGGGCGCAACTTCGCCATCATCTCGGGCGTGCTGTCGTGCCGGATGTACTCGTCGTCCGACACAACCGTGTCGCCCTTGCGGCCCTTGACCGTCACCGGCGCGATCTCGTCCTTGAACCGCCCGGCCTTCTGCGCGGCGGAGGCCCGCTGCTGGCTGCCGGCCGCGAACTCGTCCTGCTGGGCGCGGGTGATCTGGAATGCCGTCGCCACGTTCTCCGCCGTGGTGCCCATGTGGTAGCCGTGGAACGCATCCCACAGCCCATCCTTCAGCATGGTGTCCACCAGGCCCAGGTCGCCCATCTTGGTGCCGGCGCGCAAATAGGCGGCGTGGGCGGACTGGCTCATGCTCTCCTGCCCGCCGGCCACCACGATGGCGCTCTCCCCGGTGCGGATCTGCTGCGCCGCAAGCGCCACGGTGCGGAGGCCCGACCCGCAGACCTGGTTGATGCCGAACGCCGTCTTGTCATCCGGGATGCCGGCGGCACGGGCGGCCTGCCGCGCCGGGTTCTGGCCCTGGGCGGCGGTCAGCACCTGGCCCAGGATCACCTCGTCCACGTCGGCCGGGTCCATGCCGATGCGTTCCATCGCGGCCTGGAGCGCGACGGTGCCGAGCACGTGGGCGGGCACCGCGGCGAAGGCCCCGTTGAAGCTGCCCACCGGCGTGCGGGCGGCGGACACGATGACGACGTCTTCCATTCTTGATGCTCCCTTGGTCCGTCGAAGATAGGCCATCAGAGGCCGCGCAGCCAGGCCAGCAGCGGCGACCACAGCGCCGCCTCGGCCGCCGGGCCGACCGTCATCCCGATATGCCCGGCGGCCGGCTGATGCAAGGCGGCGCCGGGGATCAGCCGGGCCAGCGGCAGCGCGCTGCCCGGCGGCACGATGCGGTCCCGGCCGGGCACCGCCACGAAGGCCGGCATCGCGAGCCGCGTGGGATCGACCGCGGCACCCGCGACGCGCCACGCGCCCCGGCCGGGCGTGTTCACGCCGTACCAGCCGCCCAGCGCCTCCCGCGCGACCGGCGCCGCGAGCGGCACGCCGTCGTTCAGCCAATCCTCCAGGGCAACGAAGTCGAGGGCGGCCGCGGCGGCCTGGTCCATGCGGCCGAAGGCGCGGTACTTCGCCGCGATGCCTCCGGGGTTCGGCAGGGCGAACAGCGCCTGCAGGACATCGACCGGCAGGGTGCCGGTGGCCGCCAGCAGCGGCTCGAACTGCGGGAGCATCTCGCCGAGGCGCCGAGCCTGCGCCGCGTCCGCAGCATGGAAATCCCAAGGCGTCGCCAGCAGCGCCAGTCCGCGCACCAGGTCCGGCCGGCGCAGCGCCGCCGCCAGCGCCAGCAAGCCGCCCATGCAGTATCCGGCCAGCACGACGCGCCCGCCCACCGCCGCCATCGCGCGTTCCAACCGCCCGGCGACGTAGTCGGTCAGGGTGAAGTCGCGCTCCAGCGCGCCGGGCCAGCCCCAGTCGAGCAGCAGCGGGCGCACCCCCTGCCCGGCCAGCCAGCGCATCATCGAACGGCCCGGCGCGAGGTCGAGCACGTAGGCGCGGTTGATCAGGCTCGGCACGAACAGGACGGCCGGGTCCGCCTCGCGGCCGTAATCGAGCAGGTGCGTTTCGCCTTCGTGCCAAAGGCTGGGCGGGTCCGGCAGGTCGCGCCGCCACGGGTGCCGCCGGTAGGCGGCGATGCCGGCAATCAGCGCCGGGTCAGCGGCCGGCGGGATCAGCGGCGCCTGCGGCCCGGCGCTCCAGCTCGGCGACGCGGTCCAGCAGGGCAGCGAGGGCGGCATCCCGGATGCTGGCGCTTGCAGCATCCCGGAGGCTGACGCTTGCAGCATCCCGGAGGCTGACGCTTGCAGCATCCCGGGCATCAGGTGCATCAGCAACGGCCGTGGCCCGCGCCGGCGGAGCGGGCCGGGCCGATCCGGGCGCAGCATCATCGGGCGCCTGCGGACACGGCGCCGCGCCATCCCGCACCGCTGGGCCAGCCATGCGCGGCCAGGCGTCCTGCACCTCCCGGTCCACGGCGATGGCGGCCCATTCGCTTTGCCAGATGGTGATCCAATCGGCGAGGAGAGCGGGGTCGGGCGGCGTTTTCGGCAGATCGGCCATAGCTTTTGCTCATAGGATCGGCGTGATAGCGGCAAGTGCGATTATCGCCCAATGCTGCAACTGCGTGATACACTCCGCTTAACGCTGAATGCGAGGGACCCATGCCGCAATTCGCCCCCCCCACCCACGCCGCGCCCGACTCTGAGTCCATGGGCACGGCGGCTGCTCCGCAACAACCCCCGGTGGTCGTCAAGAAATACGCCAACCGCCGGCTGTACAACACGGAGACATCGAGCTACATCACCCTCGACAACCTCGCCGACATGATCCGTGCCGGGCGCGATTTCGTGGTCTATGACGCGAAATCCGGGGAGGACATCACCCGCGGCGTGCTGACGCAGATCATCGTCGAGGAGGAGAGCAAGGGCACCTCCATGCTGCCCACCGCCTTCCTCCGGCAGCTCATCGGGTTCTACGGCGGCAGCCTGCAAGGCGTGGTGCCCCGGTATCTCGAACAGGCCATGGCGAGCTTCTCGCGCCAGCAGCAGCAACTGAGGCAGGTAGTGCAGCAGACCTTCAGCCCCTTTATGCCGGCCAGCGTCGAGGAGATGAGCCGGCAGAACGTGGCGATGATCGAGCGCGCGATGAGCATGTTCAACCCGTTCCACCGCGGCAGCGCCCCGCTTCCCCCGGGTCCGGACTCTGCCCCGGCGGACGAGGCCCCGCTGCCGCAACAGAACGCCGATCCCCAGGCAATCGACCGGATGCAGCAAGAGATCGACAGCCTCCGCAGCCAGCTTGCAATCGCCCGCGCCGAGGCGGCGACGGCCCTCGCGAACGCCGTGCCCCATCATGGCGCGCCCGCCGACGCTGCCCCCGCGCCCGCCTTGCTGCGCGCACCCCGACGCGAGCGCACCGTCAAATCGAAGGAAAGCCCCGTTTGATCCTGCCGGCGATTTAATCTTGGAAATGAGCTTTTCTTTAGCGGAGTTACGGTTAAAGTCACGAGGTGTTGACGTTCCACGTGGGTAGCGTCATGCTGCTTTTACCCGATTGGGTGTAAGCCGGTTCGCATTATACCGTGGGGCACGTCGTGAGTTCCAAGCAAAATCCAGAGATTGTCCCAGTCGATAGGAAAGCGGGACCTGAAACTGCGCCGCCGGCTCGTGCAAGCATCGCGGACCATCATGCCGGGGCGCGCATCCGGGAGCGCCGGGTGATGCTGGGCTTGTCGCAGCAGCAGCTGGCCCAGATGATCGGCGTCACCTACCAGCAGGCGCACAAGTATGAGCGCGGCCTGAACCGCATCTCGGCCGGGCGGCTTTATGAGATCGCGCTGGTGCTGAACGTCCCCGTGAGCTGGTTTTTCGAGGGGCTGGACGCCGAGGCGCCGGTCGTCGAACTCTCCCAGCGGCAGCGCATGTGCCTCGAACTCGCGCGCAACTTCGCCGCCATCGACAACCAGAAGCATCAGGAAGCCCTGAGCCAGATGGCGCGTGCCCTCGCGGTGCAATCGAACTCCGGCGGAGAGCCGTAGCCGTCAACCGTCACGGCTTAGGCGCCGTTGAGGGCCATTCCAGCACCGGCACCCGCAGCAAGGGGAAGTGCGCCACGGTCAGCACGCCGGCGGCGACCTCCACGGGAACATCGGCGCCGCCGTCCAGCGCGGGCGCCGCAAGCAGGCCGAGTACCGCCTTTGCCGCCAATACGGTCTGGCGTGCCATGCCCCCCGCCGCCGCAAGCTCGTCCAGCCCGGCCTCGTAGCCCGTCACGTGCATCGTCCCCTCCAGCCTCGGCTGCAGTGCGTCGTCCAGCCAGAGCCTGCCTTTGCCAAGCGCGCGTGCGCGGCCGACCGTGAGCGTGACGTCCGACACGTCCACGAGGCCGCCGGCCCCGCGCCATGCCGTGGCGGCAGCGCGCAGATCCCCGGCAAGCGACACCGACGGCGTCGCCGACGCATGCAGCGCGAGCGTGTCCGCCACCGGGCCATCCGCCCGGGCGGACCCGAGCAGCTTGACGCGCCGAGCCGCCAACGCCATCCCGTCCGGCCCGAGCCGCACATGCAGCGATCCGGCCTCAAACATCTGGGCAATGCCGACGCCGGTGCCGGCCAGGGTGACCGTGTCACCCGAAACCTCGGCCTGCACGTCCTGCGACGGGATCGCGAGGTCGGTGCCCGAGCCGAAACGGAGCCGCTGACCTTCGGCCTGCACATGCGCTGTGTCAGACGGCCTTCCGGACATCGACCAGGGCCAGCGCAGCGCCGCATCGACGGCCACCCGGTCCGCATGCCAGGCGAACCCATCCGCCTCGATGGATGTCGGCCCAAACCGAAGCCCGGCGGACGCCGGCCACCCCTGCGGCCAGGCCGCTCCGAGGACGACGCGCCAGCCTCGCTTGCGCAGGACCTGGGCCTGTTCCTCCACGAGAGCATCCAACCGATGCACCGAACCGAGCCAAAAGGCGCCATGCGCCAGCCCCGCCGCGACGAGCACGCCGCCCGCCCAGCGCAGCCCGGTTCTTGACCGGCGCGGTACCGCCATTCAGCGGCGCCGCAGGCTAGGCACGCAGTCCCATGCACAGGGCCGCCAGCGGTCATCCACAGCAGCCCGGCCCAGCGCACCGCGCCCCGACTCGGAGATGGCTCCCACGCAAGGCCGAGCGTCCCGCATGGCCACCTGGCGCCTCTTTACCGTTGAAAAACAGAAACTTGAACAATAAAACGGCCCGTCATGCCGGTGGCGTCCTGCATCTGCTCTGTCCCTCAACTGCCATGAAACTGTGACAAAAGAAGACGTTGCGATGTCTAGGCAACCCATTTTCCCAGCGATTTGCCACTCTTATGCACAGGTTTATCCACAGCATCGCCCAAGGCGTTGGCCTCCCGCCAGCGTTCCTGTATCGCGACGATCAACGCCGCTTGCGACAAGCCCGGCGGGATGGGCGGACCGACCACGATGCGAATCGAGCCCGGCATCTTGCGGAACGCCCGGCGGCCCCAGTACAGGCCGGAGTCGGTGGCGACCGGGATGACCGGCAGTCCGGTCCGGGCGGCCAGGGCGGCAATGCCGGGCCGCAATTCGGCCTCGATGCCCGGCGCCACCCGGGTGCCCTCCGGGAAGATCACGATCTGCCGGCCGTCCGCCTTGGCGCGGTCGGCGCCGCGCAGCAGGCTGCGCACCGCGCTGAACGACGCGCCGCGGTCCACCGGGATTTGCCCGGCCGGCACCAGGAGCGAACCGAACAGCGGGATGCGCGCCAGCTCGGCCTTGAACACATAGGCCGTGCGCGGCACCAGGCGCAGCCAGATCATCGTGTCGAACGCCGATTGGTGCTGCGATGCGATCAGCGCGGGGCCTTCGGTCGGCAGATGCTCCCGCCCGACCACCGTGACGCGGATCCCGCACAGGGCCGCAGCGCCCCAAAGCACCAGCCCCGCCCAGCTTTGCGCCACCCACAGCGCATGGCGGCGGGCGAACCAGCGGACGGGGACGCCGATCAGCCCCATCAGCAGCGTCGCCGCGAAGAACCAGATGTTGAACAGCAGCGACCGCAGCCAGATCATGACGCCTCCCCAGTCCCCAGCAGGCGCGAAAGGCCGAACCGGACGGCCAGCAGCTTGTCGTACTCGCCCGCGAGCACGCGGACCGACGCCGCCGGCGGCGCGCTGCGGAGCGCCGGGGACTGCACCGCGACCGCCTGCAGCTCGACATCCGGCAGGGCGCGCTGCACCTCCAGCAACGCCCGCGGCACATGGTAGCCGGCGGTCACGACGATCAGCCGCCGCATGTGGTGCGCCCGCGCCCAGGGCGCCGTCTCGGCCGCGTTGCCCGACGTGCTCTGCGCGGCGTGGCCCAGCGTCACCCGGCTGGCCTGATCGGCATCGAGCGGCACCCGGCGCATGAGGTCCGCCAGCTCCGCCCCGCGCGCCACGCCGGACACCATCAGATAGGGCGCGCGCCCCTCGACCAGCAGGCGCAGCGCCGTTTCGATCCGGTCCGCGCCGCCGGTCAGCACGACGATCCCGTCCGCCACCGCCGGCGGTGCCTTGGTTTGCCGCGCGATGCTGTTGAACCTTGCAAACCCCACTCCCCACAAGACCCCGCCGCCCAGCAGCGCGGCGCTCGCCGCCGTCAGGCCCTGCCGCGCACGGCGCCGCCACCATGCCCCCGTCACGGCAGCCGCCGCAGCCACCGGCGCACGGTGGCCTGCGCCGTGACCCAGCCAATCGCCGCCGCCGTTGCCGGCAGGGCCGGCAAGGAGAGCCATAGCGCCGGCGGCAGCGCTTGGGCCAGCCCGGCGGCGCCGGTCCCCTCCGGCTGACCAGTGAAGGGCGCGGCCAGTCCGGCCAGGCCGAGCAGCACCGGCACCGACGCCACGGCCCCCGCCGCCGCCCCGCCCGCCGCCAGCAGCGTGGCCCGGCGCGCGAACCGTCCGGCGATGTAGCCGTCGGTGGCGCCCAGGCCGTGCACGATCTCGATGGCGCCGCGCCGGGTCGCGAGGCCGGCGCGGACGGCGACGGCGACGACGGCCGCCGCGACGAAGGCCACCACCGCCAGCGCCAACGCCGCGCAGGCTTGCAGGCTGCGGGCCAGCACCGCCAGGCGGCGCATCCAGCGGTCATGGCTCTCCAGCAGCGTGCCGGGCGCCACCGCCGCCACCCGGGCCGCCAACCGTCCGGTGTCCAACCCTGCGTCCGCCAGCCGCACGTCGATCACCGCCGGCAACGGCACGGCGATCCGTCCGGACCCGCTGCCCAGCCATGGGCGCAGCAGCGCCGCCAACTCGTCGTCGCCCAGCGCCCGCGCGGACGCGATGCCCGGCGTGCTGCGCAGCAACGCCAGGATGCGGTCGAGCCGCGCGCCCGCACCCTCCGCCGCGGCGGCGGCGGGCTGCGGCACCTGCACCGTCAGCACCGAGCCGGCGCCCTGCTGCCATTGGCGTCCCAGGGCGGACGCCGCGACCGTCCCGCCCAGGGCCAGCGCGGCCAGGAACGCCATGGCGGCGACCAGCGACGGCAGCAGCCGGTCCGACAGGGCGCGGCGCAGGCCGAGATCGTCGAACCGGGCCGGGCGCAGCAGCGCGGGCGCCCGGCCCGGCCGTCCCGCCCCCGCCTTCGTGACGCCGATCCGCATGGCCCTCGCCGACGCGGGCCGGGTCAGCGCAGCCTTAGTCATCGCGGACCAGCCGGCCGTCCGCCAGCCGAAGCGTGTGGCCCGGGTGGCGGGCGACGAGGGCGGCATTGTGCGTCGCCACCACGACGGTGGTGCCCAGGCGGTTCATCTCATGCAGCAGCTGCATCAGCCGCTCGGCCTGCGGGTCGTCGAGGTTGCCCGTCGGCTCGTCGGCCAGCAGCAGCAGCGGCCGGGCGACGACGGCGCGGGCGATCGCCACGCGCTGCTGCTCGCCGCCCGAAAGCTCGGCCGGGCGGGACAGCAGCTTCTTCGACAGGCCGACCCAGCTCAGCAGCTCCACCGCATCGACCCGGATTTGCCCCTCCGGCCGTCCGGCCAGCCGCAGCGGGAGCGCCACGTTGTCGAACGCCGAGAGGTGCGGCAGCAGGCGGAAGTCCTGGAACACCATGCCGATGCGCCGGCGCAGCACCGGCAGGCGGGACCGGGCGGCGGCGCCGATGTCTTGCCCCAGCAGCGTGAGCCGCCCCTGGGTCGGGCGCAGCGCGAGGTGCAGCAGCCGGAGCAGGCTGGTCTTGCCGGCGCCGGAGGGGCCGAGCAGCCAGCGGAACCCGCCCTCCGGGATGCTGAACGACAGGCCCTGCAGCACCGGGGCCGTCGTGCCCGCTTGGCCGAATTCCAGGCCCACCCCATCTAGCCGTATCATCCGCCGTGCTCCCGGTGCGGCCGTTCCACTCATCCCGTCGTTTCATCATACCGCCGGACGCCGAGACCTGTTCGCATCGGCAGCGTGGGAGTATCACGCCTTCATGAGGATCGTCTGTCCATCTTGCGCCGCCGCCTATGAGGTGCCCGATGCGCGGCTCCTTCCCGGCCAGCCCGTGCGCTGCGCCCGGTGCGGCACGAATTGGAGCCCGGTGGCCGAGACTCCGCCTGCGGCGAAGCCCGTGCAGCCGCCGGCCGCCAGCCCTCTGCCCCCTCCCCCCTCAAGGCTGGCCGCCTCGGACGCCCAGATCTTCTCATCGCCCAGCCCGTTCGTCGCGGCCGATCCCGGGAAAATCGGCGCTGCGGGAGGCCCGGCGGTGCTGGCCGGCTGGGTCGTAAGCGTTGCCGTCATCCTCGGCGTGGGCTGGGCGGCCGTCACCTTCCGCTACGACGTCATGCACGCCTGGCCGCCGAGCGAACGGCTCTACAGCACGCTCGGCCTGCTCGCCGAACGGTGAGGCGCGGTTAGCCCGGCGGCGCCGACCCGGCGATCTCCGGCCGCTCCGCCATCTCGGCGTGCCATTGCGCCAACTTGCCGCGTCCCTCGCGCCAGGCATCCGGCGCGAAGCGCAGGTCGAGGTAGCCCAGCGCACAGGCCACGGTGATGGAGCCGATGTCCAAATGGTTGGCGGGCGGGTCCGATTGCAGCAGGTCGAGCGCGCGCTCCACGATGTCGCGGTTCCGCGCCATCAGGGCGTCGCGCGCGGCCTCCGGCGGGCGGCCCATGTCGAGGCGCCGGGCCACGGCCGCATCCATGATGCCGTCGCCGAGGGCCTGGAACCGGAGCGCGCGCCAACGCGCCGGCCCGGGCGGCGGGAACAACGATCCGCCGCCGACGGCGTCCAGGTACTCGCAGATGACGGGGCTGTCGAACAGCGCGAGGCCGTCCTCCGTCACCAGGCACGGCACCTTGGACAGCGGGTTCGCCGCCAGCAGGTCGGGCGGGGAGACGTGCGGGTTGGTCTCGATGCGGGTGATCTGCTCCGAGGTGCCGCAGGCCAGGGCGCAGGCGACGACCTTGCGGACATAGGGGCTGGTGGCGGAGTAGTGCAGCTTCAACGGAAGGTGTCCTTTTCTGTACGCAGCCGGGCCAGCGCCGCCACGTCCGGGGCGCGGAGGAACGGGTTTTCCGCCAGCTCGTCCGACAGGCGGCTCGGGATGGTCGGCTGCCCCGCCTCGCGCAGGCGCTCCACCTCGGCGGCGCGCGCGCGGAGCGCCGGGTTGTCGGGATCGGCATGCACGGCGAAGCGCGCGTTGCCCTGGGTGTACTCGTGCCCGCAGCAGACCAGAGTGTCGTCCGGCAGCGCCGCGAGCTTCTGCAGGCTGTCATGCATGTCGGCGGCGGTGCCCTCCAGCAGCCGGCCGCAGCCGAGGCTGAACAGGGTGTCGCCGCAGATCAGCACATGGTTCTCCCCGCCGAAGAACGCGATGTGCCCGACCGTGTGGCCGGGCGTGTCGATCACCCGCAGGCTGCTGCCGCCCAGCGCCACCGTGTCGCCCTCCGCCAGCGCGCGGTCCAGCCGCGGCAGGCGGCGCGCGTCGGCCGCCGCGCCGACCACCGGGCAGGCGTAGCGGGCGCGGACCGCGTCGGTGCCGGCCACGTGGTCGTCGTGGTGATGCGTGAGCAGGATCATGTCGAGGCGGCCCCCGGCGGCCTCGACCGCGGCGACGCAGGCGTCGGCGTCGGCGGGATCGACGAAGGCGGTCGTGCCGGTGGCCTCGTCCCGCAGCAGCCAGGCATAGTTGTCGGACAGCATGGGGACGGCATGGGCGGACAAGGGCATGGTGAGGCTCCGCTTCGGATGGGCGCACCCTGTCCCACCTGCGGCCGCAGATCAAGCCGGAGCGCAGATCAGGCAGGAGTGCAGATCAGGCGGGAGACGGGCCAGGCCCTATGCTATATCGGGCGGCATGACGGCCGATGCCCAGACCACGGCGGAGTTCTACGCGACGGCGCGCGGCGCCGTGGCCTGCCGCCTGCTGCGGAACCGGCTTTCGCTCGCCTGGCCGGACATGACGGGGCTGGCCGTGCTGGGCCTCGGCTACGCCGCCCCTTATCTGCGGCTTTGGCGGGACAGCGCGGCGCGCTGCGTCGCCGCCATCCCGGCGCAGGTCGGCGCCGCGCGCTGGCCCGCCAGCCGCCCCAACCTCGCCTGCACGGTCGAGGAGGACGGCCTGCCCTTCCCCGACCTGTGCTTCGACCGCATCCTGCTGGTGCACGGCCTGGAGATCGCCGAGAACTCCTACCGCATGCTGCGGGAGGTCTGGCGCGTGCTGAAGGACGATGGCCGTCTCCTGGTGGTCACGCCGAACCGCATGGGCCTGTGGGCGCACAACGAGGGCACGCCGTTCGGCCACGGCCAGCCGTATTCGCCGGGCCAGATCGGCCGCCTGCTGGCCGCCAGCCTGTTCCGGGTGGAGCGGCGGGACGGCGCGCTGTATTTGCCGCCGGTCACGCTGCGGGTCCTGCTGCGCGGCGCGCCGGTTTGGGAAAGCGGCGGCCGACGCATCGCACCAAGGCTGGCCGGCGTCACGATCACCGAGGCGGTGAAGGACGTCTACGCGGCCCTGCCGGTCCAGCGCGCCCGGCGGCGGCTCGTGCTGAGCCAGGCGGCTTAATGCGCCGGCAGCGCCGCCGGGGCGTTCGCCAAGCGGACCGTGTTGCGTCCGGCGCGCTTCGCCTCATACAGCGCCACATCGGCCGCCTCGACCAAGGCGGCAGGCCCGTGCGGGCAGCCCGGCACCAGCGCCGCGGCGCCGACGCTGACGGTCGCGAAACCGTACTCCGACCCGGCATGCGGGATCGCCAGGCCGCGTACCGCGGCGCGGATGCACTCGGCCACGGTCTTTGCCCCGGCGGCATCGGTGTTCGGCAGCAGGAGGATGAACTCCTCCCCGCCATACCGGGCCGGGAGGTCCGCCGGCCGGCGGCACCGGCTGTTGAGGACGCCCGCCAGGGCTTGCAGGCAAGCGTCGCCGCTGGGGTGGCCGTAGGTGTCGTTGAACGCCTTGAACCGGTCCATGTCGAGCATGAGGACCGCCAACGGCGCCCCGACCCGCATCGCCCGGCGGTACTCCTCCCCCAGCGCCTCGTCGAAGCGGCGCCGGTTCGCCAGGCGGGTCAGCCCGTCCTCCCGCGCCAGCACGCAAAGCTGGCGGTTCGCCTCCTCAAGCTGCGCCTCCAGCGCCTTGCGTTCGGACACGTCCCGCGTCACCGCCACGAAGCCGCTGCCATCCTCCAGGCGGCGGAAGTTCGCCTCCACCCAGACATAGCGGCCATCCTTGCGCATCACTCGGAAGCTGGCGCGCGCCATGGCATCCCCGGCCAGCAACCGCCCGAACACCGAGTGCCTCAGCACCTCCCAATCGGCGGGATGGATCAGCTCGTGGGGATGCGTCCCGATCAGTTCCTCAGGCTCGTAGCCCAGCAGGTCACGGCAGGCGGGCGACACATAGGTGCGCCGGAACTCCGGCGAGAACCGCACGATCATGTCGTTGACGTTCTCAGCCAGCAGGCGGTGATGGCCCTCGCTGACCGCGATTTCCTCCTGCATGGCGGCGATACGCCCATCCCGTGCCCGCAGCCGCCCGGTCATGCGGGCGAATGCCGTGCCGAGCGACGACAACTCCGCCGCGGCGCCACGGCCGATGTCCGCCCGTGCGGACAAGTCGCCCGACCCGACAAGCGCGGCCGCCTTGACCAGCGCGTCGATGGGGCGGAGCACGGTCCGCTTGGCGATCAGCCAGGCGGTCAGCAAGGCGAACACCGTCGCCGCGAAGGCGATCCCGATTGAGAACCAGAACCGCTGGTCCGCCGCCGCCCGGATGTCGGCCTCCCGCAAGCCGATCGCGAGCAGGAGCCCGGCGCCATGGTCCGACAGGGCCGCGAAGCCGAACACGCGGCTGACCCCGTCGAGGTCCGGCGCCTGCAGCGACCCGCTGCCGGGCGAGGCCCGGAACGCCTCGATCACGGGGTAATCAGGGAAGCGTTGGCCCAGGCGGCGCACCGTGGCCGGCGCCTCCGCCAGGATGGCGCCGTCACGGCTGTCCAGCACCTGGACCAACTGGTCCGCCAATCCCGGCGTCCCGCTTGACAGCCGCGCGAACCAATCGAGGTCAAGCCCGGCCAGGATCACCCCGGACGGCGTGTCCTGACCAGGCGAGCGCCGCAGCGGCGTGGCGAAGAACATGGCGGGCCGGCCGGTGATGCGGCTGATCGTCACCTCGCTCATCACGACGGCGGCTTTGGACCGGGAGGCCAGGGCCTCTTGGAAATAGGCCCGGTCCGCGACGTTCATGCCTTTGCCGGCCGGGTTGCTGCTGCAGGTGACGGTGCCATCGGGCTGAACGACCGCCAGGCCGTTGATCTTGGGCGTGTCGGAGATCGCCGCCTTCAACAGGCCGTCGCACTCGGCATCGCCGATCTTCTGCACCGCCGGCACCCGTGCCAGCAGTCGCAGCAGGCTCGATGTCTCCTGAACCATGTCGTCCTGCTGCTCCGCCGCCAGCCGGGCGAGCTGCACGACCCGGTCCAGCGCCGTGTCCATCACGCGCCGGCCATCGGCCACGGCCGAAAACACCAGCAGCATGACCAGCGGCGTCGTCGCGGCCAGCATCAGAAACGTGAGGCGTGGCCAGAGCTTGCGCGGCAGCACGGTCAGCAAAGCCCTGGACAGCAGGGAGGGCGCATGCCGAGCCGGCGTACGGCGTGAAAGGATTGATGCCAGTCGCACACTTGACCTCCGTCCTACATGGAGCGGAGCCGTCCCATGCCTTCGCCATTATGCTCCATCGGACGTTACGAAACCCCTAACAGCACAATTCCTATCGCTGCCGGCCCGTTTGGCTCATGGTGCCGGGCTGACGGTCGGCCTGTTTCTCCCGCCCGCTCCGGGCCGCCGCGCCGCCGCGATTGCTCCGGGCCGGCGGAGGCCGCATCCTGCTGCGATGCCCGTGCTCGCAATGTCCGTGCCGAAACGTGAAATCCTGGTTTTGCCCACCGGCCCCACCGAGGTGCTGTGGCGCCGCAGCGCCCGCGCCCGCAAGGTCAGCCTGCGCATCGATCCCCGGGGCGGCAGCGTGGTCGTCACCCTGCCGCTCCGCGCCGCCCAGGCCGTGGGCCTCGCGCTGCTGCGGGACAACGCCAGGTGGGTCGCCGACCGCCTGGCCCGGCTGCCGGCCCCGGTGCTGTTCACCGATGGCGCCGTCATCCCCATCGACGGCCTGCCGCATCGCATCCGCCACGCGCCGGGCGGCCGCGGCGGCGCCTGGATCGAGCCGGGCGCCCTGCTGGTCTGCGGTGCGCCGGAGTTCCTATCCCGCCGCGTGGCCGACTTCCTGCGCGCCGAGGCCCGGCGCCGCCTGTCCGCGCTGGCCATCGCCAAGGCCGCCGCCGCCCGGCTCACGCCACGGCGCGTGGTCGTCAAGGACACGCGCAGCCGATGGGGAAGCTGCACCGCGGACGGCACCCTCATGTTCTGCTGGCGCCTGCTCATGGCGCCGCCGCCCGTGCAGGACTACGTGGTCGGGCACGAGGTCGCGCATCTCCGCCACATGGACCACGGCCCTGGGTTCTGGGCGCTGGCGGCGCAGCTCACCCCGCACAAGCGGCTGGCCACCCAATGGCTTGACGCCCACGGCCCCGGCCTGATGCGGATGGGCGCGCCCGTGCCGTGACGCCGGGCCGCCGGGCCGGGGCGGCTACTTGCCCTTGATCCGGTCCCGCAGCGACCGGGCGGCGTTGCGGTCGTCGAAGTCGGCGGCGTCGTCGAGGATGGCGTCCAGGGCCTGCGTCGCCTCCTCCGGCTTGCCCGCGGCGCTCAGGGCGCTGGCCAAGTGGAACTTCACGGTCCGGTCGTTGGGGCGCTGCTGCGCGGCCTCCTTCAGGAGCGGCACGGCGTCCGCCGCGGCCCCCTCCTTCGTCATGATCCAGCCCAGGGTGTCCGACGTCTCCCCCGACGGCGCCAGCAGATGGGCGCGCTGCGCCAGGCCGAGTGCCCGGGAGTCGCCCTTCGCCTGATACACCCAGGCGAGGTTGTTCAGCGCGATCGCGTCGTTCGGGCGCTTGTTGAGCACCGTCTGCAGATGCTGCTCGGCATCCCGGCTGCGGCCGGCGGAGATGTCGAGGGTGGCGAGCATCTGCGTCGCGTCGGCGTCGTCGGGATGCTGCGTGAGCCAGGCTTGCAACTGCTGCGCCGCCTGCTCCTGGCCGCCGGCCGACGCCATCGCGCCGGCGGTGCGCAGCACCAGCGCGGTGGAGGGGTTCGCCTTCAGCTCGGCGGCGAACGCGGCCGCGGCGTCGGCATAGCGGCGGGCGCCCATGAAGGTGTCGCCCTTGATGACCGACGACGCCGGCATGTTGGCCGGGTTGCGCCGCAGCTCGTCCGCCATCGCCAGCGCCCCGGTGATGCCTGACTTGCGTTGCTCGGCGAAGACCAGCGTGTTCATCATCCCGAGATTGCCCGGCGACAGCTTGAGGCCCTCCTGCAACGCCGCCTCGGCGCCGTCCAGGTCGTTGGTGTTCAACGCCAACGCAACCAGCGCCCGCCGCGTCTCCAGGTCGAGCGGCGTGCCCGCCAGGATCTGCCGGTAGGACATCTTGGCGCCGTTCATGTCGTTGTCCGCGATCTGCGCCCGCGCCCGCGCCGCAAGCAGGACCGGCGGCGGCACGCCGTTTTCGAGCGCCTGCTGCAGCACGTCCAACGCCTTCTTCGGCTCCTTCGCCTTGATGTGCAGGTCTGCCAGGGCCGCGGTCAGCGCCGGGGACGGGGCGACGGCCCGTGCGGCCTGTACGGCCGCGATGGCCTGCGGCAGCTTGTCGTCCTGCACCAAGGACTGGATGAGCGGCGTCAGCGCCTCCAGGTCGGCGCGGTTCTTCGCCAGCATCCCGTTCAGCAGCGCCTCCGCCTCCGGCTTGCGGCCTTGCAGGATGAGCACCTTGCCCAGGTTCACGCGCGCGATGTCGGAGGCCGGGAACTTCTCCACGACCTCGGCGAACTGCGCCCGCGCGCCCTCCACGTCCATCCGCGCCAGCTTGACCATGGCGGTCAGGATGCCGACCATCTCCGTCTCGCCGTTCTGCTGGCGCAGCCGGTCGAGCGCCGCCTGCGCCTTTGCGACGTCGCCGGAACTCAGCGCCGTGGCGACCAGCGCCTCCCCGGTGTCGGGCTGCGACGGCTGGATGTCGAGCGCCTTCTCCAGCGCCGCCGTCGCCCCCGGCATGTCGCCGAGCTGCATGCGGGTGGACGCCAGGCGCGTCAGGATGTCGGGGCTGGCGGGTGCGAGCGACGCCGCTTCCTGGAAGGTGCGGGAGGCAAGCTGCGACTTGCCCTGGACGGCGTAGGCCCGGCCCAGGAGGTCCAGCGTCTCCGCCGTCGTCGCCCCGTCGGCAATCGCCTTGTTCAGCACCGCCACCGCACGCTCCGGCCGTTGCGCGCCCAGCTCAATCCGCGCCAGCAACCGCACGCCGTCGGAATCCGTGGGCGCCTGCGCCACGTAGCGAAGCGCCGCGTCCACCGCCTGCTCGGTCTGGCCGAGGTTCGACTTGATGAGGGCCTGGAAATACAGCCCGCGCGGAAAGCGCTGGATCACGCCCGAGAGCTTTCCCAATGCGAGGTCCGAATCGGCATACCGCCCGGCGCGCACGAGCAGCACCATGTCGAGGTAAACCGCCCCGGCATTCTGCGGCTCGGCCGCCAGCACCTTGTTGACGTCGCCCCGCGCCTTGCCGTCCTGCCCCGCCACGAGGTACTGGTTGGCCCGCTCCAGCAGCATGCCGAGCGAGCTTGGCGCCGCCGCGACCGCACGTTCCAGGTAATCGAGCGCACCCGCCTGGTCGCTCTTGGCGGCCAGGAGCTGCCCTTTCAGCACCAGCGCGTCCGCCCGCGTCCCGTTGAGCGCCAGGACGCGATCCACCTGGCGCTCGGCGCCCGACAGGTCCTGCTCGATGACCGAAATCCGGGCCAGGGTCAGCGCGGCGTCCTGGTTGTCCGGCGCGAGCCGTTGCGCCTCGGTCAGGCTGACCCGCGCGTCGACGTTGTTGTTCATGCCGATCTGCGCCATGGCGCGCATCACGTACGTCCTTGCGGCGTCCTGCGGCTCGGCGGTCGGGTCCACCTTCACCTCGGACAGCACGTCCGCAAAACGCTGCTGCGACAGGTAGGACTGCGCCAGCAACGGGACGACGACGTTCGGGTCCAATTTCAGATCGCGGGCGATCTTCAGCTCTTTTTCCGCCGCGACGGGGTCGGAGGTCTGCAACTGGATCTGCGCCAGGCGCAAATGCGCCTCGGGACTGGCCGGGTCGGTTTTAATCGCGTTCCGCAACTCGATCTGAGCGCCGCGCAGGTCGCCTTTCAGCAGCAGGATGCGCGCGTTCTTGATGGGGTCGCCGGTATGGCCGACCACGTACCATCCCCCGCCGGCGGCGGCCACGGTGACCAAGGCGAGGGCAGGAAGCAGGAGCTTTTTCATCGGTTCCAGCCTATGTTCTAGGAAATGGCATCTTGCGTGGCGGCATCCCCGGCGGCCGGCGCGTCGGCGCCGTCCATGGACAGCCCGTGCGCCTCCAGAAGCGCATAAAGCGTCGGGCGGCTGATGCCGAGCAGGCGCGCGGCGGTCGCCAGGGTCCCGTCGCTGCGGGCCAGCGCGCGCTGCACCACGTCGCGCTCGGCCCGCGCGCGGGCAGCGCGCAGGTCGTAGGCCGTCATGTCTTCCATGCCCGGCGCCAACTCCAGGTCGGCCGCCGAGGCCAGCCGCTGCTCGCTCATCAGCACGGCGCGCTTCACCCGGTTCTCCAGTTCCCGGATGTTGCCGGGCCAGGAGTGGGAGGCGAGCGCTGCCAGCGCGTCGTCGCTGAAGCCGCGCACCGGGCGGCCGAACTCCCGGGCATAGCGCGCCAGGAAGTGCCGGGCCAGCAGCAGCATGTCGCCGCCGCGGTCGCGCAGCGGCGGGATGCGCAGCGTGATGGGGTTCAGCCGGTAGAACAGGTCGCCGCGGAACCGGCCCTGGTCCACCTGGTCCTGCAGCACTTGGTTGGTCGCGGACACCACGCGGACGTCCACCTGGATCGGCTGCCGTCCGCCGATCCGCTCCACCCGCTGGTCTTGCAGGAAGCGCAGCAGCTTGACCTGAAGCATGTGCGGCAGGTCGCCGATCTCGTCCAAGAAGAGCGTGCCCTTGTTCGCCAGCTCGATCTTGCCGAGCGTCTGCTTCACGGCACCCGTGAAGGCGCCGCGCTCATGGCCGAACAGCTCGCTTTCCAGCAGCGCCTCCGGGATCGCGCCGCAGTTGATCGCCACGAACGGCTGGCTTGCTCGCGGGCCGAGGTCGTGCAGCGCCCGGGCCAGCGCCTCCTTGCCGGTGCCGCTCTCGCCCAGAAGCAGGACGGAGACGTTGGCCGCCGCCAGCTTCCCGATGTCGCGGCACAGCTTGAGCATGCCGGGGTCGGCCGTCACGATCTGCTTGACCGGCGACGGCGACGGCGTCTCCGACAGGCGCCGGTTCTCGTCCTCCAGCGTGCGCAGGCGCAGGCTGCGCGCCACGATGGTGCCCAGCATGTCGATGTCGATCGGCTTCTCGCAAAAGTCGTACGCCCCGGCGGCGACCGCCCGCAGCGCATGCGCCCGGTCGCCGTGGCTGGTCGCGACGATCACCTTGGTGTTGGGCGCCTGCCGCGCCAGGCCGTCCAAGGTCGCGAATCCCTCGCTCACGCCGTCCGGGTCGGGCGGCAGGCCGAGGTCCATGATGGCGACCGCCGGACGCTCCTTTTGCGCCATGGCGAGCGCCTGGAGCCGGGTATGGGCAAACACGACCTCGCAGGACGGGAAGGCCCAGCGGTACTGGCTGCACAGGCCGACGTCATCCTCGACGATGAGCAGCTTGGGGAGCAGCTTCGGCATCGGAGCATTCATGGCCCGGCCCCCTCGGCCAGCGCGAAGCCGCGGGCGTCCGCGCGCTCCCCGGGTGGTGCCGCATGGCACAGCATGTCGGCGCGCGGCAGCACCAGCCGCATCGTCGTGCCGGCGCCGGGCGCGCTGATGGCCTGCACGTCGCCGCCGCCCTCCCGCAGCAGCTCCCGCGCCTGGAAGGCGCCGATGCCGGAGCCTTGGCGCTTCGAGGTGCCGAAGGGCTGGAACAACTCATCGCGGATGAACTCGGAAGTCATGCCGCAGCCTCTGTCGATGATGTCGATGACGACCTGCTGCGCCTCGTGCCGCACGCGGACCCGCACCGGCATGCCCGCCGACGCCTCGGTCGCGTTGTTCAGCAGGTGGGTGACGGCGGTGTCGAAGGCGTCGGGGCTGATCGCCACCGTCGCCGTCGATTCGTCATGCTCCAGCCTCAGCGCCGTCCGCCGCACCCGGCGGTACGTGGCGAGCAGCGCCTCCAGCCGGGGCACCGGCGCCAAGGCCGCGGGCGCCCGGTCGGCGGCCGGCGCGTCCAGCCGGCGCAGCAGGGCGGCGATCTTCTGCACGGAGGCGCCGACCGTCTCCAGCATGTCGCGCTGGAACTCCGGGTTGGCGATGTGGCGCTCGGCGTTGGACAGCAGCAGGGATAGCTGGCTCGACACGTTCTTGATGTCGTGCGCGACGAAGGCGAACCGCTTGCCGTAGTCGTGCAGTTGCCGGGTCTGGAGCAGGACGCGCGTGGCGCGCTGTTCCGCCACGAAGCTCGCGGCCTCGCGGCCGACGATGCGGAGCAGGTCGAACACCTCCTGATCGAGGCCGAACGGCGCCCGCGGCGGCCCCACCAGCACCAGGCCGATCTGCTGGTCGCCGTCCACCAGCGGGACCGACAGCCACAACCGCCCAAGCTGGTCGAGCGGCGGCCCCCGCGTCCCCGCCACGACGTTTTCAGGATCGTCCAGCACGGCGATCCAATGGCCGCCGCGCATCGCGTCCACCAGGGGATGGTCCGGCGGCACCGGGCTTGACGATGCCGGCATGTTCCACGATCCCGACCACTGGAACGCCCCCGCGCCGCCGTCGCGCAGGAACAGCGCGCCGTTCGGGCTGTCGACCACGTCCGCCAGCGCGCGGATCACCCTGGTATGCAGCGCCGCCCGCCCCTGCGACTTCGTGGCCGACAGCGTGTCGATGCAGTCGAGCCATTGCTGGCGGTAGTCGTAGCGGCGGGCGAAGAAGTGCTCCACCACCGTCCGGCGCAGCCGGGACCGGGCGGAGCCGGAGGTGAGCAGCAGGCCGATGCCGATCAGCGCCGCGAAGACCATGCTGGCCTCCGCCATCCAGCCCCAGTCGGCGCCGAGCTGCCGGAACACCTCGCCGGCGGCCGACAGCGCCAGCAGCACCGCGCCGCTCAGGATCAGCGTGGCGCTGTGGAACACGGCGGTGTGGGAAAGCTGCAGGCCCGCCCGCCAGCGCCGGTCGCGCGCGGCGGCGGCCAGCAGCGGCGGCGCCACGATGATGGTGGCGATGGCGTAGGCGCCGGTCAGGGACACCGACGCCTGCTGGAACAGCACCAGGTCGGCGCACAGCATGATGTCGAAGCACGCGAGGCCACCCAGCAGCACGCAGGGCAGCGCCACGTGCCAGCGGCTATGGTCCGGCAGGTTGAGGTAGAGATTCTCGATCAGCAGCAGCTCGCACACGGCGACGCCGAGGCGGGCCATGATGCCGAGCGACAGGATCGACGGCCGCGCCACGCCGTAGCGGCCCTCGGCGACGGCCGCCGCCGCCGCCAAGACCGCGACCACGCCCGCCGCCGCGAAGGCGCGCCTGGCCCGACCCGACGGCACGAACCTGCCATAGAGATGCAGGACGAAGCCGTACCATGAAAGCGCCCGCAGGTGGTCGAGCGCGCCGGGCAGGACGGGCCACCCGTCCGGTGCCAGGGCGTTGACGGCCGCCCAGGCCGCCGTCGCCAGGCAGCACGCGATCAGCAGCAGGCCCGTCCGATGCCGCGACCGCACGGCGATGAACGCCGGGAGCACGAGGTAAGCCGCGGCGCAGGCGCCATAGAGGATTTGCTTGGTCGGCATGGGCCTTAGCGCGACCCTTCTTGGAACAGGATGACCCGCACAGTGGCGAACAGGATGGCGAGGTCGAGCAGCACGCCGCGGTGCTTCACGTAATACAGGTCGTAGGACAGCTTCACCCGCGCATCCTCGACCGAGGCGCCGTAGGGGAAGTTCACCTGCGCCCAGCCGGTCAGGCCGGGCTTGACCCGCGCGCGCTCCCGGTAGTGCGGGATGGCCTGGGCGAGCTGCTCGACGAAATGCGGCCGCTCGGGCCGCGGGCCGATGAAGCTCATGGCGCCCTGCAGCACGTTGAGCAACTGCGGCAGCTCGTCGATCCGGGTGCGCCGCATGAAGGAGCCGATGCCGGTGACCCGGGGATCGCGCTGCGTCGCCCAGGCCGGCCCGCGCGTTTCGGCGTCGTCGCGCATGCTGCGGAACTTCAGCAGGGTGAACGGATGCCCGCCCAGGCCCGCCCGCTCCTGCCGATACAACACGGGGCCGGGGCCGCTCAGGCGCACGAGCAGCGCCACGATCAGCATGAGCGGCAAAGTGAGCATCAGGAACGCCAGGCTGATGACGATGTCGCCGACCCGGCTCAACAGGTCGGACAGCAGCAGCCGCGGCGCATCGAGGCCGGCGATCCAGGCGGCGTCGATGTTCGGCACGTCCACGCGCTTGAGGCAGCGTTCCCAGAATTGCGCCTCCGTCGCCAAGGTGACGCCCTGGGCGGCGTAGCTCGCCTGTTCCTGGGGCGGCATGGACAGCAGGGCGGATCGCGGCAGCACCGCGTCGCGTATGCCGGCCGCGCGCAGTCCGGCCGGCCCGGCGTTCGCGACCGGCCCGGTCACCACGGCATAGAACCCTTCGTGCCCGCCGCGGATCGCTGCGACCGTCGGCGCCATCGTGCTCGCGACGCCCAGCAGCGCGATCGGGCGGACGAGCAGGTTGGACCGCACCGCCGCCAGGAACAGCAGCCGGGTCGCGAACAAGGCCGCGATCCAGGCCACGCCCACCTTCAGCGGCCACCTTGCATCAGGCCCGATCCACTGGTTCACCCCGATCCCCAGCGCCTTGCTGACGAGCCAGACCGCCGGGAAGGCCAGCACGCCGCCGAGCGCCGTGTTCAGCAGCAGCCCCCGCGTGCGGCGGAACCCCTCCGGCCGGTACAGGCCGATGGCGAACGCCGTGAACCCGCTGGTCAGCGCCAGGATCAGCGAGTGGTTGACGACGGTCGGCTGCACGCCGGCCGCCATCGAGCCGGTGCTGAGGAGGATGTAGGCCAGGCTGAAGGACAGCACGAGTTCGAGAAGCCAAAGCGCGGCCATCTCAGGAGAGATGTGATTTGCGACGAAACGTGTCATTTCAACCTCGACGCCAAGTTCTGGCAAGGTGACGAGCCGCAATCCGGGCAGTGTCCTGTCCGTCCGCGCTGAATACCACCGGCATGGTGGGCCAAGCCACACTCGTTACCTTCAACCTAACGGTTTATAGCAAAATGTTGCGGATCACTGGTCCCGCGTGCGTCCGCCGCCGCAGCCACTCCTTAAGCGTTTCAGCGGCATTTCGCAACGATCTCGTAACATACTGCGTCGGGCGTCGCCGAAGAATGTAGAATGCGTCGCACGCAGCGCGGCCCTGACCCAAAACGGCCCGAAGACACGGCGAGACCGAGAACCACCCGATCATAAAATTTAACAGTTAATACACCTGAGAACGTTTCTCCAAAAACATAGGCAGTCCCGTGGAATCGTGCTTTGCAGCCTGTAGCGCGCACTGAGCAGCGGCAAAATGCAGCCAAATCGTTACGAGATCGTTGATTACGGTTGCTGTGATACGAGTTTGGTGGGATGGCTGCCGGGCATGGGCGGACCGGCTTGAGATGCCGGCTTTAGATGAAAGGGCGCCCAAGGTCCCCAAGTCCAACCGGAGGGTCCAGTCCACGTTCAAGTAACGTTTTTTGTCACCCACTAGGCAGAACGGCATCATCATGGCTTCGCAACCCGATCATCTCATCGAACGCGCCGCCGCCTTGCTCGCCGGCAAGACGGCCCGCCCGCGCGCCGTCCCGGCCGAGCCGCCGGCCGAAAGCCCGGCGGCAGCGAAGCAGACGGCGTCGCTGCCGCCCACGCCGCTCCTGCCCAGCCTGGCATCGACCGTCAGGGCCCTGCCGCCCCCGCCGGCCGCGGAGACGGCGCCGGGGCCGCTGCCCGAGGCTTGGCCCCCGCCCCTGTCCACGCCCCCTGCGCCGCTGCCCGCGCCGCCGGCCGCATCCCGTCCGGTGCCGCCGCGGCCGCCTCCGGCCAACATGCGGGCAGAGGCAGGCTCGCTGCTGCCGTCCATCGCGCTCGTGGCGCTGGAGGGGGCCGGCATGGTCGTGGCCCGCGCGGCACGCACCCGCATTTCGGAGGAGTACCGGATCGTGATCGGCCGGGTGCTCCGCGCGCTGCGCGACGAGGTGAGCGGCACCGCGTTGAGCAACCTCCTGATGGTGACCAGCGCCCGGCCCGGCGAGGGCAAGAGCTTCAGCGCGCTCAACCTCGCCGGCAGCATCGCGCAGCACAGCACGGAAAAGGTGCTGCTCGTGGACCTCGACGCCAAGCTGCGCCCGATCTCCGCCCTGCTGGGCGTCGGCGACCGGCTGGGCTTCCACGACATGGTCGCCGACCAGACGCTCCGGCCCGAGGACGTGATCCTGAACACGGCCATCTCCAGCATGACGTTCCTGCCGGTCGGCTCCCGGTCGGGCGAACTCACGGACAGCACCAGCGTGCGGCCGATCACGCCGGTCATCACCCGCCTCGCCCGGCGCTTCCCCAAGCATCTCATCATGCTGGACGCGCCGCCGTGCCTGTCCACCAGCGACCCGCACACCATCGCGCCCCACGTCGGCCAGGTCGTCATGGTGATCGAGGCCGAGCGGACCCAGCGCAGCGAGGTGGAGGCGGCGCTCGACCTCGTGCGGGTCTGCCCGACCATCACCATGCTGCTGAACAAGGTCAGGCTGACCACCAGCCACACCTTTGGCGCGTACGACTACTACGGCTCCTACACCTGATCCGATGGCGGTGATGCCAACCAGACACTCGCACCCCGGCGGCTGGCTGGCAGCGGCCGGCAGCCTCGGGGCGGGCGCGGCCGTTCTTGGCCTCGGCGCGGCCATCCTTGGCGACGGCGCAGCCTGGGCGCAGCTTGGCGGCGGCTATTCCAGCCTGCCCGCCACCGTGGCCGACACCCGGATCGGCGACCTGCGCGGGCAGTTGGAGCAGTACTTGCCGGGCCTGCTGCCGCGCACGGCCGGGCCGGCATTCCTGGTCAACGGCTCGCTCGGGGTGGACGCGGGGATTACCGACAACGCGCTGCGCGTCGAACGGCCGCGCCGGGCGGACCTCTTCACGGTGCTCAGCCCGGCCCTGCGGGTCTCCGGCGACACGGCACGGCTCAAGGTGAACCTGAGCTACGCGCCCGTCGCCAGCGTCTATGCCCAGACCCCGAGCCAGACCCGGTTCGACCAGTACGGGAACGGCACGGCGCTTGCGACCCTCGTGCCGGACGCCATGTTCCTCGACCTGCGCGGCAGCGTCACGCAGCAGTCCCGCATCGGCGGTTACGGCCAGACCAGCAGCACGGTGGCGTCGAACCGCAACGACCAGGTGCAGAGCACGTCGTTCAGCGTGACCCCCTACGCCGAGCACCGGTTCGGGGGCCTGGGCACCGCCCGGCTCGGCTACTCCTTGGCGCGCACCATCCAGAGCGGCTACGGCAGCCAGGACGCCCCCAACACGCAGGCGCTCTCGTTCAACGGCGTCGGCGGCACCGGCAACCTCCTCACGCAGCGCGAGCGCGCGTCCTTCGTCACCGGGGAGAACCTGGGCCGGTTCAACGACGTCGTGGTGCTGGAGGCCGTGCAGTACAGCGGCGTCGGCGCCTATAGCGGGGCGCACCGCAACCAGGTCACCCACGATGTCGGCTATGCCGTGACCCGCACGATCACGGCGCTTGCCGGCCTCGGCTACCAGGACCTGCGCTTCAACGGCACGCCCGGCGTGCGCCTCCGCGAACCAATCTGGAGCGCGGGCGTGCGGCTCGCGCCGAACCCGGACAGCTCGGTCACGATCACCTACGGGCGGCGCGACGGGTTCAACGCCGCCGCGGTGGACGGGTCCTATTCGCCGACCGCGCGCACCCGGGTGTTCGTGCGCTACACGACGGGGCTGACGACCGACGCGGAGGAGCAGCAGAACCTGCTGGCAACCGCCACTGTCGGCCCCACGGGGCTGCTGACCGACAGCGTGACCGGAGCGCCGGTGTCGTCCAGCAGCGGCGCGTTCGGCACGCAGAACGGGCTGTACCGCCTGCGCCGCTTCTCGATCACCGGGCTGCTGCTGCTGAACCGCGACTCGGTGAGCGTCAGCCTGGAGCAGGACGACCGAGCGGGCGTCAGCGCCGTGCCGCCCGGCCTCGGCGGCACGGCGCAGACGACGGGCAGCAACAGCGGCGTCACCGGAACGCTCTCCTGGGAGCACGAGCTGTCGCCGGCCATGACCAGCTCGGCGTCGCTGTCCTACGGCATGGATGACAACGGCGTGGCGGCCGCGGGGTCGTTGGGGTCGCAGCGCACGGTGCAGACCAGCCTCGCGCTCAACTACACCTTCACGGATACGCTGACCGGCAGCGCGCGCTATTTGTTCACCGACCGTTCGGGCGGGGGGCGGACGGGGTTGGCGGCCGCGCCGAACACGGGTCCGTTCGGTTTCGGGCAGGCGGGGCAGGCGCTGACCGAGAACCTGCTGCTGGTCGGCCTGCGGAAAAGCTTTTAGGGCGCGGCACCGTGTACGAAACGTTCTACAAGCTGTCCGCGATGCCGTTCCAGCTTACGCCGGACAGCCGCTTCTTCTTCGGCAGCGCCGGCCACAGCAAGGCCATCGCCCACCTGAACTACGGCCTGGCGCAGAGCGAGGGCTTCATCGTCATCACCGGCGAGGTCGGCGCCGGCAAGACCACGCTGGTCGAGTGGCTCCGCTCCCAAATGGACCCGGCCGCCTTCACCATCGCCCGCGTCAGCACCACCCAGGTGTCGGAAAACGACCTGTTCCGCCTGGCGATGGCCGGCTTCGGCCTGACGGGGGAACTGGGCAAGGCGGCCCTGCTGCAACGGTTCCAGGACGTGCTGCGGCGGCACCAGGCGACCGGCCGCCGCTGCCTGCTGATCGTGGACGAGGCGCAGAACCTGTCCTTCGCGGCGCTTGAGGAGCTGCGGATGCTGTCCAACCTCACGGTGGACGGGCGCACCGCCTTGCAGACCGTGCTGCTCGGCCAGCCGCAGTTCCGCCGCCTGCTGGCCAGCCCCGACCTCGACCAGCTCCGTCAGCGGGTGCTGACCTCCTACCACCTGGGGCCGCTCAGCCAGGCGGAGACCCGGGCCTATATCGAGCACCGCCTCCATGCCGTCGGCTGGGCGGGCGACCCGCAGTGGGACGACGCGGCGTTCGAGGCGGTGTTCACCCATACCGGCGGCATCCCGCGCCGCATCAACCGCCTGTGCTCCCGCGTGCTGCTGTACGGCGGGCTGGAGGGAACGCACGACATCACCGGCGACGTGGTGGAGGCGACGGCCTCGGAACTGGCGAGCGACCTGGACGGCGTGGAGGCGGGCATGGAGGCGGCCGGGGCGGCGCTGCCGGACGCGCCCAGCTCCCCCGCCGACCTGCTGGGCCGCATCGAGGCGCTGGAGCGGCAGATGGCGGTACGGGAGCAGATGTTCCACCGGCTGGCCCAGATGCTCAGCGGGCGCGAGTGATGGCGCCGGCGCGCGCCCCATCTAACGCAAGGCGGTCAACGCGATGACGGTCAACGCGATGACGGTTGATGTGGAGGACTACTTCCAGGTGCAGGCGTTTGCCGGCGTGATCGACCGGGCGGACTGGGACGCGATCCCCTGCCGGGTGGAGGCGAACACGGACCGCATCCTGCAGCAGTTCGAATGGGCGGGGGTGAGCGCCACGTTCTTCACCCTGGGCTGGGTCGCCGACCGCTACCCGGCGGTCGTGCGCCGCATCGTGGCGGCCGGGCACGAGCTGGCGAGCCACGGCTATGGCCACGCCCGGGCCGACGGGCAGGCTCCGGACGAGTTCCGGGAGGATGTGCGCCGGGCACGCGGCACGTTGCAGGACCTGGGCGGCGTGCCGGTCGTGGGCTACCGCGCGCCCACCTTCTCCATCGGGCCGCGCACCCCTTGGGCGTTCGACGTGCTGGCGGAGGAGGGTCATGCCTATAGTTCCAGCGTGTTTCCGGTGCGGCACGACCTGTACGGCGCGCCGGACGCGCCGCGTTTTCTCCACCATCCCGCGGCGGGGCCGCTGGTTGAAATCCCGATGACCACCGTGCGGCTCGGCGGGCGCAACCTGCCCTGCGCGGGGGGCGGCTACTTCCGGTTGACGCCCTACCCCCTGTTCCGCTCCCTGCTGCGCCGGTTCAACCGCGTGGATGCGGCGCCGGGCGTGTTCTACTTCCACCCTTGGGAGATCGACCCCGGCCAACCCCGTGTCGCCGCCGCCCCCCGTTTGTCCCGCTTCCGCCACGGCGTGAACCTTTCGGCCATGCAGGGCCGGCTGGACCGCCTGCTGCGCGACTTCGCATGGGACCGGATGGACCGGGTGTTCGCGCACGCCTTGGCCGCTTCCGCCGTCTAGCCCATGCCGATCCGCTGCCGACCGCTCGACGCCGCGACCGCGACCGCTTGGGACGCCTTTGTGGACGCCATGCCGACCGGCACGTTCTTCCACCGCGCGGCCTGGGCGGAGGTGCTCGCCCGCGCCTTCGGCCACACGCCGCACTACACGCTGGCGGAGCGGGACGGCGCGGTGGTCGGCGTGCTGCCGCTCGTGCACGTCAAATCCGTCCTGTTCGGCAGCAGCCTGATGTCCAGCCCGTTCTGCGTCTATGGCGGCCCGCTCGCCGCGGATGCGGAGGCGGCGGCGGCGTTGGACGCCCACTCCGCCGCGTTGATGCAGCGCGTCGGCGTCAAGGTGACGGAGTTCCGCTTCCTGCACCCGCTGCCGCAGGGCTGGCTCGCGGACGCCGAATGGCCCACCCGGTCCGACCTGTACGTCACATTCCGAAAGCCGATCACCGCGGATGACGACGCCAACATGAAGGCGATCCCCCGCAAGCAGCGCGCGGTGGTGCGGAAGGGCATCGAGCGCGGGCTGGTCTCCATCGTCTCCGACCAGGTGGACGGCCTTCATGCCCTCTACGCGGAGAGCGTCCGCAACCTGGGCACCCCCGTGTTCAGCCGGCGCTACTTCCGCATCCTGGCCGAGGCGTTCCGCGGCCGCATGGACGTGGTCACCGTGCTGGACGCAGGCCAGCCGGTCAGCGCGGTGCTGAGCTTCTACGACCGGGACGAGGTGCTGCCCTATTACGGCGGCGGCACCGCGGCGGCGCGGACCAGCCACGCCAACGACTTCATGTACTGGGAGGTGCTGCGCCGGGCGGCGGCGCAGGGCAGCCGCCTGTTCGACTTCGGCCGCAGCAAGGCCGGCACCGGGGCCTTCGCCTTCAAGAAGAACTGGGGCTTCGACCCGGCGCCGCTGCTCTACCGCTACCGCCTCGCCCCGGGCGCCGCGATCCCCGACCACAATCCGCTCAACCCGAAGTACCGGCTGTTCATCGCCGCCTGGAAACGCCTGCCGGTGCCGGTTGCCAACCTCCTCGGCCCGCACATCGTCCGCGGCGTCGGCTGATGCGCGACCTCCTCTTCATCTCGCACCGCATCCCCTACCCGGCCGACAAGGGCGAGAAGATCCGCGGCCTGAACCTCCTGCGGCATCTGTCGCGGTCCCACCGCATCCACCTCGGCTGCCTGGTCGATGAACCCGGCGACATGCAGCACCTCCCGGCGCTGCGCGAATGGTGCGCCGAGGTCGCGGGCTTCCCCATCGACAAGCGGCGGCAGAAGCTCCGGGCGCTGGCGATGCTGCGGCCGGGCCGGCCGTTGATGCTCGACTACTACGGGCACGCGGGCCTGCGGCGTTGGGTGCGGGACAGCATGGCACGGCGGCACATGGACATCGTCTACATCTACTCCGTCGCCATGGCGCCCTACGTCGAGGGCGCGCGCCGCGGCGGCCTGATCCTCGATGCGCAGGACATCGACTCGGAGAAGTGGGCCACCTACGCCGGGCAGGCGCGGCTTCCCATGCGCGCCGTCTGGTCGCGGGAGGCGCGGACGCTGCTGGCGTACGAGCGCCGGGCCGCGATGCGCTGCGACCACACGCTGTTCGTCTCGCAGCAGGAGTGCGACCGCTTCGTCGAACTGGCGCCGGAGGCCGCGGGCCGCGTGCACGCGGTCGAGAACGGCGTGGACCTGGACCGCTTCTCGCCGGGGCAGGCGTTCGGGACGCCGTTCCAAGCCGCCGGGCCGCATCTGGTGTTCACCGGCAACATGGACTACTGGCCCAATGCCGACGCGGTGCGCTGGTTCGCCGCCGACGTGGTCCCGGCGCTTCGGCAACGCCATCCCGCCATCGAGTTCCATGTCGTCGGCGCCAACCCTGGCCCCGCGGTGCTGCGGCTGGCGGACCGGCCCGGCGTGCGCGTGACCGGCCGGGTGCCGGACGTGCGGCCCTACTTGGCCCATGCTGACGCCTGCGTGGCGCCGCTCCGCATCGCCCGGGGCATTCAGAACAAGGTGCTGGAGGCCATGGCGATGGGCCGCCCGGTCATCGCCTCGCCCCAGGCGTTCGAGGGCGTGCGCGCCGCGGCGGGGCGGGACCTGCTGGTCGCCGACGGCATCGAGGCGATGTGCGGCCGGGTGTCGGAGGTGCTGGCCGGCGCGCATCCGGGCCTGGGCGCCGCGGCGCGGACGGCCATGCTGCGCGCCTATGCCTGGCCCGCGACGCTGGCCAAGCTGGACGCGATCCTTTCCACCGTTCCCGCAACGACTATGCTAGCCTCCCCGGCATGAGCGCCGTCACCCTGACCAGCCTGCGGCCGGTGTTCGTGCCCGCGGCCGCCGGGCTTTCGCTGGGCCTGGCCGCCTGGGGGCTACTGTTCCTGCCTGAATGCGTGGCGGCGGTCGGCGTTTGGCGGGCGTCGGACACTTACGGGCACTGCTTCCTCATCCTTCCCATGGCGGCATACCTCGCCTGGGATCGCCGGGCCGCCCTGGCTGGCTTGGCGCCGCAGCCTTTGCCCCTCCTGGCGCCGCTCGCCTTGCCGGTCGCGGCCGTCTGGTTCCTGGCGGAGCGGCTAGGCGTCATGGAGGGACGGCAACTGGCGGCCATCGCGGCGCTGGAGCTGCTGGTCCTTACGGTGCTCGGCTGGCGGCTGTTCCGCGCCTTATTGGCGCCGCTGTTGTTCCTGGTGTTCCTCGTGCCGTTCGGCGCCTTCGTCACGCCGCTGCTGCAGCAGTTCACCGCGGGGTTCATCGTCCGGGGGCTGAACGTCCTCGGCGTCGCGAACTACGCCACCGACTTCACGGTCGAGATTTCCGCGGGCGTCTTCTACGTGGCCGAAGCCTGCGCCGGCCTGCGCTTCCTGATCGCCGCCGTCGCCTTCGGCGTGTTCTACGCCCTGCTGAATTACCGCAGCCCGGGCCGCCGCCTGCTGTTCGTGGCCGCGTCGGTCGTGGTGCCGGTCCTCGCCAACGGGGTCCGCGCCCTGGGCATCGTCGTGCTCGGGGCCATCCTCGGCAGCGCCAGCGCGGCGGCGGCCGACCACATCATCTACGGTTGGATGTTCTTCTCCCTGGTCATGCTGCTGCTGGTCGCGGGCGGGATGCCCTTCCGCGAGGAGCCGCCGCCGGCGCCATCCAACCTGCCCGGCGCGATGCCCGCGGCGGTCCGGCCGGGCTGGGCCGCCGCCGCGGTCGTCCTGCTGCTGGCCGCCGGCCCGACCACCGCGATGGTGCTCGCGCGCCAGGTCACGCCGGCCTTGCTGACCGAGGCGCCGGCATTCGTGCCGCCGCCGGGCTGCACGGTTGATCCCGCCCCGGCCGTGCTGCCGGCGTCCCATGTCACGACCACCCTGTCTTGCACAGGACAGCATCTGGTCGTCACGGTCGAGGCGTTCCCACGCCGCTCCACCGCGAGCAGCCTGCTGCGGGAGCGCCGCCGCATCACCGGCGAACTCTCCGCCGAGGAGGCGACGGTCGCCGCGCTGTCGGCATCGCAGGCAACGGGGGACTGGCTGCTGATCCACACCACCGGCCCGGCCCGCACCGTCGCGGTCGCAAGCTGGACGGACGGCGTGCCGGCCCAGGACGGCTTGGCCGGCCGCATCCGCCAGGCCCGCCACAGCCTGTTCGGCACCGCCTTTGCCCCGATCCTGATCGCTGCCGTGATCGAGTCGCCCAAGCGGCTCAACCCGGCCGAGCAGCAAAAGGCCGACGCCCTGCTGCGCAGCTTCGTGGACGCGCAAACCGACCTGACCACGCATGTCGCGACGGTGGCCCAGGGCGTACGGTAACGAGGGCGTGCGGTAACAAGCAGCAGCCGGGCGCGCGTCATGCGCACCGCCCTGCCCCGTGCGCGTCGAGGATGGGCCGGACGAACTCCGCCAGGTCGCCGCCCGGGAACAGGTGGCCAGCGACCCCTGCCGCCGCCGCCGCGGCCAGGTCGGTCGCTTGGTCGCCGACCAGCGCGCATCGCCCGGGGTCGAGGTCCCAGGCGCGCAGCAGGTCCAGGATCATGCCGGGCGCCGGCTTGCGCCAGGAACTGCTGCGCCGGTAGGCCGGCACGGCCGCCTCCGGATGGAACGGGCAGTAGCGCATGTCGTCGATGGTGCCGCCGGATTGCAGCGCCTCGTCCAGCATCCAGCGGTGCAGCGCCTGCACCGCCGCCTCGTCATACAGGCCGCGCGCCACGCCGGACTGGTTGGTGACGATGAAGACGTGCCAGCCGCGGGCGTGCGCCAGACGGATCGCCGCCTTGGCGCCGGGCACCCACTCGAACCGCTCCCGGGTGCCCACCCAGCCATGGTCGATGTTGCACACGCCGTCCCGGTCGAGGAACAGCGCGGGCCGGGTCAGGCGGCGGGGCAGCTCGGATTGGGCGCGCTCAAGGTCGGGCGGGATGCCGATGTCGATGAACCAGCCCCCGCTTTCCGTCCCGCGCAGCAGGCCATCGCGGGCCAGGCCCGGCAGCACGTCCCGCTCCAGCGAGCAGACCGCCGTCGTGCGGTCCACAACCCGCCTGTCGAGCCGGTACACGCCGCCGTTGATGAGGCCGGGCAAACCCGGCGCCGGCCGCTCCCGAAACGCCGTGACGCGGTCGCCGCTCACCTCCACCACGCCATATCGCGATGCGTCGGGCAGGCGGCGCAGCATCAGGCGGCCCATCACCCCGGGCTCGGCGACGAGCAGCGGGGACAGGCCGCAGTCGAACAGCGAGTCGCCGTTCAGCAACAGGAAGCTGTCATGCAGGTGCTCCCGGGCGTGGTGCAGCGCGCCCCCGGTGCCGGCACGGATCGGCTCCTCGCTGATGGTGAGCGTCATCGGCCGCGGCAGCCGGTCGTGCAGCTCCTGCAAGCCCGCTTGCAGGACCGCCGACAGATGGCCGGTGAGCAGGAGCACGTCGGTGATGCCGTAGCGCGCGGCCTCCCGCAGCAGCCACGCCAGGAACGGCCGGTCGCCCACCGTCAGCAACGGCTTCGGGGTGGTCGCCGTGGCCAGGCCCAAGCGGGTGCCGAGGCCGCCCACCAGGATCGCGCATTGCCGGATCGTCAACGGCACATACGCCGCGCCCGCTGCACCGTCACTCCGCCCAGAGCAGCCGCACGATCCCCCCGACGCCTGTCCAAAGCGCCAGGGACAGCCCGGCGATCAGCGGCAGGACGATGACCCACGGCAATGGCGGCGACTCCTTGGTGGCGGCAGGGGGCAGGCCCGGATCAGCCGCGCCGAAGCCGCCTTGTTCGAGCAGGGCTTGGCTGGGCGGCGCTCGATCCCGTGGGGGCGGCATGACAACACCTTCGGCTCTGGTGCGCCATCCTACCGCCATCCTCTTGACAAAACACTACATTCGTCGCGGCGTCCCGGGGAGCGTCCAGGCCAGGGCGAAGCGGCCGCTCAAACCACTACGGCCGTCTTGACGAGGCGCATCAGCAGGCCGGTGTAGAGGATCATCGGCACCGACACGGCCAGCGCGAAGACGCCGATCGTGAGCGCGCGCCGGCCGAACGACACGGTTTCGCCCAGGAACGACACGCCGCCCACGACCAGGAACCCCATGGCGCGCAACTCCTCGACCGTGTGGAACGACTGGTCCATCTGCACGAGCAGCAGCGCCAAGCCGATCCCGGCGGCGAACCCCGCCGCCAGCACGCCGGACACCAGCAGCACCCGCTTGGGCGCCACGGGGTTCTGCGGCACCTGCGGCGGGTCGATGACCTGCACCTTCACCTTGTCCCCGTCCGCCTCCGCGGCGCTGGAGATGCGCATCGACTCGCGCCGGGTCAGCAGGTCGTCGTAGTTCCGGCGCAGCACCTCGTAGTCCCGGTTCACGTTGGCGTAGTCGGCCTGCAGTTGCGGCGCGCCCCGCGCGATGTCCTCCAGCCGGTCGCGTTCGCGCGTCGCGTCCTGGGTCTGCCGTTGCAGGGAGGCGATCACCGCGTCGTTCTCGATGTTGCGCACCTTGAGCTGCTCGAACACCGGGTTGGGGACCGAGCGATTGCGCGGTGCACCGCGCGACGGGCCGCTCGGCTCGCTGCCCGCCGCGCCCGACCGCAACGCGGCGACCAGGCTGCGCTGCGCCGACACGTCCGGGCTTTGCTCGGTGTAGCGCAACCGCAGCTCCTGCAACATGCGTTCGGCCTCTTGCAGGCGCGACAGGCCGCCCGGCCCGCCCGCGCCGCCTTCGATCTCGGTCACGATGAGCTGCGGCGTGTTGGTCAACTCGCGGGCCAGCGCCTCGCGCCGGGCAATCGCGTCCAGCAACTGCCCTTGCAGCGAGCGGACGTTGCCCTGCTGCGCCTCAAGCCGCGATGCGCCGCCATCCCCGGCCGGCAGGATATCGACGTATTTGGCGCGGAACTCGGCCCGCTTGCGTTCGGCCTCCTGCAACTGGCGCTCATACAGGCCGATCTGCGCCTGCAGGAACTTGCCGGCATTTTCCAGATCGTTCCGGTTGTTGCCGGTCTTGCTCTCGACAAACGTCGTCAGCATCGTCCGCACCACGTCGAACGCGAGCTTTGGCGACGTGCTGCGATAGGCGATGGTGAACAGGTTGCGCGTCTGCGGCGTGATCCGGATGTCCGCCGCCAGTTGCGCCACCAGGAACTCCCGGTCCGCGGCACCCTTCAAGTCCAGTTCGAGATCGGTCTTGGAGATCAGCTTCTCGAGGTTCGGCCGGCTCAGCAACGTGCGCTGCAACACGTCGAGCTGGGCGGCGGAGGCGCTGTCGACCGCGATGCCGCGCAGCAGCGGCGTCAGGACGACGTCGGCATCGACATACAGCCGGGCGCTCGCCTCGAAGGTGTTCGGGATGGTGAACGTCACGGCCCAGCCGACCACGCAGACCAGCCACGAGAAGAACACCGCCGGCCAGCGGTAGCGCCAGGCCGCCGAAAGCTGCTTGCGCAGCAGGACTTGGAGTGCGTGCATCGATGCGTAAACCCCAGAGCTTTAAGACGTGGGTGCTTAGGACGCCTGCCCGGCCGATCAGAACCAGCTTTGCGGAATGATCAGCGTGTCGCCCGGCAGCATCGCGACGTTCTGGTCGATGTCCCCGTCGCGCAGCAGGTCGCTCAGCCGGACCTTCACGGTCTGCCGCGCGCCCCCCACCTCGCGCACGATCACCGAGCTGTTGCCGGCGGCGTAGCGGGTCAGGCCCTTGGTCTGGATCATCACGTCCAGAACCGTCATCTTGTCGCGATACGGGATGGCCAGCGGCTCCGTCGCCTCCCCGATGACGCGGATCTGCCGGTCCAAGGGACCTACGAAGCCGCTGACGATCACCGAAACGTTCGGCTCCTTGACGTATTCCTTCAGCTTTTCCTCGATGTCCTTGGCCAGCGCCGTGGGCGTCTTGCCGGCGGCGGCGATGTCGGGGATCAGCGGCAACGAAATCCGCCCGTCAGGGCGCACGGCGAGGTTCGGCACGCTGAGTTGCGGGGATTGATAGACGAACACGCTCAACTGATCGCCGGGTCCGATCATGTAGGGCAGGCTCGCCACCGGTTCGGCCGGCAACTTATGGCCGGCCGACACCGCAGGCGCGCGCTGGCAGCCCGCCAGCGCCGGCACGGCCAACGCCAGGGCCGCGGCCCAGCGCCAGCCTGTTCGCCTACAATGCTTGGACACCATCACCGCCCCGTCTCCGCTCCGGCCCGTCTTCGCTCCGGCCTATCTCCGCTCTGGCCCATCACGCCAGAGCACCACTCATGCCGCACGGCGCGCTGGTAGGCGCGGAAGGAGTTGAACCCCCGGCCTCTGCCCTGTGATGGCAGTGCTCTGCCACTGAGCTACACGCCTGGACCGCGACGGCACCGGACTATGCCACAGCATCGCCGCCAACCTACATTAAATCGTTCTCCAACCGCACAGTTGACAGTTCCTAACCCGGCGCCGCGTGCTCAGGTGATTTCTGCGCCGCCAGTGTCGCCGTCAACATCGCCGCCAGGCCGCGGGCCAGCGATGTTCGCTCCTTGAGGCCGAGGGTCAGGATCGCGAGTTGCGGCGACCCCACGGATTGCGCGATGTCGCCGGCGCGCGGCGGCCCGCGCCGGATCATCGGCCGCCGCCCGGTCGCGGCGCCGATGGCGTGCGCCAGTTCCGCCACCGACGTTTCCTGTCCCGTGCAGACATTCAGCACGTGGGCGCCGGGGTGGTCGGCGAGGTGCCGCATCCCGGCCAGCAGATGCTGCACGACGTCGCCCACAAACACGAAATCCCGGGTTTGCGAGCCGTCCCCGTGCAACGTCACGGGCTGGCCGGACGTGATCGCGTTCGCAAAAATCGAGATGACGCCGCTATACGGCGAGGACGGGTCCTGGCGCGGCCCATACACGTTGAAGAAACGGAACCCGACCGACGGCACGCCGTGGACCAGCAGGCCCACCGCAGCGTGCTGCTCGGACCCCAGCTTGTCGGCGCCGTAGGCCGTGCGCGGCGCCGGCACGGCGTCCTCCCGCGCCAACCCCGTGACGTTGCCGTACACCGCGGCCGACGAGGCATAGACCACCGGCAGGCCGCCCAGCGCCCGTGCCGCGTCATACACCGTGATCGTGCCGCCCAGGTTGACCCGGTGCGTGCCGAGCCAGTCCTCGTTCGCCCGCACGACGGACGCCACCGCCGCCAGGTGGAAGCAGCCGGATGCGCCCACCAGGGCACGCCGGACCGCGGCAGGGTCGCAAACGTCGCCGCGCAGCACCTCGCAGCGCGGGTCCAGGTTCTCGGCCTGCCCGGTCGAGAAGTCGTCCAGCACCCGCACGTGATGCCCGCGGGCCAGCAATGCGTCCGCCAGGTGCGATCCGATGAAGCCGGCGCCCCCGGTAATCGTGTAGGTCGTCAATCCCGTCTCCGTTGCGTGGCGTGCCGGGCGCTTATTCCACCGTGACGCTTTTGGCCAGGTTGCGCGGCTGGTCCACGTCCGTGCCGCGCAGCACCGCGGTGTGATAGGCCAGCATCTGCACCGCCACCGCGTGCAGGACCGGGGCGACGAACGGGTCCACCGTCGGCAGTTGGATGAACTCGGCCGAGATCGAGCGCAGCTTGGCGCAACCGGCGGCGTCGCTGAACACCACCACCTGCCCGCCGCGGGCGCCGGCCTCCTGCACGTTCGACGCCGTTTTCTCGAACAGCGGGCCGGACGGCGCGATGGCCAGGATCGGCACCTGCCGGTCGATCAGCGCGATGGGGCCGTGCTTCATCTCCCCGGCCGCATAGCCCTCCGCATGGATGTAGCAGATCTCCTTGAGCTTCAGCGCCGCCTCCAGCGCAATGGCGTGGCAGGCGCCGCGGCCCAGGCACAGCACGTCCCGCGCCTCCGCCATCCGCTCCGCCAGGCGCTGGATCGGGGCGTCGTTCGCCAGCACCTCGGCCGCCTTGGACGGCAGTTCCAGCAAGGCCGCGACCAGGGCCGCCTCCCGCTCCGCGCTGATGGCGCCGCGCGCGCGGGCGGCGCCGACCGCCAGGCATGCCATCACCGTCAACTGCGCGGTGAACGCCTTGGTGCTGGCCACGCCGATCTCCGGACCGGCCATCGTCCCCAGCACCACGTCGCTCTCCCGCGCCATCGTGCTTTCCGGCACGTTCAGCACCGACATCACATGCTGCCCGGCGCCGCGCAGGAAACGGAGCGCCGCCAGCGTGTCCGCCGTCTCCCCGCTCTGGCTCACCAGCAGGCCCAGCCCGCCCTCGGACATGGGCGGCATGCGGTAGCGCAGCTCGCTGGCGAAATCGATGTCGGCCGGCAGCCGCGCCAGCTCCTCGATCCAATGGCGGCCGGCCAGCCCGGCGAAATACGCCCCGCCGCACGCGGCGATGGTCACCCGTGGAACCTCCGTCCACCTGAACGGCAAGGCGGGCAGCAGCACGCTTCGGGTCGCCGGGTCCAGCATGTGCGCCAGCGTCTGGCCGATGGCGGCGGGATGCTCGTGCAGCTCCTTTTCCATGAAGTGGCGGTAGCCGTCCTTGCCGACCACGGCGCCGGTCTGCACGGTGATCCGTATCTCGCGGTTCACGCTCTGCCCGGCGGGTCCGAAGAACGCCGCGCCCTCCCGCGTCACCACCGTCCAGTCGCCATCCTGCATGTAGGCGATGCGCCGGGTCATCGGCGCCAGCGCCAGGCTGTCGCTGC
>CAXULX010000035.1:0-44410 GCA_964252005.1 uncultured Acetobacteraceae bacterium | reverse complement strand
GCAGGTAATGCGGCGTGCGGATGTGGCAGGGGCCGCGCGCCTCCGGCCAGTCGTCGCGCACGCGGACCGCGGTGCCGGGCGCCAGCGTCATGCCTGCTCCAGGGCGGCGCGCAGCTCGGCCTCCGAGATCACGCCGCGGGCCAACAGGTTGTCGGCGATGGAGCGAATCCAACGCTGGTAATACGACAGGCGCGCGTACTCGGTCTCCGGGATCGCCTCGATGCCGCGCCGCAGCTCATCGACCGACATCACGCCCTTGGCGCCCAGGATGCCGCGGATCGCGTCCACCTCCCGGTCGAACGGCGTCAGCGCGTGCGCTTCGGTGTCGATGGGTTCGCACAGGAACTTGGGCACGCCGCCCATGTCGTGATGGGCGCGCGGGCGTTCGGGGGCGTCGGTCGGTGTGCTCAGGCTCATGGGATGCTTTCTCCAGGCAGGAGGCCCCAGACCTCGCCGCGCTTCATCCAGCCACGATAATCCTGCACCTGCGCCTGGCACCAGTCCGTTCCGGCATCGCAGGCGCGCAACCGCACGATGACCCCGGGCTTCAGGCGCGCGACCGGCTCCGCGTCGTCCTGGGCGTCACGGCGCAGCACCTGCTCGCCGCCGGTCACGACGCCGGTGCGCCGCGGGGCCAGCGTCGCCTGGTGCACCCAGCCGCTGACGTCGTCCTGGTCCCGCACCCGGCGCCAGTCCTTGAACTCGCGCTCGATCCGCACCGGCAGGTCGCGGCGCTTGTAAACCCACACGATGGCGTAGTCCTTGCCGGGTCCGAGCCGCATATACACCTCGTCGGCGCGAAGTGCCGCGAAGCGAGGCAGCGGCATGCCGGTGACGCTGCCTCGGGCCGGCTCGCGCGGCTTGTCCGCCAAGGGCGGCGGCGCCAGGACGGGCGGCGTGAGGATGGGCGGAGCGGGGGCGGTGGGATGGAGCGGCGGGTGCCTGGCGGCCGTCCCGGTCTTCGGCTGGACCACCGGCGCGGCCTCCCGCCGGGCCGGGGCACGCGGCGCGGTCCGCGGCGGCGGGTGGGACGCAGGCGGAGGCGGGGCCTGCTGCGCCGCCGCCGGCACAGGCGACAGCAGCGCGATGAGGGCAAGGAGCCGTGCGACCATGCGCCATTCCTGCCAACAAGGGCGGCGCCGGGTCAAGTTCAGAGCGTAACGATCTGGCCGCCGGCGGTGGCCGACAGGAAGGCCGGCACGCCCGCGACCTCCACTCCGCGCCACAACGGCGCCCGCTCCAGCCCCGCCATCAGCAGCCCCGCCTCGCACGCCAGCAACGCGACGCCCAACTCGGCCGCCGCGTCCCGCAGCTCGTCCAGCCCGGCGACGCCCGCCGCCCGCACCGCCGCGTCCCGCGCGGCGTCCCCAAGGCCGGACCAGTCCCGCAGCACGGCATGACAGCCCGCATTGGTCGCGAACACGCAGACCCGGCGGCCCATCGCGGCGGCGGCGGCCGCCAGCACGAAGGCGTAGTGCGCCCGCTCATGCCCGCCCGAGATCAGCAGGATGCCGAGCGGCTCAGCCATGCGCCGAAAGGTCCCGCAGCGTCGAATGGTCGCCGCAGGCCGGGCAGACGGGGTCGCGCCGCAACGTCACGGTGCGTATCCGGGTGGCCAGCGCATCCCAGATCAGCAGCCGGCCGGACAGGCTCTCGCCGATGCCCATGATCTCCTTCAGCACCTCGGCGGCCTGCAGGCTGCCCATCACGCCGGTGACCGCGCCCAGGATGCCGGCCTCGCCGCAGGACGGGATCAAGCCGTCGGGCGGCGGCGCCGGATGCAGGCAGCGGTAGCAGGGGCCGCCCGCATGCGGCTTGAACGTCGAGAGCTGCCCGTCGAAGCGCAGCACGGCGGCGGACACCAGGGTGCGGCGCGCGAGGACGCAGGCGTCGGACACCAGGAAGCGCGTGGCGAAGTTATCGCTGCCGTCGCAGACCAGGTCGTAACCGGCGATCAGCCCCAAGGCGTTGCTGGCGTCGAGCCGGACCCGGTGCGCGTCCACGGCGACGGCCGGGTTGATCGCGCGGGCGGCGGCGGCGGCGGAGTGCACCTTGGCCTGGCCCAACCGGTCCGTCGTGTGGGCGATCTGCCGCTGCAGGTTCGACAGGTCCACGATGTCGTCATCCACCAGCCCGATCGTCCCAACCCCGGCGGCCGCAAGGTAAAGCGCCAGCGGGCTGCCGAGGCCGCCGGCGCCGATCACCAGCACACGGGCGGCGCGCAGCTTCGCCTGTCCCACGCCGCCCACCTCCGCCAGCAGGATGTGGCGGGAGTACCGGCTGATCTCGTCTTCGGTGAAATCCAGGTCCATAAGGGAGCAGTTGGGTGGTGCAGGCGCGGAACGCTATGGGGACGGGCGATGGATGACGGCGCGCTGGTGCTGTTCAGCGGCGGGCAGGACAGCACGGCGTGCCTGGCCTGGGCGCTGGAGCGGTTCGACCGCGTGGAGACGGTCGGCTTCGCCTACGGCCAGCGCCATGCGGTCGAGCTGGAGTGCCGCGGCCCCGTGCGCGAGGCGCTGGCCGGGCGCTGGGGCGCGCGGCTGGGGCCGGATGCCGTCATCGACCTCGCGCCGTCGTTCGACGCGCTCGGGCGCACGGCGCTCACCTCCGACGTGGCCATCGCGATGGGGGAGGACGGCCTGCCCAACACCTTCGTGCCCGGGCGCAACCTGCTGTTCCTGACCTACGCCGCCGCACTCGCCTACCGCCGCGGCCTGCGCCGCATCGTGGGCGGCATGTGCGAGACGGATTACAGCGGCTACCCGGACTGCCGTGACGACACGGTCAAGGCGATGCAGCTTGCGCTCAACCTCGGTCTGCAGCGCCGCTTCGTGTTGGAGACGCCGCTCATGTGGCTGGACAAGGCCGCGACCTGGGCGCTGGCGGACCGCCTGGGCATCGTGGCGCTCACGGTCGAGCACACGCATAGCTGCTATGTCGGCGACCGCAGCCATCGGCATGACTGGGGCTGGGGCTGCGGCGCGTGCCCGGCGTGCGAGTTGCGCGCCGCCGGGTGGCGGCGCTGGCGGGGGGAGTAGCGTGTTCGATTTCGATTTGCCGGGCCTGGTCCAGCACCACGGCTTCTGGGTGGTCGGCGCCGTCATCTTCTTCGAGAGCATGGGCCTGCCGCTGCCGGGCGAAAGCCTGCTGATCGCAGCCGCACTTTATGCCGCCACGACCGGCGACATCACCATCGAGCACGTGGTCGCGGCCTCGGCGCTGGGCGCGGTGCTGGGGGACAACGCGGGCTACCTGATCGGGCGGCGGATCGGCCCGCCGGTGCTGGCGCGCTACGGCCCGCGCGTCGGCCTGACTTTGGACCGGCAGCGCCTGGGTCGGTTCCTGTTCCTGCGCCATGGCGGCAAGGTGGTGTTCTTCGGGCGCTTCATCGCGTTCCTGCGCACTTTCGCCGCCCTGCTCGCCGGGGCGAACCACATGCCGTGGGGGCGCTTCCTGCTTTGGAACGCCCTGGGCGGCGTGTTCTGGACCGGCTTGTACGGTTTTGGCGCCTACCTGCTGGGCAACCAGGTGCATCGGCTGGTCGGGCCGTTCGGCATCGCCATCGGCGCCGTGGCGCTGGTCGTCGTCGTGCTGACGATCCGCTTCGTGCACCGGCACGAGGCGCGGCTGATCGAGGCGGCGAAGACGGAGATGGGGGAGCAGGAGGCCGCTGCTGGGCGGGCGTAGGCTGGGCGCGTCCGGTCCAAGTCTTAGAGTTGCCAAACGCAAGCCCCGTCATGCCAGGCATGACGGGGTGAACACGTAGACGTCGTGTTCCCTGACGCTGCCGCAAGCCATAGGCCGTTGGCGGGAGTGCGTGAGGTTTGGACTCAGCGATCCGGCGCAGACACCGCCCAGGCGTGGCTGTGCACCAGGCCGTCATCGTGGTCGTCGTGCGCCGTGCCGCCCTGGTGCATCGGCTCCTCAGCCACCTCCGGCATCGGCGCGTCGCCGTGGAACTGCGCGGTCTCCGTGCTGCCGGCCATGGCGGTCGTGCTGGACTTGCCGCCGGACGCGGTGACGGCCACGGCGTCGAACCAGCCGGTGCCGACCTCGCGCTGATGCCGGGTCGCGGTGTAGCCCTCGGCCTCGGACGCGAACTCCGCCTGCTGCAACTCCGAGTATGCCGCCATGCCGCGCTGCTTGTAGCCGAGCGCCAGCTTGAACATGGACAGGTTCAGGCTGTGGAACCCGGCCAGCGTCACGAACTGGAACTTGTAGCCCATCGCGCCGATGGCCTGCTGGAAGTCGGCGATCTGCTCCGCCTCCAGCTTCTTCGCCCAGTTGAAGCTGGGCGAGCAGTTGTAGGCGAGCATCTTCCCCGGGAACTGCGCGTGGATCGCGGCGGCGAAGCGCTGCGCTTCCGCCAGGTTCGGCTCGCTCGTTTCCCACCACAGCAGGTCGGCATAGGGCGCGAAGGCCAGGCCGCGGGCGATGGCATACTCGACGCCGATGCCGGGCTTGATGCGGTGGAAGCCCTCGGGCGTGCGCGCGCCGGTCAGGAACGGGCGGTCGCGCTCGTCCACGTCCGCGGTCAGCAACTGCGCGGAGTGCGCGTCGGTGCGGCACAGCAGCACCGTCGACACGCCCTCCACATCGGCTGCGAGGCGCGCGGCGTTAAGCGTGCGGATGTGCTGGCTGATGGGGATCAGCACCTTGCCGCCCAGATGGCCGCACTTCTTCTCGGAGGCCAGCTGGTCCTCGAAATGCACCCCCGCGGCGCCGGCCTCGATCATGGCGCGCATCAGCTCGAACGCATTGAGCGCGCCGCCGAACCCGGCCTCCGCATCGGCGACGATGGGCGCCATCCAGTGCATCGTGTCGTCGCCCTCCAGCCGGGCGATCTGGTCGCAGCGGCGGAGCGAGGCGTTGATCTTCTTCACCACCTGCGGCACCGAGTTCACCGCATACAGCGACTGGTCCGGATACATCTCGTTCGACGTGTTGGCGTCCGCCGCCACCTGCCAGCCCGACAGGTAGATCGCCTTGAGCCCGGCGCGCACCTGCTGCATCGCCTGGTTGCCGGTCAGCGCGCCCAGCGTGTTCACGTACGGCTCGGTCTTCAGCAGGTGCCACAGGCGATGGGCACCCATCTCGGCCAAGGTGTGCTTGATGCGGAAGCTGCCGGACAGCTTCGCCACTTCGGCCGGCGTGTAGTCCCGCTTGATCCCGGCGAACCGCTCGGGGTCTCCGTGCGGCATCGGGACGGGGCCGCTGGACATGCCATCGGGCGCATGGGTCTGGGTCGGGTGCATCGGGGGTCTCCTGTTCGGCACCCGTGAATTATTGACATTGCACCTGCGAAGACCAACCCTCAATCTATCGCGAAACAGGCAACAGAGTCGCTGAATTGTTCATACCTTCCGTAAATCAGTAAAGGTTGTAAATGGCCGCACCGCTCATCGGTCGCACCGTCCGCCGCCTGCGCCAGGAGCAATCCATGACGCAGCAGGCGCTGGCGGTGCGGCTCGGCATCTCCGCCAGCTACCTGAACCTGATCGAGCACGAGCAGCGCGCCATCACCGCGAGCCTGCTCATCAAGCTCGCCGAGACCCTGCACGTCGATCTCGCCACCCTGTCCGGCGCGCAGGAGCGGCAGCTTGAGGCCGGGCTGCGCGAGGTGTTCGCCGACGTGCTGCTGGACCAGCCGGTGCCGGAGTCGGAGATCGCGGCGCTGGCCGGCGGCAGCCCGGCCGCCGGGCGTGCGGTGCTGGCGCTGTACCGCGCCTGGCGCGTGGCGCGGGAGGACAGCAGCGGCATCGCCCTGCCGTCCGGCCGCCGCCTGCTGCTGCCGCACGAGGAGGCGCGCGACGTGTTCCACGAGCGCGCCAACCACTTCCCCGAATTGGAAGCGGCGGCCGAGACGGTGGGCGCCGCCCTGCCGCCCGAGCCGTCCGAGCTGAACCACGCCATCGCCGAGCGCCTGCGCCGGGAGCACGGCCTGCACATCCAGGTCGCCCCCATCGACGGCGCGCTCCGCCGCTACGACCCGGCCACCCGCAGCCTGCTGCTGTCGGAGCAGCTTCCGCGCGAAAGCCGGGGCTTCCATCTGGCGTTCCAACTGGCGCTGCTGGAGGCGCGGGACGCCGTGGAGGCGCAGGTCACGGCCATCGCGCCGAGCACGCCGGAGGCCGGGTCGGTGATCCGCCTGGCCCTGCTCAACTACATCGCCGCCGCCCTGCTCATGCCGTACGAGCCGGTGCGCGCGGCGGCCGTGGAGCTGCGCCACGACGTGGACGCGCTCGCCGCGCGCTTCGGCGTGAGCTTCGAGCAGGCGTGCCACCGCCTGTCGTCCCTGCAGCGGTCGGGCAGCCGCGGCGTGCCGTTCTTCTTCCTCCGCGTGGACCCGGCGGGCAACGTCAGCAAGCGGTTCTCCGCCGCCGGCTTCCCCTTCGCGCGCTACGGCGGGTCCTGCCCGCGCTGGGTGGTGCACGCGGCCTTCGCGGCGCCGGGCCAGGTGCAGGTGCAGGTCGCGCAGCTGCCGGACGGGGCGACCTTCCTGTGCTTCGCCCGCTGCGTGGTCGGCCGCGCCTCCGCCTGGGGCGAGCCGCCGCCCACCCATGTGATCGCCATGGGCTGCGCCGTGGAGCACGCGGACGCGCTGGCCTACGCGGACGGCATCAACCTGGAGCGCGGCGCGGTCGGCATCGGGCTGTCCTGCCGGCTGTGCGACCGCCAGGACTGCCGCAGCCGGGCCTTTCCGCCGCTGGAGCACCGCCTGGCGCTCGACCCGCTGCTGGCGGGCGACAGCCCGTATCGTTTCGTGCCGCGATCCTGAGGGGGATGTAACGGCCGGCGTCCGTGCTATCTCACCCGCGTGCCGGGGCCGTTCCCCGTTGACCCAGGAGTGACCCGATGCGCCACCTCATCCTCGCGCTTGGCTTGCTGGCGCCCATGGCCCTGCCGGCCGCCGCCCAGGCGCCCGCCGTGCGTGCAGAGCAGCCCTGGGCACGCGCCACCGCCCCGCGGCAGACCGTGGGCGGCGTCTATGTGACGCTCACCAGCCCCGTCGATGACCGCCTGCTGGGCGCCAGCAGCCCGGTCGCCGGGCATGGGGCGGTGCACGAGATGACGATGGACGGCAACGTGATGAAGATGCGGGAACTGGCGGACGGGCTGAAGCTGCCGGCCGGGCGTGCGGTCGCGCTGACGCCGGGCGGCCTGCATCTCATGCTGGTGGGATTGCAGCAGCCTTTGGTGGCCGGCCAGGTGATCCCCGTGCAGCTCCGTTTCGAGCATGCGCCGCCGCTCGACTTGCAGGTGCAGGTCGCGCCGGTTGGGGCGCAGGGGCCGGGCGTGGCGGGACGCGGCGTGGCGAAGCCGGGCATGGAGCACGCGCATTGACCCTTCGGCGCCGTCTGCTGCTGCTCGCGCCGGCAGGCTTGCTCGGCGCCGGGCTGCTGGGCGCGGCCGGCTGGACGGCGCTGCGCCGGGAGGAGGAGGCGGTGCCGATCGGCGGCCCGTTCCGGCTCCGCGCGGCGGATGGGCGGGAGGTCACCGATGCCGACTTCCGCGGCCGTTGGATGCTGGTCTATTTCGGCTACACCCACTGCCCCGACGCCTGCCCGACGGCGTTGCAGGACATGGCGAATGCGCTGGACACCCTGGGGCCGGAGGCGAAGCGCAAGGTCGCCGTCCTGTTTGTGACCGTCGATCCGGAGCGCGACACCCCGGCCGTGATGCAGGAGTACGTCACCGCCTTCGACGCCCCCATCACCGGGCTGAGCGGCACGCCGGAGCAGGTCGCGGCGGCGGCGAAAGCCTACCGGGTGTACTACGCCAAGCACCCGAAGGCCGGCGGCGACTACGACATGGACCACAGCAGCATCATCTACGTGATGGACCCGCGTGGCCGCTTCGCCGCCAACTTCACGCATGAGACGGCGCCCGACGCGATGGCCGCCAAGCTCCGCACCCTGATGGCCTGACGACTAGCCGCGTTCCCGGGGATCGCGTAGGGACGGGCATGGACATCGCCACCCTTATGCCGTCGCGCATCGTCGCCGTCGCGCGGGCCGCCCACGCGCGTCCGGACACGGAGTTCCTGTGCTTCGGCGAGAGCGACCGGCCCGGCCCCGCGGGCGCCATCGCCGCGGCGACCGCGGCGCTGGCCCGCGGCGACACGCTGTACTCCGACGTGCGCGGCGTCCTCGCGCTGCGGCACGCGCTGGCGGACATGCTGACCCGGCTGCACGCCCGTCCGGTCAGCGAGGACCGCATCCAGGTCACGGCGTCCGGCATGACCGCGGTGGGCGTGGCGCTCGCCGCCGTGGTGCGCGCGGGCGACCGCGTGGTGCTGCACACGCCCGCCTGGCCCAACCCGGCCAACGCCACCCTGCTGCGCGGCGCCACCGTCGATGCCCTGCCGCTCGACGCCCTGCGGGACGGGCGGTTCCGCCTGGACCTGGACCGCCTCGCGGCCAAGCTGCCCGGCGCCCGCGCGCTCGTGCTGAACTCCCCCAACAACCCCACGGGCTGGACCGCGACGCTGGCCGAGGTGACGGACATCCTAGGGCTGTGCCGGGCGCACGGCGTGTGGCTGATCGCGGACGAGGTCTATACGAGGCTGGTCTATGACGGGTCGGAGGCAGCGCCGTCGCTGCTGGACGTGGCCGACCCGTCCGACCGGGTGATCGTGTGCAACAGCTTCAGCAAGACCTACGCGATGACTGGCTGGCGCCTGGGCTGGATGGTGCTGCCCACCGGCGCGCGGGACCGGGTGGCGGAGATCGTGGAGGTCACCCATAGCGGCGTCGCCCCCTTCGCCCAGGCCGGCGCCCTCGCGGCCCTGGAGGACGAGGCGTTCGTCGCCGGGTTCCGCGCCCATTGCGCCATCGGGCGGCGGCTGGCGCTGGACGGCTTGGCCGGGTTGAACGGCATACGGCTCGCCGCCCCGGACGGCGCGTTCTACGCCTTCATCGGCGTGGACGGGCTGCGGGACAGCATGGCGCTCGCCCTGTCGCTGGTGCACGAGCACGGCGTGGCGCTGGCGCCGGGCAGCGCGTTCGGCGAGGCGGGGGAGGGCCACCTGCGCCTCTGCTTCGCACAGAGCGCGGAGCGGATCGAGCGCGCCATGCACCGTCTGCGCGCCGGGCTGCAGGCGCGGTGAGTGGGCATCGTGCCAGCGGGGCGGCGTGCAGCGTCTGCGGCGCGCCCGCCCGTCCGCCGTTCCGTGCGCCCACCGCCGAACTCGCGCCCGACCTCGACCACCGGCCCGGCGAGCCCGCCCGCTCCACCTTGCCGCGCTGGGTCGCCACCTGCCGCCGCTGCGGCGCGTCCGGCCCGGACCTGTCGGCGCTGCCGGCCGGTGCGGGCGATGTCGTGCGGTCCGAGGCTTACCGGGCATTGCGCAGTCCGGGTCCGGCCATGCCGTTCCTGCGCTGGGCCTTGATCTCCGAGCAGGCCGGCGATCCCGTCGCTGCGGCGGAGGCGACGCTGCATGCCGCCTGGGCGCTGGACGACGCGGACCAGGATGCGGCCGACCTGCGGCGACGCGCCGCGGCGTTGTTTGGGGAGCCGGACGGGCCGGAGGACGCGCTGCGGCTGATCGACATGCTGCGCCGGGCCGGGGACTTCGCCGCCGCAGCGTCCCGTGCCTCGGCCCTGGAGAGCACGGCGCTCGATGAGAACAGCGCGGCGATCCTGGCGTTCCAGCGCGACCGCATCGCCGCCGCCGACCCGGCGCGCCATATGATCAGCAGCGCCCTCCGCCCGCCCGCCCGCCGTCCGCATGTGACGCACGGACGGGCGGAGGCCGCCGGCTTCTGGGGACGCCTGTTCGGCCGATGACCATCGGGGACGACCTGCGCCGCGCGCTGGACGGGAAGGCCAAGCCGCTGGGTTCGCTTGGCCGGATCGAGGCGCTGGCCGTCCAGCTCGGCACGCTCCAGGGCACGCTGCGTCCGCGCGTCGAGGACCCGGTGGTGCTGGTGTTCGCCGGCGACCACGGCGCGGTGGCATCGGGCGTCTCGGCCTACCCGTCCGCCGTGACCGCGGCCATGGTGCGGACCTACCTGGCCGGCCGCGCCGCGGTGAACCTGTTCACGCGGCAGGCGGACGCCCGCGTCCTGGTGGTCGATGCCGGCGTCGCGGCCGAGCTGCCGGCGCATCCCGGCCTGGTGGCGGCCAAGATCGGCTGGGGCACGCGGGACTGGGTGCACGGCCCCGCCATGACGCGGGGCGACGCGGAGGCGTGCCTCCGCGAGGCCGCCGCCATCGTGGACCGCCTGGCGGATGGGGGCTGCACCGTGCTGGCGTTGGGCGAGATGGGGATCGGCAACACCGCGAGCGCCGCGCTGCTGGCGCATAAGGCCGGGGGCTTGCCGCTTGATCTGCTGATCGGGCGCGGCGCCGGGCTGGACGATGCCGGGCTGGCGCGGAAGCGGGCGGTGGCCGCACGGGGCGCCGCCCGCACGCCGGACCCGCTGTCCCCGCTCGATGCGCTGGCGGAGTATGGCGGGTTCGAGGTCGCCATGCTGGCCGGCGCGATCCTGCGCGCGGCGGAGCGCCGGGTCTGCGTCCTGGTGGACGGCGTGATCGTGACCGCCGCCGCCCTCCTGGCGCACGCGATGCAGCCCCGTTGCCTGGCCGCCTGCGTGTTCGCCCATCGCTCGGCCGAGCCGGGCCATGACGCCATGCTGGCCCATCTGGGCGCCGTGCCGCTGCTCGACCTCGGGATGCGGCTGGGGGAGGGGTCCGGGGCCGCCCTGGCGCTGCCGCTGCTGCGGGCGGCGGCGGCGGTGCTGTCGGACATGGCGGAGCTGCGGGACGTCACTTGATCCCTCGTGAGTGGCGGCTGGTGCTGACGGCGGTGCAGTTCTTGACCCGGCTTCCGGTGCCGGGCTGGGTCGGGCATGGGCCGGGACAGCTTGACCGCGCCATGCGCTACCTGCCGCTGGTCGGCATCGGCGTGGGGCTGGTTGGGGCGGCGGTGCTGGCGCTCGCCGGCGCCGGGCTGCCGCGGCCGGCGGCGGCGGTGCTCTCGGTCGCTGCCACCCTGCTGCTGACCGGCGCGCTGCATGAGGACGGGCTGGCCGATACGCTCGACGGCTTGTTCGGCGGCGTCACCCGGGACGATGCGCTGCGGATCATGCGGGACAGCCGGCTCGGCACCTACGGCGCGGCGGGGTTGGCGGTCGCCTTGGGACTGAAGGTGGCGGCGCTGTCCGCCTTGCCCGCGGCCGGAGCGGCGCTGGTGGCGGGCCATGCCGGCAGCCGGTTCTTCGTCGTGTGCGTGCTGGCCCGTCTGCCCTATGCCCGTGCGAGGGGCAAGGCGGCCCCGGTGGCGGGCGGGGTGGGCGCCGTGGAGCTCGCGGTGGGCGGGTGCTGCGGCGTGCTGCCGATGCTGCTGCTGGGAGGCCGGGCGGTGCCGGCGCTGCTGCTCGCGGCCGGGCTGGCCTGGGGCATGGCATGCTGGTTCCGCCGGCGGTTGGGCGGCTACACCGGGGATGGCCTGGGCGCCGTGCAGCAGGTGACGGAGCTGGCGATCCTGCTGGTGGCGCTGTGGCACGCGGCTTGATCCTCGCGGCCCGGCACCCGCGCCCGCGCGTCGGCAGCCGCATCTGCTACGGCCGGCTGGACGTGCCGCTGGCCGAGCCTGCCGCCGCCGGCGCCGCCGCGCTGATCGCCGCCGCAGGCGACCCCATCGAGCGCATCATCGCGAGCCCGCTCGCCCGCGCGCAGGACGTGGCCCGCGTGGTCGCCGCCCGCACCGGCGCGCCGCTGCGCACCGACGACCGCCTGGCGGAGATGGACTTCGGCGCCTGGGAGGGTCAAGCCTGGTCCGCCATCCCGCGCCCGGAGATCGACGCCTGGGCCGCCGACCCGCTGCGCTACCGGCCCGGCGGCGGCGAGGCGGTGGCCGACGTGCTGCTGCGCGTCCGCCGCGCCTGGACCGGCATCGCAAGCTCGGCCGACACCACGCTGCTGGTCACGCACGCCGGGCCGATCCGGTGCCTGCTGCACGTGGCGCTCAAGGTGCCGATCCTTGAGGCGATCCAGGCGAGCATCGCCTACGGGTCGGTGACGCGCATCGGGGCCGGGCGGGGCGAGTAGCTACACGTGGTCGTAATCGACGGTGAGCCGGGCGGTCACCGGGTGCGCCTGACAGGTCAGCACATAGCCGGCCGCGGTCTCCCAAGGTTCCAGCCCGTAGTTCACGTCCATGCGGACCTCGCCCTCGGCCACCCGCGCCCGGCACGTGCTGCACATCCCGCCGCGGCAGGAATACGGCAAATCCAGCCCGGCACGCAGCGCCGCATCCAGCACCGTCTCCCCGGCCTCCATCGCGACCGGGGTGCTGACGCCATCGGCGATGATGGTGGCGATTGCATGCGGCGCGTGCATGGCCGGCCGGGGTTTTTGGGGACGGGGGCCGGACGGGACAGAGCCGAACCGCTCGCTGTGGATGCGTTCGGCGGCCAGACCGGCGTCGAGCAGCGCCGCCTGCATCTCGTCGATCATGCCGCCGGGTCCGCACAGGAGGGCGTGGTCGATGGCCGGGATGGCGGCGAGCGCCCCGAGCAGGCGGCGCACCTTGCCGCCGTCGAGCCGCCCGTTCAGCACGGGCACGTCCTGCTGCTCCCGCGACAGCACGTGGACGACCGAGAGGCGGCCCATGAAGCGGTCCTTCAGTTCCTCCAACTGCTCGCGGAAGATGATCTGGCCGGTGGCGCGGCTGCCATACAGCAGGACGAACCGGCTGCCCGGCTCCCGCGTCAGCACGGATTTGAGGATCGAGAGGATCGGCGTGATGCCCGACCCGGCCGCGACGCCCAGCAGGGTGCGGGCGGCGCCGGGCGCGGGCGTCACGCCGAAGCGGCCCTGCGGCGGCATCACGTCGAGCATCGCGCCCGGCCGCAGCGCGCCGTGCGCCCAGGTGGAGAACTGCCCGTCATCGACCCGCTTGATCGCCACCCGCAGCTCGCCGTCATCCAGGCCCGAGCAGATGGAGTACGACCGTCGCATCTCCTCCCCGTCCAAGTGGGCGCGCAGGGTCAAGTACTGGCCGGGCTGGAACGCGAAGCGGGGCCGCTGGCCCTCCGGCACCTCCAGCGCGACGCTGATGGTGTCGGCGGTTTCCCGGCGTATGTCGGCGATGCGCAGCGCCTCAAAGCGGATCAGTGACATTTAAAGTAGTCGAACGGCTCCCGGCAGGCCCGGCACCGCCAGAGCGCCTTGCAGGACGTCGAGCCGAACTCCGCCATGACGGCCGTGTCGCCCGATCCGCAGCGCGGGCAGGCCACCTGCTCGATACCGAACAGCGCCCGGCGGCTGCTCCCCTCGACCGGCGGCGCGATGCCGTAGTCCAGCAGCTTGCGCCGCCCGTCCGCGCTCATCCAATCCGTGGTCCAGGCCGGCGACAGCACGATGCGGACGCGGCCGGGGATGCCGGCGCGGTCCAGCGCCAACCCGACCTCGATGGCGATCATGCCCATGGCCGCGCAGCCGGAGTAGGTCGGGGTGATCAGCACCTCGACCCCGTCCGGCGCCTCGATGACATCGCGGAGCACGCCGAGGTCGGCGATGGTCAGGACGGGAACCTCGGGGTCCGTGACCTCGGCGGCGGCGGCCCAGGCCCGGTCGCGCAGGCCGGCTACCACGCCGCGCCGGGGTGGCTGCGCTGCAAGTGCTGCATCTCGGCGAGCAGGAAGCCCAGATGCTCGGAATGGCGGCCCTGGCGCCCGCCGCGCTGCGCCCAGGTGCCGGCGGGGCGGCGCAGGGTGGCCTGGTCCAGCACGCCCGCGACCGCCGCATCGAAGCCGGGGCGCAGCGCGGCCGGGTCGGCGGCGATGCCGTTGGCGATCAGTTCCGCCTCGTCGCCGGGTTCGAACATCTCGCCGACATAGGGCCAAAGCTGGTCGAGCGCCGATTGCGCCCGGCGGTGGCTCTCGGCGGTGCCGTCGCCCAGCCGGATCAGCCACTCCGCAGCATGGCGCAGGTGGTAGGCGGTTTCCTTCTCCGCCTTGGCGGCGACGGCGGCCAGGGTCGGGTCGCGGGACGCCATCATGGCCCGCCACCAGGGATCGACATAGGCGACATAGAGGAACTGCCGCGCGATGGTCACGGCGAAGTCGCCGTTCGGCTGCTCCAGCAGCAGCAGGTTGCGGAACTGCGGCGCATCCCGCAGGTAGGCCAGGTCGTCCTCGTCGTGCCCGGCGCCCTCGGATTCCGCCGCATAGGCATACAGGCTGCGCGCCTGGCCCAGCAGGTCGAGGCCCATGTTGGCGAGCGCCACGTCCTCCTCCGGCGTGGGCGCGCGTCCGCACCATTCCGACAGGCGATGGCCCAGGATCAGCGCGTCGTCGGCCCGGCGCAGCGTGAACAGCACCAGCGGCGTCTCCATCACGCGGATGTCGGTCGTGCTCATTGGGCGCAGGCCGTCACATGTGGCCCACGTCGTCGGGCACGTCGTAGAAGGTCGGGTGCCGGTAGATCTTGCTGGCGGTCGGCTCGAACATCATGCCCTTGTCGGCCGGGTCGCTGGCGATGATGGCGTTGCTGGGCACCACCCAGAGCGACAGGCCCTCGCCGCGCCGCGTGTAAACGTCCCGCGCCGCCTGCAGCGCCATCTCCGCGTCGGCGGCGTGCACGCTGCCGGCGTGCTTGTGCGCCAGGCCGTTGCGGCTGCGCACGAACACCTCCCAGAGCGGCGTGTTCTGCTCCGTCACGCCGCGAGCGTCCGGGCCTGGCGCTTGGCGGCATGGGCGAGTGCTGCCTCCTGCACCCAGGCGCCCTCGGCATGGGCCTGGTTGCGGTCGGCCAGGCGCTCCCGGTTGCACGGCCCGTTGCCCGCCAGCACCTGCCGGAACTCCTCCCAATCGATGGCGCCGAAGCTGAAATGCTTGGTCGCCTCGTCCCACCGAAGGTCCGGGTCGGGCACCTCGATACCCAGCACCCGCGCCTGCGGCACCATAGCGTCCACGAAGCGTTGGCGCAGCTCGTCATTGGTGAAGCGCTTGATCTTCCAGGCCATGCTGCTGTCGGAGTGCTGGCTCTGGCCGTCGGGCGGGCCGAACATCATCATCGCCGGCCACCACCAGCGGTTCAGCGCGTCCTGCGCCATCGCCTTCTGCTCCGGCGTGCCCCGGCACAGGGTCAGCATGATCTCGTAGCCCTGGCGCTGGTGGAAGCTCTCCTCCTTGCACACCCGCACCATGGCGCGGGCGTAGGGACCGTAGGAACACCGGCAGAGCGGGATCTGGTTCATGATGGCGGCGCCGTCCACCAGCCAGCCGATGGCGCCGATGTCGGCCCAGGTCAGCGCAGGGTAGTTGAAGATGCTGCTGTACTTGGCCCGGCCGGACAGCAGCTGCTCCGTCAGCTCCTCGCGGGACACGCCGAGGGTCTCGGCGGCGGCATACAAATACAGCCCATGCCCGCACTCGTCCTGCACCTTGGCCAGCAGCGCCGCCTTGCGCCGCAGGCTGGGTGCGCGGGTGAGCCAGCGGCCCTCCGGCAACTGGCCGACGATCTCGCTGTGCGCGTGCTGGCTGATCTGGCGGATCAGGGTGCGGCGGTATGCGTCGGGCATCCAGTCGTTCGGCTCGATCCGGTCCTCCGCGTCGATGCGGGCCTGGAACCGGGCCAGGCGCTCCGCATCCTCGTCGGGGCGGGCGCGGCGGGGGGCGGGCTCGGCGGCGTTCAGGGCTTGCGTGTACATGTCCGGCGCTCCGCGCTGATGGATCGACTATGCCACGCCGGGCGCGCGGCTCAAGGCGCTCCACCATATCGTGCGTCGTCGCAGCCATGGAACCGCATCGCGTCAAAAGGGTTTCAAGCTGCATCGACAACACCAGGGGATCAATCCGATGGACGAGAACCGTTTTGAAGGCGCGGCCCGCAAGGTCGGCGGAAAGCTCGAAGGCGCGGTCGGCGACCTGACCGGAGACCGGAAGATGCAGGCCGACGGCGCGGTGGACCGGCTCTCCGGCAGCGCGCAGCGGGCGTATGGGCAGGCGAAGGACAGCGTGCGCAACATCGCCGGGCAGGCTGGCGATCAGGCCAGCGACTACGGCTCGCAGATGCTCGACCAGCTTGAGGAGGCCGGCGACTACCTGGCCGAGCAGGTCGATCAGCGCCCGATCACGGCCATCCTGGTGGCGGCGGGCGTGGGCTTCCTGATCGCGATGGCGACGAAGCCGGCGCCGCGTGTGGTTTACCGCCGCCGATAGAAGCCGAAGCAGGCCATCCGGTCCCGGGACCGGATGGCCTGCTTCGGCTCGGCCGTGCGGCCAGCCTACACGCTCAAGAAGCCGACCAGCCGTTCAGCCTCCGCCACGATGGGATCGGCGATGGCCGCGGCTCGGGCGGCGCCGTCCCGCAGGATGGCATCCAAGGTGCCGGGATCGGCCAGAAGGCGCCGGGTCTCGGCGGCGATGGGTCCGAGCTTCTCGACGAGCAGGGCCGCCAGGTCCTCCTTGAATGCGCCAAATCCTTTGCCGCCCTGCTCCCGCAGCACCGCCGCCGCGTCCTGGTCCAGCAACGCCGCCATGATGCCGACCAGGTTCCGGGCCTCCGGCCGGCCCTCCAGCCCCTGCGGCTCGTGCGGCAAGGCGTCGGGATCGGTGCGGGCGCGGCGGATCTTCTGGGCAATCGTGTCGGCGTCGTCCGTGAGGTTGATGCGGCTCTGGTCGGAGGGATCGGACTTCGACATCTTTTTGCTGCCGTCGCGCAGGCTCATGACCCGGGCGGCCGGCCCCAGGATCAGCGGCTCGATCATCGGGAAGAACTCCACCCCGAAGTCATGGTTGAACTTCTGCCCGATGTCGTTCGCCAGCTCCAGATGCTGCCGCTGGTCGTCGCCCACGGGCACGCGGGTGGCGTGGTAGGCGTGGATGTCGGCCGCCATCAGGTTGGGATAGACGTACAGCCCGGCCGATACCTGTTCCCGGTCCTTGCCGGCCTTGTCCTTGAACTGCGTCATGCGGTTCAGCCAGCCGAGCCGGGCGACGCAGTTGAAGATCCAGGCGAGCCGCACGTGGGCGTGCACCGCCGATTGGTGGAACAGCACGTGCGCCTGCGGGTCGATGCCGCAGGCGATGAACGAGGCGGCCAACTCGCGCGTCGCGGATCGCAGCGTGGCCGGATCCTGCCAAACAGTGATGGCGTGCAGGTCCACCACGCAGAACAGGCACTCGTGGTCGCGTTGCAGGGCGACCCAGTTGCGGATCGCGCCGAGGTAGTTGCCAAGGGTCGGAACGCCGGACGGCTGGACGCCGGAGAGGATGCGCTGCATGTCCGGCGTTGTCCCCGCCCGGCCCGGTCCGGTCAAGCTCGATCAGAACCGGGCAGGACCGGGCAGGGGGCCGGCTACTCGGTGACGGCGCGCGTGGTGCCGTTGCGCCAATACAGCGTGACCGTGGAGACCTTGCAGAGGTTCACGCTATCCCAGGTCGCCTCGTCGCCGTCGTTATAGGCGACCTTGATATCGTAGCTGCACGCGCTGGTCCGCCCGGGAAAGGTGATGTTCACCACCTCGCCATCGGACAGCGAGTCCCGGCCCATGATGTCCCGGCCCCATTGGCTGGAGCTATGCGGACCGACAAAGACGCTGTCGATCTGGTAGCCGGTCTTGTTGACGAGCTTGAAATCCTGGTCGGACGCAGCGGCCGGAAGCGCCAGGCCGCAGAACGTCAGGGCGCAAAGCAGGGCACGGAGATGCATGGGAAACTCCCTCGAGGTTCGCCCAAGACATTACTTATTGCTAATGAAAAAGCCAGTTTTTTACGGTCAGGTTTTTTCACGGTCCAGCCTCACTGCTTGCCCCCGCGCCGCCGAAGGACGCCCAGCAGTTGCCGTGCGTCGAACGCTCCCAGGACCTGCCCGGCCGCCGCGTAGGCCGCCACCCCGAAGCCGACCAGCGCGGCCAGCGCCAGCCAGCGCAGCCCGGCCGTCGTGCCTAACTCGACGAACACCGTGCGGTCCGCGGCCCATAGCGCCGTCGCCATCACCAGCGATGCCCATGCCATGCGCGGCAGCCGGCGGCGCAGCCGGCCGTCCAGCACAAGCTGCCGGCGCCGGCTGAGCAGGACCGCGAGCATCAGCACGTTGAAGATCGCCGACAGGCTGGTGGCCAGGGCCGGGCCGACATGGGCCAGCGGCACCATGAACAGCAGGTTCAGCATGAGGTTAAGTGCGATCGACGCCATGCCGACCCGCACCGGCGTCCCCGTGTCGCCATGGGCGAAGAACGCCGGCACCAGCACCCTCAGCACCACGAACGCCGGCAGGCCGAAGGCATAGGCGGCGAGGGCCTGTGCGCTCAGCATCGCGCTGGTGGCGTCGAACGCGCCGCGGCCGAACAGCACCAGCATGATCGGCCGGCCCACGACACCGAGGGCCAGCGCCGCCGGCAACGTGAGCACCAGGCTGATCTCCAGCGCCCGGTTCAGCGTCGAGACGGCGCCCGCGGCGTCGCCCGACCGGACCTGGCGGGACAGCAGCGGCAGCAGCGCCGTGCCGACCGCCGCGCCGATCACGCCCAGCGGCAACTGGTTCAACCGGTCCGCATAATACAGCAGCGACGCCGAACCCGGCGGCAGCAGGCTGACGATCACCACGTCCACGGCCAGGTTGAGTTGCGTCACCCCGGCGCCGACCAGCCCCGGCCCCATGCGGCGCAGCAGCAGCGCCATGCGCGGCGTCATGCGCGGGCGCGGGACGCGCAACGCCATGCCGGCCCGCCGCACCGCCCAGGCCAGCAGCGCCAGTTGCAGCGCGCCCGACAGCGTGACGCCCCAGGCCAGCGAGTGCCCGACCGTCGGCACGTAAGGCGTCAGCACCAGCATCGCCGCGATGGACACGCCGTTGAACACCAGCGGCGCCGCCGCGGCGGCGGTGAACCGGTCCAGGCCGTTCAGCACGCCCGACAGCAGCGCCGCCAGGCAGATCAGGAAGAGGTAGGGAAAGGTGATGCGCCCCAGTTCGACCGTCAGCGCTGCCTTGCCCGGAATGGCCTCGAACCCCGGGGCCAGCAGCCCCATCAGCTGCGGCATGAACACCTCGCCCGCCACGGTCACGACCAGCAGCCAGAACGCCAGCGCCGCGATGGCCTCCTGGGCGAACTGCTTGGCCGCGGGGACGCCGTCGGTGGCCAGGATGCCGCTGAACTCGGGCACGAAGGCCGCGTTGAACGCGCCCTCCCCGAACAGCCGGCGGAACAGGTTGGGCAGGCGGAGCGCGATGAAGAAGGCGTCCGCGACCGGTCCGGTGCCGGCCAGGGCGGCGAGCAGCATGTCCCGCAGGAACCCCAGCACGCGGCTCGCCATGGTCCAGCCGCCGATGGTCACGATGCCGCGCAGCATGGCTATTCGTCCCGCCGGGGCCGGGCCAGGAGGGCCGCGATGGCCTGGTCCAACCGCCAGCGCCCGTCCAGCAGCGCCGCCACCGCCGCGCAGACCGGCAGATCGACCCCACGCGCCCGCTCGATCAGCGCCGGGGCGGTCGCGACGCCCTCGACCGCCGTGTCGCGGTTGGCGAGGGCGCTGGGCAGCGCCATGCCTCGCCCCAGGGCCAAACCGAGCGAGAAGTTGCGGCTGCTCGCGCCTGTGCAGGTCAGCAGCAGGTCGCCCAGGCCCGACAGGCCCGCCACCGTCTCCGCCCGGCCGCCGAGCGCCAGGACCAGGCGGCCAAGCTCCGCCAGGCCCCGGGTGATCAGCGCCGCGCGGGCGTTCTCCCCCAATCCGGCGCCGATCACGGCGCCGGCGGCGATGGCGATCACGTTCTTCGCGGCCCCGCCCAATTGGGCGCCCACCGGGTCGTCATTGCCGTAGATGCGGAAGGCCGGGCCGCCGACCATCTCGGCCAACATGGCCCGCAGCGTGGCGTCGGAGGCGGCCAGCACGGCGGCGGCCGGCAGCCCGGCCGCGACCTCCTGCGCGAAGTTGGGGCCGGTCAGCACGGCGGCGGGCCGCCCCGGATGAAGCTGGGCGAGGATCTCCAGGGGAAGGCGAAGCGTGCCGGCCTCCATGCCTTTGGCGCAGGCCACCATGGGCGCCCGCCCAGACAGCCCGGCGGCGACTGCGGCCATATGCTGCACCGGCACCGCCAGCAGCGCGGCGTCGAACGGCGCCGCGTCCAGGCGCCCGGTCACCGCCACATGGTCCGGCAGGCGATGGCCCGGCAAACGCGGGCTGTGCCGGGTCGCGAGGATCGGCGCCGGGTCGCGCGCCCACAGCGTGACCCGCCGGCCGTCCCGGGCCAAATGCAGCGCCAACGCGGTGCCCCAGGCCCCGGCCCCCACCACCAGGACGTCACTCATCCGTCAGCCTGAGCAGCGCGTGGCCGTGGCCGGGCTGCTTGTCGTCCAAGCGGTCGAGCAGCGCCGCCAGCACCTCGGGCGCCGCCGCCTCGAACCCCCAGGGCGGGTTGCGGACCAAGAGGCCGCAGCCGTTGAGGCGGGCCGGATCGGTCGGCTCCCGCCACCACATCTCGGCGCACACCACGTCGCGCAGCCCGGCGGCGCGCACGGCCTCATGGAAGGCGCGCACGGGGCTGCGATGCTTGATCGGATACCACGCCGCAGATACCCCGGCGGCGAAGCGCGCGGCGGCCAAACACAGCCCGGCCAGTACGCGGTCGAACTCGCCCGGCGCCTCGAACGGCGGGTCGATCAGCACCAGCCCGCGCGCCTGCCGCGGCGGCAGCAGGGCGCCGAGGGCCGCGTAGCCGTCCCGGAGGTGCACCGCCACCTGCCGGTCGCCGCGGAACAGGCGGGCGAGGGAGGCGTGGTCCTCAGGGTGCAACTCGCAGCAGGCCAGCCGGTCATCGGGCCGCAGCAGCGCGCGGATCAGGGCGGGAGAGCCGGGATACAGCCCCAGCCGCTCCACCAACGCCACGTAGTCCGCGAGCGGCGGCGGCGGCTCGTGCAGCAGCCGGGCGATGCCGGCGCGCCACTCTCCCGTGCGCTCCGCCGGGTCGGATGACAAATCATAGCGGCCCAGGCCCGCATGGGTGTCCAGCACGAACACCGGCGCGGGCTTGCGGGCCAGGGCGCGCAGCATCCAGACCAGCAGCGCGTGCTTCATGCAATCGGCCGGGTTGCCGGCGTGAAAGGCGTGGCGGTAGTTCATCCAGCCGAAAGCTCGGCCAGCGGCCAGCGCGGACGCGGCGCCACGTCGAGCGCGTCCGCAAGCCCCAGGCGCAGCCGCTCGATCCCGGCCCAGGCGACCATGACGGCGTTGTCCGTGCACAGCCGCACCGGGGGGGCCACCAGCGCCACGCCGCGGCCCGCCGCCGCGGCCGACAACGCCGCGCGCACCGCCGCGTTGGCCGCGACGCCGCCCGCGACCACCAGCAGCCGCGCTTCGGGCATCATCGCCATCGCGTGCCCCGCGCGGTCGGCCAGCACCTCGGCGACCGCGCGCTGGAACCCGGCCGCGATGTCGGCGGCGTCCTGCGGCGGCAGCGGCGACGGCAGGGCGGCGATGCGCTGGGCCACCGCGGTCTTCAGGCCGGAGAAGCTGAAATCGCACCCGGCCCGGCCGCGCAAGGGCTGCGGAAACGGGTGCCGGGCCGCGTCCCCGGTGGCTGCGAGCCGCTCCAGCGCCGGGCCGCCGGGCCAGGGCAGGCCGAGCAGCTTGCCGACCTTGTCGAACGCCTCCCCCACCGCGTCGTCGATGGTGCCGCCGAGCCGCCGGTAGCGGCCCACGCCCTCCACCGCCACGCACTGGCAATGCCCGCCGGACAACAGCATCAGCAAGTAGGGAAACGGCGCGCCCCCCGCGACCAAGCCAGGCAGCCGTGCAGTCAATGCATGGGCCTCCAGGTGGTTGACCGCAATGAACGGCAGGCCGGCGCCCAGGGCCAACCCCTTCGCCATCCCGGCGCCAACGATCAGGCCGCCGATGAGGCCCGGCCCGCAACTCGCTGCAACGCCGCCCAAATCGCTGAAATCCAGCCCGGCCTCGCGCATCGCCTGCCGCACCAGGCCGGGCAGGTGCGCCAGGTGGGCGCGGGCGGCGATCTCCGGCACGACGCCGCCGAACGGGGCGTGGTCGGCCTGCTGGCTCAGCACCAGCTCGGCCAGGATCGCGCCGTCGGGCGCCAGAATGGCGCAGGCCGTCTCGTCGCAGGACGATTCGATCCCAACTACGGGGTTTCGGGGTCGCGGGCCGGTCTGCATCGGTCGGGCTTTCCTTCATCGGCCCGATCTCATAGGACACCTGGATGCCAGACGCCCAGCCTGCGCTCGCCCCCATGTTGCACAAAAGCCCCGCTGGCAGCGCCCCGAGCCACCATGGCCGCAGCCTGCCGCTGCGGGTGGGCACGCGCGGCTCGCCGCTCGCGCTCACGCAGACGCGGCTGTTCCTGTCGCTGCTCACCCGGTTCTGCCCGGTGCTCGCCCCGGGGTTCAGCGACGAGCAGGTGTTCCAGCAGCACGTGATCCGCACCACCGGCGACCAGGTGCAGGACCGCTCGCTCGCGGAGATCGGCGGCAAGGGGCTGTTCAGCAAGGAGATCCACGAGGCGCTGCTGGACGGCCGCATCGACTTCGCGGTGCACAGCCTGAAGGACCTGGAGACCGAGATGCCGCCCGGCATCGTGCTCGCCTGCACCTTGCGGCGGGAGGACGCGCGGGACGCCCTGATCCTCGGCCCCCATTGCCTGCCGCCGCGCCCCGGCGATCCGCTCGCCGTGCTGCCGCCGGGCGCCGTGATCGGCACCAACTCGCTCCGCCGGCAGGCGCAGCTGCTGCACATGCGGCCCGATCTGCGGATGGAGCTGCTGCGCGGCAACGTGCAGCCGCGGATCGCCAAGGTCATGCGCGGCGACTGCACCGCGAGCCTGCTGGCGCTGGCCGGGCTGCGTCGCCTGGGGCTGGAGAACGCAGCGACCATGCCGCTCGACCCCGACGCCATCGTGCCGTCCGCCGGGCAGGGCATCGTCGGCATCACCGTCCGCCGCGACGACACGGCGCTGCGGGAATTGCTGGCGGGCATCGAGGACCCGGAGGCGCGCGCCGTCTCCACGGCGGAGCGCAGCCTGCTCGCCTCGCTGGACGGGTCCTGCCGCACGCCGATTGGCGGCCATGCCCGGCTGCTGCCGTCCCCGGCGGGGCAGGTGCCCCGGCTGCATCTGACCGGCCTTGTGGCGCGTGCCGACGGGTCGTTCCTGTTGAAGCGCAGCATCCACGGCTCGGCGGACGATGCCGCGTGGCTCGGCGCCGAACTGGGCGCGAGCCTGCGGGCCGACAGCCCGCGCGATATTTTTGGCTAGCAAGCACGTCTTGGTCACGCGCCCCGAGCCGGGCGCGTCCGAGACGGCGCTGCGGCTGCGGGCGCTGCGTCACGATCCCATCATCGCGTCCTTGCTCCACATCAAGCCGCTGGCGCTCGCGCCGTTCGGCGACGTGGGCGCGGTCCTGGTCACCAGCGGCAACGCCGTGCCGTTCCTGCCGGCCGGCCTGCACGGCGCGCTGCTGCTCGCGGTGGGCCACGCCACGGCCGAGCGTGCCCGGTCGGCGGGGTTCACCCGGGTCGCCAGCGCGGACGGCGACGCGGCGGCGCTGGCCGACTTGGCCCGGCGGGCCTGTCCGCCCGGCATCGCCCTGCTGTTCGCCACCGCACGGGGACAGGGCGTGCCTTTGGCGGCGGCATTGCGGGCGCAGGGGTTCGTGGTGCGCCGCCGGGCCGTCTATGCCGCCCGCCCGGCCGCCCGGATGCCGCCCGCCGCGACGCGGGCCTTGCGGGACGGCAGCCTCGCGGCTGCGCTGTTCCTATCGGCGGAAACCGCCCGCGCGTTCGTCCGGCTGCTGCCGCCGCCGCTGCATCCCGCCTTGGCCGAGGTTGACGCCCTGGCGATTGGCCAGCCGGCGGCGGACGCGCTGCGCGTCTTGCCCTGGCGTCGCGTGCGTGTCTCGGCTAAGCCGACACAGGACTCATTATTGGCACTGCTATGACCGAACCTGACGCGCCCGACCCCATCCCTTCCGCCCCGGCGGAGCCGCCCGAGCGCGTCCGGATCGACGGGCCGCCGCCGCGACAACGGAGGGATTTCCTGCCGCTGTTGTATTTGCTCGGCTTCGTGGTGCTCGCCGGGTCGCTGTTCTACCTGTATCGCAACCCCAGCGTGCCCGCCGGGGCGGAGCAGGAGGCGGCGCGGGTCGATACCCTGCAGCAGCAGGTCACGGCGCTGGCTGGCCGTCTGAGCGAGCTGGAGCGGCAGCCCGCGCCGGCCCCGGCGGCCTCCGCGAACGTCGGGCCTCTGGACGCGCGGATAGCCGCCCTGGAGCCGCAGGTGTCCACCTTGGAGCCGCGGATCGCCGCCCTGGAACCCAGGATCGCGGCCCTGGAGCCGCGGCTCGCGGCGTTGGAGCCGAGGTTGTCCGAACTGGAGCCGAAGCTCTCCGCCTTGGAGCAGCGCCCTGCGCCGCCTGCCCCCCCGCCGCCGGACTTCGGCCCGATCACCACGCGGCTCGATACCGGCTTCTCCAAGCAGGATGCCGAGTTGTCGAGGCAGGGCGCTGCGCTGTCCAAGCAGGCCGAGGAGCTGTCCCGGCAGGGTGCCGTGTTGGCCAAGCAGGATGAAGGGCTGTCCAAGCAGGACGCCGCGCTGTCGAAGCAGGCGGCCAGCGTCCAGGAGTTGGCCGACCGGCTCGGCACGGTCGAGGGCCGGGTGGCCGCGGTGGAGAAGCAGGGCAGCGCCGTCGCCGGGCAGCTCGGCGGGGTCGTCGAGCGGGCGCAGCGCATCTCGCGCACCCAAGTCGCCTCCGTCGCGCTGGAGGCCGGGCAGACGCTGGGCGAAATCCCCGGCGCGCCGCCCGCATTGGTCCGCTTCGCCTACAACGCGCCGCCGACCGAGGCCGGGCTGCGCCTGTCCTTCAACACCGCCGCGGAAGCGGCGCAGAACGCGAGCCAGCCCGCCATCATGGACAACCAGCCCTTCGCGTCCCGCCTCTGGACCCGTGCGCAGCAGTCGGTCTCGGTGCGCCAGGGCGACCGCGTGCTGCTGGGCGACCCGGTGGCCGGACTGCTCGGCCGTGCGCGGCAGGCGCTGGAGGCAGGCGATCTCGCCGGCGCCGTGTCCACGCTGGAGGGGCTGACCGGCCCGGCGGCGGCGGCCATGGCCGATTGGCTCGGCCAGGCCCGCTCGCTGCTCGAAGCCCGGGCCGCGCTCGTCTCCATGGCGGCCCGCGGCTGATGCGCCTCGTTATTGGGCTGACCGTCCTTGCGGCGGCGGCAATCGCGCTGGCCTGGTGGATCGCCGGGCTGCCCGGCACGGTGTCGGCGACCATCGGCGACACGACGCTCGCGACCTCAAGCCCGGTCGCCTTGGTGCTGCTCGCCCTGCTGTTCCTGGTGCTCTATGCCCTGGTGCGGGCCTTGGCGGCGCTCACGCGCCTGCCGCGCAACGCCCGCCGCAGCAAGCAACGCCGCGACCGTGCGCGCGGCAACACCGCCGTGACGCGGGCCTTGGTGGCGTTGGCCGCCAGCGATCCCGACGCGGCGCAGCGCGAAGCCGGGCGCAGCCGGCGCCTGCTGGGCGACACGCCGTTGACGCTGCTGCTGACCGCCCAGGCGGACCGCCAGGCCGGGCGGGAGGACGCCGCCGCGGCCACGTTCCAGCAGCTTGCCGGGCGCAAGGACGCGGCCTTCCTGGGGCTGCGCGGCCTGATGCGGCAGGCGACGGCGCGGGAGGACTGGGCCGCGGCCGACGAGCTGGCGCGCCAGGCCGAGGCGGTGCGGCCCGGCGCGCGGTGGCTGCAAGAGGAGCGGCGGGTCCTGGCGCTGCGCACGGAGAACTGGGCCGACGCGCTGCGGCTATCCGGCCCGAAGCTGCGCGCCCCGCTGGCCGTCGCAGCCGCCGGCACGGAGCGGGACCCCGCGGCGGCATTGCGCTACGCCAAGCAGGCTTGGACTGCCAACCCGTCGCTGGCGCCCGCCGCCATCGCCTATGCGAGCCGCCTGCGCGCCGCCGGCAAGGACAGCAAGGCCAACGACGTGCTGCGGCGGTCCTGGGCGGCGCAGCCGCATCCCGACGTCGCCGCGGAGTACATGGCGGACCTGCCCGACAAGCAGGCCCGCCTCAAGGCCGCGAGCGGCCTGGCGCAGCAGAATGCCAGCCATCCCGAAAGCCACCTGCTGCAGGCGCAGGCGGCGCTGGATGCCGGCATGACGAAGGACGCGCTGCGCCACATCCAGGCCGCGCGCAACGCCGGGCTGAACCAGCGCCGGGTCTGGGTCCTGCTGGCCGACATCGCGGACCAGGAGGGCCACGGGAGCGAGGCGCAGGACGCGCTGCGTCACGTCGCGACGGCGGACCCCGACCCGTTCTGGCGCTGCGCCGCGTGCGGCACCACCCATGCCCGGTGGCAGCCGGTCTGCGACGCCTGCAACACGCCCGGCGAGATCAGCTGGGTGCAGCCGCGCCAAGGCGCCGTCGTGCGGCAGGTGCCCTTGCTGGACCATGCGGACGACGGGAGCCTGGCCCCGACCTGACGGGCCTACAAGGGCAAGACGCGGGTCTCGCCGAAGCCCAGCACGTCGAAGGCCGTCACGGGCAGCCCGGCGCGCTCCCGTGCGTGCCGGAGCGCGTCCAGCGGGGCGTCGATGGCCTCGTCCGTGAGTTGGAACGTGCCGAAATGCATGCCAACGGCCTGGCGGGCGCCGAGGTCGGCGCGGGCCTGCATCGCCTCGGCCGGGTCCATGTGGACGGGCTGCATGATGTCGCGCGGCAGGTAGGCGCCAATCGGCAGCAGGGCGACCCCGGGCGGGCCGAGCCGGTCGCGGATCGCCGTCCAATGCGGCCCGGCGCCCGAATCGCCGGCGAACAGCAGTCGGCCCCCCGCCGTGTCCAGCATGAAGCCGGCCCAAAGCGTGCGATTGCGGTCGCGAGGGCCGCGCGCCGCGAAGTGCCGGGCCGGCGTCGCCGTCACCTGGACCGGGCCGGCCGCGGCGGCATCCCACCAATCCAGCTCGATGGCGCCCGGCAGGCCGGCGTCATGCAGCGGCCGGGCGTTGCCCAGCGTCGTCAGCAGCAGCGGCCGGAACCGCCGGTGCAGCGCCCGCAGGCTCGGCAGGTCCATGTGGTCATAGTGGTTGTGCGACACCAGCACGGCGTCTATGGGCGGCAGCGCCTCCAGCGCCAGGCCCGGCGCCCGCACCCGGCGCGGTCCCATCCATTGCACGGGGAAGCAGCGTTCGCTGAAGATCGGGTCGGTCAGGATCGTGGTGACGCCGTGCGGCCCCGGCAGGCGGATCAGGAAGGTGCTGTGGCCGATGAAGGTCAGGCTGACCTGGCCCGCCGCGACCGCGTCGCCGGGCGGGGGAAAAGCCGGGTTGGGGACGTGGGCGGGCCAGCGCGCCTTGTGCCGGGTCAGTTGCCAGCGCAGCACGGCGCCCAGCCCCCGGGCCTGCTGCGTGCCTGGGTTGAAGAACCGCTCGCCGTCGAAATGGTCGCTCACCGGCATCGCGCCACGCCTAGCAGGGGTTCCGGCGCCACCGGCGGGCGCAGCGGCTCCGCGCTTGCGCAGCAGGGGGTGAGGGCGAGGGCGGCGATCATGGGATGCAGCATGGCCGCATCCTGGCCCGGGTTCCGGCTTGCCGCAAAGCGGCATGGCCCATAGGGTCGGCCGATGAGGCGGTTCATCCTGCGCCGGGTCATCCTGGGCGCGCTGGTTTGCATGACGGTGCTGGTCATCAGCTTCGCGCTGACCCGGGTGGCCGGCGACCCGGCGCTGGCCGTCGCCGGGCCGCAGGCGACGGCGCAGGACGTGGCGGCGATCCGCACGGCCTATGGGCTGGACCGTCCGTTGCCGGAGCAGTTCTTCAACTGGGTGGGCGCCGTGGCGCAAGGCGACCTCGGGCGGTCCTATCTGTTCCGGGAGCCGGTGGCGAACCTGATCCGCGCCCGCCTGCCGATCACGCTGACCCTGGGGCTGGTCGGCCTCGGCTTTGCACTGCTGATCGCGCTGCCGCTCGGCATCTTGGCGGCGCTGCGGGAGGGCACGGCGACGGACCGGCTGGTGATGCTGGTGGCGCTGCTGGGGCAGGCGATGCCGAGCTTCTGGCTGGCGCTGCTGCTCATCATCGGGCTGGGGCTGCGGCTGCAATGGCTGCCGATCAGCGGCCTCGACGATTGGACCGGCTACATCCTGCCGGGCCTGGTGCTGGCGTTCTCCGCCGTCCCGGCGCTGATGCGGCTCACCCGGTCCGGCATGGTCGATGCGATGCGCTCCGACTACATCCGCACCGCGCGGGCCAAGGGGCTGTCGCGCGCCAGCATCGTGCTGAAGCACGCGGCCCGCAACGCCGCCATGCCGGTCGTCGCCATCGCCGCCGTGCAGCTCGGCTTCATGCTGGGCGGCTCCATCGTGATCGAGAGCGTGTTCAGCCTGCCCGGCATCGGGTACCTCGCGTGGGAGAGCATCAGCAAGAACGACTTCCCCGTCGTGCAGGCCGTCGTGCTGCTGCTCGCGGTGATCTACATCGGATTGGCGTTGTTCGCGGACCTGCTGAACGCGGCGCTCGACCCGCGGCTGCGCACCGGATGATGCCGCCCGCTGAACGTCGTGGCCCGTGCCTGCCCGCGGACGGCGTAGGGCGGATAAGCGCAGCGCCATCCGCCACGGGGCGGTTCTGGCCGTTGGCGGGAGGCGCTGACGCTTTCCCGCCCTACATGCTGCGCACCAACTGATGCTGCGGCACGGGGCGACGGCGTTGGGCCTGCTGATCGTGGGCGGCGCGCTGCTGGCGGCGCTGTTCGGACCCGGCCTGGCGGCGCATGACCCGTTCACCCAGGACCTGATGCACCGCCTGACGCCGCCGGCCTGGCTGGGCGGGGACGGGGCGCACCTGCTCGGCACCGACCAGCTGGGCCGCGACTACCTGGCGCGGCTGGTCTATGGCGCGCGGATTTCGCTCGTGATCGGCACCGTGGCGGCGCTGACCAGCGGGCTGATCGGCATCACCTTGGGCGTGCTGGGCGGGTTCTTCGGCGGCTGGGTCGATGACCTCGTGATGTTCGCCATCACCTGCCGGCTCAGCATCCCGCTGATCCTGGTGGCGCTCGCGGTCGTCTCGGCGGTGGGCAGCTCGCTCGCGGTAGTGGTGCTGACGCTCGGGCTGCTGCTGTGGGACCGCTTCGCCGTGGTAGCGCGCACGACCACGATGCAGGTGCGGCGGCTGGACTACGTGGCCGCCGCCCAGGCCGCCGGCGCCTCGGGCTTCCATGTGCTGTGGCGGGAGGTGCTGCCCAACATCGCGCAGCATCTGATCGTCGTGGCGACGCTGGAGGTGGCGCTGGCGATCCTCTTGGAGGCGGTGCTGTCCTTCCTCGGCCTCGGCGTCCCGGCGCCGCTGCCGAGCTGGGGGCTGATGATCGCGGAGGGCAAGGACTACATGTTCTTCGAGCCGTGGGTCATCATGGTGCCGGGCCTCAGCCTGTTCGTGCTGGTGCTGGGCATCAACCTGCTGGGCGACGGGCTGCGCGACCTGTTGACGGCGTCGCCCGATGCCTGACGCCGTGCTGGACATCGACGGCCTCCACGTCGGCTTCGGCGGAACGGAGGCGGTGCGCGGCGTCTCGCTCCAGGTCCGGCGCGGCGAGACGCATTGCGTGGTCGGCGAGAGCGGCTGCGGCAAGTCGGTGACGGCGCTCGCGGTCATGGGCCTGCTGGCCCGGGGGGCGCGGCGCCGTGCCGGGCACATCCGGTTCCGGGGCGACGACCTGCTGCCGCTGTCCGACCGCGCCATGGGCCGGCTGCGCGGCGACCGCATCGGCATGATCTTCCAGGAGCCGATGACCAGCCTCAACCCGGCCTTCACCATCGGCTCGCAGATGACGGAAGTGTATCGCCGGCACCGGGGCGGCGGGCGCGCGGCGGCGACCGAGCGGGCGGCGGCGCTGCTGGGCCGGGTGGGCATCACCGCGCCGGGGCTGCGGCTGGGCCAGTTCCCGCACCAGCTTTCGGGCGGCTTGCGTCAGCGGGTGATGATCGCCATGGCGCTGATGTGCGAGCCGGAACTGCTGATCGCCGACGAGCCGACCACGGCGCTGGACGTCACCGTGCAGGCCGGCATCCTCCGCCTGCTGGCGGCGCTGCAGGCGGAGATGGGCCTGGCGCTGCTGCTGATCACCCACGACCTCGGCGTGGTCGCCCGCGTGGCGCACCGGGTCAGCGTCATGTACGCCGGCCAGGTGGTCGAGAGCGCCCCGGTGGCGGCGCTGTTCGCCCGGCCGAGCCATCCCTACACCCAGGGCCTGCTCGCCAGCATCCCGGTGCCCGGCAAGGGACGGCGGGACGAGCCGCTCGGCAGCATTCCGGGGACTGTGCCGCGCATCCCGCCGGGCTTCACCGGCTGCGGCTTCCGCGACCGCTGCCGCCTCGCCATGCCGCCATGCGCCGCCGCGGCGCCGTTGCGGGAGCGCGCGCCGGGCCATACGTACCTGTGCCAGATCCCGCCGTGACGCCCGCCATCGAGATGCGCGACGTGGCCCGCCGCTTCGGCCCGGTGCGCGCGGTGGATGGCGTGAGCCTCCTGGTGCCGTCCGGCGGCGTCATGGGCATCGTGGGCGAGAGCGGCTGCGGCAAGAGCACGCTGGCCCGCATCGTCCTGGGCCTGCTGCCGGCCGACCGGGGCGAAGTTATGGTGGAGGGGCAGCGCCTGGCGAGCCTCGACCGGCGCGCCCGCGCCCGGCTGATCCAGCCGGTGTTCCAGGACCCGTACTCCTCGTTGAACCCGCGCCACCGCGTGCGGGACATCGTGGCGCTGCCGCTGCGCGCCCAGGGCATCCGGGACGTGGCGGCGCCCGTCGCGGACATGCTCGCCCGTGTGGGCCTCGACGCGGCGCTCGCCGGCCGCCTGCCGGCGCAACTGAGCGGCGGGCAGCGGCAACGGGTCGCCATCGCCCGCGCCTTGGTGCTGCGCCCCCGCATCGTGGTGTGCGACGAGCCGACCAGCGCACTCGACGTGTCCGTGCAGGCGCAGATCCTCAATTTGCTGGCCGAGCTGCGGCGGGAGATGGGCCTGACGCTCGTGGTCATCAGCCACAACCTGGCGGTGGTGGAGCGCATCGCGACCGAGGTGGCGGTGATGTACCTGGGCCGCGTCGTCGAGCACGCACCGGTGGACGCGCTGTTCGCCGACCCGCGGCACCCCTACACCCGCGCTTTGCTGGCCAGCGTGCTGACGCCAGAGCCGGGACTGGGCATTCCGGACGCCGGGTTGGGCGACAGCGCGCCCGATCCGGCCAACGTGCCCCCGGGCTGCCGCTTCCATCCGCGCTGCCCGGCGGCGGCGGCGCAATGCGCCACGGCGGACCCGGCCGGGATCAAAGCGAGGGGGCGGCTGGTGGAGTGCCTGCTGGAAGCGGATTGAGGCTGGGTGGCGCCATCGATCGACCTGCGTGCGGTTGCCGATGGGTTTCACCCATCCTACGCGACTGTAGGATGGGTGAAACCCATCGGCGGACTATTTCCAGCTTGCGAGGTAGAACCGCGGCAGCTCGTCGCCGAACGCCTTGAAGTTCAGCGTGCGGCTCATCGCGTAGTTCGTGACGAAGGTGAACAGCGGCGCGTAGTAGGCGCGCTCGCTGATCCGCTTGATCGCGGCGCTGTAGGCGGCGCGGCGCTTGTCGGGGTCGGTGCTGCTGCCGCCGGACTCCACCATGGCCTGCAGTTCGGGATCGCGCGCGTAGTCCTGCCCGCCGCCGGTGAAGAAGTACGGCATGAAGGCGGAGGCGTCGTTGATCGAGTAGCTGCCCCAGGTGCCCAGCTCCATCGGGTTCTTGCCCTCGATGCTGCGCTGGACCACCGCGCCGACCTGGAGCTGGCTGATCTTCGCCTGGATGCCCACGGCGGCGAGGTAGTTCTGGATGGCGCCCTGCCATTGCGGCAGCAGGTAGCCGACGATCTCCGTCGTGAAGCCTTGGGGGTAGCCGGCCTCGGCCAGCAACGCGCGCGCCTTGGCCGGGTCGTATTCGTACTTGGTGGCGACGTTCTGATCGCAGCCGAACTGGGTCGGGAAGCACGGCGCGTCCAGCACGCGGGAGCCGCCCGGCATGAACTGCTTGGCCATCGTCGGCCGGTCCAGGGCGTACACGATGGCCTGGCGCACCTTGGCGTTGGTCATCGGGTTGTCCGCCCCGGTCCGCCCGGCGCTGTCCATGTTCAGGTAGGCGACCCGCATGCTCTCGCTGCGCAGCGTCTGCAGGGTCGGCATCCGGTTGAAGTTGTCGATCTGGTCCGGGCTGAACATCCAGATCCAGTCGGCCTGGTTGCCCAGGATCGCCGACAGCTCGCCGGTCGCGTCCGCCACCTCCTTGATGACCAGGCGGCGGATCGCGGGCTTGCCTTTGGGGCTGTCGAAGTAGTCGTCGTTGCGCTCCATCTCGATCTGGCTCGCGCCGTCCACCTTGGTGATGCGGTAGGGGCCGGTGCCGACCGGCGCCTTGGAGTAGTCCGGCCCGACCCGCTCCCGGTAGGCTTTCGGGTAGATCGGCAGCACCATCGCGATGTATTCGAGCGCCGCCGGGAACACGCGCTTCAGCTTGATGCGGACGTGCAGGTCGTCGATCTTCTCGGCGCCCGCGATAAAGCCGAAGTTGCTGGGCACCGCCACCTGCTTGTCGGACAGGGTGGACTGCACGGTGTACACCACGTCGTCCGCGGTGAACGGGCTGCCGTCGTGGAACTTGACGTTCGCGCGCAGCTCGAACTCGATCGTCGTGTCGTCGGCGTAGCGCCAGGAGGTGGCGAGCAGCGGCTTCAACTGGAAGGTCTCGGGATCACGGTAGATCAGCGTGTCCCAAGCCTGGTGCGCCACCACCAGCCCGGTGCGGAGCGAGTTGTAATAGGGATCGACGTTCGGCACCGCGTCCCGCCAGGCGATGCGCAAGGTGTCCTGCGCCTTCTGCGCCGACGCCGGGGCGCCTGCCAGCAGGCCCACGGCGATGGACAGGCCGCTTAGGAACAGGCGCATCCGCATCATCCAACCCCCGGCATCGGCAGCACCGAACGTTATGCTGGCGGGCCGGCCGGCGCAACGCCGCAATGCGTCGGGCCGGCCTGCCTTCAGCCCCCCAGCTTCTAACCCATCGTCGCGTTGAACGCGCCGCCGTCCAGCAGCAGGTTCTGCCCCACGATGAAGCCCGAGGACGCGGCGCACAGGAACACGCAGGCATCGCCGAACTCGGCGGGATCGCCCACCCGGCCGGCCGGGGACTGCTGGGCACGCTCCCGCAGCAGGTCGTCCACCGTCCGCCCGGCCCGCTCCGCCGCCGCGGCGGCGTTGGAGCGCAGCCGGTCCGTGAGGAACGGACCCGGCAGCAGGTTGTTGATCGTGACGTTGTGCCGCGCCACCTGCCGGGCCAGGCCGCCCACGAACCCCGTCAGCCCCGCCCGCGCCCCGTTGCTCATGCCGAGCGTCGGGATCGGCGACTTCACGCTGGCCGAGGTGATGTTGACGATCCGCCCGAACCGCCGCGCCGTCATGCCGTCCACCACGGCGCGGATCAGCGCGATGGGCGTCAGCATGTTGGCGTCGAGCGCCCGGATCCAGTCCTCGCGCTCCCAGTCCCGGAAGTCGCCCGGCGGCGGGCCGCCGGCGTTGTTCACCAGGATGTCGGGATCGGGGCAGGCGGCGAGGGCTGCGGCGCGGCCGTCCTCCGTCGCGATGTCCCCGGCCGCCGTCGTCACCATGGCGCCCGTGGCGGCGCGGATTTCGTCCGCCGTGCGCTCCAGCGCGCCCGCGGTCCGCGCCGTGATCGTCACCGCGACGCCCTCTTGCGCCAAGGCCATCGCGCAGGCGCGTCCCAGCCCCTTGCTCGCGGCGCAAACCAAGGCGCGTTTGCCGTGCAGGCCCGTGTCCATCGCTAGTCCTCCCTATATAGATGCGTCCGGCATCTCGGCCCCAAGGATTTGGCGCCACTGGGCCGGCAGCGGCGCGGGCCGCCGGGTCGCCGCGGCGACGCAGACATGCACGAAATACCCCTCCGCCGCGGCGGTGTCCGCATCCCCGGGGAACACGGCGACCTCGTGCCTGATCGAGCTTTGGCCCAGCGTCGCGACCCGCAGCCCGGCGGTCACGCGGTCGGGGAAGGCGATCTCGGAATGATAGCGGCAACTGCTCTCGACGACCATCAGCAGGTGGTCGCCGCCCTGCCAGGTCAGGATGCCGTGCTGCACCAAAAAGTGCGTGATGATCGTATCGAAAAAGCTGTAATACGCCGCGTTGTTCACGTGCCCGAACACGTCGTTGTCCATCCAGCGCGTGGTGATCGGGAGAAAGCGGCGGTAGTCGGCGCGCGTGCCGGGCAAAGCTCTGCTCATGACGGGGGATCATGGCAAGCCCTGCGGCACGGCGCCAGGGCCGCGCGCCGTCAAACCAAGGATCTCCGCCCATGATGCGCCCCATGCTGTTGCTCGTCATCCCGGCCGTTGCCGGATGCCTGTCGCCGGGCCATGCCGCCGCTCATGCCATCCTGGTGGAAAGCGAGCCGGCGGCGCGCGCCAGCGTGCCGCCGGGTCCGACCGGGATCAGGCTGCGGTTCAACAGCCGGATCGACCACGCGCGCTCCCGCCTGGCGCTGCGCGCCGGCACCGCGGAGCGCGTGCTGGTACTCGACCCGGCCAGCCCGGCGGATGTCATGGCGGCAGCTTCCGACTTGGCGCCGGGCGCCTACGTGCTGCGCTGGCAGGTGCTGGCGGTGGACGGGCACATCACGCGGGGCGACGTGCCGCTGATCGTGCAGGCGCCGTGACATGGCGCTGCTGATCGATCTGTTCGGCTACTTGTCCATCATCCTGCACGGCCTGACCATCGCCGCACAGAGCATGGCGCTGGGCGGCGTGCTGTTCCTGATCGGCCTGGCGCGGCCGTTCGCGGCCACGCTGCCGGACGGCGCCGGCTTGGTTCGCCGCACCGCCGTGGCCGCGGGATGGAGCGCGCTGGCGCTGGTGGCGTGCGAACTGCTGGCGGTCGGCTTGCAGGTCGCCGTCCTGATGGGCAGCGTCAACCTGGGCTTGATCCAGGCGCTGACCGCGCAGTTCGCGGTGGCCGGCTTGGTCAAGGCCGCTGCGGCCGGGGTGTTGGCCGTGGTGCTGCTGACGCCCCGCCCGGCGCCCGCCGCGCCGCTGCTCGGGCTGTGCGCCGTGGTGCTGGCGGCGGCGGCGATGACGACGCACGCCGCCGCGCGTCTCACGAACGGTTCCGTGCTGCTGGCCGCGACCGCGCTGCATATCCTGGGCGCCGCGGTCTGGATCGGCGGCATCCCGTTCTTCATTATGGCGCTGCGCCGGCTGCGGGACGGCGCCGCGTTCCGCCGGGTTGGGGCGCGGTTCTCCCGGATCAGCATGGTGGGCGTGGGCTGCATCCTGGTGTCGGCCGCGACGATGACGTGGTTCTACATCGGCTCCTGGGGCGCTGCGTACGGCACCGCCTATGGCGTGATGGTCGGGGCCAAGGCCGCCATGTTCGCGGCCCTGCTGGTGCTGGGACTGGGCAACTTCCTGGTGGTCGAGCGGCTGCGGGCCGATCCCGCGACGCCCGTGCTGCGCCTGCGGCGCTTCGCCGAGGTGGAGGTCGGCATCGGCCTCAGCATCTTCTTCGCCGCCGCCTCCTTGACCTCGGTGCCCCCGGCGGTGGACCTCGCGCAGGACCGCGTGACCTGGGCCGAGATCGCCGAGCGCAACACGCCGCGCCTGCCGCGCCTCGCATCCCCGGATCGCGACAGCCTGGCGCTGTCGCAGCTGCAGGCGCAGTTGGATGCGGAGGCCGCCCGCGCCAGCACCGCAGCACCGCCCGCGGTCGTTCCGGGATCGGGCGAAATCCCGGCGCGCAACGCCGCCGACATCGCCTGGAGCGAGTACAACCACCATTGGGCCGGGCTGTTCGTCATCGCCGTGGGCGTCCTGGGATTGCTGCACCACGCCGGCCTGCGCGCCGCGCGGCACTGGCCGCTGATGCTGCTGGGCCTTGCAGGGTTCCTGCTTGTGCGGTCCGATCCCGAGACCTGGCCGCTGGGCGATGTCGGCTTCTTCGAGAGCCTCCGCGACGTGGAGGTGTTCCAGCACCGGGTGTTCGTCGTGCTGATCGCGGCGTTTGCGCTGTTCGAGTGGGGCGTGCGGACCGGGCGGCTGCGGCGTCCCGGGGCGGCGCTGGTGTTCCCGCTGCTGACGGCAGCAGGCGGCGCGCTGCTGCTGACCCACAGCCACGCGATCTCCAACGTCAGGGATCAGCTGCTGATCGAGATGTCGCACACGCCGCTGGCGCTCGCCGGCATCGGCGCGGGCTGGGCGCGCTGGCTGGAGCTACGGACCGACGGCTCCGTCCGCCGCGTCGCGGGCTGGGTGTGGCCGGCCTGCTTCCTGCTCGTCGGCGCCATCCTGTTGCTTTACCGGGAAGCCTGATGCGCCACGCGGCCCGTTCCAGCCGGAACGAGGCTGTCCCGCGCCGACAAGAACCCCGGCGCGGCGGCCAGCAGCCACAGCATGGCGAAGAACAGCACGCCCTGCATCGCCAGGCCGAGCAGCCTCATCGCATGCTGAATGCTTCGCAGCGCCGGGCGCGAGACCGGAACGCGAGGAGTGGGGAGGGGCAGGTCAAACGCGGCGTTGGCGACGATCACATGCATTGCAGACCTCTTTTGTTCATTTTAAGTTCAGCCTATGTACAGCATATCGGTCCCGAAAGCCTGTGTTCACTTTACGTTCGGGCATCGGCACAGTCAAGCCAGGGTGCCAAGGCGGCTCGCGCCGAAGAAGGAACGACCGGGAAGGGCCGCCGGCGTTATTCGGCCAGGAGTGCCGCCACCTGCTTGAGCAACGCGCCGAGGCGGATCGGCTTTTGCAGCACGACCAGCCGCCCGCCGGTGAGGGAGGCCGTGGCCGGCCCCAGCTCCTCGCGGCTGTAGCCGGTCAGCAGGATGGATGGCAGGCCGGGCCAGCGGTGCTGCGCCGCCTGGATCAGCTCCAGGCCGTCCGTGTCCGGCATGGACAGGTCGGTGATGAGCAGGTCGGCCGGCTCCCCGTCCTCCAGATGCGACAGGGCAGCGGCCGTGCTGTCGAAGCTCGCGACGGCATAGCCGGCCGCCGCCAGCATCTCCGCCATCGCCTCGAGCACCTCGGCGTCGTCATCGACCAGCATGATGCGGCGTGGCCCGGCGGCGATGGCGGCCGGGCCGCCCGCCGCCGCGTCGGCCGGGGCGAACGCCTGAGGCAGGAACAGGCTCGCCGTGGTGCCCAGCCCAGCCTGACTGCGCAGGATCAGCCGCCCGCCGGACTGCTCGGCGAAGCCGCGCACCATCGCGAGGCCCAGGCCCGTGCCGCGCCCCCGCGCCTTGGTGCTGAAGAACGGCTCGGTCGCGCGCCTCAGCACGTCGGGGGGCATGCCGGGGCCGGTGTCGCCGACATCGATCCTGATGAGGCGCCCCGCCTTCGATCCGGCCACGGGGCCGTCCACCGCCCAGGCCGACAGGCTGAGCGTGTGGACTGGGTCCCGCGACCCGTCGCCCGGCCGGTCGCCATCCATCGCATCCCGGGCGTTCGCCGCCAGGTTGGCCAGCGCCGTCTGAAGCTGGTCCCGATCCGCCCAGGCCGGCGGCAAGGCGTCGGGCAGGGCGAGCTCGACGGTGACCCGGCTGCCCATGGTGCCGGCCAGGACATCGCGCAGGTCGGTCAGCAGCAGGGCGACGTCGATCACCTCCGCCTGCAGGGCGCTGCACCGGGCAAAGCTCAGCAGGCGCCGCGTGACCACGGAGCCGCGCTCCGCCGCGTCCACGACCAGCCCGGCCAGCCGCTCCACCGCGGCGGCGTTGTCCGGGCGCCGCTGGATCAGCCGGGCGCCCCCGGCGATGGCCTGCAGCACGTTGTTGAAGTCGTGCGCGACGCCGCCGGTCAGCTGGCCCAACGCCTCCATGCGCTGCGTCTGCCAAAGGCTTTCCTGGGCTGCGACGCCCTCCGCCACCCGCTGGTCCAGGGTCGCGGCCAAGTCCTGCAAGGCGTCCTCTGCCGCCCGCCGGTGCGAAAGGTCCAGCACGGCGGCGACGACGCCCGCCAGCCGTCCGGCGCCGTCGCGGGTGACGGCCAAATGGCTGGCCACCCAGACATGGCTCGCGTCCGCCCGCACCAGGCGGTTCTCGATCCGGAACGGCTCCCCGGTGGCGAGCATCCGGGCGTGCCGGTCCAAATGCGACGGCCGGTCCTCGGGATGCGTCAGGTCGTGCAGCGTCAGCGTCCGCAGGCGCGCTTCCTGATGTCCGATCAATTGGCAGTAGCAGTGGTTCGCCAACCGGATGCGCCCGTCCAGCCCGGCCTGCACGATGCCAATGGGGGCGCAGCTCATGATGGCGCCAAGCTCGGCCTTGATGTCGCGCAGCGCGCTCTGCGATTGGCGCAGCGCCCGCTTGAGGCGGCCGCCGCGCCGCCAGCCGAGCAGCAGCGCCGCCGGCATCATGTAATGCAGCATGCGTGTGATTGGTGGTTGCCCAGGCTGGGCCTGGATCGCGCGTCCCCTGCTCATGGGAGCACAACGCAGCATCGCGGCATCGGCTCCCACAAAGCCTGTCGTCACGGCCTCGGCTGGAGCTACCGGGCCGGGCCGGGCCGGCGGCGGCCCCTCGTCAGGCTGCCGCTTCGCGCTTGCGGCGGCCGGGCAGCACGGCCTCCGGCGTGTTGTCGTCGGGCGCTTGCAGGGCCACCAACAGGGCCTTCCGCAAGGCGGCCAGCTTGCGCTCGTTCTCGATCTTCAATCCGAAGACGTCCTTGACGTAGAACACGTCCACCGCCCGCACGCCGTAGGTGGTGACGTGGGCCGAGGCGATCTGCAGCCCTTGCTCGCTGATGGCGGCGGTCACGTCGTGCAGCAGCCCCGGGCGGTCGCGGCCGTTCACCTCCAGTACCGTGTGTGTGTTGCTGGCGCGGTTGTCCACCACGACCCGCGGCGGCACATGGATCGCCCGCATGCGGCGGCCCAGCAGCGCCCGGGACGCCCGGCGGATCTCGCCGGCCAGCGACAGCCGGCCGGACAGCGCCTGGTCGATCAGCACGTGCAGCCGGGCCAGGCGGTGCGGCGCGTCGAAGGCGCCCCCGGCCGTGTCCTGGACCCAGAACGTGTCGAGCGCGCTGCCGTTGGTCAGCGTGTGGATGCGCGCGTCCACGATGGAGGCGCCCGCCACCGCGAGCGCGCCGGCGATCCGGCTGAACAGCCCGGCGTGGTCGGCGGTGTAGATCGTCACCTCCGTCACCGCGCGGGCCGGCAGGGGCTCCGTATCGACGGTAAGCGGCGCGCCCCGGCGCTCCGCGTCGCGGATCAGCCGGGCGTGCCGGGCATGCGTCTCGGGATCGAAGCTGAGCCAGTAGCCGGGGTAGCCGAGGCCGAAGTAGAAGTCCCGGTCGGCATCGGGCCAGTCGGTCAAGTAGTGCCCGGCCGCCTCCTTGGCCCGCGCCACCCGCACGTCGCGCTCCGTGGTGGCGAGGCCGCCGGCCAGCACGTCGGCGACCCGGGCATACAGCTCCCGCAGCAGGGTCGCCTTCCAGCCGTTCCACACCTTGGCGCTGACGGCGCGCATGTCGGCGACGGTCAGCACCAGCAGCAGCTTGAGCCGCTCCGGCGACTGGATGGTGTCGGCGAGGTCGAGAATGGTCTTGGGGTCGTCGATGTCGCGCTTGAACGCCGTCTGGCTGAGCATCAGGTGGTGCAGCACCAGCCAGCTCACGGTCTCCGTCTCCTCGGCCGACAGGCCGATGGCCGGGCCGATCTGGATGGCAAGCTCGGCCCCGAGTTCGGAGTGGTCGCCGCCGCGGCCCTTGGCGATGTCGTGCAGCAGCGTCGCGGCATAGAGCGCCCGGCGGGATTGCAGGTCCTCGACCAGGCCGGAGGCGATGGGCGCCACCTCCGCCAGCTCGCCCCGTTCCAGGGCGTTGAGCACCCGCATCGCCTCGATCGTGTGCTCATCGACGGTGAACACATGGTAGGTGTCGAACTGCATCTGCCCGACGATGCGCGCCCAATCCGGGATGTAGCGGCCGAGGAAGCCGGTCTCGTTCAGGATGGCCATCCACTTGGCACCGCCGGCGCGGCTGTGCTCGCCGTCGCGCCCGCACAGCAGGTCGAGGAAGATCTCCGCCGCCAACGGGTTGCCGCGCAACTGGATCGCCCCGCGCTCGTGACGGATCAGCGCGCGCAGCGCCAGCGGGTGCAGCTCCAACGCCCGGTCGCGCGCCACCTGGAGGATGCGCAGCATGGCGATGGGATGCTGGCCGAACTGCCGGTCCGGCGCGGACATCAGCTTGCCCTCCGCCAGCACGAAGCCCTGCTCCAGCAGCGCCGCGTCGGTGGTGGCCGCCACCGCCGGCGGGCCGAGGGCGACGCGCACGATGCCCGGCTCCAGCACCATCGTGATCCGGGTGATCTCCCGCGCCGTCAGGAAGTAGTGGCGCATGAACCGCTCGACGCCGTCCTGCCGGCCGTGCCGGATGTAGCCCATGCGAGCGCCGACGACCGGCTGCAGGTCGAAGGTCAGCCGGTCCTCGGCCCGCCCGGCGATGTAGTGCAGGTGGAAGCGCACGGTCCACAGGAAGTCCCAGGACCGCCGGCCGTGCTTGGCCTCCTGATGGGTGAGGATGCCGCCGCCGGGGCTTTCGGGGCCGACCAGCTCGCCCATGACCTGGGTGCCGAACACGTAGCGCGACATCCAATACAGCGTCTGCACGTCGCGCAGGCCGCCGCGGCCCTCCTTGATGTTGGGTTCGACGAGGAACGGCGTCTCGCCGTAGCGGCGGTGGCGGGCGTCGCGCTCGGCCTGCTTGGCCGCGATGAACGCGCCGGCGCCGGTCGCGGCGCAGGAGTGCTGGAAGCGCGTCCGGAACGCCTCGAACAGCGCGGCGTCGCCGGCCAGCAGCCGGGCGTCGAGCAGGGAGGTGCGGATCGTGAGATCCCGCTCCGCCTCGACGATGCATTCCGCCACCGACCGCGTGGCGTGGCCGACCTTAAGACCCAGGTCCCAGAGGAAGTACAGCATGAACTCGACCGCCGCGAGCGTCGGCGCGGTGGGGCGGTCGGCGGTGACGAACAGCAGGTCGATGTCGCTGAACGGCGCCAGCACGCCGCGCCCGTATCCGCCGGTGGCGACGACGGCCATCCGTTCCGGCTGTGTGGGGTCCGCGTCGGAACGGGCCGCCTCGTCGCAGGCGTAGTCGTGCAGCGATCCGATCACGCCGTCGGTCAGCCGCCCCAGCAGGCGTCCGGCTTGCAGCCCGCTCATGCCCCCGGCCTCGAACCGCTCCTGCACGTGGTGCTGCACGCGGGTCAAGTAGCGGCGGAAGGCGCTGAGGGCGGCGTCGCGCGGCGGCGGCCTGCCGCCCGCCGCGGCGGCACGGAGCGCCGTGGTCAGAAGCGCAACGGCCTCCTCGGGCCGCTCGGGCAAAGGCAGGGGTTGGGACATCGCGGCTATGCTACCCCCGGACGCGCCGGGGGAACAGCAGCGAGTGCCTTGAGGCGATAGAGAATTTCGACCGCCTCCCGGGGGGTCAGCCCGTCGGGGTCGACGTCCTCCAACGCATCCCGCAGCGCATCGGGCGGCGGGGCAGCATGGACGGGGTCGCAGGCCGCCTCGGCAAACAGCGGCAACTCCGCCGGCCGGCCGTGGCGGCCCTTCTCCAACGCGCCGAGGAGGGCCGAGGCCCGGCGCACCGTGGCCTGCGGCACGCCGGCCAACTGCGCCACGTGCACGCCCCAACTGCGGCCGGCGGCACCCTCGGCCACCTCATGCAGGAACACGACGCGGCCGCGCCACTCCTTGACCCGCATGGTGTGGGGACGCAGCCGGGGCATCTGCGCTGCCAGGTCCGCCAGTTCGTGGAAATGCGTCGCGAACACCGTCCGGCAGCGGGTCTGGCCGTGCAGCGCCTCCAGCACCGCCCAGGCGATGGCAAGGCCGTCGAGCGTGCTGGTGCCGCGGCCGATCTCGTCCACGATCACCAGCGACCGCGGGCCGGCCTGGTGCAGGATGGCGGCGGTCTCCGTCATCTCCACCATGAAGGTGCTGCGCCCGCGCGCGAGGTCGTCGGCGGCGCCGACCCGGCTGAACAGGCGGTCCACCACGCCGATCCGGGCGCTCTCCGCCGGCACCGGCAGCCCGGCCTGCGCCAGGATGGCGATCAGCGCGTTCTGCCGCAGGAAGGTGCTCTTGCCCGCCATGTTCGGCCCGGTCAGCAGCAGCACGCGCCGCGTGGCAGACAGGTCGCAGTCGTTCGGCACGAAGGCCGCCGTGCCCTGCAGCGCGTCCTCGACGACGGGATGGCGGCCGGCGCGGATGGAGAACTGGTCGTCATCCGTCACCATGGCGCGGCACCAGCGCCCGCCCTCCGCCAGGCGCGCGCAGGATTGCAGCGCGTCCAGGCGGGCCAGCGTGCCGGCGCAGGCCGTGACGGCGTCGGACTGCGCGAGCACGGCCTGCACCAGCGTCGCAAACACCAGCCGCTCCCGCGCGGCGGCGCGGTCGGCGGCCTCGCTGATGCGGCGGTCGAGGTCGGCCAGCTCCGCGCAGCCGAAGCGGGCGCCGTTGGCCATGGCCTGGCGCAGGGTCAGCTCCGAATGCGCCTGCAGCCGCTCGACGGCCGCCGCCGGCGCCTCGATGACGTAGCCGAGCTGCGCGTGGTGCCGGATCTTGAGCGACGCCACGCCGAAGCGCTGCGCGTAGTCGAGCGTCAACCCGGCGATCACCCGGCGGCTGTCGTCCCGCAACCGCCGCTCCGCGTCCAACTCGCCGTCGAAGCCCGCGGCGACCACCCCGCCATCGTCGAGCCGCGCCGGCAGCGGGTCGGCCAGCGCGCGGGCGAGCAGGTCGCCGAGCGCCGGATCAATATCGAGCGCCGCCTGGTCCAAGGGCGCGCCGGCCAGCGCCGCCGACACCGTGCGGGCCGCGGCCAGCGTCTGCGCCACCGCGCCCAGGTCCCGCGGCGCGGCGCGGCCGACCGACAGGCGCCCGAGTGCCCTGGCCACGTCCGGCACGCCGCGCAGCGCCGTCCGCAGCTCGGCCACCGTGGCCGGCTGCAGCAGCATCCAGGCCCAGCCGTCCTGCCGCCGCGCGATGGCGGCGGGGTCGAGCAGCGGCCCGCCGAGCCACGCCGCCAACATGCGGGCGCCGGGCGCCGTGAGCGTGCGGCCGACGGCGGCGATCAGGGTATGCGCGGCCGAGCCGTCGCGGGCGCGGGTGATCTCCAGGCTCGCCCGGGTCGCGGCGTCCAGCATCATCTGCCCGGCGAGCACCGCCGGCTGCGGCCGGGACAGCCGCGGCATCGCGCCGGCCTGCGTGCCGCGCACGTAGTCGAGCGCCATGGCCGCGGCGACCGCCTCTGCCTCCGTGAAGGCGCCGAAGGCGTCGAGGCTCGCGGCGCCGAACGCCTCCGCCACGCGGCGCTCTGCGGCGGCGGGGGCCAGGGCGACGGCGGCCGGGCCACGGCGGTCGGACCAGTCGGCCAGCGGGATGTCGGGCGCGGCCAGGATCTCGGCAGGCTCCAGCCGGCCGAGCAGGGCCGGCAGGTCGGCGGCGGGCGTCGCCGCGGTCTCGAACAGCCCCGTGGACACGTCGAGCCACGCGGCCCCCAACGCCGCGCCGACGCGGGCCAGCGCCAGCAGCAGGTTCGGGCGGTGCGCGTCGAGCAGGCTGTCCTCCGTCAGCGTGCCCGGCGTGACCAGGCGCACCACGGCGCGGCGCAGCGGACCCTTGCCGGTGCGCCCCTTTGCCGGCTCCATCTGCTCCGCCACCGCGACGCGGAAGCCGCGGCGGATCAGGCGGGACAGATAGGCTTCGGCCGCGTGCACCGGGACGCCGCACATCGGGATCGGCGCGCCGTTGTGCTCGCCGCGCTGGGTCAGCGCGATGTCGAGGGCGCTGGCGGCGGCCTCCGCATCGGTGAAGAACAGCTCGTAGAAGTCGCCCATGCGGAGGAACAGCAGGGCGTCGGGGGTGTCGGCCTTGAGCGCGAACCACTGGGCGATAGCCGGGGACGCGCCGGCGGCGCTGGGAAGCTCCATGGCACCATCCTAACAAGCCATGCCGCACCTGCGAAGCGGCTGGGTTACGCGCCCGGTTCGGCTGTCGTATGCAGGTTGATCCCACCGGACGGACCCGGCGCGCTTCAGGAGACGACCCATGGCTGACGGCATCATCGAACCGCGCGCGGGCCGCGTCTCGGCGGAGGAGGCGCTGGCGCTGCACTCCGCCGGCCGGCCCGGCAAGCTGGAAACCCGGATCAGCAAGCCGCTGGTGACGGCGCGGGACCTCAGCCTCGCCTACTCGCCCGGCGTCGCCGAGCCGTGCCTGCATATCCAGCGCGACCCGGCGCTGGCCTACGACTACACGACCAAAGGCAACATGGTCGCCGTCATCTCCAACGGCACGGCGGTGCTGGGCCTCGGCAACCTCGGCGCGCTCGCCAGCAAGCCGGTGATGGAGGGCAAGGTCG
>CAXULX010000034.1:0-45456 GCA_964252005.1 uncultured Acetobacteraceae bacterium | reverse complement strand
AGGTGCCGACGATCAGCCGGGTCAGCGGGATCAGCGCGACCAGCAGGATGATGAACGGCACCGAGCGGACCGCGTTCACCAAACCGCCCAGCACCCGGTTGAGCGCCGGCTGCGGCCAGATGCCGCCCCGGTCGGTGGCGACGAGCACCAGCGCCAGCGGCAGTCCCACGATCACCGAGATCAGGGCGGAGACGCCGACCATCTCCAGCGTCTCGACGACGGAGCGGAGCAGCAGGTCAAGCAGCGCGGGGGACATGACCGATGACCTCGATGTGGCTCACGCCGTCTTGCAGGAAGGCCGCCGCACGCTCGCCCAGGTCAAGCCCCGGGCCGCGCAGGCTGATCCAGATGCGGCCGAACGGCTGGTCCTGGACATGGTCCATGCCGCCGTGCAGCAGCGTGACCTCGGCACCCACGGCCGCGGCCAGCCGGGCCAGCACCGGTCCGCGCGCCTGCGGGCCGATGACGTCGATGCGCAGGACGGGATCGCGGTCCAGCGCCGGCTGCGCCGACAGCGCGGCGCGCAGCGCCTGGGGCAAGGCGGCCTGCACGGCCGCGACCAGGCGCTGGGTGCCGGGCGCCTGCGGGCGTGTCAGCACCTCCGCCACCGGCCCCTGCTCGATCAGGCGCCCGTTCTCCAGGACCGCGACCTCGTCGGCGACGGCGCGAATCACGCTCATCTCATGGGTGATCAGCGCGATGCTGAGGCCGAGGCGGCGGTTGATGTCCCGCAACAGCGCCAGGATGGACGCCGTGGTTTCCGGGTCGAGCGCGGAGGTCGCCTCGTCAGACAGCAGCAGCGCCGGGTCGGCGGCCAGGGCGCGCGCGATGCCGACCCGCTGCTTCTGCCCGCCGGATAGCTGCGCCGGGTAGGAAGCGGCCTTGTCGGACAGGCCCACCAGGTCCAGCAGCTCCGCCACGCGGCGGGTGCGTTCGGGCTTGGCGCGGCCCGCGATGCGCAGCGGCAGGGCGACGTTGGCGGCGACGGTCTTGGCCGACAGCAGGTTGAAGTGCTGGAAGATCATGCCGATGCGCTGCCGCACGGGCTGGAGCGCGCGCTCGCTGAGGCGGGTCAGCTCCTGCCCGTCGAACCGGACGGAGCCGCTGTCCGGACGCTCCAGCCCGTTCAGCAGGCGGATCAGCGTGGACTTGCCCGCGCCGCTGCGGCCGATGATGCCCAGCACCCGGCCGCGCGGCACGTCGAGCGACACGTCGTCGAGCGCCGTCACCGGCCCGAACCGCTTGGACACCCGGGACAGCTGCGCCACCGGATCGGCCGACATCCCCGGCGCGCCCCGGAGGCCGAGGGGCGCCATGCTCACCATGCAGGAAGCTGCCGGCCCTGGTAGGCGCTGAGGATGAACTGCCGTACCGCGTCGGAGTGGTAGGCGTCCGCCAGGGTGCGCAGCCGCGGGTCGCCCTCGCTGCCGATGCGCAGCGTGTCCTCGGCGCGCGCCGGCCCAGCCGTGGCGGCCAGGGCCGCAAGCGCCGCCAGGACGGCGCGGCGGCGGGCCTCGATCACGTGAGTCTGGGACATTTTCGCCTTTACCTTAACGGCTGGACTTCGGCCCAATCTTGATTGGGCAAATCTTGATTGGGGTTGACTGGAGGGCGACGGATCGTCAGGCCAGCTTTGGACATCGCGATGCCATGTTTCCCCTGCCGGCGCCATAGGCTCGGCACGGGCATAGCCGTGGCACGCCAATGGATGACGCTGGCGGCGCTTCCCGTCAATCAGCCGTGGAGAGATCGCAAACCTTTGTCAACAAAAAGAAATCCATGGGAGGTCTCCAACGTCCCTCATAGGATCGGACTGCCGTCGTGCGTGCCTTGCGGAGTTTTCCATGCTCCGGGCGCACTGCCGTCATCGGGCCGAGACCGTTCCTGAACTGGCTGCAACAGGTTGGATCGCCCGGAACAGTATGGCGTTCCTTTGAGGGGCGATTAAGCGAAAGCATCGTTCCATTGAAATCGCTCACTGTAGTCATTGCTTGCAAAATGATACCGGCGCCTTGAGGCAAATAGACCGGCAGTACAAACCTATGACCGTGCAAGCCTGGCCACCCGGCCTCGCTTTGTCCGGAGCGCCGCACATGATAGGACCATCGCGTACCAACCCCGGCCGCCGCAGCGTGCTGGCAGCAGGCGCCGCATTGGCGGCAGCCTGGGCCGTCCCGGCCGGGGCCGCGGGCAAGGTGGTCCGCATCGGCGTGCAGAAATACGGCACTCTCATCATCCTGCGGGAGCGGCGGGAACTGGAGCGCGCCCTGCAGCCGTTGGGCTGGACCGTGTCCTGGCACGAGTTCCCCGGCGGCCCGCAACTGCTGGAGGCGCTGACCGCGGGCGCGCTGGACTTCGGCACCACGGGGGAGGCGCCGCCGATCTTCGCGCAGGCGGCCGGCTCGCCCCTGCTGTATGTCGGGTTCGAGCCGCCCTCGCCGGCCGGCGAGGCGATCCTGGTGCCGAGGGACTCCCCCATCCAGACCCTGGCCGACCTGCGCGGCCGGACGGTGGCGCTCAACAAGGGGTCCAACGTGCATTACTTGCTCGTGCAGGCATTGGCCTCGGCCGGGCTGAAGCCCGCCGACATCCGGCCTGCCTACCTCGCACCGGCCGATGCGCGCGCGGCGTTCGAGCGTGGGGCGGTAGATGCCTGGGCCATCTGGGACCCGTTCCTGTCCGCGGCACAGGAGGCCACGGGGGCGCGGACGCTTGCGGACGGCCAGGGCCTCGCGCCGAACCGGCAGTTCTTCCTGGCCGCACGGGGCTTCGCCGAAGCGCAGCCGGACCTGCTCCGCCTGATCAACGCGCAGATCGACGCCATCGACCGGTGGGCGCAGGCGAACCAGGCCGAGACCACGCGCCTGCTGGCCGCCAGCATGAGCCTGCCCGAACCCGTGGTGGCGCGGGCCGTGGGCCGCATGGGCTACGGCGTCGGCCCGCTGACGCCCGAGGTCGCCGCCGACCAGCAGCGCATCGCCGATACGTTCTTTGACCTCAAGCTGATCCCGCAGCGCCTCGACGTGGCCGGCGCGGTCTGGAAGCCCCGCGCATGAGCATCGCGGCACCCGGGACGGACGTCCTGCGGTTCCTGCCAACGAGATCCAGGGCGGCGCGCGCCTGCTCCACCGGCTGGCGGAGGCCAACAGCCAGGGCGTGCTGACCCGGCATGAGCAGGCGCGGGCCTGCCGCGCTTCGTCGCCCTCTGCCGCCGGGCGTGGGTGCCAATCAAACGGCGGTCAGAGCGGTCACGACCCCGTCCTTGATCAGCCGGGCGATCTCCTTGGGCTGTAGGCCCGCTTCGGTCAGCACGGCCTCCGTGTCCTGCCCGACTTGGGGCGGTTGGCATACGAGGCCGGGGCGGGCCCTCTCGGGTCCAAAGGCCAGAGGCACTGCCGGCAGGCCGACGACCTTGCCGTCCAACCCGCCGCCCTTGCTCACGAAGACGTCCACCAACCCGCCCGCCGCCTTCAGATGCGGGTCGTCGAACAGGTCTGACGGCTTGCCGACGGGCGCCCAGGACACGTTGGCCCGTTCCAAGCGTCGCGCGACCTCGTCCTGGCTGAAACCGAGCAGCCGGTCCTGGATGATCGGGCGGAGCATGTCGCGCTGCTGCGTCCGCAGGTAGTTGGTGGCGAGCCGGGGGTCGTCGGCCAAGTGCTGCAGGCCGAACTCCTCGATGAAGCGGGACCATTGCCCGTCGCTCGTCACCCCAACGAAGACCTGGCCGTTTCCCCCGGTGGCGAACGGCTCGTAGATCGCCCAGGCCCCGTGCCGGGTCGGCATCGGGCGGAGTTCCTGCCCCGTCGCGACCATGCCCGCCATGTGGGTGGACATCAGGAACGCCGCATTCTCGAACAGCCCGGCGCCGACCAGGGTCCCCTTGCCGGTGCTCTCGCGCTCCAGCAAGGCGGCCTGTGCCCCGATCACGCCAAACATCGCCCCCATGATGTCGTTGACCGACGCGCCGGCGCGCAACGGCTGGCCCGGCGGCCCGGTCATCCAGGCAAGGCCCGCCTGATACTGCACCACCTCGTCGAGGGCAGGCCGCGTCTCGTAGGGTCCCTTCAGGTAGCCCTTCAACGCGACGTAGATCAGGCGCGGGTTGAGCGTGGAGAGGTCCCCATAACCACAGCCCAGCCGCTCCATCGTGCCGGGGCCATAGTTCTCGACGACGATGTCGGCGTCCTTCGCCAGCATATGGATGACCCGTCTTCCGTCCGGATGCTTCAGGTCGATCGCAAGGCTGCGCTTGCTGCGGCTGAATGCCGAGAAGTATCCGGCGGCGAAGCCGGCCAGCCCGCGCGTCGCGTCCCCATGCGGCGCGGGTTCGACCTTGACGACGTCGGCGCCGAGCTCCGCAAGCAACAGACCCGCGGTAGGGCCCATCACGGCGTGGCTGAACTCGAGGACGCGGATGCCCCGGAGCGGCTGCGTGGTCAAGGCGAGGCGTTCCGCCTGGCCGCGCGCAGGCTGCCGGCATGGAGGAGCTCGCTCGGCAGGGGATGGCCAACGATCTCCTCCGCCAGCCGCCCCGCCTCGATCAACGCGTCGACATCGATTCCGGTCTCGATCCCCATCTCCTCGCAGAGCATCACGAGTTCCTCGGTGCAGATGTTGCCGGCCGCCCCCTTGTGTGCGGCAAAGGGGCAGCCTCCGAGGCCGCCGACGGTCGAGTCGAACATGTCCACACCCAGGCGCAGCCCGGCCAGCGCGTTGGCGATTGCCATGCCGCGCGTGTCGTGCAGATGCAGCCGGATACGCTTGTCCGGCCAGCGTTCACGCACCGCGCCGACGACGCGCTCGATGCGCGGGGGCACGGCCCAGCCCATCGTGTCCGACAGCGAGATCTCGGAGATGTCGGCGCCGGCCTCGGTTGCAATCGACAGGCCGTCGGCAACGGTGTCCAGGACGCTCTCGCCCGTGACCTCGCCCTGGAAGTTGCATCCGAAGGCGGCCATGACGCCGACGCGCGTGACGGGGATGCCCTTCGATTGATGGAGCGCCGTCTGCGCCCGCATCGCGGCCAGGTTGTCCTCGCGGCTGCGGTTCAGGTTCTTCCGGCTGAACGCCTCCGAAGCCGCCAGGGCAATCGAGCCGTTCAGCGTGAGCTTGCCGGCAAACGCCAGGGCGCGGTCCAGGCCCTTGGCGTTGAACCAGAGCGCGGTCAGCTCCACCCCGTCCTTCGGCGCGAGCCGCTCCAGCACCAGGTCGGCATCGGCCCATCCGGGCACGAGCTTCGGGTTGACGAACGAGCACGCCTGGATGTGGCCCACGCCGGTCCCGGCGAGCGCCTCGATGAGCCGGACCTTGTCGTCGGTGGCGATGGGGCCGGGCTCGATTTGAAAGCCCTCGCGCGGACCTTCCTCGTTGATCTCGACCCGGGCCGGCACGTCGCTCATGACGCCCTCCTTGACCGAGGAAGAGCCACGAGGCCCGGCCCGCCATCCCGCTCATGCCTGGGCTCGACCCGTTCCATTCTCATGTCCTGCGCACGTTCCAGAACTTCGCGAACCCGTCCAGGATGCCATCGAGATTGCGGCGCCAGGCCATCGGCTGCAGGATTTGGCCGTTCGGGATGAACGATGCGTCGTCCCATGCCTGGAGCTGCATGCCCTCGCAGATGCGCCGCTGCTTCGCCGGGTCCTCTTCGACCAGCCATTCGTCGCGCAGCTGCTCGATCCTTCCGCTCGTCAGCCAGCCCGGCAGTCCCTGGCCGTTCCCCCGGAGTGCCGCGTGCACCGCCGGGTTGAGGATGTTGAGGCCCGACACCATGGATGGGTAGCAGCTCCAGCCGCCTTTCTCGACGGGCTCGCGGGAGGCGCGGCGCTGGTAGAGGGTGCCCGTGTCCATGCTCTGGAGATCGACGTTGAGGCCCATCCGCCGGAACAGGTCGCCGGCCACCTGCGTCAGCGGCGCGAGGACGGGGTGATCGACCGGCAGCAGAAAGACGGCGCGTTGCCCGGCATACCCGGCCTCGGCAAGCTCCCGCTTGGCGCGCGCCATGTCCGTGGGTCCGAACAGGCCGTCCAGCCCCGCATCGGTGGCCATCGGGGTGCCGGGGCAGAACGCTCCGAGTTTCACCCGCCACAGGGTCTCGTCGTCACTGAAGGCTTGCATCAGCGACGTCTGGTCCGTCGCACGCAGCAGGGCGCGGCGGATCGCCGGGTTGTCGAAGGGGGGCTGGATGCAATTGAACCGGAGGGTCGGCGTGAGCCCGGCCGAGTCCTTGACCTCGACGACCAGGTTCCTGTCCCTGCGCAGCACGGGCACCAGGTCGGGGGAAGGCGTCTCCCACCAATCGACCTCGCCCGCGCGCAGGGCCGCGGCGGCGGTCGACGGATCGGGCATCGTCAGCCACCGCACGCGGTCGAAGTGGGCGACCTTCGGACCGGCGGTTCCGGAGACGGCTCCGTCCGACCGCGGGACGTATCCGTCGAAGCGCGCATATTCGGCCTTCGCGCCCGGAACATACTCTCCCATGTCGAACCGGTACGGGCCGCTGCCGACGATCTCGGTCAACGGCTTGCTGGCGCTGGCGGAGGCCAGCCGCTCCGGCATGATGGCGCACATGCTCGGCGAGGCTTTCGCGAGGGCGTCCGGGAGCAGCGGGAACTTGTGGCGAAGCCGGAAGCGGATGGTCCTGTCGTCCGCCGCCGCAAGCTCGGCCGTCGCCTGGTCCAAGGCTTGCCCGAAGGTGTCGAGCACCATCCAACGGCGGATGCTGGCGACGCAGTCGCGGGCCAGCACGGGCGTCCCATCGTGAAAGCGGAGGCCGTCGCGCAGGGTGAGGCGCCACAGCAGGCCGCCCTCCTCGACCACGTGGCCCTGCACCATCTGAGGCTGCGCGCGATAGCTCGCATCGGTTCCATAGAGCGTGTCGAACACCAGGAAGCCGTGATTGCGCGCGGGTGTTGCGGTGGTCGCCACGGGATCGATCACTGAGAGGTCGATGTAAGGCACGAAGCGCAGCGTACTTTCAGCGTCCGCCCGAACTCGGCGCGGCGCCGCGAGCATGCCCGCTCCCAGCCCTCTCAAAAGGACCCGGCGTTTCACCGGACGGTTGATGCCAGGGGTGGTCGCCTGCTGAAGGCTCACGCTTCCCTCTTGTTCAATTGGCCTGCTTGACCCGTCGCGGCTCAGTGGCTGGTCCCCATGGCGTTGTCAAGCGACGGCGCCAGGCCGGCCAGGGCAACCGCTTGAGGTTTCGCCTGGACGTTGCGCTGGGGGCTGGAGCAACGGATCCGTCGTGGGACAGATCAAATCGCCTGGATCAGCCTTGCGCCGTGTCCCCCTCCAACGCCGCAAAGTGCTCGGCGATTGCTTGTCCCGTCGTGATCCACACGTCGCCGGTCCTTTGGGCGTAGGTCAGGAACTCGCGCAGCAGCCGCAGGCGCATGGGCCGCCCGCTGACTTGGGGGTGGAGGACGGTGGTCAGCATGGCCCCCCAATCCCGCAGCTCGTCCAGCTCGTCGGTCCACATCGAGAGCACCTGCTCCCGCGTCAGGAGCGAGCGCGGGCTGAAGCGTGCGCTCAGCCCGTGGCTCCAATCGTCGCAGACCGCGGTGGGCGGCAGCTCGATCACGCCGGGGGTGCCGTCGGGAAGCCGCTGGCGATAGGGCCGCACGTCGTCGCGCCAGGAACTGCTATAGAGGAAGCCGCGCCGGGCCAGGCTGGTCCGCAGTTCATCGCAACTCTCGCCATAGGGGGCGCGGTAGCCGACGGGCACGACGCCCAGCCTGCGCTTCAGCGCCTCAAGCCCGCGGTCCAGCTCGTATTCGATGGCGGGGTCGCCGGGGTCGGGGATCAGGTGGAAGTAGCCGTGATGCGCGATCTCGTGGCCGGCACGCAGGATGCCTTCGCACATCGCGGGATGCGCGTCGGCGGCCCATCCGGTGGTGAAGAACGTGCCCTTGAGGCCAAGCTGGTCCAGCAGCTCGATCAGGACGGGCACGCCCACCCGCGCCTCGTAGCCGCCATAGGACATCGTGACGAGCTTGTCCGCATGGGCCGGGTCCTTGCTGGTCCAGGCGCTTTCGGCGTCCACGTCGAACGACAGGAACAGCGCGGCCCGGTGCCCGCCGGGCCAGGGAAGGCGCGGCGCAAGCGGGGCCTGGTTCGCCGGCTGCACCCGCACCGTCTCCCACGCAGTTGCCCCATCGGGCGCGGGGCGATCACTGCCCGGCATTGACCGTCGCCTTCTCTAATCCATTCACGCCCAGGTTCCACTTCGTCAGGAGTTGGCCATACGTCCCGTCGGCGACCACGGCGTCCAGCCCGGCCACCAGGGCTTCGCGCAGGGCCGCATCATCCGTGCGGACCAGGATGCCCGTCAATTGGCGCCCAATCGTGCCGCCGACCATCGCATAGGTGTTCGGGTCCTGCGCCATGATCCAAGGCAGCGTCTCGTTTCCCTGCACCGCCGCGTCGATCCGCCCCTGTCGAAGCTGCGCCCGCGCATCCACCGAGCCCTCGGTGCCCACCACCCGGACGGGCGGCTTGCCGGCGCAGTTCCTCTCGCTCCAGTCCCCGATCTGCTTCGGGTAGTTGGTGACCCGGCTGGCGCCCACCGCCTTGCCGCACAGCGCCGTCAGGTCCGCGAACTCCGCGGCCCGCGACGCCTGCACAAAGAACTGCGGACCCGTCTGCATGTAATCGACGAAGGTGGCGCTCTCGTGCCGGGACGGCAGGTCCGTCATGGAGAACACCAGGTCCACGCGCCCGGTCTTCAGCGCGGAGATCATCTGCTCGAACCGGGTCTCCTGCCATTCGAACGCCACGCCGAGCCGTGGCGCCAGGGCCTTCACCAGGTCCACGTCGAAACCCGCCAGCTCGCCCGTGGCCGGGTCGCGCATGTCCAGGGGCGGGTAGTTCGGCATCATGGCCGCGACCAGCTTCGGCCGCCCGGCCAGTGCCGGCTCGGCCGCCTGCGACGGCGGGGCGAGGGCGGTCCAGGCGGATGCCAGGACCAAAGCGAGGGTGAGGCGTGTCATCGGAGGCTCCTTTTTCGATCAGGTGAGGACGGCGGACAGGAAAATGCGCGTGCGGTCCTCGGCCGGGTTGGCCAGCACCGAAGCGGCCGGGCCTGCCTCGACCACCCGGCCCTGGTCCATGAACACGACCCGGTCCGCGACCTCCCGCGCGAAGCCGAGTTCGTGCGTCACGACCAGCATCGTCATCCCGTCCTGCGCCAGCTCGCGCATCACGGCCAGCACCTCACCGACCAGCTCGGGGTCCAGCGCGCTGGTCGGCTCGTCGAACAGCATCAGGCGCGGGCGCATGGCCAGCGCGCGGGCAATCGCGACCCGCTGCTGCTGCCCGCCCGACAGCGTGCTGGGGTAGGCACCCTCCTTGTCCGCGAGCCCCACCCGGGCCAGCAGCGTCCGTGCCTCCTGCGCCGCCTGGTCGCGCGGGCGGCGCAGCACCTGGACGGGACCTTCCATGACGTTGCCCAGGGCGGTCATGTGCGGGAACAGGTTGAACCGCTGGAACACCATCCCGGTCGCCCGCCGCTGCCGGGCCATCTGCGCCTCGGTCAGCGGGTGCAGCGTCGCGCCGGCCAGCCGGTAGCCCACCAGTTCGCCATCGATCCAGATCGCTCCGGCGTCGGGCCTCACGAGCTGGTTCACGCAGCGCAGCAGGGTCGTCTTGCCGCTGCCGGAGGCGCCGATGATGCACAGCACCTCGCCCGCCGCCACGTTCAGCGACACGCCATCCAGCGCATGGTGCGTGCCAAACCGCTTTCGCAGCCCGGCCACGCGCACCAGCGGCGTCATCGCGGCACCCCCACGCCGCGTGCGAACCGACGCTCCAGCAGCGCCTGCATCGGCGTCAGCATGGAAACGGCGGCCAGATACCAGAAGCCGGCGACCAGCAGCAGCTCGATGACCCGGGCATTGGCGAAGTAGATGTTCTGCGCGGCATGCAGCAGCTCGGCGAACTGGATCACGCTGGCCAACGACGTCAGCTTGATCATCGAGATGAACTCGTTGCCCAGCGGCGGGATCACCACCCGCATCGCCTGCGGCAGGATGATGCGGCGCAGCGCGTGCAGCCGGGTCATGCCGATGGAACGGGCGGCCTCGTACTGCCCGGTATCGACCGACAGCAGCCCGGCGCGAACGACCTCCGACGTGTAGGCGCCCTGGTTCAGCCCCAGTCCCAGCAGCGTGGCCACGAACGGCGTGAGCAGATCGACGGTCCGCGCCGACCAGAGGCCCGGCAGCCCGATGACCGGAAAGATCAGAGCCAGGTTGAACCACAGCAGCAGTTGCAGGATGACCGGCGTGCCCCGGAACAGCCAGGCATAGCCCAGGGCGAACGCCTGCAGCACGGGGTTCGCCGACAGGCGCATCACCGCTGCCGCCACGCCCAGCAGCACCCCCAGCGCCATCGCGCAGACGGCCATCAGCAGGGTCTGGCCCAGCCCGGCCAGGATCGTGGGCGCCGTCAGGAACCTGGCGACGACGGCCCACTCGATCTGCCCGCGGGCGAAGGCGCGCGCCAGCAGCCCGACGAGGATGAGCGCGGCCGCGGCCGCAACCCAGCGGCCCCCGTGCAGTTGGCGGGCGACGCGCCATCCCGCGATCTCGGCCTCGGTCGCCGCGATCATCCGGTCGGCGCCGCTTCGAACGCATTGGCCTTGAACAGCTTCCGCAGCCTGTGGCCGCCGCTGGTCACGGGCTCGTAGCGTTTGGGGTTCGCAGCGTCCACGCAGGTGGGGACGCAGTCGATCAGCGCGTCGTAGTTCGGCTGGTGGAAGAAGGCGAGGCTCAGCCGCCCCCGGTCGCTCTCGGCCGCCGCCGGGGGGTTCACCACCCGGTGCAGCGTGCTGGCCCAGCGGTCGTTGGTCCAATGCCGCATCAGGTCGCCCAGGTTGACGACGAAGGCGTCGGGGATGGTGGGCACCGGGACCCAGCGGTCGGTGCCGGGGACGGCGACCTCCAGGCCGCCTGGGGCGTCCTCGGTCTTGAGGATGGTGATGCAGCCATAGTCGGTGTGCGCCCCGGCCCGAAGCTGCCCGGGCGCCGGCACGCCCGGCTGCGGCGGGTAGAACAACGCCCGCAGGGAGCCGCACTGTCGGTCGATGGACGGGTCGAACCAGGTCTCGGGAAGGTCGAGCCCCAGCGCGAACAGCCGCATGAGGTCGGTCGCCAGGACCTCCACTGCGTTGAAGTATCCGGTCAGCACCGGGCGCAGCTCGGGCGGCTGGTCCGGCCAGCGGTTGCGGGCGAAGTGCGGGAACGCCTCGGCGCGGCTGTAGTATTCGGTGTCCGGCACGTCCGGCGGCCCCATGGTGAAGCTTTCCTTGAGGTCGTTCGGCGCCGCGGCTCCGAGCGTCGCGCCGAGCGACTCGCTTTCGGGCGGTATCCAGCCGCGGTTGAACTCGGGCGGGCGGCGCAGCACGGACTCCTTCGGCGCGGACCCCTGCTCGAAGAAAGCGCGGGCGGTGCGCTGGGTGCGCGCCACCTGGTCCTCCGCGATGCCGTGCCCGGTCAGGGCGAAGAAGCCGATGCGCTCGCACGCCTCGGCCAATGCGGCGGCGACGGCAGCGCGGCCTTCTTTGCCCCCGGTGCGAGCCGGGGTCATGTCGATGACGGGGATGGCGTCCATCTGGCGCTCCTGATTCAGTAGTGGGTGCCGGCGGCGAACGGCAGGGCCGGCGGGAACAGCGCGTCCGGCGCGCGGTGCGCCCAGTCGCGCGTCGCCGCGTCCACCCGGGCGCGGGCCTGGCCCTCCCGCATCAGCGCCGCGTCGCCCGCCATGTCGACGGTCAGGACCCGCCCGTCCCGCACCACCTGCTGCCCGGCGACGAACACGTCCCGCACCGGGCGCTCCAGCGCCCCGAAGACAAGGCTGCGCAGCGGGTCCAGCATCGGCTGCATGCTGGGATGCGCGAGGTCCACGAGCACGAGGTCCGCGGCAGCCCCCGGGGAGAGCCGGCCCAGGTCGTCGCGCAGCAGGGCTGCGGAGCCGCCGACGGTCGCCGCATGGAACACCCGGTCGAGGCTCGTCGCCTCGAAGCTGCGGCCCATCACCTTCGCCAAGGTGAGCGCCAGGCGCATCTCCTCCAGCATGTTGTGCGGGAAGCTGTCGGTGCCGATGGTCATGCGGATGCCCATGCGGTCGTACCGACCGAAATGGTTGAGCACGATGCCGCGCCGCGCATACACGTTCGGGCAGTGCGCGACCCCGGCCCCGCTGCGCGCCACCCGCTCCACGTCGCCGACCGCACCCGGGGAGACCGGATGCATCACCCAAGGGTGGTCGTCCACGAAGATGCAATGGCCGAGCGTGGTGTCGGCGCCGAGGAAGCCGATGCTGTCCAGCCACCCCACGGGCGTCAGCCCGTAGCGGCGCAGCATCTCGCGGAACTCGATGCTGCCGAAGGCGGCATGGATCTGGAGCGGCAGGCCCCGCGACCGGGCGAGGGCGGCGGCGTCCTGCAGCAGCGCCTCGTCGCACGTGTCGGTCTGTCCGGGCGTGACCATGCCGGACATCCGCCCGCTCGGGTGCGCCTCCGCCTCGTCGATCAGCCCCTTCGCCTGCGCCATGCCCTCCCGCCCCAGCGCCGCGTCCCATTCGTAGATCAGGTCGCGCCCGCCCTCCGCCCGCCACTTGCCGGCCCGGAACGAGGGCGCGATGACGCCGCGCACGCCGGTCGCCGCCATGTCGGACACCCAGTGACCGCGGGGCGCCGAATAATCGACGACGGTCGTGCAACCCGACAGCAGCAGCTCGCCCATCGCGAAGCGCGCCGCCGCCCGCCGCGTGACGTCGTCGGGCTGGAACAGCGCCATGTATTCGAACAGGGCGCTCATGCCCATCAGCGGGCTGCCGCGCTCCTCCATGATCCCCTTGTAGAGCGGCTCGGTGGTGGGATGGCTGTGCACGTTCACCAGGCCCGGCATCACCAGCAGCCCGGCGCCATCGATCTCCGCATCGGCCACGCCGTCCCAGGACGGGCCGGCATGGAGGATACGGCCGTCGCGCCAGACCAAATCGGCGTCGCGGACGTACTCGTGCCGGCCGGCGGCGGCGTCCCAGCGGATCATCCAGGCGGCACGGCGGAGGAGGGTTGTGCTCATGATGCGGCCTCGTGTTCAGGAAGGCGTGCCGGCGGGGTGCCCAGCCGCAGCCCGGCCCAGGCGAGCAGCAGGAGGAGCAGCGTTGCGGCGATCAGCAGGGTGGCGATGGCGGCGATGCCGGGGTCCAGCTCGTTGCGCAGGCTCGCGAACATGCGGCGGGTCAGGGTCTGGCGATCGCCGCCGGCGATGAAGGACGCGACCACGACCTCGTCGAACGACGCGAGGAAGGCGAGGATGGCGCAGGCGGCGATGGGCTGACGCAGTTGCGGGACGGCGACGGTCAGGAATGCCCGCACGGGATGCGCCCCCATGCTCCGGGCGGCGAGCAGCTGCTCGAACGCAAAGGACCGGAGCGCCGCCTCCATCGCAAACGCCACCACCGGCAGCGCCATGGCGGTGTGCACCAGCACGATGCCGAGCAGGGTGTTCAGCACGCCCAGCGCCGCCAGTGCGAAGTAGGCGGCGATGGCCACCAGGATGGCCGGCAGCGCGAAGGGCAGCAGCAGGGTGCCGCGCACGGTCGCCGCCAACCAGGCCGGTCCGCGCAGCGCCGCAAGGGCCGCGGCCACGCCCATGGGGGTCGCGAGCGCCGCCGTGCCCAGCCCGGCCAGCAGCGAGGTTTCGGCCGCCCGCCGCCATTCGGCGGACTGCCAGATCGCCTCGTACCACCGCGTGCTCCATCGCGCCGGCGGGAAGGCGAGCAGGCTGCTGCCGGAGAACGACATGGGCACGACGATCAGGCTGGGCAGGGCGAGCAGCGCCAGCAGGACGAGGCTGAAGCCATAGAGCCACAGCCGCCGCGCATGCGGGACGATGGCGTCGTCGTGGGTCATGCGCGCCACGCCGTGCGCAGCGCGATCCGGCCCGCCGCCAGCAGCACGAGCGTCGCGGCCAGCAGCAGGGTGGCCAGCGCGCTGGCCACGCCCCAGTTCGCGTTGAACGACACCGCACGCTCAATCGCCATGCTGGCCGTCATGACCCGGCCGCCGCCCAGCACGACGGGCGTCACGTAGAAGCCCAGCGCCTGAACGAACACCAGCAGCAGCCCGGCCGCCTGGCCCGGCAGCGTCAGGGGCAGCGTCACGGTCCAGAACGCGCGCGCGGGCGACGCGCCGCAGGTCGCTGCGGCCCGGACCACGTCCAGCCCCACGGCCCGGAACGCCGCATAGGCCGGCAGCACGTAGAAGGGCAGCATGACGTGGACCATCCCCACCAGCACGCCGAACTCGTTGTTCACCAGCCGCAGCGGCTCGTCCAGCCAACCGGCCAGCAGGCTGTTGACGACCCCGCGCCGCCCCAGCAGCACGAGCCAGGCATAGGTCCGCACCAGCAGGCTGGTCCATAGCGGCAGCAGCACCAGGAACAGCCCGGCCGCCGCCAGCCCCCGCGGCGCCTGCGCGAGCGCATAGGCCAGCGGCGCGCCCAGCAACGCGCAGAGCACCATGGTCTCCACCGAGAGCCGCAGCGTGGTGCCGACCATGATGGTGTTCGTGTCGGTCATGACACGGGCATAGTTGGACAGGGTCGGGACCCCCGCGGCGTCCAGGAACGACAGCACGAACAGCCAGGCGAGCGACGCCCCCAGCACGACCCAGACCAGGGCCAGCGCGGGCGCGGCGAGCCCGATCAGGCCGGTGGCATCACGCATCGGGCAGCACCAGCACGCGATGCCTGGGAAGGCCCAGCGCGACCACTTCGCCCCGCCCCGGCGCGGCCTGGTCGGCCGGCAGCCGGATCGCGATCCGGTGCCCTGGCCGCGTGTGGGCGAAGACCAGCCGGCTGTCGCCCTGAAACACCTGTTCGTCCACGCGGGCATGCAGTGCCAGCGCATCCCCGCACCCCCCGATCCGGAGGTCCTCCGGCCGCACGCGCAAGCTGCTCGGCCTCGCATCCGGGGCTGGAGCGACCGCTGCGCCGTCATAGCGCAGCAAGCCGCCGTCCTGCTCGAGCGGAAGGAAGGCGGCGTCGCCGATGAAGCCGGCCACCCAGCGCGTCGCCGGGCGGTCATAGATGTCCTCGGGACGGCCGACCTGGTGGATGCGGCCGCGGCCCATGACGGCAATACGGTCGGAGAGGGCCATCGCCTCGCGTTGGTCATGCGTGACATAGACGGTGGTGGCGCCGGTCGCGGCATGCAGGCGCCGGATCTCATGCTGCATCTCGTCCCGCAGCTGGCGGTCGAGGGCGCTCAGCGGCTCGTCCATCAGCAGGATCGGGGGGGCCGCCACCAGCGCGCGGGCCAGCGCCACGCGCTGCCGCTGTCCGCCGCTGATCTGGTCGGTCCGACGATGGCCGAGGCCGTCCAGCCGCACGAGCGCCAGCGCCCGGTCCACCCGGCCGTCCCGTTCCGCCCGGCCCATCCCGGCCATCCGCAGGGGATAGGCCACGTTGCCGGCCACCGTCAGATGCGGGAACACGGCATAGCCCTGGAACACCATGCCGAGGCCCCGGCGATGGGCCGGCACGTCCCGCATCTCCCGCCCGTCGAACCGCAGGCTGCCGGCATCGGGCCGCACGAAGCCCGCCACCGCCATCAGCAACGTGCTCTTGCCGGAGCCGCTGGGACCCAGCAGGGTCATGAACTCGCCGGGCGCGATGTCCAGCGACACGTCGTCCAGCGCCGCGACGGGGCCGTAACGGCGGCTCAGGCCCTCGAGGGTGATGCGGGCGGCCACGATGCTACTTTTGGCGCAGACGGTCGAACCGCTCCTGCATCGCCGCGGTGTTCTTGTAATACCAGGCGTTGTCCACGATCACCTGGTTCGCCATCTTGTCGGGGCTGGTGGGCAGCTCGGCCGCCTGGGCCGGCGGGATCAGGTCAAAGGCGCGCCGGTTGGTCGGCCCGTACGGCAGCGCGGTGCTGAGCGCCGCCTGGACCGCGGGCGCGGTCAGCGCGGCGAGCGCCTTCATCGCGCGCTCCTTGTTCGGCGCCCCTTTCGGGATGGCATAGCAGTCGAACTGCACGACGCCGCCGTCGTAGCTCATTTTCGCGTTCGCGCCGTCCTTCACCGCGGCGGTAATACGGCCGTTCCAGCCGGTGGTCATGTCCACCTCGTCATCCTTGAGCACCTGGCTCTGCTGCGCGCCGCTCGCCCACCAGACCGCCACGTGGGGCCGCAACTGCTCCAGCTTGGCAAAAGCGCGGTCGACCCCGGCCTGCGTGTTCAGCAACGGATAGACCTCCGCGGGCCTCACGCCGTCCGCCTGCAACGCGATCTCCAGCACGCTGATCACCCGGTTGCCGTTGAAGGCGCGGCGGCCCGGGAACGCCCCGACATCCCAGAAGTCCGCCCAGCTGCGCGGCGGCCTGGCGCCATACTTCGTCGCGTTGTAGGCGAGCACGGTGCTGTAGGCGATGGTGCCGAGGCACCACTTGCCGGCCATGCCGGGCAGGAAGTCGGCGGGATCGATGCCCGCCGCCTTGTAGTCGATCTCCTCGAGCAGGCCCTCCGCCCCGGCCTGGTCCATCTCGAAGCTGCCGATCTGCACGATGTCCCACGTCACCGCCTTGGACTGCACCTGCAGCTTGATCTGGGCGTAGCTGTTGCTGACCGTGTCCTCCCGGAAGGTGAAGCCCTGCGCCTTCGCCGCCGGCTCCCATTGCAGCTCCCGCTGCGCGTTCTGGTAGCTGCCGCCCCACGAGACGAGCGTGAGCGGGGCCTGCTGCGCGCCGGCCGCGGCCGGGAAGAGCGCCACGGCCGCGAGGAGGAGGACGGTTCGGCGGTCGCGCATCAGGGAGACTCCTGTCAGCAGATGTTTGCCTATACAAACAGGCAACAGAAAGCGGTGCAACGGAAATGTCTATGCAAAGACCGGGCAATCCCCGGCCGCACGTCGGCTACCGCGAAATCTTTGCCTGGATCGCCGACGGAATCCGCACTGGCCGCTGGCGCCCCGGCGACCGCCTGCCGACCGAGGCGGAGCTGGTCCGCCACTTCCAGGTCAGCCGAATGACCGTGAGCCGGGCGCTGACGGACCTCGCCGGCCTTCGCCTGGTGGACCGGAGGCGCGGCGCGGGCAGTTTCGTCGCCGAAAGCGGCGGCTCCATCCCGCTGTTTGCGGCGCGCGACGTGGCCGAGGAGCTGCGGGCGACGCGCGACGGGTTTTCGGTCCAGGTTCTGATCCACCGCGCCGAGGCTTGGCCCCAGGCGAGCCGGCATCCAGATGCGCCGGGCGAATGCATCCACTCCCTGCTGGTCTATTCGACGAGCGAGGGACCGGTTCAGGCGGAGGAGCGTTGGGTCAACCCGGCCGAAGTTCCGGCCTATGCCGGCGCCGACCTCACGCGGACCAGCAGCTTCTCCCTGCTTGCAGCCGTGCGGGCGAACGAGATCGAGACCCAACTGACGGCCGCGCTGCCCGCCCGGGAGGATGCCCACCTGCTGGCGTGCAGCGCGGGTCAGCCCTGCTGGGTCCTCGAGCGGACGAGCTGGCGCACAAGGGTCCTGGTCTCGCACAGCCGCATCGTGTCCAGGGGGGACCGGCACGTGCTACGGGATCGTGTCACCCGATGACGACGGGACCATGTGGAAGCCGACAAGGCTTGACCGGCGAACCTGGCGTCGGAGGAGCCCCGACGCCTGCTGTTTCACTGCACGCCGTATTTGGCCGCAATCGCGTCGAGACGCCCGCTGACCTGAAGGGTGGCGATCCAGGTGTTCACGAAAGCGAGGAAGTGCCAGTCGCCCGGGCGGACCATGAAGGCCCGGAAGCTCTTGTTGAGCGGTGTCTCGCTGAGCAGCCGCACGGGGGCGTTGGGGTTCGCCTGGATGAAACGGCGCGCGCTGTTGAGGTCGGCGACGTTCGCATCGGCCCGCCGGTTCGCCACCTCGAGCACCGGGGTGATCTGGTTGTCCGTCGCGAACGTTCGCACCTGCGCGTGCGGGAACATCAGCCGGGCCGTCCGCTCGTTCGTGGTCCCGCTGAGGACCGAGAAGGTGACGTTCGGGCGGTCGAGCTCCGAGGCGTCTTTCCAGGGCGCATCCCGCTGCACGAGGACCACCTCGCCGGTGGTGTTGTAGGTTTGGGTGAATACGACCTGAACCGCGCGCTCGGCGGTCGCGAAGGCGGCGGCCATGATGATGGAGCATTGCCGTCCCTGCAGCGCCGTGATCATGGTCGCATAGGTCACGTCGACAGGTTCGAGCCTGGCCCCCATCGTCCGCGCGAGGTCTTCGGCAAGCTCGATGTTCATGCCCTGCCATTTGCCATCCGGCGTCTTGACGGTGAACGGCTGGGATTCGGCGAGACAGACCCGCAGCACACCCTCGCGCCGGGCTTGCTGGAAGGTGTCTTCCGCCGGCGCCTGGGCGAACGCGCCGCCAGCCGCTGTTGCGACACCAATGAGGATCATGACCAGTCCGCGCATTATCGTCTCCTGCCTTGAGCTTCGCATGTTGTAGAAATCAGTGTCTCGCGAGGGCTCGCGCGCCGTTTCGGCGCGCGTAGAGACTGAGGGGAAAGATCAGAACAAAGAACAGGCCGGCCACTCCCGAGTATAGCTCCAGGTAACGGAACGTGCGGCCACCGACCTCCGTCGCCGTATGCACAAGCTCTGGCACGCCGATTGCGGATAGGAGCGTGCTGAACTTCAGGAGCTCGGTCAAGTAGTTGACGAGCATCGGCACGACGTGGCGCAGGACTTGCGGAAGCACGACGCGGCTCCACAGAGCCAAACGGTTCAGCCCGAGCGCCGTGCCCGCCTCCCATTGCTGCGTCGGAACGGCCGCGATCCCGGTGCGGAAGATCTCGCCCAGATAGGCCCCTGCGGAGAGGCCGAGCGCCAGCGTGCCGGTGGCGAAGCCCGACAGGTTGAAGCTCACGAGTTCGGGGAGGCAGAAATAGGCCCAGAAGATCAGGAGCATCTCGGGCGCGTTCCGGAAGAGGTTGACATAGACCCGTGCCGCCCCCCGCAACGCGGCCCGGCTCGACCTCCGGGCGATGCACAGGAGCAGGCCGGTCACGCTGCCGAGCGCGAGCGCCAGGACCACGACCGCCAGCGTGGCGAGGAGGCCGCGGCCGAGCACGTCGGCGGAACGCGCGAGGATGCTCCAGTCGAGGATCACGCCGGCAGCCCGCGCCTCAGCCGGCGTTCGAGCACGCCCGCCGCGCCGTCCAGCAGCGCCGCAAGGACGATGTAGGCCAGGAGTGCGACGGTGAAGACCTCGACGTGACGGAAGGTGAAGTTGCTGACCCGGGTCACGACCTGCACGAACTCGCCGACCTGCAGCACCGACAGGATCGTCGTGCCCTTGAAGATGCTCACCGTCATGTTGACGGCCGCCGGCAGGACGAGGCGTAGGACCTGCGGCCCGATCACCCGCAGCCATTGCGGCACCGGCCGCAGGCCCAACGCGCGGGCCGCCTCCCACTGCCCGCGTGGCACGGCGTCGACCCCGGCGCGCAGGATTTCGGCGAAATAGGCGCCGGCGTTGCAACTGAGCGCCACGAGCCCGCTCGTCAGCGGCGCCATCGCCAAGCCGGTCACCAGCGGAAGCGCGAAGTGGACCCACATCAACTGCACCAAGAGCGGCGTGTTGCGCCACAGCTCGATGAAGGCCACGGCCGGGTAGCGCGCCAGGGGCGAACGCCCGCGTCCGAGGAGCACCAGGACGAAGCCGAGCCCAAGCCCGACCGCGACCGCCACGGCCGCGATCCCGATGCTCGTCCCGAGCGCCCGCAGGAGTGCGTTCCTATAGAGCCAGACCGGGTCCTGCGCGAGGCCGCCTAGCACGGCGCGGCGCCCTCTGCGGGCCCGGCCCCAAGGCGGTCACCACTCGGCACGTCACTCCTGGGCACGTCACCCGGTCCGTATGGCGGTTCGCTGTTCATTGTCCCGGGACGTCAGGGCCATTTCGTGACATCGTGCGTCCTCCTGGCCCGGCACCCGCCAGCCTGAGAAGGCATTCTCTGATTAAGGGTTGGATGCAAGTGATTTCTGATCCTCCCGCCGTGACGACCAGGACGACATGCGGCACGGCCGGCGGGCGAAGTCGGGCTCGAACACCGGCGCCTCCCCGCAATCCAAGCCTTGCACTCCTAAAACTAAAGAATCTGCTGTAGACGCGCATTGGTGCCGACCGCTAGCGTCCGGTGCGCGGGAACATGGGTTGAATATGTCCTTATCGATGTCGAAGACAGTACGGACCGTGCTGCTGGTGACGGCGGCTCTGTCCGTGCTGCCGGCAAGCCGGGCGGCGGCGCAAGGCGCAGGACCGATCCACCTCGGGCTCAGCACGGCCCTCACGGGTCCTGCCGCCTACACCGGCCAACAGGATCGCTGGGGCGCCGAGATGGCGATCAAGGAGATCAACGGGGCCGGCGGCGTGCTGGGCCGCCCCCTGCAGCTCGACGTGCAGGACAATGCCTGCAGCCCGGCGCAGGCGGCCCAGTCCGCGCAACGCCTGATCGCGGATCATGTGGCCGCGTTGATGGGCGGCCTGTGCAGCTCCGCGACCCTCGCCATCATGCCGATTGCCAAGCGGCAGGGCATCCCCTTCCTCGTCCCGATCTCCAGCGCCGGCTCCATCACCGACCAGTCCGGTGTGGGCGGCAACGAATGGACGTTCCGCACGGCGCAGCCGGAACCGCGCCTGGCCGCGGCGCTGGCCAAGTTCCTGGTGAAGGAGGGCAAGGTCAAGACGATTGCCATCGTCGCCGAGGATTCCGACTACGGCCGGGGCGGCGCGACGGCCCTCACGGACTCCGCCCGCACGGCCGGGCTGACGATCACGTCGACCGACTTCACGCCGCTCGGCACGCCCGACTTCACCAGCACGCTGACCCGGCTCCGCTCACAGCGGCCGGACGCCGTGGCACTGTATGTCCAGGGCGCCGACACCGCGAACTTCATGCGGCAGTTCGCCTCCTCCGGCCTGAAGACCCGGATCACCGGGCGGGTGCAGTTCGGCGACTTCCCGGACTCCGTCGTGAGCAGCGGGGCGGTGGACGGGCTCACGGTCGCGATCCCCTACGACCCCCGCGTGGACACCCCGGCGAACCAGGGCTTCGTGAAGCTGTTCACCGAGGCGTTCAAGGCCGCCCCGATGCAGCACGCCTTCAACAGCTACGAGGGCACCCGTGTCATGGCGGACGCCATCACGCGGGCCGGGTCCACGGAGCCTGGGGCGATCCGCGGCGCGCTCGGGGCGGCGCGCTACCGCTCGGCCCTCGACGCGGACCTGACGTTTGACGACCACCACCAATCCTACAACAACGCCGTCATCATGGGCGTGGTCGAGAAGCAGGTGCGCGTGCTGGACCTCATCAAGCCATAGCGACAGCCCATGGACCTCACCCTGCTGGGCCAGTTGCTGGTCGATGGGGTCGCAATCGGCCTGATCTACGCGCTGCTCGCCGTCGGCCTCTCGCTGATCTTCGGGGTGCTGGAGATCGTGAACTTCGCGCATGGCGAGTTCTACATGCTGGGCGCGATGGGCGTGGCGCTGGCCACCAGCAGCCTGGGCCTGTCGTATTGGCCGGCGGCCGCCCTGTCGGTGGCCGGGGTCTGCGTGGTGGGCTGCGCCGTGTTCGAGCTGCTGCTGCGGGTGAAGGGCGCGCGGAACTTCGAGCATAGCCTGATGATGACCCTCGGCATCTCCCTGGTCCTGCAGAACGGCGTGATCTACCTGGCGTCCTCGACGCCGCGGCTCGTCGAGACCAGCTTCAGCTTCGGCCGGGTCGAATGGGCCGAGGTGAGCCTGCCGATGCCGCGGGTGGTGGCGATGGCGCTCTCGTTGGCGAGCTTCGCGGGCCTCTATCTCGTGCTGCACCGGACCCGCATCGGCCGGGCCATGCGCGGCGTGGCGCAAAGCCGGGATGCGGCCCTGATGGTGGGCATCCGTCCGCTGGCGGTGGCGCGGGTGGCGGTGCTGCTGGGCGCCTTGCTCTCCGCCGTCGCGGGGGTGGCGCTGGCGCCGGTCTACGCCGTGCATCCGGCCATGGGCCTGCCCGTGGTGTTCAAGGCGTTCGCGGTGGTCATCATCGGCGGCCTGGGCAGCGTCGAGGGCGCGGCGCTGGCGGCCCTGGTGCTGGGCGTGCTGGAGAGCTTCGCGGGCGGCCTAGCGGACACGGTGGTCCGGGATGCGCTGGCCTTCGTGCTGATGATCGTGGTGCTGCTGGTCCGGCCGGAGGGACTGTTCGGCCGGGGCGTGCGCGTCTGATGCGTGCCCTATGATGCTGGGCCGGCTCGGGGCGCTCGCGGTTCCGCTGCTCGCGGTCTGCGCCGCGGTCGCGGCGGCACGGCTGCTGCCGCCCTACTGGCTGGAGATCGCGATCAGCGGCGTGACCTTCGCCATCCTCGCCATGGGCCTGAACCTGCTCTACGGCTACCTCGGGCTGCTGTCCTTCGCGCAGGTCTCGTTCTGGGGCGTCGGCGGCTACGCGGCGGCCTTGCTGGTCTCGCGGCTGGGCTGGACGCTGCTGCCGGCGCTCGCGGGCGGGGCGGTGGCCGCGGTCGCGGTCGGTGTCCCCGTGGGCTACGCGGCGCTGCGGCTGTCCCGCCACTCCTTCGCGGTGGTCACGCTCAGCCTGGCCCTGCTGTCGCAGCTGGTGGCGCGCGACTGGACCTCCCTCACCCGCGGGCCGCTGGGCATCCCCGGCCTGGCCGTGTCCCCGCTGCCCCTGCCGTTCGGAGGGCAGTTGGACCCCTCCGACCCCCGGGACTTCCTGGTCCTGGCCGCCGTGCTGGCGGCGCTGTGCCTGTCCGGGGTGCATCGGCTGGTCCGCGGCGCCATCGGCCGCACCTTCCTGGCGCTGAAGCAGAACGAGCCGCTGGCCATGTCGCAGGGCGTCGCGCCGCTGCGGTTCAAGCTGCTGGCGCTCGCGGTCTCGGCCGGCATGACGGGGGCGGCCGGCGGCCTGTTCGTGTTCCACCTGTCCATCGTCGATCCCACGATCTTCGACTTCTACTATACCGAGACGATGCTGGTGATGGTCATCGTGGGCGGGGCCGGCAGCTTCTGGGGGGTTCTGGCCGGAACGCTGCTGTTCACCCTCGTGCCGGAGCTGCTGCGCGTCACGCCCGACGCCCGCATGATCCTGTATGGCGTCCTGCTGGTGGCGGCGGTCGCCGCGATGCCGGACGGGTTGGCCGGCCTGGTCGCCCGCCGCCGGGCCGCCCGGCGCGACGCGGCCCAGGCCAGCGGCCGCGCCGCCGACCGGGCCGCCTACCAGTCGGGCACCCCGTCCTGATGGACGCGATCCTCGAGGCCGAGGGGCTGGTCCGCAGCTACCAGGGCGTACGGGCGGTGGACGGCCTGTCGCTGCGCGTGGCGCGGGGCGGCATCACCGGCCTGATCGGCCCGAACGGGTCGGGCAAGAGCACGACGATTGACCTGCTGACCGGCTTCCAGCGTGCGGATGCCGGGGCGTGGTCGCTGGATGGCCAGGGGCTGACCAGCCTGTCGCCGCACGCCATCGCGCGGGCCGGGCTGGTGCGGACGTTCCAGACCGTGCGGGCGTTCGAGGACATGTCGGTGCTCGACAACCTGCTGCAGGCGGCGGGGTTCGGCGCCGCGGGGCTGTGGAGTCAGTTCGCCCGCACCCGCGCGACGCGCGAGCGGGACGCGGCCATGCGCCGCCGGGCCGACGAGATGCTCGCGCTGGTCGGCCTGTCCCCGCATCGCGCCACGCCCGCCCACCGCCTGTCCTACGGCCAGCACAAGCTGCTTGCCCTGGCGGCCTGCATGATGAACGCGCCGCGCCTGCTGGTGCTGGACGAGCCGGTCGCCGGCGTGAACCCGACGATGGTGCGCATGATCGGCGACGTGCTGCAGCGGCTGAACGAGGCGGGCGTGACGCTGCTGCTGGTCGAGCACAACATGGAGTTCGTCATGCGCCTGTGCTCGCACGTCGTCGTGCTGGACTCCGGCCGGCTGCTGGTCGAGGGGACGGCCGCCATCGTGCGCGAACATCCGATGGTGCTGGAAGCCTATCTCGGCGGCGCCGGGGCCGCCCATGGCTGACGCCGCCCTGCTGTCCGTCGATGGCCTGTCCGCCGGCTATGCGGAGACGCCCATCATCGTGGACGTCTCGTTCGGCTTGGCGCGCGGCAGCATCACCACGGTGATCGGCGGCAACGGCGCCGGCAAGTCCACGCTGCTGCGGGCGATCTACGGCCTCAACCGGCAGTTCGGCGGCGACATCCGGCTCAATGGCCGCTCCCTGCGCGGCCACGACCCGGCCATGCGCCTGGCGGCCGGCATCGGGCTGGTGCCGCAGGGCCGCTGCAACTTCCCGCGCCTGAGCGTGCGGGAGAACCTGGAGCTGGGCGCCCACTCCCTCCCGCTCCGGCGCGTGCCGGCCGCCATCGACCGCGTGGTCGCCCTGTTCCCCATGCTGGGGCGCAAGTCCCGCACCATGGCGGGCAACCTCAGCGGCGGCGAGCAGCAGATCCTGGAGACCGCGATGGTGCTGGAGGCGGAGCCCAAGCTGCTGCTGCTGGACGAACCCTCGCTGGGCCTGTCGCCCCTGATGCTGGGCGAGGTGTTCGCCACCATCCAGACCATGCGCGACGCCGGGGTGACAGTGATGATGGTGGAGCAGAACGTCCGTGGCGCCATGGCGGTGTCGGACACCGTCATCGTCATGGAGCTGGGCACGAAGACGCTGGAAGGCCCGCCGGCGGAGATCGGGAACGACCCGAGGATCAAGGCCGCCTATCTCGGCGCATAGCGGAAGCGGCAGGAGGACAGGATGCAGACCCCACGAGGACAGGCGCGGCTGGGCGTCGATATCGGCGGCACCTTCACGGACGCGGTGCTGGAGGCCGGCGGCCAGCGCCACACCTGGAAGGAGCTGACCACGCCCGACGCGCCGGAGCGGGGGGCGCTGGCGGCAATCGAGGCGACGGTGCGCGCCGCGGCCCTGGCGCCCGCGGATGTCGGCCTGGTGATCCATGGCACCACACTGGCCACCAACGCGCTGATCGAACGCCGCGGCGCCCGCACCGCCCTCGTGACGACGCGGGGCTTCCGCGACGTGCTGCAAATCCGCAGCGAGGACCGCTACGAGCAGTACGACCTCAACATCCGCCTGCCGGAGCCGTTGGTGCCCCGCCGCCTGCGCCTGCCGGTGACGGAGCGCATCGACGCGCGCGGCCGTGTCTGCCTGCCGCTCGATGAGGCGGAGGTGGAGGCGCTGCTACCGGCGCTGGAGGGGGTGGAGGCGGTCGCGGTCGGCTTCCTGCACAGCTACGTCAACGACGCGCATGAACGCCGAGTCGGCGAGATGCTGGCCGTGCTGCGGCCCGACCTGTCGATCACGCTATCCTCGGCCGTCTCGCCGGAGATGCGGGAGTACGAGCGCTTCTCCACCGCCTGCGCCAACGCCTACATCCAGCCGCTGATGTCGCGCTACCTGCAACGCCTGCAGGACGAGCTGCGGGCGCGCGGCTATGGCTGCCCGCTGCTGCTGATGCATTCCGGCGGCGGCCTCGCGACGGTCGAGGCCAGCCGGCAGTTCCCGGTCCGCCTGGTGGAGTCCGGCCCGGCCGGCGGCGCGGTGTTCTCCAGCACCGTGGCCCAGGAGCTGGGGGCGGACGAGGTGCTGTCGTTCGACATGGGCGGCACCACGGCCAAGGTCTGCCTGATCGACGGCTTCCGCCCGCAGCTCGGGCGCCGGTTCGAGGTCGCGCGCATGGGACGCTTCCGCAAGGGCAGCGGCCTGCCGCTCCGCATCCCCTGCGTCGAGCTGGTGGAGATCGGTGCCGGCGGCGGCTCGGTCGCGGCGCTGGACGAGCTCTCCAGCATCGCCGTGGGGCCGGAGAGCGCGGGCTCGATGCCCGGTCCCGCCTGCTACGGCAAGGGCGGCAGCCACCCGACGGTGACGGACGCGGACTTGGTGCTCGGCCGCATCGACCGCGCCCGGTTCGCCGGCGGTGCGATCGCCCTGGACCTGGACGCCGCCGAAGCGGCGCTGGAGCGGCACGTTGCGGCGCCCCTCGGCATGGATGCGCGGTCGGGCGCCTTCGGGGTCGCCGAGATCGTGGACGAGAACATGGCCAACGCCGCCCGCGTCCACGCCATCGAGAGCGGCAAGGAGGTGTCCCGCCGGACGCTGATCGCCTTCGGCGGCGCGGCCCCGCTGCACGTGGCCCGGGTGGCGGAGAAGCTGGGCGTGCCCCGCTTCGTCGTCCCCAGCGGCGCCGGGGTCGGCTCGGCCATCGGCTTCCTGCGCGCGCCGGTCGCCTACGAGGTCGTGCGGACCACGTTCCAGACGCTGGCCGGCTTCGACGCCGCGGCCACGAACGCGCTGCTGGATGCCATGACGTCGGAGGCCGCCGCGGTCGTCCGCACCGCGGCCTTCGGCGGCGCCCTGCAGGAGCGGCGGACCGTGTTCATGCGCTATGCCGGGCAGGGCTACGAGCTGGGCATCGACGCGCCGGTACGCCCCTACACGCCGGACGATGCGGCCCTGCTGCGACGCAGCTTCGAGGACCGCTACCGCGCCCTGTACAGCTGGACGGTGCCGGCGACGGGCATCGAGATGCTGGGCTGGTCCGTGGTCGTGTCCACCCCCTTGCCCGCGCTGCCGCCGCCGCCGCCGGACGCGCCGCCCTATCGCCCGGCGCCGCAGGGAACCCAGGCCGTGTACGATCCGGACGATGGCGCGCACCATCCCGTCCCGGTGTTCTGGCGCCCCGACCTGCGCCCCGGCGCCGCCATCCCCGGCCCGGCGCTGATCGCGGAGCCGGAGACCACGACCTGGGTCTCCGCCGCTTTCACCGCGCACCTGGACGCGCGGGGCTACATCGTGTGCGACCGCAACCCGGCCCCAGTCCCGGCCGCGTCGCCGCCGCGCGCCTCCGTGGGAGCCATGCCATGAGCGTCGCCGCGGCGGACACCATCCGCAACCAGGTCATGTGGAACCGCCTGAACTCCATCGTGGAGGAGCAGGCGCAGGCCCTGATGCGCGCCTCCTTCAGCCCGGCGGTGCGGGAGGGCGGCGACCTCGCGGCCGGCATCTTCGACCTGCGTGGGCGGATGATGGCGCAGGCGGTGACGGGGACGCCGGGCCACGTCAACACGATGGCGGCCGCCGTGCCGCACGTCCTGCGTGCCATCCCGGCGGCGAAGATGCGGCCGGGCGACGCCTTCATCACCAACGACCCCTGGATCGCCTCCGGCCACCTGCACGACGTGACCATCGTGACGCCGGCCTATTACCGCGGGTCCCTGGTCGGCTACTTCGCCGCCCTGGTGCACATCATCGACGTGGGCGGCCGCGGCATGGGCCCGGATGCGCGCCAGGTGTTCGAGGAGGGCATCTGCCTGCCCATCATGCATTTGGTCCGCGAGGGCGCGATCAACGACGACCTCATGCGCATCCTGCGCGCCAACACGCGCGAGCCGCTGCAGGTCGAGGGCGACATCCTGGCCATCGCCGGCGCCGGGGAGGAGGGCGTGCGCGGCCTGGTCGGCATGATGGCGGAGTTCGGCATCAATGGGCTGGAGCCGCTGTCGGACTACGTGGTCGAGCACTCGAAGGCCGCCATGCTGCGGGCCATCGCCCGGCTGCGGCCCGGCACCTACCGCAACGAGATGACGGTCGACGGCTACGACACGCCGGTGCGGCTGGTGGCGGCCACGACGGTCGGCGCGGAGGGCATCACGGTGGATTTCACCGGCAGCTCGGACGCGGTGCCGCAGGGCATCAACGTCGTGTTCCACTACACGCTGGCCTACACCGTGTACGGCATCAAGTGCATGGTCGCCCCCGGCGTGCCGAACAACCACGGGTCGATGCAGCCCTTCGCCATCGTCGCCCCCGAGGGCTGCATCCTGAACTGCGTCCGTCCGGCGCCGGTGGCGGCCCGGCACATCGTCGGCCACGCCCTGCCGGACGTGGTCCTGGGCTGCCTGCACCAGGCGATGCCCGACGGCGGCGCGCCCGCGGAAAGCTCCATGATGTGGAACCCCTATCTGCGCGGGGAACGCTGGTTCGACGGCTCCCGCCGGGCATGGGAGGCGTTCTACTTCAACAGCGGCGGCATGGGCGCCCGGCCCGGCATCGACGGCCTGTCCGCCACCGCCTTCCCCAGCGGCATCCGCGGGATTCCGGTCGAGGCCGCGGAGGCGGTCGCCCCGGTGATGATCTGGCGCAAGGAGCTGCGTCCGGACTCCGCCGGCGCCGGGCAGTTCCGCGGCGGCTTCGGCCAGGTGGTGGAGATCGGCTCGGCCACGGACGGCCCCTTCGAGTTCCAGGCCATGTTCGACCGCGTGGACAACGCCGCGCGCGGCCGGGATGGCGGCGGCGACGGCATGCCGGGCACGGTTCGCCTCCGCTCCGGGGCGACCCTGCGGGCCAAGGGCTTGCAGACCGTGCCCGCCGGCGACCGCCTGGTGCTGGAGGTGCCCGGCGGCGGCGGCTACGGCGATCCTGGCCGGCGGGACCCGTCGCAGGTCGCCACGGACATCGAGGACGGGTTGCTGACCCCCGGGCGGGCGCGGCGCGATTATGGGACGGACGGGCAAGGGGCATGACCATCGGCGTGGGGCCTGCCGGGGAAAGTGGCGCGATGGACACGGCCTATCTGCGGCACCGGACCCACGCGAGCAGGCCGGCGTGCCCCGCGCCGCCCGGCTCCTGCGACTGCCATGCCCACGTGTTCGGGTCCGCCGATCAATACCCCTTCTCGCCTGGCCGCAGCTACACCCCGCCCGAGGCGAGCCGGGAGGATTACCTGGCCATGCTCGAAACCCTGGGGATCAGCAGGATGGTGATCGTGCAGCCCAGCGTCTATGGCTTCGACAATCGTTGCACCGCCGAGGCTGTGCAGTACTTCGGCCTCGAACGTGCCCGCAGCGTCGTCATGATCCCCCCGACATCGCCGAGCGCGATCTGCAAACCCTGCACGACACCGGGGCGCGAGGGGTGCGCTTCATCACCGTCTCTGCCGGCGGCGCATCGCTGGACCAGTTGCGTGACGTCGCGGCCCGGATCGCGCCGCTTGGCTGGCACATCCAGATGTACGTCCCGGCGCAGACCTGGCACGACCTGGCGCCCGTCATAGCGACCCTTCCGGTTCCGGTCGTGATGGACCACATGGCCGGCATCGTTGTCGGCCAAACGGGGGATGGCGCCGCCGAGGAGGCCGTGTTCCGGCTCCTTGATGGCGGCCGGTGCTGGGTGAAACTCAGCGGCTACCGCGCCTCGGTCACCGGCCATCCCTACCGGGACGTGATATCCCTGGCCCGCAAGCTGGCGGCACGGGCGCTTGAACGCTGCGTCTGGGGAACCGACTGGCCGCACCCGAACATGCACCAGCATATGCCGGATGACGGCGAACTGCTGGACCTGCTGGCCGAGTCGATCCCGGACGAGACCGCACGCCACCGCATCCTGGTCGACAACCCCGCCCGACTTTACGGCTTCGGCCTTCCGGACGAATGCCCTAAGTCATCCCAAACCCCCGTCATCCTTCCCTCAAGGACACCCATGCCCCGTCACACCCGTCTGGCCGCCTTGGTCGCGCTCTCGCTTGCGGCCGCCCTCCCCGTGCTGGCGCAGACCGCGCCGCAGCGCATTCGCGGCACCGTCACGGCGCTTGACGGCAACATGCTCACGGTGCTGACCCGCGAGGGCGACACGGCCCGCATCCAGCTCGCGCCCGGCTACGCCGTCATCGCCGTGGTGCCCGCGGCGCTGGCCGACGCGAAGCCCGGCAGCTTCATCGGTGCCGCCGCTGCCGGGCCGAAAGACCGCCTGCGCGCGCTTGAGGTGCTGATCTTCCCCGAGAGCCTGCGCGGCTCCGGCGAGGGGCACTTCCCGTGGGACCTGGCGCCCGAGAGCACCATGACCAACGCGACGATCGAATCCGAGGTCACGGGCGCGAACGGGCGTGAGCTGACGGTGGTGGCGAAGGGGGAGCGCCTGACCATGACGGTGTCCCCGAACGTGCCAATCGTCACCTTCCAGCCCGGCGACGCCGCGATGCTGACGCCGGGGGCCAAGGTGTTCATCGGCGCCCAGAAGGCGGCGGACGGGACGCTCACCGCGGCGCGGGTGAATGCGGGCAAGGACGGCCTCACGCCGCCGATGTGATCGCCGGCCATGATAAAGCAGGACGCCGCGTCACCGATGCGAATAGAGCGGCAGGGCCTTTGCGAACGCCTTGACGTGGAAAATCGTCGAGCCTTGCCCCGCTTTCCAGTCGTTGGTCACGATGTAGAGGTCATCCGTGCCGGGCTTGATGGCCATGCTGGTGGAACGCAGGTTGTGGCCCTCCTCCCGGCCCGGCAGCAGCACCTGGCCGATGGGCATGCCATTCTTGTTGAACACCAGCACCCGGCCCTGCCCGTACATCGCCACATAAAGGTTGCCGTCGGCGTCGGCGCGCATCGAGTCCGGCCCGGAGCCGGTGAAGTGATAGGCGACGGCCGTGCCGAACGGCGCGATTGTCGTCGCGTCCGCCAACTCGACCCGGTGCAGCAGCCCCCGGCTGAACTCCGTCGCCCATAATTCCTTGCCGTCCGGGCTGAGCGCCACGCCGTTCGCCACGGCGAGGTGCGGCAGCACGGGCGTGATCGCCTTGAAATCCGGCGAGACGTAATAGACGCCCCCCTTCGGATCGGTGGAGATGCCCTGGAAGTCGGTGAAGTAGAACCCGCCCTGGGCGTCGAAGACGAGATCATCCGGCAGGTAGCCGGCCTCGGGCGGGATGATGGTCTGCAGTCCCGACCCGTCCGGCCTCACCGCCACGACGGAGCCGGTGTCCTTGAAGTTGCCCAGGCCGGCGATGAAGACGCGCCCATCCTTATGGATGGCCAGGCCCGCGGAACCGAGCTTGTTCTCGCCCAGGACAACGGAGAGCGTCTGGTCCGGCGTCAGCCGGAACACCCGGCCGCCGAACACCTCGACGAACAGCAGGTTGCCATCGCGGTCGAAGGACGGGCCTTCGAGTTGCAGCCCCTCGTCGGACACCTTGAACCACGGCTGCGCGACCACGGTCTGCAAGCTCCGTTCGGAGGGCGGGACCGGGGCCGGCCCGCGCGTCTGCGCGTCGTAGGCGAGCACGGGGACCGACCCGCCGCCGCCCTGCGCCTGTGCGCCCGTGGCAAGGCTCGCGGCGAGGATCGCCGCGACGAGAAGATGGCGCTTTGGGTCGGTCATGCTTTTCCTCCTTATCCAGCTTGTCATTGGCCCGGCCCGCCCGCTGGGCAAGGCGTCAGGCTTGGCCGCGCAGCTTGGCAAGCTCGGCCATGGCGACGTCCTGGCGGACCTGGCGCTTCTCCACGAGGATGGCCGCGAGGCGCTCGACCTCCGGCCCGGCGGCACCGACGACGAGGGCGACGTTGTGCGCGTGCAGCGCCATGTGGCCCTGCTGGATGCCGACGGTCGCCAGGGCCTTCATGGCGCCGAAGTTCTGGGCGAGGCCGACCGCGGCGATGATCCGCGCCAGCTCGGCCGCGGTCGAGACGCCGAGGACCTTCAGGCACGCCTGCGCGGTCGGATGCACCTTGGTGGCGCCGCCGACCAGGCCCACGGGCATCGGCAGCTCCAGCGTGCCGACGAGGCCGCCATCGGCCGCCACCTCCCAGGTGCTCAGGCTGGTGTAGCGCCCGCCGCGGGCGGCGTAGGCGTGGGCGCCGGCCTCCACGGCGCGGGTGTCGTTGCCGGTGGCCAGCACCACGGCGGAGACGCCGTTCATGATGCCCTTGTTGTGCGTCGCCGCCCGGTACGGGTCGGCCGCCGCGAAGCGGTAGGCGGCGATCATGCCGTCGCGCACCGCCTCGCCGCCGATGGCGTCCAGCGGCCAGACGGCGCGCGCGCGGGCCAGCCGCCGGTCGGCCAGGTTGGACAGGATGCGCAGGTACACCTTGCCGCCGGTCCACGCCTCGATGGAGGGCGCCAGGTGCTCGGCCATGGTGTTCACCGCGTTGGCGCCCATGGCGTCGCGCGTGTCCACGATGATGTGCGTGACCACCATCGGCCCGCCCTGGGCGGCGATGACGCGCACCTCCAGGTCGCGGAACCCACCGCCCAGGCGCACCAGCATCGGGTCGCAGCCGTCGCACAGGGCGGCGATCTCCGCCTTGCGCTCCAGGATGCGGATGCGCGCGTTCTCGGGGTCCGACACGCCGACGAGCTGGATCTGGGCGATCATGTCCGTGCCGGACACCGAGGTGACGAAGCCGCCCGCGTCGTAGCACTGGCGCGCGGAGTTGCAGACCGCGGCCACCACCGAAGATTCCTCCGTCGCCATGGGCACGAGCACGTCGCGGCCGTCCACCCTGACGTTAGTGGCGATGCCCACGGGGATGGAGATCGTGGACACCGCGTTCTCGATCATGTGGTCGGCCACGTGCGGGTCGAGCCCCGGCCTGGCAAGCTGGGCCACGGCCTCGGCGTCCAGCCCGGCGAAGCCCGTGACGGCCGCGAGCCGGTCCTCGGGCGACATCTTGTGGAAACCGCTGATGCGGGACGTGCGGGGCGGGCTGGACATCGCGTTCCTCGTTTCCTCGTCGGAGCCGTTGGCTCCTTCCTTGGCCCAAGACGGGCGGTGGGCGCGAATGCCGCTGGACCCATCGGGCCGCGGCGGTCCCGCTTACTGGATGGCCCCGTGGTCGGTCTGCACGACCCATGACGCCCCGCGCTGGGTGATGCTGATGACCCGGCCCACGCCGGGCACCTGGTCGCCCACCGCGACCAAATACCTGCCGCCCTGCCCCGGCACCGCATTGGCGTCGCCCAGCACCGCGACGCCCAGCGACGCCGCCTGCACGTGGTAGTCGTGCACCATGGGGGCCGAGCCAGGCGCCGTGGCGTCCGCGGCGGCCGGGCTGTCGCCGGCAGGGGGGGAGGCGGGCGGCGCCGGTGCTTCGGCCTGCTGCTTGCCGGGTTCGGCGGCGGCGCGTGCAAGCGCAAGGCTGAGCCGTTGCTCCAGGGCCTTGCTGCTGGTTTGCAGGGTGTCGGCCAAGGCCGCCATCTCCGCACGGAGCTGAGCGTTCTCCTCATGCGCGTCGTGCATGTCGTGCGCGGCCGCGGCCAGGCGTTGCTCAAGCTCTGCCACCTTGGTTTGCAAGACGCCGGTCAGGCCCGCGGCCCGCATGCGCAGCGCCTCGTTCTCGGCCTGCATGTCGCGCACGATCAGGCCCATCTGCCGGACCAGGGCGAAGGTGTGGACCAGTTGCTGCGCGGTGACGACCGGCGCCATCTCCGTGGTGGCGGGTGAGGTCGGCTCGGCTGGGGCGGGCACGGCGCTGGCCTGCCCTGCCGCCTCGGGCGGCCTGGACGACGCGATGTCCGTTGCGCTGGACGCCGCCGGGGCGTCCGGCATGACGGCGGCGGGTGCGGCGGGGTCGGTCACGGGTTGCACTGGCGGCCGGGGCGGGACCTCGGCCGCCGGGTCCCGTGCGGGCGGCGCGATCAGCCCGGCCTTGAGCAGGGCCGGCTGCAGCAGCGCGATCTTCTCGCCCACCATGCGGAACACCGCTTGGTTTGCCGTGAGGTCGCGGAAACGCTGCGTCAGGGCTGCCAGGACGGTGCTGCCCGAGGCCAGGCTGCCATCCGGCGCCCGGAGGTCCCACGCAGAGTAGCCGCCTGCCGCAAGCGCGCACAACGCCACGGCCATGGCCGTGCCGAGCAGCGCCCTGCGGACCGGGTGCCGCTTTGCCGGGAGGGTCGCCGCCGGCGCGAAGGAGCCGTGCTCCTCCTCGGGAAGGTTCAGATGCGCTGCGGCGGCGCGCAGCGTTTCGAACGTCGGGTTCGGCGCCCGGGCAGGCGCCGCGATCCGCGGGGGCGGCGAGGGCTGGTGGAGGTAGGACGCGGTGTAGTTGGCCGCATAGCGCCGCTGTTTGTTCGCGAACTTGGCGTCGAGCGTTCGGGACGTCAGTGAATGCAGAGGAAGGACGGGCATCTTTGAAACCACCTGCGGCTGAGCAGACGTCTATCAGTCTGCGCACAGATAACAACCTCGGCAGGGTTGCGCGGCTCGGGCCGTATGGTTGCGATGCGCAATGCCCGCCTCATGTCATCCTGCACAGGACTCGGAGTTCGCATGACAGACGCCATCGACGCCGTGCCGGCCTTTCTCCTTCGCCCGGCCGGGCGGGACGCGGCGTGACCACCGCCATCGGCGCGGCGGCGCATGACCGGCAGGTCGCGCGGGACCTGGACCTGCTGCGCCTGCCGCCGCCGGCCTGGACCGACACCGCCGCCGGGCCGGACGGGACGGCGGCGTTCGATGTCGTCGTGATCGGCGCCGGCATGTACGGCATCGCCGCGACCGCCGCCCTGCTGATGAAGGGCATCCACAACGTCGCCATGCTGGACCGCGCGCCGGAGGGGCAGGAAGGCCCCTGGATCAGCTATGCCCGCATGGAAACCTTGCGCAGCCCCAAGCATTTGCCCGGCCTGGCCCTCGGCATCCCGTCGCTGACGTTCCGCGCCTGGTACGAGGCCCGGTGCGGCGCCGCGGCCTGGGACGCATTAATAAAGATCCCGAACGCCGTGTGGCAGGACTACCTGACCTGGGTGCGCACCGTGCTCGATTTGCCGCTGCGGAGCGGCGCCGCCGTGCGGCGCGTCGCCCCCGGCGCCGGGCTGGTCGCCGTGACGGTGGTGGAGGCGGGCATCGAGCGGACGCTGCATGCGCGGCGCGTGGTGTTCGCCAGCGGGCGCGGGGGCATGGGCTTCGCGGTGCCGGACTGGGTTGACCCGACCTTGTGGCCGGACCGGGCCGCCCATACGGCCGAGGCCATCGACTTCGACGCGCTGCGCGGGCGCGCCGTGGCGGTGGTCGGCGCTGGGCCGTCCGCCTGGGACAACGCCGCCACGGCGCTGGAGCGCGGGGCGCGCCGGGTCGACATGTACGTGCGCCGGCGGGAGCTGCCGCAGGTCAACAAGGGCCGCGGGTCCGCCACGCCGGGCTTCTTCGAGGGCTGGGCCAGCCTGCCGCCTGCGGAGAAGTGGCGCATCCTCGCCTATCTGCACGACGTGCAGGCGCCGCCGCCGCACGAGACGGTGCTGCGCACGATGCGGCAGGCCGGGTTCCACATCCACCTCGGCACCGCGCTGCGCGGCGCGGCGCGGTCGGAGGACGGCGTCCGCCTTACCTTGCCGGACGGCGATGCCGTGCAGGCGGACTTCCTGATCCTGGGCACCGGGTTCGGCGTCGACCTGGGGCGGTCGCCGGAGCTCGCGTCCGTCGCCGGCGCCATCGCCACCTGGGCCGACCGCTACACGCCCCCCGAGGGGTTGCAGCGCCCGGACCTCGGCCGCTTCCCTTGGCTCGGCCACGGGTTCGAGCTGACCGAGCGCAGCCCCGGCGCCTGCCCTGGTCTCTCCCGCATCCACGTGTTCAACCACGCCGCCTTCGCGAGCCTCGGCGCCATCGCGTCGGACATCCCGGGCCTGTCGGCCGGGGCGGAGCGCCTGGCCCATGCCATCACCGCACATTTCTTCACGGAGGACATCGCCCATGTCCGACGCGAGCTGGAGGCGTTCGCCGAGCCGGAATTGCAGGACACGCCGTTCTTCGTGCCCGAACGCTTCGCGCCTTCCTAATTCGTGGGGCGCATAAGCGGAGCGCCATGCGCCAACGGGCGGTGCCAACGAGAGGCGGATGGCGCTTCGCTGATCCGCCCTACGATCCCAAGCATGCGGGCTCCAACTCGCTGAGATCAGCCGGGCGGCGTCCAGCCGCGCCCCGGCACGGCGGCGAGCAATGCCTGCGTATAGGCGTGCCGCGGCGCGCCCAGCACGGCGGCGGCGTCGCCCTGCTCCACCACGCTGCCCCCGCGCATCACCGCGATCCGGTCGCAAATCTGCGCCGCCACCCGCAGGTCATGGGTGATGAAGATCATCGACAGGCCGAGCCGGGCGCGCAGGTCGGCGAGCAGGCGCAGCACCTGCGCCTGCACGGACACGTCGAGCGCGGAGACGGCCTCGTCCGCCACCAGCACCTCCGGCCGCAGCGCCAGGGCACGCGCGAGGCCGATACGCTGGCGCTGGCCGCCGGAGAACTCGTGCGGGTAACGCTCCATCGCGTCCGGAGCCAAGCCCACCAGGGCGAACAGCTCCCGCACCCGCGCCATCGCCTCGGCCCGGCCGACGCCGTGCAGCATCGGCCCCTGCGCCACCAGCTCCCCGGCCCGGCGGCGCGGGTTCAGTGAGGCATAGGGGTCCTGGAACACCATCTGCACCCGCGCCGCCTGCCGCCGCATGTCCCGCCCCGACAGGCGCAGCAAATCCGTGCCGTGCAGGAGGATACGGCCGGCCTCCGGCTCCAGCAGGCGCACGATGCAGCGCGCGAGCGTCGATTTGCCGGACCCGCTCTCCCCCACGATGCCGAGCGTGCCGCCCTGGGGCAGCACGAGGCTGACATCGGCCAGCGCCCGCGTGACCCGGCCGCGCCGGAACAGGCCGGGCCGTCCGTAGGTCTTGGACACGCCCTGCATCACCAGGATGGGCGGCGCGTCGGTCAGCGGGACCGCCGCAATGGCGCGCGCGAGCGGCGGCACGGCGGCGATCAGCGCCCTTGTGTAGGGGTGCTGCGGCCGCCGCAGGATGTCGTCCGCCGGCCCCTGCTCGACCACCCGGCCGGCCTGCATCACGGCGATGCGGTCCGCGATGTCGGCCACCACGCCGAAATCATGGGTGATGAACAGCACCGCCATGCCGCGGCGGCGCTGGAGGCCGCGGATCAAGGCGAGGATTTGCGCCTGCGTCGTCACATCCAGCGCCGTCGTCGGCTCGTCGGCGATCAGCACCGATGGCTCCAGCGCCAGCGCCATGGCGATCACCGCCCGCTGCCGCTGCCCGCCCGACAGCTCGTGCGGATAGGCGCGCAGGGCGGCGGCCGGGTCGGGCAGCCGCACCTCCTCCAGCAGCGCCAGCACCCGGCGGCGAATTTCGCCGCGCGCCATGTCCGTATGCGTGCCGAACATCTCCCCCACCTGGTCGCCGACGCGGCGCAGCGGGTTCAGCGCCGTCATCGGGTCCTGGAACACCATCGCGATCCCCGGGCCGCGCACCCGGCGCATCGCCGTCGCCGAGAGCGCCAGCAGGCCAGCGCCAGCCAACTCGATCCGCCCCGCCGTGACGCGCACGCCGGGCGGCAGCAGGCGCATGACGGCGCTGGCGGCCATCGACTTGCCGGACCCGCTCTCCCCCACCACGCACAGGATTTCGCCCGCCGCCAGGCTGAACGACACGTCCTGCAATGCGAAGGGCCGGTCGGCGCCCTTGGGCAGCGCCACGGTGAGGCCGCTGACCTCCAAGAGGCCGGTCAACCGCGGCCCCTCGCGCGCGGGTTCAGCGCGTCGTTCAGCCCCTGCCCCACCAGCGACACCGCCAGCACGGTGACCAGGATCGCGACGCCGGGGATGGCCGAGACGTACCACTGCACCCGCAGCACCCCCCGGCCCGCCCCGATCAGGTTGCCCCAGGAGGCGACATTGGGGTCCGACAGGTTGAGGAAGGCCAGCGCGCTCTCCAGCAGGATTGAGGCCGCCATCACCACCCCGGCATACACGATCACCGGGGGCAGAGCGTTCGGCAGGATTTCGCGCAGGATGATCCGGGCGTTGCCCATGCCGAGCGTGCGGCAGGACTGCACGAACTCGCGGCTGCGCAGCGTCAGAAACTCGGCCCGCGTCAGCCGCGCGGTTGCGGGCCAGGAGACGAGGCCGATGGCCAGCGTCACCGTCGCGATGGCCGAGCCGAACACGGCGACCAGCACCAGCAGCAGCAGGAAGCCCGGCAGCGTCTGGAACGCCTCGGTGACACGCATCAGCGCGTCGTCCACCCAGCCGCCGTAGTACCCCGCGACCGCGCCCACCAGGATGCCGATGAACAGGGAGACCGCCGTCGCCACGCCGCCGATCAGCAGGCTGACCCGGGCGCCGTGGAAGATTTGCGCCATGATGTCCCGCCCGCTCGGGTCGGTGCCGAGCGGGAAGCGCGGGTTGGCGCCGGGCCATTGCAGCGGGCGCCCGGCCAGGCCCAGCGGGTCGCCCGGGAAGGCCAGCGGCGCCGCGAGCGCCACCCCCGCGACCAGCGCCAGCAGCAGCAGCCCGATCACCGCCACGGGGCTGCGGAAATACTGCCGGACCGCCCGCACCCGCTACCGCCCGCCTGGGATGCGCGGGTCGAGCCGGGCGTACAGCAGGTCCACGGCGAGGTTGGCGGCGATCACCAGCAGCGCCGAGACGAACACGATGCCGAGCAGCGTGTTGAGGTCCCGCTGCACCACCGCCTCGTAGGCCAGCCGCCCTAGGCCGGGCAGGGCGAACACGCTTTCGACCACCACCGAGCCGCCCAGCAGGTTGCCGACCTGGAGGCCCAGTAGCGTCACCATGGGCAGCATGGCGTTGCGGAGCGCGTGGCGGACCACCACCGCCGTCTCGCTCAGGCCCTTGGCCCGGGCGGTGCGGATGAAGTCCTGGTCCATCACCTCCAGCATGGCCGCCCGCATGATCCGCAGGTAGGTGGCGAGGAAGATGAGGCTCAGCGTCGCGGTCGGCAGCAGCAGATGCAGCGCCACGTCCAGCGCCCGGCGCCCGCCCGTGTAGCCCGCGCCGATCTCCTCCAGCCCGCCCGGCGGCAGCCAGCCCAGGCGCACGGCGAACACCACGATCCCCATCAGGCCCAGCCAGAACGAGGGCGTCGCGTAGAAGATCAGCCCGACCGTCGAGATCAGCGTGTCCGGCCAGCGGTTGATCCGCCGCGCCGCCAGGACGCCCAAGCCCACGCCGCCGGCAAAGGCGAAGCCGAGCGAGGAGGCCATCAGCAGCAGCGTGGTCGGCAGCCGCTCCGCGATCACCGCCGCCACGGGCTTGCCGTAGATGGCGGAGTAGCCGAGGTCGAGGCTCAGCAGCCGCAGCAGATAGCGGCCGAGCTGCACCGGCACGGTGGCGTCCAGCCCGTAGAAGTTGCGGAGCTGCGCCATCATGGCCGGGTCGCCGCCGCCCATCTGCGCCATCAGCGCGTCCACCGTGTCGCCGGGGGCGAGTTGCAGCAGCAGGAACAGCCCGACCAGGATCAGCAGCAGCGTCGGCAGGCTGGCCAGCAGGCGCCGGCCGGCGAGGGCGAATACGGGCGGCATCATTGATCGATCCGTGTGCGGTTGCTGATGGGTTGCACCCATCCTACGGCATGGATCGCGTAGGATGGGTGCAACCCATCAGCGATCCGGGCGGCTAGGCCGGGGCGAGCCAGGCATCGTGCCAGTCGCTCGATCCCCAGCGCGGCGTGTTCAGGCCGCTCTGCAGCCGCTTGGTCGCCGCCGTCTGGAACTCGCGCTCCGTCACCATCCAGATCGGCAGCTCCTCGTTGATGAGCCGCGTCCACTCGGCATAGAGCTGGCGCCGCTTGACCGGATCGAGCTCGGCCGCCGCCTGGTCGGTGAGCGCATCGACCGCGTCGGACTGCCAGCCCCACTGGTTGGTCCAGGGCGCGCCCTTCGGGCTGCCGGAGCGGTACCAGACGCTGGTCGAGACCGCCGGGTCGCCGCGGTACTGGTGCCAGCCGGTGACGATGTCGAAGTTCCAGTCCCGGTAGATCGCGGACAGGGCGCCGGCCTGATCGAGGTTCACGATCTCGACCTTGATGCCCACCGCCTGGAGCGACTGCTGGATGAAGGTCGCGAGCAGCGGCACGTCCTCCCCGTTGTTGACCGGCAGCAGGCGCAGGGAGAAGCGGACGCCGCCGGCGCCGGGCTTGAACCCGGCCTCGTCCAGCAAAGCGACGGCGCGCTTGCGGTCGAACGGATAGGGCGGCGCGTTGTTCGGGAAGAACGCCGTGGAGGCGGAGGGGATGGGGCCGGTCGCCGGCTTGCCCTGGCCGTACAGGAAGTTCTCGATGAAGAACGGCACGTCGATGGCGTGCGCGATGGCGCGGCGCACCCGCACGTCCGCCAGCTCCTTGCGGCGGTGGTTGAACTCCAGGGTGTTGTTGAAGGCGTTGGCCTCCGACCCCCGCGTGGTGACGACGTAGTTCGGGTCGGCCTTCAGCCGGTCAAGGTCGGCGAGCGAGATGCCGTTGTAGCACGTCACCTGGACCTGCCCGGTCTCCAGCGCCGCCGCGGCCGCCGCGCGGTCGGTGATGAAGCGCCAGACGATGCGGTCCACGTAGGGGAAGCTTTCGCGCCAATAGGCCGGGTTGCGGTCGGCGACGACGTACTGGCCGCGCTCGTACTGCACGAACTTGAACGGCCCGGTGCCGATCGGGGCGGTGTTGGCCGGGTTCTCCAGCACGTTGGTGCCCTCGAACACATGGCGCGGCACGATGTAGCCGAGGTCGCACAGCGCGCGCAGCAGCAGGGCCTCCGGCATGGGCCGGCTGTAGCGGAACACCGCGGTGTGCGGGTCCGGCGTGTCCACCGCCTCCAGGTACTGCTGCAACTGGGTGGCGTAGTTCAGGTACTTCTTCCACATCTCCATGGCGGTGTACTGCACGTCCGCCGCGGTGAACGGCTTGCCGTCGTGCCACAGCACGCCTTCGCGCAGGTGGAAGGTCACGGTCTTGCCGTCGGGCGCGGCCTCCCACCCCGTCGCCAGCACGGGCGCCGGCTTGCCCTCGGCATCGAGATCGACCAGCGCCTCCACGATCTTGCTGGTGATGATGTAGATGCCGGTGGAGGCGCGCAGCGCCGGGTTGAGGATGCGCTGCTCCCCGCTGAGGTGCGAGGTCAAGACGCCGCCCCGCTTGACCCCGGCGGGACCCGCACCCCCCTGCGCCGCCGCGCGCCGGACGAAGGGTAGGCCGGCGACCACGGGAGCCAGCCGCATCGCGCCGCGTCGTGTCAGCGTCATCTGGTCAACCTTGCTTTGAGGAGGGGGGCGCAGACCCGTACGGCCGGCATGCGCCCATTCTGTCGGGGCGGCATGGCCCTGTCGAGACCTTCCGGGCCGTGCCCCCGCCGCCGCGTCATGGACGGTCCACGGGCTTTGGCGCCGGGCGCGGCTTGGCGCCCGGCAACCCGGCGCTCGATTGCCGCCACGGGCCGTTCTCCGGGCTGAGCAGCAGCGCCACGCACCCGGTCCATCCCGTCTGGTGCGACGCGCCGAGGCCGCGCCCGGTGTCGCCGTGGAAGTACTCGTGGAACAGGATGTTGTCGCGGAAATGCGGGTCCGCCTGCGACAGCTCGTCGTCGCCGTGCATCGGCCGCCTCCCGTCCGCATCCCGCAGGAACAGCCCGGCGAGCCGCCGGGTCAGCATGTCCGCGACCTCCTCCAGCGAGCAGTAGGCGCCGCTGCCCGTCGGGCATTCCACCCGGAAATCATCGCCGTAATAGCGGTGGAACTCGCGCAGGCTGTCGATCAGCAGGATGTTGATCGGCATCCACACCGGCCCCCGCCAGTTGGAGTTGCCGCCGAACGCGGACGTCGATCCCTCGCCCGGCTCGTAGCCGATGCTGAACCGCGCCCCGCCGTGCTCCAGCACGTAGGGATGGTCCTCATGCGCCTTGGACAGCGCCCGCACGCCGTGCGGCGACAGGAACTCCGCCTCGTCCAGCATGCGGCGCAGCAGCTTCTTGACCCGGTGGCCGCGCAGGAGCGAGAGCAGGTGCCGCTCGCCCTCCCCCGGCTCGGTCCAGCGGGAGATCAGCGATGCGAGGTCCGGGCGGTGCAGCAGCATGAACTGCATCCGCTCGCGGAACTCCGGCAGCTCGTTGATCGCCCGCCGGCCGATCACCTCGACGGCGAACAGCGGGATCAGCCCCACGACCGAGCGCACCCGCAGCGGGATCACCGTCCCCTCCGGCAGCCGCAGCACGTCGTAGTAGAACTGGTCCTGCTCGTCCCACAGGCCGATGCCGCCGGCATGGGTCATGGCCTCGGCGATATAGAGGAAGTGCTCGAAGAACTTGGTGGCCAGCGGCTCGTAGGCGTGGTCCTCGATGGCAAGCTCCAGCGCGATGCGCAGCAGGTTGAGGGTGAACATCGCCATCCACGCGGTGCCGTCCGACTGGTCGATGGTGCCGCCCGTCGGCAGGGGGTGCGAGCGGTCGAAGATGGCGATGTTGTCGAGGCCCAGGAAGCCGCCGGCGAAGATGTTGCGCCCCGCCTCGTCCTTGCGGTTGACCCACCAGGTGAAGTTCAGCAGCAGCTTGTGGAAGCAGCGGCGCAGGAAGACGCGGTCGGGCACGCCGGTCAGCGCGCGGTCCATCTGGAACACCCGCAGCACCGCCCAGGCGTGCACCGGCGGGTTCACGTCGCCGAACGCCCATTCATAGGCCGGAAGCTGGCCGTTCGGGTGCATGTACCGCTCGCGGGTCAGCAGCAGGAGCTGCGACTTGGCGAACACCGGGTCGATCAGCGCGAAGGTGACGCAGTGGAACGCGAGGTCCCAGGCCGCATACCACGGGTATTCCCAACTGTCGGGCATCGAGAGGATGTCGAAGTTGTCGAGGTGCCGCCAATCGGCGTTGCGGCCCTGGGCGCGGCCGGGCGGCGGGGCGGGCTGCGCCGCGTCGCCGTCCAGCCACCGGCGCACGTCCAGCATGTAGAACTGCTTGGACCACAGCATGCCCGCCAGCGCCTGGCGCTGCACCAGCCGGGCGTCGGGGTCCGGCATGTCGCGCTGCACGGCGGCGTAGAAGGCGTCGCAATCCGCGCGCCGGCTGTCCATCACCGCGTCGAACCAGGCGAAGGCGTCGTCGCCCGCTCCTGGGCTCGCCTCCGGGCGCAGGCGCAGGCGCACCGTGGCGGAGCCGCCGGGCGGGAGGTGCAGGCGCAGGTGGGCCGCGCACTTGGTGCCACGCCGCAGCGGGCTGACGGCGTCGTGGACCCCGTCCACCACGTGGTCGTTGATCCCGTCCTTGAACGGGCCCGGCTGCTGCGCGCCGTACAGGCGGTTGACGTTGGTGTCGTTCTCGCAGAACAGCCAGGCGGCGTCGCCGTCCACCTCGCAGACGCGGGTGCGCGCCAGCGCGGGATGGCTGGCGAGCACGCGCCGGCTTTCGCCCTGGCCCCCGCCTTGGCCCGTGTCCAGCCGGATGTGCGGACGCGGCGCGCGGCCGTCCCAGGACCAGATGTTGCGCGCCCAAAGCTGCGGCAGCACGTGCAAGGGCGCCGGGTCCGGCCCACGGTTGTGGACGGTGATCAGCATCAGGATGTCGTCGGCGGACGCCTTGGCGTACTCGACGACCACGTCGAAGTAGCGGTCCTCCGCGAAGACGCCGGTATCGACCAACTCGAACTCGCGGTCGGCGGTGCCGCGCGCGCGGTTCTCCGCGACCAGCCGTTCGTAGGGAAAGGCGGCCTGCGGGTATTTGTAGAGCATCCGCATGTAGGAGTGGGTCGGCGTGCCGTCCTGGAAGTAGTACAGCTCCTTCACGTCCTCGCCGTGGTTGCCCTCCGCGTTGGTCAGGCCGAACAGCCGCTCCTTCAGGATGGGGTCCCGGCCGTTCCACAGCGCGAGGCCGAGGCACCACAGCAGCTTGTTGTCGGCGAACCCGGCCAGCCCGTCCTCGCCCCAGCGGTAGGCGCGGCTGCGGGCCACGTCGTGCGGGAAGGAGTCCCAGGCGGTGCCGCCGGGGCTGTAATCCTCCCGCACCGTGCCCCACTGGCGCTCGCTGAGGTAGGGTCCCCAGCGCCGCCAATCCTCGCCCCGCTCGGCCGCCAGCATGCGCCGGCCCTCGACGGTGTCGAACAGCGGATCAGGCATCGGGGCCGGTCCGGTTGGCCCGGTTCAGAGCGCGCCAGCGTTCGTCCGCCAAAGGGTCAGGGCTTGTCATGGAATGCAGGCACCGGCGGTTGCTGAGACCCATGGTGGCCGAGACGGGGCGCAAATCAAAGGCCCGGAACCAGTGAAGCTTGCAAGACGGCCGCCGGCTATCCACCCGGGCGACGCTGGACTAGCCTTGGCCCATGCTGTTCCGTGAGGCCCTTGGGGCCGCCCCTGCGCTCGCCATCAGCCAGCCCGCCCACGCCTGGATTTCCGGCCAGCTCCTGCGCGCCTGGGCGGAGCCGCTGGAGGAGCCTGTGCTGCTGGCGGCGGAGCAGCACGACCTCGGCTGGCTCGACTGGGAGACGGCGCCGAGCTTCGACCCGCAGACCGGGCGGCCGCATCTGTTCCGCGCCATCGGGGCGGCGGACCATGCGCCGATGTGGGCGCGGGGCGTCGACCGTGCGCTGAATGCGTGGGGGCGGCGCGTGGCGCTGCTCGTCTCGCGCCATGGCGGGCTGATCTACACCCGCTACACCGACCGGCACCGGGTCGCGCCGGCGGACGCGGCGGCGGCGGCGCACTACCTCGACACCCAGGCGCCGCTGCAGGCCGCGTGGGCGCGGGCGCTCGGGCTGGACGCCGCCGCGCTGGCGCATGACGCGGCGCTGGTCGCGTTGTCCGACACGCTGTCGCTGGCGCTCTGCGGCGAGTTGGCGGCGCCGCTGCAGATGGAGGCGCCGGATCGGGCCGGCGGCCGGCGGACCCTGCGGCTCACGGCGCATCCAGGGGAGGCGGCCGCGTTCACGCTGTCGCCCTGGCCGTTCCGCGGCGAGGCGCTCCTGGTGGAGGGCGAGGCGCGGGCGATGCCGGCCGCCGGGCGGTTCGCGGACGAGGCGGCGATGCGGGCGTGGCTCGCGGAGCCGGAGCGGGCGGCGTTCCGGGCGCGGCTCACGCCGGGCTGATGGACCGAGCGGCACCCTGATCCAACGAAGGAGTCACGATGACCATTGCAAGGCTTTGGACCGATGCCGACGTGGAGGCGGACCCTCGCGTCAGCGCCGTCTTCGCCGACATACGCGCCGCCCGCAACTCCGCCTTCGTGAACAACTTCTGGCGCGCCTTGGCCAACCAGCCGGCGGTGCTGGAGCGGACCTGGGGCGCCTTGAAGGAGGTCATGCTGGCGCCGGGCGCGCTCGATCCCCTGGTCAAGGAACTGATCTACGTGGCGGTGTCGGCGGCGAACGGGTGCGCCTACTGCGTGCACTCCCACACGGCCGCCGCCCGCGCGAAGGGGATGACCGACGCGCAGCATGGGGAGCTGTTGGCCGTCATCGGCATGGCCGCGCAGACCAACGCGCTGGCGACGACCCTGCAGGTCCCGGTCGATCCGGAGTTCATGGCCGAAGGGTAGCGCCCGTCCCCTCCTTGGTGCGGGCGGACCCAGGCCCTTGTGCGCCTGCCAGCAATGGGGGAAATCTGCTGTCCGGCCGGCCGATCCGTGCCGGTCACGATCAGGAGAACGCATGACCCTGTCGCCCCTGACGCGCCGAACCGTGCTGGGCGCCGGTGCGGCCATCCTCGCGCGGCCAGCGCTGGCGCAGGGCGCCCGGGCCGGCACGCTGCGCTTCATCCCGCAATCCGACCTGACGATCCTCGACCCGCTGAACACCACCGCCTATCCCACCCGCAACCACGGGCACCTGTGCTGGGACACGCTGTACGGCATCGACGACGCCTCCGTGCCGCAGCCGCA
>CAXULX010000033.1:0-45557 GCA_964252005.1 uncultured Acetobacteraceae bacterium | reverse complement strand
TGATCCAGGGCCTCAAGGAGGGCATGATCCTCGACGGCGTGGTGAAGAACATCACGGATTACGGCGCCTTCGTGGACCTCGGCGGCGTCGATGGCCTGCTGCACGTCACCGACATCGCCTGGCGCCGGATCAACCACCCGAGCGAGGCGCTGCAGATCGGCCAGCCCGTCCGCGTGCAGGTGATCCGCTTCAACAGCGAGACGCAGCGCATCAGCCTCGGCATGAAGCAGCTCGAGGCCGACCCGTGGGAGGGTGTGGCGGCGAAGTACCCGCCGGGTGCCAAGTACTCCGGCCGCGTCACCAACATCACGGATTACGGCGCCTTCGTGGAGCTGGAGCCGGGCGTCGAGGGCCTGGTGCACGTGTCCGAGATGAGCTGGACCAAGAAGAACGTGCATCCTGGCAAGATCGTCGCGACCAGCCAAGAGGTGGACGTGATGGTGCTGGACGTGGACAGCAGCAAGCGGCGCATCAGCCTCGGCCTCAAGCAGGTGCAGCGCAACCCGTGGGAGCAGTTCCAGGACGAGCACCCCGTGGGCAGCACCGTCGAGGGCGAAATCCGCAACATCACCGAGTTCGGCCTGTTCATCGGCATCTCCGCGGACATCGACGGCATGGTGCACATGTCCGACCTGTCCTGGGACGAACCGGGCGAGCTGGCCATCGCGAAGTTCGAGAAGGGTCAGGTCGTGCAGGCCAAGGTGCTCGACATCGACGCCGAGAAGGAGCGCATCAGCCTGGGCGTCAAGCAGCTGCAGGACGACCCCGCCGCCGACGTGCTGAGCCGCGTGCACAAGAACGACGTCGTGACCTGCATCGTCACCGCCGTGCAGGCGAACGGCATCGAGGTGAAGGTGGACGAGGTGCTGACCGGCTTCATCCGCCGGGCGGAACTGGCGCGGGACAAGTCCGACCAGCGTCCGGACCGCTTTGCCGTGGGCGAGAAGGTGGATGCCAAGGTGACGGCCATCGACCGCGCCGCCCGCAAGCTGAGCCTGACCATCAAGGGCCGGGAGATGGAGGAGGACAAGCAGGCGATCCAAGACTTCGGCACGACGGACTCCGGCGCCTCCCTGGGCGACATCCTGGGCGCCGCCATCCGTCGGCGGAACCAGCAGAGCGACGGCTAGTGTCGCTTGAGACCGATCTGATCCTGGACAGGCGGCGCCTCAAGCGCCGCCTAAACCTTTGGCGGGTCGCGGCGGTGGCGGCCGGCACCTTGGCGGTGATCGCGGTCGTGGCGCCGCGGGCGTCCCGCGGCCTGGGCCCGCACGTCGCGCGCATCAACGTGACCGGCGTCATCACCGAGGACCGCAGGCTGGTCGAGAGCGTGGCGGCGCTGGCGAAGGACCGCAACGTGCCCGCGGTGATCGTCTCCATCGACAGCCCCGGCGGCTCGGTGGCCGGGGGCGAGAGCCTGCGCGGCGCGTTGCTGCGGGTCGCGGCGGCGAAGCCCGTGGTGGCGGTGATGCGGGGCACCGCGGCGTCCGCCGGCTACATGGTGGCGCTGCCCGCGGCGCGCATCTTCGCCCGCGACGCGACGCTGACCGGGTCGATCGGCGTGATCTTGCAGACCGGGGACGTGTCGGGCCTGCTGGGCCGGCTGGGCCTGTCGGCGGAGGCGATCACCTCCGGGCCGCTCAAGGATCAACCGAGCTTCACCCGCGGGCTGACGGCGCAGGGACGGGATTACCTAAACGGCCTGGTCGGCGACATGTACGACCAGTTCGTCGGCATGGTGGCAGACGCCCGGCACATGGATGCGTCCCAGGTGCGCGCCCTGGCCGACGGCCGCGCCTATACCGGCCGCCAGGCGCAGAAGCTGGGCCTGGTGGACGAGATCGGCGGCGAGATCGAGGCGCGGGAGTGGCTGGCGCGGGAACGCGGCGTGCCGGCGACGGTGCCTGCCGAGGATCTGAAGGCCGGCGGATTGTATGACCGCACGGTCGGGGCGACGCTTGCCGGGATCTGGCAGCAAGCCGTCGCGAGCGCGTTCGCTCCCTCCATGGCGCAGGCCGGGGCCTGGGCGCTCTGGCAGGGTGCCGGCGCGGAGTAGCGGGCTTGCCTGTTGGCGCGTCCAAGGTCGCAAGCGGCGGCCGTTCAGTTGACGCGGGGCGGCGGGTCCGGCATCGTTTATCGAGCATTCCCGCGAGCGGGCCAGCAACTCCAACGCATTACGGCAATTGAGACCATGACAAAATCCGAGTTGATCGCAGAGCTTGCGTCCGCCAATCCGCACCTGCTCAGCCGGGACGTGGAGTTGATCGTGTCGACCATTTTTGAAGAGATCACCGCCGCCCTCGCCCGCGGCACCCGTGTCGAGCTGCGCGGCTTCGGCGCCTTCACGGTGAAGCGGCGCGATGCCCGCACCGGGCGCAACCCGCGCACCGGGGAGGCGGTTCCAGTCAACGAGAAGGCGGTGCCCTTCTTCAAGGCCGGCAAGGAACTGCGGGAGCGCGTGGACCGTGGCGGCAAGCCGGCCCGTGCGTCCGCGCGCGCCGAACGCGTGCTGGCCTGACCCATGAGAATCTTGCTCGTGGTGCCCGTGCTGATCGTGCTGATCGCCTTCGCGCTGTCCAACCGGCAGGTGGTCAAACTGGGGCTGTGGCCCACCGACATCATGATCGACGCGCCGCTGTCGATCACGATCCTGGTGGCGGCCGGGCTGTTCTTCATCGTCGGTGCGCTGATGACCTGGGGCGCCGGCGTGCTCACCGCCAGCCGCGCCCGTCAGGCAGAGCGGACCGTGCGGCAGCTTGAGGCCGAGGTCCGGGCGTTGAAGTCGCAGCCCAGGACTGCCGCGGGGTCCGCCATGGCGCTGCCGCCCCCCGGCGCATAATGGCCGGCCTGATCGTCGCCCTGGACACCGCGGATGCGGGGCAGGCGGCGGCGTGGGCCGACAAGGTGGCGCCGCATTGCGGCGTCCTGAAGCTCGGCTTGCAGTTCGTCCTGGCGCAGGGTCCCCTGGGCGTCCGCGGCGTCACGCAGCGCCCGGTGTTCCTGGATTTGAAGCTGCATGATATCCCCAACACCGTCGCGGGCGCCGTGCAGGCCGTCCTGCCGTTGCGCCCGATGATGCTGACGGTGCATGCGAATGGCGGCGCCGCGATGCTCGCAGCGGCCCGGCGCGCCGCCGAAACCGTCGCGCACCCCCCGCTCCTGCTCGCCGTCACCGTGCTGACCAGCCTCGACAGCAGCGCCCTGCATGCGACCGGCGTCGCCGGCGGGCCGCGCCAGCAGGTGCTGCGGCTCGCCCGCCTGGCGATGGACGCCGGCGCCGACGGACTGGTGTGCAGCGCGCAGGAGGCGTCCATGCTGCGGGATGCCCTGGGTTCGCGCCCAACCCTGGTGGTGCCGGGCATCCGGCCGGCCGGGGCCAGCCGGGATGACCAGGCGCGCGCCGTGACCCCGCGGGCCGCCGTGGAGGCCGGGGCCGATTGGATCGTGGTCGGCCGCCCGATCACCGGCAGCGCCGACCCGGCCGCCGCCGCCGCCGCCATCGCCTCGGAGATCGCATGACCCTCGTGAAGATTTGCGGCATCAACTCGCCGGACGCGCTGGACGCGGCTGCGGACGCCGGGGCCGACTACATCGGCTTCGTGTTCTTCCCGCCCTCCCCCCGCGCCGTGACGCCGGCCCAGGCCGCCGCCCTCTCGGCGCACCGCCCCGGCGGCCCGGCGCGGGTGGGGCTGTTCGTCGATCCGACCGATGACGAGGTGGCCGGCGTCCTCGCATCACTACCCTTGGACGTGCTGCAGGTGCATGGCGTCCCCGGACGCGCCGCCGAACTCCGGACGCGGTTCGGGGTGCCGGTCTGGGCCGTGGCGGGTGTGGACAGCATGGACGACCTGCCGACCGCCGCCGCGGGCGTGGACGGCCTGCTGCTGGACGCCAAGGCGCCGCCCGGCGCCGTGCTGCCCGGCGGCAACGCCCGGACCTTCGACTGGTCCATGCTGCGCGGCTGGACCGCGCCGGCGCCCTGGCTGCTGGCCGGCGGCCTCACGCCCGACAACGTCGCGGAGGCCGTGCAAGTCTCGGGCGCCCCCGCAGTGGACGTGTCATCCGGCGTGGAGCGGAGCCGCGGCGTGAAGGACGCGGCGCTGATCCAAACCTTCGTCAGGAACGCGCGGGCTAAATCCAGCCCCGCCGCTTGAACCACAGGAACGGCAGGATGCCGCTCAGGATGATGACAATGAGGCCGTAGGCATAGCCGTAGTGCCACTCCAGCTCCGGCATCTGCTTGAAGTTCATGCCGTAGATGCTGGCCATCAGGGTCGGCGGCACGCCCACCACCGACACGACGGTCAGGATCTTGATGCCGTTGTTCTGCTCGATGTTGATGAAGCCCAGCGTCGCGTCCAGCAGGAACTGCACCTTGTTCGTCAACTGCACGTCGTAATCCGACAGCGACGCGATGTCCTGACGCAGCGTCTTGAACCGGGGCCGCAGGTTCGAGGGAATCCAGCCCGCGGCGGCCTCGTTGGTGAACAGCACGATGCGGTTCACGCCGAGCAGGCTGTCCCGGATGTTCGACACGCGCTCCCCGGCGGTGCCCACCGCGCGCAGCGTCGCCCGCAACTGCATGTCCGTCCGCGCCGCGTTCGGCGTGCCGCCGCGTTCCGGCCGGAACACCCGGCGCGAGATGGCGTCGAGGTCCCCGCCGACGTGCTCCAGCACATCGGCCAGGCGGTCGACGATGGCCTCCAGCAGTCCCAGGAACGCCGCGACGCTGCATGACTGCGCGGCGCTGCCCACGAAGCGTTCGGCGAACTGGTCGAACACCGGCAGGTCGGCGAACCGCACCGTCATCAGGTAGTCCGGCGACAGCACGAGGCCGAGCGGGGCCACCTTCGACAGCCCGTCCACCGTGCGGTAGATCATCGGGGTGCTGAGGCGAAGCGTGCTGCCCTCGCTCGACAGCCGGCTGCTGCTCTCGATCTCGGCCAGGTCCGCCTGGGCCGGCACCCGCAGGCTGGTCAGCCGCTCGGCGGCGGAGCGCTCCTGGTCGGTCGGGCTGAGCAGGTCGATCCAGACCGGCGCAGGCTCCGAGGAGTCGGCATGCGGCTGGAAGGGGCGGCGGGGACTGCGGCCGGTGTTCAAGTACAGCATGGTGCATCCTATCCTGACCTTGTGCTGCGGCGCACCCCCAAGAAGCCGGACGTGACCGGCGCCGGGCGGTGCGGTATGTCGGGGGCTTGATCGAGGAGAGCGCCTTGAAGGACACTGGGCGGACAGCCTGCACCTGTTCCGTGGCGGGGACGCCGACGCCGCCGATTGTGGAGACCCTGGCATGAGCTGGCTGGCCGAGTATGTCCGCCCGAAGATCCGCACGCTGCTGGGACGGCGGGAGGTGCCGGACAACCTTTGGGTGCAATGCCCCAACTGCCAGCACATGCTGTTCGCCAGCGACCTCGCCCGCAACCTGAAGGTCTGCACGGCGTGCGGCTTCCACATGCGCCCGACCGCGGCGGAGCGGCTGGCCTACACCTTCGACGCCGTCCCCGGCTTCACCCGCATCGAGCTGCCGCGCGCCCCCCTGGACCCGCTGCGCTTCCGCGACAGCAAACGCTATGCCGACCGGCTGAAGGAGGCACGGGAGCGGACCGGCCTCGATGACGCGATCCTGGTGGCCCATGGCGCCATCGGCGGACACCGCGCCGTGGTGGCGGCGCAGGCGTTCGAGTTCATGGGCGGCAGCATGGGCGCCGCGGTGGGGGAGGCCATCGTCGCCGCTGCCCGGCTCGCGGTGCTGCAACAAGCGCCGCTGGTCGTGTTCACCGCGAGCGGCGGCGCCCGCATGCAGGAAGGCGCCGTCAGCCTGATGCAGATGCCGCGCACCACCATCGCGGCCCGGCTGGTCAAGGAGGCCGGGCTGCCGTTCATCACCGTGCTGACCGACCCCACGACCGGCGGCGTCACCGCGAGCTTCGCCATGCTGGGCGACCTGCAACTCGCGGAACCCGGCGCGCTGATCGGCTTCGCCGGCAGCCGGGTGATCGAGCAGACGGTGCGGGAGACCCTGCCGGACGGCTTCCAACGGGCGGAATACCTGCATGCGCACGGCATCCTCGACATGGTGGTGCCGCGTCCGGAGATGCGGGACACGCTGGCCCGGCTGATCGGCCTGCTGCGCGTGCCGGAGCAGGCGCCCCGCCCTGCGCCGGACCTGCCGCCCGCGCCGCTGCCGGAACCGGCGGCCGCGTGACCCCGATGCCCCCAGGCCGGATCGAGCCGATCATCGACCGGCTGCACGGCCTGCACCCGCGGCTCATCGACCTCAGCCTCGAGCGGCTGGAGCGCCTGCTGGCGCGGTTGGGCCATCCCGAGCGCCGGCTGCCGCCGGTGATCCACGTGGCCGGCACCAACGGCAAGGGCAGCACCTGCGCCTTCCTGCGCGCGATGGCGGAAGCGGCGGGTCTGCGCGTCCACGTCTACACCTCCCCCCATTTGGTGCGGTTCAACGAGCGGTTCCGCATCGCCGGGCACCTGGTGTCCGACGCCGCCCTGGCCGATGCGCTGGAACACATCGAGCAGGTCAACGGCGGCGCCCCGATCACGGTGTTCGAGGTGATCACCGCCGTCGCGTTCCACCTGTTCGCGCAAACGACGGCGGACCTCTGCATCCTCGAAGTCGGGCTGGGCGGACGCGGCGACGCGACGAACGTGATCCGCGACCCGGCCGTCTGCGCCGTCACCTCCATCTCGATGGACCATCGGGAGCTGCTCGGCGACACGCTGGCGCTGATTGCGGCGGAAAAGGCCGGCATCGCCAAACGCGGCGTCCCCCTGGTGACGGGGGCGCAGCCGCCCGAAGCCCTCGCGGCGTTGTCGGAGGCCGCCGGACGGGCCGGCGCCCCGCTTTTGGCGCGCGGCCGGGATTGGGAGATCGCCGCCGCCGACGCCGCGCTGCGGTTCACCGACGCGCAGGGCACGGTCGCCCTGCCCCGGCCGTCGCTGCCCGGCGCCCACCAGATCGACAATGCCGGGATCGCCGTGGCGGCGCTGCGGGCTGCGATGCCGGTGCCGGACGCCGCCTGGGCCGGGCTGGCGCGGGCCGCATGGCCGGCGCGGCTGCAACGCCTGGGCGGGCGGCTGGCCCGGTTGGCGCCGCCGGGGTGGGAGGTGTGGCTGGACGGCGGGCACAACCCCGGCGCCGGCGCGGCCCTGGCCCACCACGCGGCCGGCTGGGCGGACCGCCCGCTGCATCTGATCGTCGGCATGAAGCAGTCGAAGGACGCCGCCGAGTTCCTGCGGCCCTTGCTGCCGCACGCGGCCCAAACCTTCGCGGTGCAGGAACCCGGCCAGCACCTGGCGCTGCCGGTCGAGGCGATCATCGCCGCGTCCGGAGGCGTCGCGCTGCCCGGCCCCACGGTCGCCGAATCGCTGGGAAAATTGCCGGCCGGCCCACCCGCCCGCGTGCTGATCTGCGGCAGCCTGTATCTGGCCGGTGAAATTTTGAAGCGGGATGGAGCCGAATAAAGCATGTTGGGGCTTGGAGTTTTCCAGAACATCCCATTTGGTAATTCAGGCGGCTAGCCCGCATCTTTCGACATTGTGGAGCTGGTCATGGACGGTCCAGAAGCGCCGGCACCGGCAAAACTGCGCGTCAAGGTTGCGGAGGCCGCGGCAACGGCCAATGATGCCGGCCGGGCAACCGCCCTCATGCTCGCCAACGGCACCATGGAACTGCGTTGGTTTGCGCCGAAGCAGGAAGACCCGCAGACGCCGCACGACCGGGACGAGCTCTACATCATCGTGTCCGGCACCGGCACCTTCATGCGGGCCGTGGAAAGCCATCCGTTCGATGATGATGCATTGCCGATTCAGGGTGAGGAGCGCGTGTCGTTCGGTCCCGGCGACGCGCTGTTTGTTCCCGCCGGCACCGTGCATCGTTTCGAAGAGTTCTCGCAGGATTTTGCAACCTGGATCATCTTCTATGGTCCGGAGGGCGGCGAGCGCTGATGAGGCTTGGAGGCGGAGGGCCGATGGAGATCACCGGCCTCCTGCCGCAGGATCGTCCGCGGTGGACGGAGCTTTGGCGCGCTTACCTCCTGTTCTACGAAACATCCCTGCCGGACGAGGTGTTCGAGCACACCTGGCGTCGCGTGCTCGACGGTGCGGCGCTCCGAGGATTGGCGGCGCGGGTTGACGGTCAGGTCGTCGGGATCACCCACTTCCTGTTCCATGAGAGCGCCTGGGCCACGACGCCGGTCTGCTACCTCCAGGACCTATTCGTTGATGACACGGCGCGCGGCCAAGGCGCGGGCCGCGCGTTGATCGAGGCCGTCGCCGCGCACGCCCGAGAACGGGACAGTGCGCGGCTTTATTGGCTGACCCAGGATCACAACACGGTGGCCCGGCTGCTCTATGACCGCGTCGCCAAGCACTCGGGCTTCATCCGCTACGAATACCCGTTGTCCTGACGCCTACGGCTCAGCCGAGGTTGCTGGCGACCCACTGCTTCAGTTCGCTTTTCGGCGCGGCGCCGACCTTGGTGGCGGCGGGCTTGCCGTCCTTGAACAGGATCATCGTCGGGATGCCGCGCACGCCGTAGGTGTTGGGCGACATCGGGTTGTCGTCGATGTTGACCTTGGCGACGGTCACGCGGCCCTTGTACTCCAGCGCGATCTCCTCCAGCGCCGGGGCGATCATCTTGCAGGGGCCGCACCATTCGGCCCAGAAATCGACCAGCACCGGCTCCTTGGAATCCAGGACCTGGGCCTTGAAGGTGTCATCGCCGACGGCGACGGTGTTTTCGCTCATGGAAGTCTCCTGCTTTGTGTTGAGAAGTTGGTGGGGCGCGGCATCGCGATCAAGCGCCGGGCCGATCAAGCGCCAGGCCGATCAAGCGCCGGGCTGGTGCGCGTCCAGCAGCGGCCCGGGGATGACGGCGACGGCGGCCTGATCCGTCCAGACCAGGGCGCAGCGGACCGGGCGGCCCGGATAGACGCCGCGCAGCACGGCGCGATAGGCGGCCAACTGGCGCAGGTAGCGCACCGGCGTGTCGGCCACGTCCGCGGGGGCCGCCCGGCTGGTCTTGAAGTCCGCCACCAGGATTTCGTCCGGCAGCACAACCAGGCGGTCCACCACGCCGGTCACGACCACGCCGCCGACCATGCCCGTCAGCGGCTGCTCCGCCCGGCTGCCGGGGCCGAACAGCGGCGCCAGCTCCGGATGGGCCAGCACCGCCAGCGCCTGCTTCGCCAGCGCCTCCACTTCGTCTGGCGCGAGGCCGAAGCCGGCCAGGCGGAGATGCGCCCGCGCCGCGCCGGGCCGGGCCGCTTCCGGCACGTCGGGCAGATGCTGCAGCAGGACGTGCACCAGGCGCCCGCGCAGGAACCGCTGGCCCGCCTCTGCCCGCGACAGCAGCGGCGAGGCGGAACTCGGGACGGGGCCGAGCGCCGCGCCCTCCGGCCGGCTGGGCGCGAGCGGCACCGGCACCGGCGGCTCCGGCGGCGGCGCGTCCGGACGCCAATCGCCGGGGCGGCCCGCCCAGGACGGCAGCGGCGCGGCGGCCACGGCCGGCCGTGTTGCCGCTCCGGGCCGGGGCGCGGTCTGCGCGTTGTCCAGCACCCAATGCCCGCCCGCCCAGGCGCCCGGCACGGCCGCGAAGGCGGCGGCCTCGGCGCCGATGGCGTGGAAGCCGCGCTCGACCATGCGGTACCAGCTCTGCTCCGGCACCTCCTTGCGGGTGTCCCAGCCGCAGACCAGCAGCCGGTCCTCGGCCCGGGTCAGCGCCACGTACAGCAGGCGGTTGTACTCCCGGGCCTTGAGCTCCCGCTCCGCCGCCTGGGCCTCGTCCACCGCGGTGCAGCGGAACTCCCGGCGCGGCGACCACAGCGGCAGCACGGCGCCGGTCTGCGGGTCGGACCGCCAGCCGAACGGCTCCTCCTTGGGCGGCAGCGCCGTGGTGTCCGGCAGGATCACCAGCGGCGCTTGCAGGCCCTTCGCGCCGTGCACCGTCATGACGCGCACCGTGCCGCCGGCGCCCTCGGCCTCCCGCTTCACCGTGGCGCCCGACCGGCGCAGCCAGTGGACGAAGCCCTGCAACGACGGCGCGCGCTGCGCCGTGTAGGCCAGGGCGGCGTTCAGCAGCTCGTCGAGCGGCTCCGCGGCGTCCGGGCCGAGCCGGGCGAGCAGCCGGGCGCGCGCCCCGAGCGGCCCCAGCGCCTCGGCCAGCAAGGCATGCGGGGTGACGAAATCGGCGCGCGACCGCAGGGTGGACAGCAGGGTCCAAGCCTGGCGCCACGCCGCATGCTCCTTCGCCCGGTCCCGCAGCGCCTCCCACAGCGTGGCCCGCCGCTTGACCGACAGCCGCATCAGCTCGTCATCCGTGAGGCCGCCGAGCGGGCTGGTCAGCACGCAGGCCACGGCCAGGTCGTCCTCCGGCAGCAGCACGGCGTCGCACAGCGCCAGCATGTCCTGAACCGCCGCCTGCTCGCCCAGCACCAGGCGGTCCAGCCCGGCGACCGGCACGCCGCGCGCCTTCAAGGCCCGCACCAGCGACTTGGCGAAGTCGTCGCGCCGCCGCACCAGCACCAGGATGTCGCCCGGCGCCAAGGGCCGGTCCCGGCTTTCCAGCCGCACCCCGCGGCGCAGCGCGTCCTCGATCCAGCCCGCCAGCGCGTCCGCCAGGCGCTGCGGCGCGGACACCAGGCCCATGTTGCGCTCCGGCACGGTCCACGGCTCCGTGGCCGGCGCCTCCGGCAGCGGTGTGAGCGGCCACAGCTCGACCCGGCCCGCGGCCCCCGCCCGGTCCGCGAAGTGATGCAGCGGGCCGTCATCGGCCACCCCGCGCGCCGCCTCCGCCTCGGCGAACACGGCATCGACCAGGGCCAGCACCGGGGGCGTGGAGCGGAACGACACGTCGAGCGTCACGTCCCGCCAGGTCCGGTCGCCCACGCGGGCCGCCATCTCGGCGCGGGATCGCTCGAACTCCGCGGGGTCGGCGCCCTGGAAGGAGTAGATGCTCTGCTTGGGGTCGCCCACCGCGAAGAAGGTGCGCTGGCGCCCCTCCTCCGCCACGGCGCCCAACCCAGCGAAGAACTCCTCCGTCAGACGGTGGGCGATCTGCCACTGCTCCGGCGCGGTATCCTGCACCTCGTCCAGCAGCAGGTGGTCGATGCCGCCGTCGAGCTTGTACAGCACCCATGCCGCCCCGGGGTCCCGGAGCAGGTCGGAGGTGCGGCCGATCAGGTCGCCGTAGTCGAGCAGCCCGCCCTCCTCCTTGCGCCCGGCATAGGACCGCAGCACCGGCGCCGCCAGCGACAGCAGCGCCGCGGAGGCCGACGCCACCCGCAGCGCCCGGCGCTGGTCCTCCACCGCCAGCACGCGCGCCTGCTCGGCCGCCATCGTCTCGATGATCTCCGGGTGCTTGGCGGCCAGGCCCTTGGCGGCAAAGGCGCTCGTGGCCCGCGGCTCCCCGGCGCCGGTCAGCAGGTCCGCCAGCCACTCGCCCCAATGCTCCCGCCGCAGGTCGGGCGGCAGGCCGAGCCAGCCGAGCAGGCGCTCCGCCCGTTGCTGCACGCCCGGGGAGCCATGCGCCTGGGCGACGCGCAGCACCGCGGCGACGCCCTCCCGCCCGGGCCACTCGACCGCGGCGGCCAGCACGGCGGCCTCGTCCCCTGCCCCGGCGCCCGCCGCGCGCCGCATCGCCGCGATCCGCTGCGGCTCCGACAGCGCCAGCACCGGCCCCAGCAGGCCGCGCTTCGCATCGAGCGCCGCGACGAGCCGGGCGAACCCCTCCGCCGAGGTGAGGCCCGCCAGTTCCAGCAAGGCGTCCGCCGGGAATCCGGCCAGCACGCCCTCCCGCGCCTGGTCCATGGCGGTGCGGGCGTCGGCGTCCTCGACCAAGCGGAAATGCGGGGAGATCGCGGCCTCCAGCGGGAAGCGGCGCAGCAGCGATTGGCAGAAGGCGTGGATGGTGCCGATCCGCATGCCGCCGGGCAGGTCCAGCACCCGGGCGAACAGCGCCCGCGCCGCTGCCCGGGCCTCGTCCCCGGCGGGCGCCGGCAGGGCCGCAAGCTCCGCGTCCAACGCCGTGTCGTCGAGCGTCACCCAGCGGCCCAGCCGGTGCTGCAAGCGCAGCGCCATCTCCGCCGCGGCCGCCTTGGTGAAGGTCAGGCACTGGATACGCGAGGGCTCCGCCCCGGACAGCATCAGGCGCAGCATCCGGTCGGTCAGCAGCTTCGTCTTGCCGGACCCGGCGGAGGCGGCGACGAAGGCGGACACCGCCGGGTCGGACGCCTGGCGCTGCTTGGCCTCCGCCCGCGCCCGGGCGGCGGTGGGAAGGCCGGCATCGGCCCCAGGACGAAGGACCATGGTCACTCGTCGTCCTCCAGCGCCGCCCACTCCGCGACGCGGGCAAGCTGCGCGTAGTCGGAGAACCGGGGCGCGGCGCCGGGGTGCGGACGGGACAGGTAGGCGCGGTCCGGGTCGTCAAAGGCGGCGATCAGGGCGATCAGCGCACGCTCCGCCGTCTCGGCCTCCGCCGCGGTGCGGGCGGCGTCGTGCTGGAACAGCTTGGTCTCCTTCCCGGGATCGAGGCCGCCGGACAGGTGCCAATACGTCAGCTCCGCCGCGCGCCCAGCCAGTTCCGGGCCGAACACCCCGGCGGCGGCCATCGCGGCCTCCAGCGGCAGTTGCGGCGCCAGGCCGTGCTCGACCTGCCCCGTCGTCGGCACCGCGCCGGTCTTGTAGTCGAGGATGGCGAGCGTGCCGTCCGCCCGGCGCTCGATGCGGTCGGCCCGGCCGCTGAGCACGAACGGATGGCCGCCGGGCACGGTCCATTGGCCCTCCACCTCCGACGCAACATGCGCCATCGGGCCGCGCAGGCGGCGGTAACGCTCGGCCTCGGCCACCCAGTCGGCGATGCGGGCCAAACGCGGACGCCACCAGGCCGTGAGCGCCGGGCGCAGCCCCGCCGCGTCCAGCGCCCGGTTCATCGCGGCGTGCAACCGGGCCTGGGCGTCGCGCGGGTAGATCGGCGGCAAGGTGGTGAGGAAATCTGCGAGCGCCGCGTGCACGATGCTGCCGTAGTCGGCGGCGTCGGCCGACTGCTCCAGCGGCTGCAACGCGCGCAGCCGCAGCACGTGCTTGGCGTAGATCGCGTAGGGGTCGCGCAGCCAGGTCTCGATCTCGGTCACGCTCAGGCGTCGCGGCCGGTCGGCGACCGGCGGGCGGGGCTGCGGCGGCGCCGTGGGCCGAGGCTCGCCGGCCGGCTGGTCCAGCAGGCGTGCCCAGGCGGCGGCGGGATGGACGGGCAGCGCCATCCGATGCCCGGCCAGGTAGGCTTCCAGCCGCACCAGCCAGCGCGCCGGCACCGTCGGCGCCCCGTCCCGGCGCCGCGGGCACGACAGGATGACGGAGGGGGCGGCGCAGGCCAGCATCGCGTAGTCATGCGCCAACTGGCCCACCCGTTCCTCCGGCGACTCCAGCCCGGCGGCGGCGCGCATCGGCCGGCTCATCCACGGGCCGGGGTCGGTCGCGGGCGGCCACACGCCCTCCGCCAGGCTGCCCAGCACGATCAGGTCCGCCGATTGCAGCCGCGCCTCCAGCAGGCCCAGGATGGCGACGCGCGGATGCTCGTCCCCGTCCCGCCCGCGCAGCGCCCGGCGGCTCCGCACCACCGCGCCCTCCATCGAGGCGTCCAGCAGGCCCGGCAAGGTGGCGACCGGCTGCGCCGGGAGGACCGGCAGCGCCGCGGCGAGCGCGGAGAGGTGGGTCGCCAGCGCCTCGCCTTCCTCCCGCGACCACAGGCGCAGGGCGCCGGGCAGTTCGTCGGTGTCCGCCAGCGCCTCGGCGCACTCGATCAGCGCCGTCAGCGCCTCGGCCGGGGTCGCGTCCGCACGGGAAGCGATGCCGAAGATGGGCTGCAACCTGGCATCGAGGCGGTCGAGCAGGTCCTGCGCCGCAGGGTCCGCCGCCCTCTGCCGACCGAGCGCCGCGCGCAATCCCGCCAGTCCCGGCGCCGGCGCCGGGCCGCGCAGGCACGCAAGCTCCAGCCGACGCGCCGCCTGCCGGGCCTTGGCCGGGTCCAGGCCGAGCGCCGCGAGCGGGTGCTTTAACAGGGACAGCAGCGCCACGGGGGCCAGCCCGTCCGCGACGGCATGGGCCAGCAGCCGCAGGAACGCGCCCGGCGGCGTGTCGGCCAGCGGCTCCCCGGCGCTGTCATCGACGATGACGCCATAGCGCCCAAGCTCCGCCGCCACCCGCATCGCAAGCTGCCGGTCCGGCGTCACCAGCACGGCGCGGGCGTGCGGCTTCTCCAGCGCGTCGCGCAGCGCCAGGGCGATGGCGACCGCCTCCTCCTGCTGGTCCGCCGCCTCCAGCCGGGTCAGGCCCTGGATGGCCGGGACCGCCGGCACGCGCCAGCCGCCCAGCGCCTGGGCGGGCATCAGCGACTGGCACAGCGCGGCGTCGCGGCCGGGGGACACGGCGGACGGCGCGTCGTCCGGCTCCTCCCACGGCCGCACGTCGCCGCGGGTGGCGCCGAGGTTGATCAGCAGGCGCTGCATGCCCGCCTGCGGATGGCCGGGGTCGAGCCGCTCCCACACGGCGTCGGGCATCGCGAGGTCGAGGCCCGGCAGCACCACCATGCCGCCGCGCATGACGGCGACGACGCGCATCAGCCGGGCGACGGATTTGATGCCGCCCGTGGTGCCGGCGACGATCACCGGGCACGCCGCCGGGCACTCCGACCACGCGGCGGCCTGGGCGTCCAGCAGCCTGATGCCGCGCTCCGCCGCGTCCAGCAGGCCGTTATCGGCGAGCCAGGCCGGCCAGGCGGTCGAGACGATGCGCAGGAACTCGATGGTGCGGCTCCAATGCTCGGCATAGCCGGCCTCCGCGGCGGCGGGCAGCGCGTCGGCCAGGCGCACCTCGGACCGGTGCGCCTCGTCCAGCAGGCGGGCCAGCTCCATCGCGAGCTGCCAGGCGCGGTCGGCGGTGCCGGGCGCGCCGTGCCGGCCCTCCAGCGCCATGACCAGCCGGGTCAGCACGGCGAGCCGCCGCGCCGCGTCCACCGCGGGCGGCAGATCGAGCGCGCCGGCAAGCGCCAGCGGCGCCTCGTCCAGCGCCCCCAAGGCGGCGATGCGCGGCAGCAGCAGCGGGCGGCCGTCGGATTGGCGCAGGAACGCCTCGTTCAGCGCGCGGGCGGCGCGGCGGGTCGGCAGCAGGATCAGGCCGTGCGCCGCCGCAAGCGGGTCCGGCCCGGCGCGCTCCAGCCAATACGCCGCCAGCGCGTCGAGGAACGGCACGTGCGGCGGGATGGTGCGGAGGTTCATGCCAGGCGCTCCAGCCGCCCGGGCCAGCCGGTCAGCACCGCCCGGCGGGCGTCGCCGTCCGCGAGGCTCAGGGTGATGGTCAGGGCGTGATCCGGGCGCAGGCCGCCCAGCCGGTCGGGCCACTCCACCAGCACGACCCCGTCCTGCGCGTCGTCCCAGCCGAGTTCGGCGACCGCGGCCGGGCCGTCCAGCCGCCAGAGGTCGAAGTGGTGCACCGGGCCGACCGGCGCGTCGTAGAGCTGGACCAGCGTGTAGCTCGGACTTGGCACTTCAAGCGCCGGGTCGGCCAGCAGGGTGCGGAGCAGCGCGCGGGCCAGCGCGCTCTTGCCGGCGCCGAGCGGGCCTTCGAGCAGCACGGCATCGCCGGGTTGCAGCAGGCCGGCGATGCGGCCGGCCAACGCCTCGGTCGCATCGAGGCCGGGCAGGAGAATCGCAAGGGACGGCACGGCCCTAATTTGCACTTTACGGCAACGTTCGGCAAATGGCTTGATGTCGCCGGCATCGTGTTTACCTTGCCGTCATGCCCGATCCCATCGAGACCGACGTCGCCATCATCGGCGCAGGCCCCGTCGGCCTGTTCGCCGCCTTCGAGTGCGGCATGCTGAAGCTGCGCTCCACGCTGATCGACGCGCTGGAGGAGGTCGGCGGGCAGTGCACCGCGCTGTATCCGGAGAAGCCGATCTACGACATCCCGGCGCACCCGGCCATCGCGGCCGGGCACCTGATCACCAACCTTGAGCAGCAGATCGCCCCGTTCGATGTGCCGCGCCTGCTGGGGCGGCGGGTGGACCGCTTGCAGGGGCAGGCCGGGCAGTTCGTGCTGACGACCGACATGGGCGAGGAGATCCGCTGCAAGGCGGTTGTGGTCGCCGCCGGCGCCGGGGCGTTCGGCCCGAACCGGCCGCCGCTCGCCGGCCTCCCGGCCTTCGAGGCGACGGGCGCGGTCCGCTACGCCTGCCGCCGGCGGGAGGAGTTCCGGGGCCGCCGCGTGGTGATCGCCGGCGGCGGCGACAGCGCGGTCGATTGGGCGCTGTCGCTGAAGGACGTGGCGGAAAAGGTTTATGTCGTGCACCGCCGGGCGAAGTTCCGTGCGGCGCCGGAGACGGCGGCCCAGCTCGACGCCGCCGCCGCCCGGGGCGAGGTGGAGATGGTCGTGCCCTACCAGCTTCACGCGCTGCACGGCGCCCATGGCGTGCTGGAGACGGTCGAGGTCGCGACCATGGACGGGCAGGCCCGGCAGCTTGAGGCGGACGTGCTGCTGCCGTTCTTCGGCCTGTCGATGGACCTCGGCCCCATCGCCCATTGGGGACTCGACCTGGAGCGTAGCCATGTACAGGTGCGGCCTGCAAGCTGCGAGACCTCGGTGCCCGGCGTGTTCGCCATCGGCGACATCGCGACGTATCCGGGCAAGCTCAAGCTGATCCTGCAAGGGTTCAGCGAGGGCGCCATGGCGGCGCACGCGATCCATCCCATCGTGCATCCCGGCACGGCGCTGCACTTTGAATATTCAACCAGCAAGGGCGTGCCCGCGGCCTGAACCTCGTGCTAGCCTCGTGCGGCAACAACGAGGCGCAGCATGACCAGCCCGCTGAAGGTCGCGGTCCAGATGGACCCGATGGAGAGCGTCAACATCGACGGCGACAGCACCTTCGCCCTGATGCTGGAGGCGCAGCGGCGCGGCCATGCGATGTGGCACTACGACGTGCGCCACATGTCGCTGCACGAGGGCCAGGGCGAGTCGCGGGCGGGACGCCTGCTGGCCCGCGCCCGCCCGGTGCATGTGCAGCGCGTGCCCGGCGACCATTACCGCTTCGGCCCGGCGGAGGTGATCGACCTCGCCGGCATGGACACCGTGCTGATGCGGCAGGACCCGCCGTTCGACATGGCCTACATCACCGCCACCCACATGCTGGAGCATATCCACCCGAAGACGCTGGTGGTGAACGACCCGAAATGGGTGCGGGACAGCCCGGAGAAGCTGCTCGTCACCCACTTCCCGGACCTGATGCCGCCCACGCTGATCACCTGGGACCCGGAGGCCATCCGCGCCTTCCGGGCGCAGCACGCGGACATCATCGTGAAGCCGCTGTTCGGCAACGGCGGCGCCGGGGTGTTCCGCATCAGGCCGGACGACGAGAACCTGGCGTCGCTGCTGGAGATGCACTTCGCCCGGTCGCGCGAGCCGCTGATGATCCAGCGTTACGAACCCGCGGTGCGCCGGGGCGACAAGCGGATCATCCTGATTGATGGCGTCGCCATGGGCGCGGTGAACCGCGTGCCGGCGGCGGGCGAGGCACGCTCCAACATGCATGTCGGCGGCCGGCCTGAGCAATCGGTGCTGACCGGGCGCGAACAGGAGATTTGCCGTCGCATTGGCCCCTACCTCCGCGACCACGGCCTGATCTTCGTGGGGATCGACGTGATCGGCGACTACTTGACCGAGATCAACGTGACCTCGCCCACGGGATTGCAGGAGATCGCCCGGTTCGACGGCATCGACCTGGCGGCGGCGATCTGGGACAGCATCGAGGCGAAGCTCGCTACGGGGCCGGTGGCGGCGTAAAGTTCAGCCCGTCATAGAGGTCCGCCATGGCGACCTCGATGCCGATCTCTGGCATCGCGAGCGTTCCCTGGGCGTCCAGGGTTTCCAAACTCCATCCGGTCTCAGTGCGGGTGATGACCATAGCTGCGGCTTCATCCTGCTCCAGCAGGACATACCGCCGAACCGAGGGCATGGAGCGGTATTCCGTCATTTTCGTCATGCGGTCGATTTTGGCGGTGCTTTCGGACAGCACCTCGAAGATCACGACGGGATTTGTGACAATCGTGGAGGGACCGCCAACCGGCGTGCAGGACACGAAGGCGTCGGGGTAGCGATACTTCGGGCCGATCTCGATCTTCAAGTCGGGACCGTAAGGCCGACACGGCTTGCCGCGCAGACGATTGTTCAGCGCCGTAATGAGATTGCCCTGGATCACTGAATGGGCGACCGTGCCGCCCGTCATCGCGACCGGCTGAAACCCGTCGAACTCCCATCGCAGTTCCTGCATGGCTTCCCAGGCCAGGAACTCCGCAGGTGTCATCGTCTTGTGCTGCCGTTGGCTCATCGGTCGCGCCTCTCAGGCCCCAGCACATCATAGCGTATCGCCGCGCCATCCACGCCTTATTTCGCCGGCCGAACCCGGCGCAGCAGCAGACGCACCGATCCGGGATTGGCCGCATGCGGATGCGCCGCCGCCAGCACCAGGGGCCGCAACTCCGGCTGGTTCAGCCACAACGGGAACTCGCGCCGGATCACGCCGCCCGTCTCGCCGCTGCCGCGCCCGGTGATCACCTCGACGCAGCGCAGCTTCTCCGCATGGGCGCTGCCGAGGAAATCCTGCAAGGCCGAGAACGCCCGCTGCGCCGTGCGGCCGTGCAGGTCCAAGGTCCGGGACGCCGAAAGCTTGCCGGCGCGGAAGCGGTGCCAGGTGGCCTTGTCAACGCCGGGCGGATGGTGACCGATCAGCACCGGCGACAGACGCTTTATGACCGGCAAGGGCGGCACGACGGGCTGCGGCGCCGACGGAAGCAGCGGCGCAGGCTCCGGCGGGGCGTCCGGCACCGCGACGCCGGCCAGGGGGGAGACGTGGCGGACATACAGCGCCCAGGTGGCGCGGTCCTGCTCGGACAGGACCTTGCGGCGCGGCGCACGCATCACGCGGCGCGGGCGGCCGGGTCGTCCTCGATCAGCACCACGTGCAGGCGGCGCGGGCCGTGCGCGCCAAGCTCCAGCGTCTGCTCGATGTCGGCGGAGCGGGACGGGCCGGTCACGAACATGACGTTGCGCGGCATGAAGCCGCCCGTCACCGCATCGTGCCGCTCGGCGCGCAGCAGGTCCCAGGCGTCCTCATACGCCCCCACGACCCGGCTCGTGCGCAGCACCACGACGGCGGTGTCGGCCAGCAGGTTGAGCGTCGTCGGACGCTCCGGCGCGCTGGGCAGCATCAGGGTGCCGGTTTCGGCGATGCCGGCGAAACCGTGCTGCAGGCTGACGAGGTCCGTGCTTTCCGCCCGGCCCTCGCGGATCAGCAGCAGCGGGCGCGCGGACCACGGGATGGCGCGCAGCTCCGGATGCGGCGCCATAACGAGGTGGGAGGGCAGGTTCTGCCCGGCGAGGTAGCTCGCCACCGCCTCCGGCACCTCGTCGCCGTCGGGCACGCGGGCGACGGTGCCGAACTCCTTCTCGATGTTGCGGACCAGAAGGGCGATCTGCTCGGGCCGGGGCACCTGGCTGCGGGCGGGGATCAGGTGCCGCGGCGGGTGCGCCATGCGGCCTTGCAGCATCGCGGCCTGGTCGCCCGGCAGCGGCCCGCGCTTCAGCCCGCGGCGGATCGCGCCGAGGATGGCCTCCTTGGTCATCGGCCGGACCGCTGCTCACGGGCATAGCGGGCGAAGAACGTGTCCCCCTCGGGCGCCGGGAGATCGCGGCCCTCGGTCCAGCCGCCGGCGAACGGCAGGCTGGCGAACCGCCCGCGGCGGCGGCCCAGCAAACCCAGGGCAACAGCACCCGCCCGGCTCGCCCAACGGTACAACGCCGGACGGCGGACGAAATAGGCCCAGAGCGCCAGGTTGGTGCGGATGCCGCCGGGCTGCAAATGCCGCTCGAACTCGCGCTCCCGCCAATGGCGCATCATCTTGGGCAAGGGGATCTTGACGGGGCAGACGCTCTCGCACTTGCCGCAGAAGGTGCTGGCGTTGGGCAGGTGCCCGGCCTTGTCCACGCCGATCAAGGAGGGCGTCAGCACGCTGCCCATGGGGCCCGGATAGACCCAGCCATAGGCGTGCCCGCCCACCGCGCCATACACCGGGCAATGATTCATGCAGGCGGCGCAGCGGATGCAGCGCAGCATCTCCTGGAACTCGGTCCCCATCATCGCCGACCGCCCGGCGTCCACGATGACGACGTGGTACTCCTCCGGCCCGTCCAGGTCGCCCGGCCGCCGCCCGCCGGTGCTGAAGGTGGTGTAGACGGAAAAATCCTGCCCGGTGGCGGAGCGCGCCAGGATGCGCAGCAGGCTCGTCGCGTCCTCCAGCGTCGGCACCACCTTCTCGATGCTGGCCAGCGCGATGTGCACGCGGGGCAGCGTCTGCGTCAGGTCGCCGTTGCCCTCGTTGGTGACGATCACGCTGCTGCCGGTCTCGGCGATCAGGAAGTTGGCGCCGGTGATGCCCACGTCGGCGGCGAGGAACCGTTCCCTGAGCTTGCCGCGCGCCTCCGTCAGGATGTCGCGCCGCTCGGCGAATACCCGGTCGGCCGGCAGGTCGGTGTGGGACAGGCGGAACTGCGCCTCCCAATCCTCCCGGTTCAGGTGGAAGGCGGGGGCGATGATGTGGCTCGGCGTCTCCTGCCGAAGCTGGATGATGTACTCGCCGAGGTCCGTCTCGATCGGCGCGATGCCGTTCGCCTCCAAGTGGGCGTTGATGCCCAGCTCCTCGGAGATCATTGATTTTCCCTTGGTCACCGTCCGGGCGCCCGCGTTGCGGCAGATCTCCAGGACGGCGACGCGCGCGTCCTCGGCGGTGCTGCACCAGTGCACCTGGCCGCCGGCGCGCTGCACGTTGGCCTCGAAGGTCTCCAGGTAGAAATCGAGGTTGGCGAGGGCGTGGTTCTTGATGTCCCGCCCGATGTCGCGCAGGCGCTCGAACTCCGGCAGGTTGGCGACGGCGGCGGTGCGCCGGGCCATGAACTGCGGCTTGCTGAACGCCAGCGCCTTTTGCAGGCCGGCATCGGCCAAGGCATGGTGCGCGTTGGTCTTGAATTCGGGCGAGGTGGTCAGCATGGGCGTCTCCCGAGCCACGGGCAGCGGGCGTGGCGGACTCCCATAATCTAGCGCGGCTGCGGCCATGCGCCAGCCCCGCGCCGGGTGGCCGCTTCCGGCTGCGCCATGGGCGGTTGGCTACGCCTGAACCGCCGGCCCTGCTGTTCGGCCCTTCTCCACGGTGCGGGTCTGGCCGATGGGCGGCACGTCGCCCGTCATGCCGGCCAGCACCTCCGCCACGTGGCGGACCCGGACGGCGCTGCCTTCGCGGGACAGCCGGCCCGCCATGTTCAGCAGGCAGCCCAAGTCCCCGGCCAGCAACGTGTCCGCCCCGGTCGCCGCCACGTCCTTCGCCTTCTCTGACACCATCCGGGTCGAAATCTCCGGATACTTCACGCAGAACGTGCCACCGAAGCCGCAGCACACCTCCGGCTCCACCATCTCCCGCAGTTCCAGCCCGGCGACGCCCGCCAGCAAGGCCCGCGGCTGCGTCTTCAGGCCCAACTCGCGCAGGCCGGAGCAACTGTCATGGTAGGTGACGACGCCGGGGTAGCTGGCCGCGACGGACTCCACGCCCATCACGTCTGCGAGAAAACCGATCAATTCGTAGGTGCGCCCGCTCAGAACCTCCGCCCGGGCCAGGAGGTTGGGGTCGTCGTCGAACAGATGCGGCAGGTGGTGCTTGATCATGCCGCCGCAGGACCCGGAGGGCACCACCACGTAGTCGTAGCCGCTGAACGCCTCCAACACGTTGCGCGCGATGTCGCGCGCCGTGGCACGGTCGCCGCTGTTGTAGGCAGGCTGGCCGCAGCAGGTCTGGGCGCGCGGCACCTCGACCTGGCACCCCGCCTGCTCCAGCAGCCTGATCGCGGCGAACCCCACCGTGGGCCGGTGCAGGTCCACCAGGCAGGTGACGAACAAAGCGACGCGGGGCCGGGTTTGGAGCATGACGTTCAGCTTATGCCGACCCGGCGGTTTCCGCCAGCCGACCCGGTGTCATGCGGGGCTGCAAGCCAAATTACGGAGCACGGAGCCAGAAAGGGTTGTTGCCCCTGCTGGATGTGTCCATGGCCAGGACAGCCATCGTCAGGTCTTCAGCAGTGATTTGGTTTGTCATAGTTTGTTCCTTTTCAGGTCAAGGGGCGCGCAGTAACAAGGTCGCTCGGGAAAGTGTCGACGCAGCCATATAAATCGGTAATTTACCTCACCATGAGCGTCGGTAAGGATCGGGTGCAGCCACGGCAGGACCGCTTCGACCCGCTCCGTCGACGGCTTGTCCACCATCTGCATCTGGACGCGCGGGAAGGCTGGGGCGCTAACAGCGGCCGGCGCGGTGCCGTCAGGCTCGATGCAGACGGCCGAGGACGGATCGAGACGATCCTTGAGCCAGACCACCACCGGCACGCGGTCCGGCTCGACAGGCTTGACACGCCGGTCTCGCGCCAAGGCCCGAAGGTAGCCGCGGAACGTCCGCGTCCCTTCCTCCGTGCCGAACACCATCTGCGGCAGGAGCTCTGGTTGCTGCTGCGGATAGCCGGCGAGCGTGACCAGCACCACGCCGTGCTCCGACATGTCCACCACGACGGCCTCGCCCTTCTCGCGCTCGGTCCAGTTGTCCGCAAGCCCGAGCGGGTTGAACAGCGTCTGCGTCCACCGGGTCTCGATCACCGCTGACCCGGTATAGGTCTGCCCGTCCATGACGACCTCAGCCGTCAGCCGGTAGCTCAACACCACGTCGTTGAACAGCACGTAGTGGCACAAAGCCCAGATCGCGGCTGCCACCACCACGACGGAGGCGGCAATCTTCATAGGCTTGGCGCTGTGACGTGAGCAACGGTCAAGAGTTGGCGGAGGCGGTAGGGCGCATTTCGATCAAGCAGGATGCGCGGCATGGGCCCGCCTTGGCGAACTCGATCACTCGGCGAACCGATGCGGCCAGCAGCCCATGGTAAATCTCCGCCGCGATCTGCTCCGCGACGAAGCCGTCGTCCGCATTGTCGATCACGGCTTGGGCTGGGACCCGGGTCCCGCGGATCACCCATGCGCCCGAGACCCGGTCGGGCACGCGCTCAACGTCGGAACACTGGCTCCAATCGATCAACCAGACCGCGCCGCAGACAGCCGCCACGCCGGGTCGGGTTGGCCCAGCGTGCGCTCGAAGGTCCAGATGTCGGTGATCTCGGCCACGGCGTCGGCGCCCGCGACCGGCTTGCCGTCGCGGTCCAGCGTTTCCGACACCTGGTCCGACACGATGCGCAGCGTGATGGCGGCCAGGCTGCCGGACAGCGCGGCCTCCTCCACCGTGAGGCCCTCGATGCTGCGGATCTCGCTGCGCTGGGTCTCGCCCGCCGCCTCCCGCGCCGCAATCGCCGCCTCGAAGCTGCGGTAGGTGTCGTCGGCCAGCAACGGCCGCAGCGCCGCCCGGTCCCCGGCGGCGAAGGCGCCCACGATCAGGCGAAACGCGGCCTCCGCCCCATTGAGGAAATGCTGCGGGTCGAAGCTCCGGTCGGCAGCCCGCATCTGCGCCAGCGCCGCGCCGGCCGGGGTGCCCGCATCCGGCAACGGGCGCGCCACGCTGGCCCGGCCGTCGATGACCGGGGCGGGCCCGGCCCGGCCCATGCCCGGCACGGCGGGGGACGGGGCCTCGGGCTGCGCCGGGCGCTCGAACCCCGTCTTGCGCCCCAGGATGCCGCGCAGACGCAGCACCAGGAAGGCGGCGATCATGCCGAACAACAGAAGGTCGATTGGAAAGCCGCCGCTGCCCATAGCCTGAATCCTTGATGCCCCCCTTACATAGGGGCGTCGGTGCGGCGGAACAATGAAGCCAGCCGCCGGTTGCGGGCCGCCGCCATGCGCCATACGTAGGGGCATGATCCTGCTCCGTCACGGCCAAAGCGAATTCAACGTGCATTTCACCGCAACACGCAGGGACCCCGGCATCCGCGACCCCAAGCTGACGCCGCTCGGCCATGAGCAGGCGGAGGCCGCGGCGGAGGCGCTGCGCCAGGAGGGCATCACCCGCATCCTGGCCTCGCCCTACACCAGGGCGTTGCAGACCGCGGCGCCGATTGCCCGGGCGCTGCGCGTGCCGGTCGTGATCAATCCCATCGTGCGGGAACGCTACGCCTTCACCTGCGACATCGGCAGCCCGCGCGCTGCCCTCGCCGCCACCTGGCCGGAGCATGACTTCGCCGGCATCGACGACATCTGGTGGCCGCTGACCGAGGAGCCGGCCGAGGGGGTGATCGGGCGCGCCGGCCTGTTCCGCGCCGAGATGGCGGCGTTGCCCGACTGGTCGCAGACCCTGGTGGTCAGCCATTGGGGGTTCATCCTGTCGCTGACCGGACGCAGCATGGCGAACGGGGACTGGCTGCGCTGCGACCCGACCGCGCCGCCGCCGGCCGAGATCGTCTGGAAGCATTAGCGCCGCGGCCCATCCCCCGCCCCGACCCCCGCCCCCTCCTGCGTCCGGGTGGCGCGGCCCGTCGCGCCATGCTACCCGGCGCGCCAGCACCCCACCGCCAGCACGTTCTTAATCGCGAGGAACCCGATGTCCGAAACCGCCCCGCCCGCCGCCGAAGGCCAGCCGGCCCAGCCGCTCACGGTCAACATCCAGTACGTCAAGGACCTGTCCTTCGAGGTGCCCGGCGCCCCGGAGATCTACACGACGCTGCGCAGCCAGCCCAACGTGAGCATCAACCTCGACGTGCAGGCGCGCCGCATCCAAGAAGGGCACGACGTGTTCGAGGTCATCCTGCAGATCAAGGCGGAGGCGACGGAGCCGCAGGCCCCGGCCCTGAACGGCCAGCCCGCGAACGGCCAACCTGCGAACGGCCAGGCCGCCGAGAGCCGCCCGGTGTTCATCGCCGAGCTGTCCTACGCCGGCGTGTTCACCCTGAGCGGCGTGCCGGAGAACACCGTGGAGCCGGTGCTGCTGGTCGAATGCCCACGCCTGCTGTTCCCCTATGCCCGCAACATCCTGGCCGACGTGACGCGCGACGGCGGCTTCCCGCCCGTGCTGCTGCAACCCATCGACTTCGTCACGCTGTGGCAGAGCCGCCGCGCGCAAGGGGCGTCGGCGACAGCCTGACGCCGGGGCCGCGTCCGCCCGGGCTACGCGGCGCTCGCGCAGGCCGCCCGGGCCTGGTCCAGCGCCGACCGCAGCGCAGTCTCGTCATAGGGCTTGCCGAGCCACACGACATCCTGCCCCTCGGCCTTGGCAGCCCCGGACGCCACGACCACCGGGATGCCTGGCAGACGCTCCCGCACCCGGCCCACCAGGGCCAGGCCGTCCATGTCCGGCAGGCCGAGGTCGCAGACCACCAGGTCGATGCCATGCGCCAGCCGCGCCAGCGCCTCGGCGCCAGTCTCGGCCTCCAGCACGTCGTGGCCGATGTCGGCGAGCATGGCGGCCGTCGTCATGCGGACCAGCATCTCGTCCTCCACCAGCAGCACGCGCAGCGCGTGGGGCGCACGGGGCTTGCGCGCCTGATCGAGCACCGCGCGCACGTGCCGGGCCAGGTCCTCGGTCCGCCAGGGCTTGCTCAGCAGGCTGATGCCCGGGTCAAGCTCGCCGTTGTGCACGATGGAATTCTGCGTGTAGCCGGAGGTGAACAGCACCGCGAGGCCCGGCAGCATGCGCTGCGCCTGCTCCGCCAGCCTGCGCGACGACAGCGGTCCCGGCATCACCACGTCGGTGAACAGCATGTCCGGCCGCGCGCCGCCCTCCAGCACCCGCAGCGCCGCCTCCGCATCCGCGGCGGCGAGCACCGAGTAGCCCAGGCTCGTCAGCGCGTCGCCCGCGACCTGCCGCACGCCGGGATCGTCCTCCACCAGGAGCACCAGCTCGCCTTGCCCGGGCGCGACGGCGGCCAGCTCGACAGACGGCGGCCGCACGACGGCGGTGGTGCGCGGGATGTAAAGCCGCGCCGTGGTGCCATGGCCCGGCTCGCTGTAAAGCTGGAAGTGCCCCTCGGACTGCTTGGCGAAGCCGAACACCATCGACAGGCCGAGCCCGGTGCCCTTGCCCTCCCCCTTCGTCGTGTAGAACGGTTCGGTGGCGCGGCGAAGCTGGTCCGGCGTCATTCCCGTGCCGGTGTCGGTCACGGCGAACATCACGTACTGACCCGGCGTCACCTCCGCCGCCCGCGCCGCGTAGTCCTCGTCGAGCGAGGCGTTCGCCACCTCGATGGTCAGGCGCCCCTGCGGCTCCCCGACCCGCCCGGTCATCGCGTCGCGCGCGTTCACCACGAGGTTCAGCAGCGCGTTCTCCAACTGGTTCGGGTCGGCCCGCACGGCCCACAAGCCGCCGCCGACCACCAGTTCCATCGCGATGGCCTCGCCGATCGTGCGGCGCAGCATGTCCTCGATGCCCATCAGCAGGCGGGCGGGATCGAGCGGCTCGGGCGCCAGCGGCTGCCGGCGGGCGAAGGCGAGCAGATGCCGGGTCAACCGGGCGCCGCGGGCCACGCCGGCGCGCGCCGCGTCCATGCGCGCCTGCAACTGCGCGTCCTGCGCGCCGCCTTGCGCCAGGTGCTTCGACACCAGCTCCAGGTTCGCCGAGACGACCTGCAGCAGGTTGTTGAAATCATGGGCGACGCCGCCGGTCATCTGGCCCAGCACCTCCATCTTCTGCGCCTGCCGGGCCAGGCTTTCGGCCTGCACGCGGCGGGTGATGTCGGCGACCGCGACCATCTGGCCGCCATCGGGCATGGCGGTGCGCCAGATCTCCAGCCGGCGGCTGTCCTGCTGCGCCTCCGCGATGACCGGCTGGGCGTCCGGGCGGGGGTAGGACAGCAGCGGTGGGTCCAGGCGCTGCGCCGCCGCGAGGTCGGACAGCGGCACGCCGGGGCGCACGATCCCGGGCGGCAGGCCGATGGTCCCGGCGAAGCAGCCATTGTGAAGCAGCAGGCGGTCATCGGGACCGAACATCGCGACGCCGTCGCGGACATGCTCCACCGCGGCCTCAAGCTGCGCCGCCGCCAGCCGCTCCCGCTGTTGGGTATCCAGCAGGCGCGCCCGGCCCAGCAGCAACGCCAGGACTGCCAGGCCGAGCAGCAGGACGCCCAGCGCCGCCGCCGCCTGCATGCCGAGGCTGGCCATGCGCTGACGGGTCAGCACCGACTCGACCTGGGTTAAGCGTTCGGCCTCGGCGCGGTCCATGATGCGCTGCACGGTCAGGCGGATGTCGTCCATCAGGGCTTTGCCGTCGTCGGTCAGCACCAGGTCGGTCGCCGCCTGGTGTTGGCCGGCGTGGGCAAGCTCCACGGTCCGTTCCATCTCCGCCATCTTGCGCGGCACCAGCTCCCGGAGCGGCGCGGATTCCTCCCGCAGCCAAGGGGTGTCCTTGCCGAGTTCACCCAGGCGGTCCAGCACCAGGGGAACGCGGGCGGCGGCCTGCTGGTAAGGCTCAAGGTAGTAGGCCCGGCCGGTCAGCAGGAAGCCGCGCTGCCCGGTCTCGGCATCCTGCACGACCGACAGCACCTGCAGCGCGGCTCCGGCCTGGGCGCGTGCAAGCCCGGTGCGGTCGATGGCCGCCTTGATCGACTGGCTGACCTCGCGCTCGAACAGCACGGCGGCAGCCAGCAGCAGCAGCGTCGCCAGCAGCAGCCCGGCCGCCTTCCAGCGCACTGAACGCCAGGCGCTGAACAGCCTCAGGCCAGCCACAACGGCTCCTTCAGCCGGGCGACGAACGCGGCATGGCGGGCGAGCGCGTCCGGGCCGGGCTGCACCAGCACCGGCGTGCGCGGCCCGGCCAGCTGATAGGCGACGGAAGGCAGCGCGTCGCCGGCGTCCTCGGCCAGCAGCAGCCCGCGCTGCCGCCCACCGGTCAGCTCGACATACACCCCGGCCAGCAGGCGGCAGTCGAGCAGGGCGTTGTGGCTCGTGCGCTCCGACAGGTCGATGCCGAAGCGGCGGCACAGCGCGTCCAGGTTGTTGGGCAGGCCGGGGAAGCGGGCCTTGGCCATCGCCAGCGTGTCGATCATCCGGCCGCGGTCCAGGGCGGGGCGGCGCAGCCGGGCCAGCTCGGCATCCAGGAAGCCGAAGTCGAACGGCGCGTTGTGCGCGACCAGCGGGTCGTCGCCCAGAAACTCCAACAACTCGTCCACGACCTCGGAGAAGCGCGGCTTGCCCCGCAGGTCCGCACGGGTCAGGCCGTGCACCCGGCTCGCATCCGGGTCGATGTCGCGCTCGGGGTCGATGAAGTGGTGGAAGCTGCGCCCTGTCGGCAGGTCGCGCAGCAATTCCAGGCAGGCGACCTCGATGACCCGGTCGCCCTTCAGGGGATCGAGGCCCGTGGTCTCCGTGTCGAACAGGACAGAACGGCTCAAGGCTGCAGCTCCTGCATCAGGCGTCGTAGGCGGGCAAGCGCATGGTAGCGGGATAATCCGGTCGAAACGATGACGTCGGCGCGGCGGCGCTTTTCGGCATCGGGCATCTGCCGTGCTATGATGGTGTCGATCTGCGCGTTCGTCATCTGGCGCCGCGCCCGCACGCGCGCACGTTGCACGGAGCGCGGCGCCGAAACCACCAGCACCAGATCGACCCGCCGCTCTCCGCCGGTTTCCAGCAGCAGGGGCACGTCCAGCACCGCCATCCGCCGTCCCGCCCGGCGGGCGCGGGCGAGGAACGCCTGCTCGGCCGCACGGACCATGGGATGCAGGATGCGCTCCAGCACGCGCAGGGCGGCCGGGTCGGGCACGGCGATGGCGCGGAGCGCCGCGCGGTCCACGGCGCCGTCCCGGACCGCGCCGGGGAACGCCTGGCCAATGGCCCGCACCGCAGCGCCGCCGCGGCCCTGCAGCGCGTGCACCGCGGCGTCGGCGTCGAACACCGGGATGGCCGCCCGCCGGAACGCCGCCGCGACGGTTGACTTGCCCATGCCGATGCCGCCGGTCAGGCCGATGATCTTCAGCCGATGATCCCCATGGGCGAACGTTACAGGTCGGCGGCGATCAGGTCGAAGGTTGCCTGGTCCACCGAGGGCGTCACGCCGAACCACGACTCGAAGCCCGCCACCGCCTGATGCAGCAGCATGCCGAGGCCGCCGACCGTCACCAGCCCGCGCGCCGCCGCATCGGCCAGCAGCGGCGTCACCGGCGGCACATACACGATGTCCGCGACCGCCAGGCCCGGCGGCGCGCGGTCCAGCGGCAGGTCCAGGGCGCCCTGCCCCGCCATCCCCAGCACCGTCGTGTTGACCAGCAGCGCCTGGCCGCCCAGCGACGCCCGCTCCGCCCACGGCAGCACGCCGAGGCCCGGCAGCGCCGCCGCCAGCGCCGCCGCGCGGTCCGCCGACCGGTTGGCGACCATGACCGGCACGCCGAGGTCGAGCAGCGCCGCCGCGATGGCCCGCGCGGCGCCGCCGGCGCCCAGCAGCAGCGCCGGGCCGGCGGCGGGATCGACGCCGTGCGCCCGCAGGTTCTCGATGAAGCCGACGCCGTCCGTGTTGGTGCCGGTGATGCCGTCCGGCCCGAACACCAGCGTGTTCACCGCGCCGGCCCGCCGCCCGGCCGGCAGCACGTGGTCGCACAGCGCCAGCACCGCCTCCTTGTGCGGCACGGTCACGTTCGCGCCGAGAAAGCCCGCGGCGCGCAGCCCGCGCACCGCCGCCGCCAGGTCCGCGGGCGCCACGGCGAGCGGCACGTAGGCGCCGTCGATCCCGTGCCGCCCCAGCCAATGGTTGTGCAGGCGCGGCGACCGGGAATGCGACACCGGCCACCCGATCACCCCCGCCAGCCGCGTCCGTCCCGTGAGTTCCTGCATGCGCGGCACCAGACACTTGGTTGGCGAAACGGGCAAGGGGAGCCGATTGCGTCCGGGCCGCCGCGGGTGGACACTGCTGCGTGAACCACGGAGACGGCCATGATCCACGTGCTCGCCATCATCACCGCGCAGCCGGGCCAGCGCGACGCCGTGCTGGAGCAGTTCCGCGCCAACGTCCCGGCCGTGCTGGCGGAGCCGGGCTGCATCGAGTACGCGCCCGCCATCGACGCGGAGGGCGGCCCGCCCTGGATGGCGGCGCTCGGGCCGGACAGCTTCGCCGTCATCGAGAAGTGGCAGGACACATCGGCGCTCGCGGCGCATTCGACCGCGCCGCACATGGCGGCCTATGGGGCGCGGGTGAAGGGCATGCTCGCCAGCCGGGTCGTCCACGTGCTCGCCCCGGCTTGACGACGCGCCGGCCTGGCAGCCCCGTCCATCACTTCGAGTTGAAGGGTGCGAACGGCCGGCAACCAACCTCTCCGGCCAAGCTATGACGCGAATGGCTGATCAACGGCCACGACCTCTGCTGGAGCGTTCCCAATGCACGACGAAACCGCTGCGGATCACAACCACGTTGAGCGGCGCTCGCTGATCGGCCAGTTCGGCGCCGCCGCCGTCACCGTCCTCGCGGCCGGCGCCGCCGCGACGGGCGCCGCCGTGGTGGGCAGCGCGCCGGCCGCGGCGCAGGGCGTCACCGACGCCGACATCCTCAATTTCGCGCTCAACCTCGAATACCTCGAAGGCGAGTACTACATCCGCGGCTTCCTGGGCCGCGGCCTGGACCCCGCGGACGTGGGCGACCCCAACGGCGTCGGCAATGCGGGCTTCGTGCTCGGCGGGACGGCCGTGCCGTTCCAGACCGCGGTGGTCGCCGGCGCCATCCAGCGCATCACAGTCGATGAGGTCGATCACATCCGGTTCATCCGCCGCGTGCTCGGCAACGCCGCGGTCGCACGGCCGAACATCGACCTGTTGAACAGCTTCAACGCGGTCGCGGTCGCCGCCGGCCTCATCCCGGCCGGCACGCAGTTCAATCCCTTCTTGAACGAGACGAACTTCCTGATCGGCGCGCTGTCCCTGACCGATGTCGGCGTCACCGCCTACGCCGGCGCCGCGCGGCTGCTGCAAAGCAAAGACAACCTGGACGCCGCCGCCAGCATCCTCGCGGCGGAAGCCTACCACGCCGGCTCGCTCCGCACCCTGCTCTCGGCGGTGGGGCAGCAGGGGGTGTTCAACGCCATCTCGGCGGTGCGCGCCCGGCTGGGCAACGGCAAGGAGGCGGGGCTGTCAATCCCCAATTTCAACTACAACATCGCCCCGGTGGACAGCGACGGGCTGGTGTACCGACGCACGGCGGCAGAGGTGCTCGGCATCGTCTATAACGGCGTGCCCAATGGCGGCGGCTTCTTCCCCAACCGGGCAAACGGCACGATCCGTTGAGGAGCGGCCCGGGCAAGCCGGGCTGATTTTTAGTTGAATAGCGGCTATGGCAGGACGCATGGATGCGGGCCACGTCGGTTTGCATCCAATGTCCCGGAGGCTCCCTTGCCCGCAGCGCCACGCTTTTGGCTCGTTGCCCTGATTCTCGCCGGCCTCGGGCCACTCGCCCAGGCCGCCGAGCCGCCCCGGCCCGTTTGCGGACGCAACGAGGTGCTGGACGTGGTGGCCGACGACATCGCCCAGCGCGGCATCGACGCCGTGATCCTGGCCGGCAGCGTCGGCGAGACGCCGACCGCGCTGCCCAACACCGTCCGCTGCTCGGTTCGGGTTCAGACCACGGTCTTCGACACCAACCGGTTCGGCACCGTGCCGCAGGTCCGGCTGTCGATCTTGGACTACACCGTCCGGGCCGGCCGGAACGGCCTGTTCGTGGATGTGGCCGGGGACCCGCGCTAACGTCCGGCGGCGAACATGGTGGCCGCCGCGCCGCGCACCTTGGCCTGGTATGCCTGGTTCAGCAGGGGCGTGTGGGAATGGTAGTTGCCGACCGCCTGCATCAGGTTGCCGCGGGTTTCGTCCAAGTAGGTCCTGAGAATCAGCCCGGCCGCCGCGATGTTGAAACAGGGCCGATGCAGCAGCCGATTCTCCACCTCGGCCGGGTCGAGCCGGGCATATCGCGACAGCGTGGGCAGCCAAAGCGTGTTGATCTGCATGACCCCAAGGTCGGTCGAGCCGTCCGTGTTGCGGTGCGTGACGCCGGGGCCGCCGCCCTCGACCACCTGGATCGACGGCAGCACGCGCGGCGGCAGGCTGTAGATTTGGGCGACCAACGCCATGCAGGCCAGGTATGCGACGGCCATCAGGTCCCGTTCCCCGCGCGCGCCGGCATGGCCCAACCCCCCGCATCGCTGCTATCCACTGCCCGCGTAGCAGAAAGCAGGACGTGATGCAGCAGCCTTCCCCCCCGCGCCGCCCTTCGCCCCACCGCCCTTTTTCACCCAACCGGGCCGACGCCGGGTTCACCTTGTTGGAAATCCTGGTGGTGATCGCGATCCTGGGCCTGTTGATCGGGCTGGTCGCCCCGGCCGCCCTGCGCCAGTTGGGCGGGGCGCGGACTTCGGTGGCCAAGCAGTCGATCGAGCGGATTTCCTCCATCCTCGACCTGTATAAGCTCGATGTCGGCAGCTATCCCACGACGGAGCAGGGCCTGGTGGCCCTCAACACCCGCCCGTCGGGATCGGCGGGCTGGGGCGGCCCCTACCTGAAAGGCGACGCCCAGCCGCTCGATCCCTGGAACCGGCCCTATCTGTATCGCAGCCCGGCCAGCCGACCCGGCCACGACTTCGACCTCTGCTCCCGCGGGCCCAACAACCAGACGGGTGACAGCGGGGCGGATTTGATCTGCAATCCGTAGAGCGGAAGCTCCGGTTGAAAACGGGCCATTCCGCTCGTTCTATGGCGGGAGCCTTGTGAGGCCCCCGCTGCCATCGCGAAGGATTCGATACAAGCGTGCAAACCCATGGTCAGCCAACAGTTCCAGACCAGGAACCGAGGCTTCATCATCCTCATCCGGCACGTCGGCGTTAAGAACCAACATGTAGTCGAAGCGCTCGCGCCAGTGCGCCATGTAGCCTATCATGTATGATATCTGCGGAGAAGGCACGAAGGCATGCAGGTAATGGACTGGAGCCGGCATGCCCTCCAGCACCGAGATTTCGGCCCAGGGCGGCAGCACGCGCAAGGGCTGCTTGCCGGGCGCCGTGAACAGCGTCGGCACGAAGGCATGGCGGAGCGGCACCGCAAGCGAGGCCAGGTGCCAATAAGACGGCAGCCCAATGGCCAGCACGCGGCCACGGGGCAGTGTGGCGCCGTTCATGCCGGTGTGCTCGACCGGCAAGACCGCGGCCCCTGCGGGAACCAAGGCCAGCACCGTCTCGACCGCAGCGACATCGGCTTGGCGTTCCCGCCAAATGCCAGCGATCCAACTCGTGCGCGCCAAGGCGAGGAGCATCAAAGCCACGGCCAGAACCTGGCCTGCACGCGCCGACCGCAGGTTTGGCCGGAGGCACGCCGCCGCCGTCAGGATGGCCATGATGGGAAACCGCAAGTCCACAAACCCCGTACCGCCCAGCGTCGACGGCACAAAGACAGCCAAAACAACCAAGCCGAGTGCACTGAACAGCAGACCGGCGTGACACCGCAGCAGCGGGCCGGATGCGGCCAGCAAGGCAGCCGCCCAAAGCAGCAAAACAGCCACAATGTCCAGCCGGAGATCATAGGTCACAATGGCCGATAGGAGGGTCACGGCCTTTTGGACAGGCGTGAAGCCGTCCCAGAGGTCGTAGATCCCCGCAGGCGCATGCCCGCCTGGCAGTGTCGGGGCCAAAAGCAGAAAGCATGCGACCGGCAGGCCGACACCCAGGCCGGCCGTCACCGCCGCCCGCCAGACGTGGCGCCCGAACCCCATCCGTCCTCCGGGTGGCCTGAATTCGGCTCCGAACGCCAGGCCCGCCAGCAGCACGCCGTACAACCCGGCTGCAAAGGGATGGAACACCAGCAGCCCAGCCCCCAACCCCATCCGCAGCGGCACCGCGCCAAGCGGCCCGGCCTGGCGGAGGGCCGCCGGGTCCAAGGCGGCGGCAAGGAGCGCCAGGCCCAGGCCGATCTGGAAGTTTAGGAACCCTGCCAGCAGCGTGCTGTTCCAGGCGAGGACCGCGAACCCCGCCTGCCACCAATGCCAGCCGCCGAAGACCGCCCGATTGAGCAGCACCGCTCCCAGCGGCGGCAGCAGCACCGCGGCCCCGAGCAGCAATGGCGCCAGTACCCACCCTCCGACGAGCCGGCCAAGGGTCGTCGCCAGCAGGTCTATGCCGATGTTGGTCGATGCGGCCGACCAGTCCACCCCGTAGATGCCATCCAGCGGCGCCTGCCCGACCCCACCGGCCAGCAGCCACATCCGTGCAAAATGGTTCGGGTAATCCAGCATCGGGGGCATGTGCGTCAACGCCACGGGCAGCACCAGCGTCCCCAGCGCCAGGACGATGCACGCCAGCGGCAGCGTGCGGGACCGCCAAAGGGATGTGGCACGTATGCTGGACGTCAATCGGACGCGAGAGGAGCCTACCGGCATCGTACGGATGTCTAGGACAGGACCGAGGTGGCGTTATCCAAGATCAGCTTCTGATCCAGATCAAAAGGCAGCCGGTTCGCCGCATCCCTGGGCGCAAGGGTTTCCGCAATGTGATAGCGCGGCCGGCGCTTGGTCTCCAGGTAGATCTTGCCGACATACTCGCCGATGACGCCCATGCTCAGCAACTGCACGCCGCAGACCAGATAAATCGGGATGACGGTTGAGGCCCATCCCGGCACGGTCGCTGCGAAGACGAGCCAGACAAGCAATGCCCAGATCGTCAACCCCAAGGCGAACAGCGACATGAGGCAGCCCAGCGCGGTGATGATCCGCAAAGGCCGGGTCGAAAACGAGGTGACGCCCTCCAGCGCGAGGGCAAGCATCTTACCGACTGGATACTTCGACGCGCCGGCAAACCGCTCGGCACGTTCATAGGTCACGATCTCGACGCCGAATCCCAATTGAGGGATCAGGGCGCGCAGGAACAGGTTGGATTCGTCGTATTGGCGCAAGGCTTCGATCACGCGCCGGGTCATCAAGCGGAAATCGGCGTGGTCGAACACGACCTCGACCTTCAGGCATTGCAACAAGCGGTAGTATAGATGGGCACTGATGCGCTTAGCTGCCGTATCGGCCGCGCGCGTCGCGCGCACGCCGTAAACGATGTCGGCGCCTCTCCGTTGCGCGTGCAGCATCGCACGGATGGCATCCAGGTCATCCTGCAGGTCAGCATCCACCGACACCACCACGTCGCCCTGCGCTTCCAGCAGCCCCGCCATCAGTGCTGCCTGATGCCCGCGGTTTCGCGACAGCTTGAGGCCGCTGAACCGGCCAGATGCGGTCCGTAGTCTCCGGATGATCGCCCAGGTCTGGTCGGTCGATCCATCGTCCACGAAACAAGCGTGGCTGCACGGCGTCACGCGCCCGGCCCCTATCAGCTCGTCCAACAGCAATTCCAGCCGTCGTGCCGTTTCAGGCAGAACCTCTGCCTCGTTGAAGCAGGGAACGACGATCGTCAGCGAAGGGACGCGCCTGGTCATGCCGCCCGTGCCTCCGTGAGAGGCCGGCCCGGCGCACGGAACGCGAAGAAGCGCCCGCCCAGGAATGCGGTGCCAGTATAGGTGACGAGGCCGCCAAGCTGCGCCGCATAGACGTCCATGCCCAAGCCGTCATGTAGCACGACCACCGCCGCCAGGTTCATGCCCCAGCAGGCGCCAATAACCCCCAGCCACCGCAGCAGGCTCGCCTGCCACCGACCTTGGTCGTTGAACGTCCACGCCCGGTTGAGCGCGAAGCTCAACCCGCATCCGGCCGCATAACCCGCTGCGTTGGCCCATCGGTAATCCAATGTCAGCCACCGCATCGCTGCCACGATGCACGCCAGGCCGGCTGCCGTGTTCAGCACGCCGACGATCAGGAACCGCGCGAACACCTAGCCGGCCCGCGTCGCAGTCACGGAATACTGGGCACCAAACGGAACGCGGGACAGCCGGCGCTCCATGGGCCGAAGCGCGGCCAGGATGCGGGGAAAGAACAGGTGGAAGCGCACCTGCGGCCGTACCCAACCAGCAGCCCGGCACCGTGATGCCAACTGTCCGGCCCGGATCAGCTTGGCATTGATGTCGAACGGGCAGGTGTTGACGGCGTGCCGGGTCAAGGGGTTAAGCGGGTTGTGCTCGAACACTGACAGCAGCCCGCCAAGCCGGGTCACGCGATGGAGTTCACGCAGCCAGCTTACATGCTCGTCATGCGGAATGTGATGGAACACGCAGGCGGAGAACGCCAGGTCGAACGCCTGATCCCCAATGGGCAGCCGGTCGCCTTTGATCCACAGGCTGTTCGCCTGGTCCGGAAAGCGCAGCGCCGCCAAGTCCAGGCTGCGTTGCGACACATCCGCGCACGTCAATTCGGCCGCCGGAAAGCTGCGACTGAACTCTGGGATGGAATTGCCGATGCCCGAGCCGAAATCCAGGATGGTTTGAGCCTGCATGCCGTGGCGGGCCGCGATGGCGCGGATCACCTTGATCTTGTAGTCGGCAAAGTATTCCGGCGCCTCTCCCGTGACAGCCACGTTGGCTGAATGCAGGCTGTGATATTCGTCGGCAACGCAGTCGAACTCGGCGACGTCCACGATGCCATCCTCGAGACAATATTTCAGCGCACCAAGGCTCGGATTGTCTCTGACCAGCTACTAGAAGCGCAACAACAAACTCATGATACGGAGTTAGGAGTTGTTATAAAATGTGCAGATATGCTTGTATTGACTCTGACGAGGTTTCCGAGAGGGTAGTTGTAGTTGGATCGCCGTCGTTCTGCTGACAGACCCTACTCCGCCACAGCCTCCCACGTCAGAACCTGGAACAGCGGCTCTTTCGGCGCGATGCCCAGCCGGATCACCGCGCGGCGGCCGAAGCGTCCGCCGGCGTCGCCGGCCACCTGCGCCGAAACCGTGACGGTGCGGAGCGGCCGTCGGCGGGACGTAGTGGGGCGCGAGCCGCGAAGGTCCTGGATCACCTGGCGCACCAGCGGCGGCGACACCGTTAAGTCAGGGTCGGTGTCCGTCAGGACCGACACGTTCGGCTCCAGCCGGGTCAGCAGGTCGGGCGTCATGCCGAGCACCGCGCCGAGGTCCGCCACGCTGCGGAACGGCGCGCCGGCCGGGCCGTAATCGCGGCCGGCCGCGCGGTATTGCGGGTCCTTGGCGCCGCCGGACTGACCCTGGCTGCTGGGGAAACGCCAGTCCACGATGGCGGCGGCGATGCCGTCGGCCGTGCGCCCATCCGCGCCCGCCCGGCGCAGCAGCGCCCGCAACAGCTCGGGCGACGCCGTGTTGGGGTTGATCTTGCCCGCCTCGTCCTCGATCCGCAGCACCGCCCGCCCGCCCGGCACGCGCAGCACCCGTGGCGCGCCGTCCGCCAGCCAGGGGTCGGACGGGTCGAGCAGGTGGAACACCGCTTCCTGGACCGCGCCGTCCGCCGCCGCCTCCGCTGCCGCCGCCCCGCGCAGGTTGGCGGCAAGCTGCAACTCGGTGCGTCCCGCCGCCATCAATTGCGTGGCCAGCAGGGCCAGCAGCACCACCGCCCACAGCACGATCAGCAGCGCGAAGCCCCGGTCCGCCCCCCGGCCCGCTGCCCTCCAGGCCCAGGGAGCGGCGTTCACCGTTCCAGGCGCAGGCTGCGGCGCAGCAGGCGCTGCGGGTCGGCAGAGCCGGAGTTTCGGCCTTGCTGCAGGTCGCCGGGCACCCGGGCCGCGTTGATCAACTGGTCGCGCAGGTCCTCCGTCAGCGCCCGCGCATCCCGTTGGTCGTGCACCACATGCGGCGTGATCAGCACCAGAAGCTCGGTCCGCACCCGGGCGTTGTTCTGGCTGCCGGCCAGCAATCCCAGCAGCGGCACGTCCTTCAGCCACGGGATGCCCGAGTTCGACGAGTTCGTGGTGTCGCTGATCAGCCCGGCCAGCCCGACCGTCTGCCCGTCCTCCACCACCACGCGGCTGCTCACGTTGCGCTGGGAGAAGGTCGGCGAGTTGATGCCCGCCGTCGTTTGCGCCGCCACCACGCCGCTGACCTCCTGCGAGATGTCGAGCGTCACCAGCCCGCCGCTGTTCACCCGCGGGGTGACCTCGAGGATCACCCCGGTTTCCCGGTAGTCGATCGAGTTCACCACCGGCGCGTTGGTGGTGATGACGCTCTGCGAGCTGGAGGTCAGGTACGGCACGAGGTTGCCGACCTGCAGGCGCGCGGCCTCGTTGTCCAGCACCAGCACCTGCGGGGAGGACAGCACCTTCACGTCCGTGACCGATTGCAGCGCGTTCAGCGCGGCGTTGCCGTTGTTGGGGCCGCTGAGCACGAAGCCCGGGAGGCCCGAGGCGAAGGCGCCCGCCGCCGCCCCGGCCGGGCTGAAGTTGAGCGCGCCGTTGATGCCGGCCCGGAAGAAGAACTGCGTGCCGTATTGCAGGCTGTCGTTCAAGGTGATCTCGGCCACCGTGGCGTCGATGCGGACCTGCAAGGGCAGGATGTCGATCTTGCGGAGCATCGACTCGATGGTGTCGCGCTCGGACGCGGTGGCATACAGCAGGATCGCGTTGTTCTGGCCGTTCGGGATGATGCGGACGGAGTTGTTGTCCTCGCCGCCGTTGGCGCCGCCCGTCGCGCCGCCGGTGGGGTCGAGGCCGCCGAGCAGCGGGTTGGCCGGGTTCTGCGCCGGGTCGGGCTGTGCGCCCCCGCCCTGCGCGCCGAGGCCGCCCAGGCCCGAACTGGACCCAAGCCCACCGCCGCCGCCCCGGCTGCCCAGCCCGGAGCCGGTCCCGCCAGACCCGCCGCCCAGGCCACCGCCGCCCAGGCCGCCACCCCCGAGGCCGCCGCCGCCGCCCAAGCCCCCTCCGGCATCGCCGCCGCCCAGCCCCGATTGCCGGGAGCCGCGCCCCGGCGCGGTCGATCCCAGCGCACGCGGGCTGGGCTGCGCCGTCACCTTGTTCGGCGTGAACGCCTGCTGAAGCACATAGGCGATGTCGTTGCTGCGGCTGTTCTGCAGGTAGTACACGTTCCACGTCCGCAGCGTCTGCCGCCGCCCGCGCTCGATCAGCCCATACACCCGGCGCGCCTGGTCGATGTAGCGCGCCTGGCTCGACACCAGCAGCACGGAGTTGATGCGCTCCATCGGCACGACGCGCACGACGTTCGAGAGCGCCCCCCCGCTGCCGCTGCGGAAAGCATCCGACAGGGCGGTGGCGAAATCCTTGGCGCCCCCGGAGGTCACGGGAAACAGCGCGTAGCTCTGCCCGGCCAGGATGTCGATGTCGAAGGCGCGGATCAGCGAGATCAGCGCGTCCCGCGTCGCCGTGTCGCCGTTGAGCAACAGCACGTTGCGCCCGGGATCGGCCACCACCTTGCCGCCCGCGCCGACATAGGGTTGCAGCACCTTCGCCAGGTCCTCCGCCGAGGCGTAGCGCAGCGGCACGATCCCGCCGCCCGCCGTCGCGTCGCTGCCGGCCAGCACCGGCGACCCGGCGGCGGCGGGCACCACGCGGTAGATGTCGCCCGATTGCACCAGCGCCGCGCCGTTCTGCGCCAGCAGCGCCTGCAACGCCGGCAGCAGTTGCGAGCGTGCGATGGGCGTCGCGGTGCGGAGCGTCGCGGTGCCGCGCACCGCCGGGTCGATGGTGTAGGTCGCGCGCAGGATGGTGCCGAGCACCTGCGCCACGACCTCCCGCAGGTCGGTATCCACGAAGTCGAGTGAGATGTCCCCGCCCCCGCCTGCGCCGCTGCCGGCCGGGAGCGTGACGGCACGGACCTGGCCGACCGAGATTTGCGCGCCCGGCAGCGAGTCGGGCGATCCCACGGGGCCGTTCACCCGCGGCGCGGCGGTGCCGGCGGGTCCTCCGAGGCTGGGCAGGGACCGCAGCGCCGGCACGCTGCGCGCCTCGCAGGCGGCCAGGCCGAGCAGCAGCAGCAGGCCGGCGCGCCTCATCGGGGGGTGGTGCCGGACAAGCCCGGCAAGCCCCGGAGCGATTGCAGCACGTCCGTCGCCGCAAACGGCGAGGAGGCCCGGCCGGCCGGCCCGGCGCCCGGCACGCCGGCTGCGGCGCCCTGCTGCCGCGCGTCGAAGGCCGGGCGCAACACCTGGTTGCCGCCCGGCCCCGCGAGCGTCACCTGCCCGGCCTCGATGGACTGCACAATGTAGCCGCCGACGCGCCCGCCCTCCTGGATCACGACGGGCCGCCCGCTCCCGGATGCGGCGAAGATCGCGCTGCGGCTGGAACCGTGCACCAGGATGCCGGCCAGGCGCGGCAGGCTGGCGGGCACGGGCGCCGGGCCGGCGGCCGGCGCGTCGGCCGGGCGGCGGGTCGTGGCGAACAGCGGGCGGGCCAGGATGCCATCGACCAGCCCCTGCCGGTCATCGTCGGGAACGGGGGGGGCCGCGGCCCGGCTGGGCGATGCGGGGGCGGAACGCGGGGTGGGAGCCATCATTCCGTCGTCATCCGCGACTCCACCCGTCAGTTCAAGAGCTATCGTTCCAGCCAGCAGGGCGCAAAGCCCCAAAAGGCCAACGAGGCCCCGCGGCATCATGGCGCGCGAAACCCCAGCACGGTGAAGGACGCCTCCAGCGGCAGGTCCCCGGTCCCGCCGATCCGCCGCACGCCGTGGATCTGCAGGTCGTCCACCAGCATCTGCGGCGACGCCTCCTCCACGGCGCGCAGCAGCTGCACCAGCACGCCCCAGGACGCCGACAGCGCCACCCGCACGCCGATCCGCCGATACGCCGCCACGGTCTCCGCCGGCAGCGTCTCGGTGCTGGACAGCGTGGCGCCGGCGCGGCCGGCCATGTCCTGGATCAACTGCTGCAACGTGGCGCCCGCCACGGCATCGGTCGAGCCGTCGAGCAAGGTCGCCGCGACCGGCCCGGCCGCCGCCGCCGCAGCCGCCTGGCGCTGCAACTCCGGCAGGCCGGCCGCGACCTGCGCCATGCGGCGGGCCAGGGTGGCGCGCTGCTGCAACGCTTCCCCGCGCTCGGCATGCCACTCCAGCAGCGGCGACGCGACCGCGACCCAGGCCGCCGCCAGCACCAGGAGCAGCAGCGCCCACGCCAGGACCTGGCCGCGCCGCCCGGTCGGCAATGACTCGATCACGGCACGACCTCGGCGCGGATCGAGAAGCCTTCGCCACGGGTGCCCTCGTTGCGGGTGACCGGGGCGGCGAAGGCCGGGTTGCGGATGCTGCGCTCGGCGGCGAGCGCCGCGATCAGCCGGGCGGCCCCGGCGGACTGCCCGGTCATCGTCACCATCCGGGTCCGCATCGTCACCTCCGTCAGGAACGTGTCGTCCGGCAGCACGTCGGTCAGCGTCGCGAGCGTCGCCAGCGCGTCGCCGACCCGGGCGCGCTGCTCCGCGAACACGTCGGTGCCGGCGGCGCTGCTGAGGATGCGGCGGCGCAGCGCCTCCGCCTCGTCCGCCTGGGGCCGCAGTGCCGCGATGCGGCGCTCCACCTCGGCGCTTTTGACGGACTGCACCCCGAACGGCACGGCGACGGCCGCGGCGGCAAGGAGGGCGCACGCCACGCCGGCCACCGCCAGGCCCCGCCGCCGCCACCGGGCCGGCTGCGGCCGGTCCAGCGCGACGCGCCGCAAGGGGGCGCCGGGCGGCGCCGCCTCAAGCGCCGTGGGCCGCAGCCCCGCCTCCCGCAGCGCACTCAGCACCGGCGCCAGGCGCGCCTTGGGCACGAGCGAGAGGCGGAGGTGCAGGCGGCCCTGGGCGCGGTCCCGCCGCTCGACGGTCCAGGCCCAGAACAGCTCGTCGGCGGTGAACGGGGTGATGCGGTCCATCTCGTAGTGCAGGACGCGCTCCGGATCGCGTTCGGCGGCGATCGGCAGCGCAACCTGCTGCTCCAGCAGCAGGTCGGGCGGCAGGCGCAGCACCGCCGCCGCCCCCTGTCCCGCGACGGCGGCCCGCAGCGCCGCGATCCCGGCCGGGTCCAGGGCGAAGCGGCCGAGCGCCGCGTCGCGCCCCTTGCGCCGCGCCAGCACATCGACGCCCGGCGGCCCGGCCGGCAGCAGATGCAGCGCCACAACCAGCCCGCGCGTCCCCGGCCCGGCGCCGTCCTGCACAAGCCGGGCCGGCAGCGACGCACGGAGCTGCTGCGCCCACCAAAGGAGAAATTCGTTCAGCATGCTGCGTTATGGACGCCAACCCAATGTGTGCTGCAAGTGAATACTCTCAGACGCCGTAACGGATGCAGGCCGCCCGCCGTTTGGGCCGCATCATACGCCCGCCGAGCGGTCCCGCCGAGGACTGGCGATGATGTCCGGCCAATGCCGGCGGTCGCCCGGCGGGAACACGACGCGGAGGCGGACCAGCAAAGGCAGCTCCTTGCCGCTCCAGGCGCTCGTCCAGCCGGACGCCGAGTCGCGGGCGAAATAGCTGAACTCGACACGGGCCACGTCGCGCAGCAGCTCGGTCTCGACGGGCGGGGGCGGCGGGCCGAACGGCTTGCCGGCCAAGTGCGGCGTGGCGCGCAGCATCAGCCGGCCCGCGCCGTCGAGGCCCAGCGCGATGTCCGCGTGCCGGGTGGCGAGGCCGCTCGCCGCCGGCAGGTCCGACACGAAGGCCAGCCGGCCGCCGCTGCCCTGGAAGCCGCTGCCGTCGCGGGCGGTGCCGGGGTCCGTCTGCTCGATCAACCGACGGAGCGCCCGGTCCACCGCGTCCAGCTCGCTCCGTTCCGCGAGCGTCCGGGCCTGGCTGTCGGCGGCCCGCAGGCCGTAGCGCACGCCCTGGCTCAGGCCGCCCAGGATGAAGCCCAGCACCACGAGCGCCACCAGCAGTTCCAGCAGCGTGAAGCCCCCATCGCGAGGTCCCCCATCACAAGAACCGGGATCGCGCCACCGCGTCACGGCGGCTCCGGCGGCGCCAGCCCGACGCGCTGCGTCGCCAGCGTCACCTCCCGCTCCCCGCCATCCATGCGCCAGGCGATCCGGACGGTCACGCCCAGCAGGACGGCTTGGCCGGGCCGTGCGGGATCGACGCCCTCCCGGGGACGGCCGGCGGTGGCGAGCGGCACCACGCGGACCCGCCAGGAGAAACCGCCGCCGTCGTCGCCCTGCTGCTCGCCCGGCACGGCCGCCATGCCCAGGGCAGCGAGGCGGGACCGGGCGCGGGACAGCGCCTCCTGATAATGCCCGGACACCCGCGCCGATTGCAGGCCGCCGGCCGCACCCTGGGTCAGCGCGCCCAACGCCATGGCCGCGATCACAAAGGCGACCAGCACCTCCAGCAGGGTGAAGCCGTGCTCCCGGGCGCCGGGCTCAGGGGTCATCGGCCACGGTGACCCGTCCGGTCAGCCAGTCCACGCCGACCCGGCCACGCCGCGCGCCGCGCGCCAACTCGACCCGGCCGCCAGAGGAACTGCCGTCCGGCTGGAAGGCGATCCCCGCCTGCGCGCCCGCCAGATCGGCGGTCGTCACCACGGCCATGGCGGTTCCCGCCGGCAGGCTCCGCGGCGTGCCCGCTCCGACGCGCAGCGTGCCGGCGCGCGGGTTGAACACGACGGTGACCGGCCGGTTCGACAGGATGGCCTGCGTGCGCGCGACCCGCATCGCCTGCGCGACCGCCCCGGTCGCCGCCCGCATCTCCAGCCCGGCGCTGCGCGGCGCCCCCCGCGCCAGCACCAGCCCGGCGACCATCCCCAGCACCGCCAGCACGACGACCATCTCTATAAGTGTGAAGCCCGCTTCGCTGGGCAGCGTGAAGCCCGCTTCGCGGCGCTCCGGCCGGCTAACTCGCGGCAAGGTCGTTCAGGCCCAGCATCGCCAGCAGCAGCGAGGCCACGATCCCCGCGATCACCACGCCCATGACCACGGTGATCGCCGGCACCAGCAGCGCCACCAGCCGCTGCACGCCGAGCCGGGTCTTTTCCTCATGGATCTCGGCCGCCCTCAGCGCCATGGCGCCAAGCTGCGCCGTCTCCTCGCCGAGGCGCAGCAGGTAGATCGTGCGGGCCGGGAACACGCCGGACTCGGCCAGCGGGCGGGACAGCCCGGCGCCGCCCTTGGCGCTGATCGTCGCGCGCTCCACCGCGGCGACGCCGGCCCCGTTGCCGATGGCGTCCTGCACGATGCCCAGCGCCGCGATCAGCGGCACGCCGTTGTTCAGCAGCGTGCCGAGCGTCCGGGTGAAGCGCGCGGCGATGACCTCCCGCGAGAGGCCGCCCACCACCGGCAGGCGCAGCAGCAAACGGTCCCGCAGCATCCGCGGCCGGGGCTGCTTCAGCGCCTGCACAACCGCGAGGGCCAGGACGATGAGGGCCAGCACGGCATACAGCCCGTAGGCGGACACCGCGTCGCCGGCGGCGATCAGCAGTTGCGTCGGCCGCGGCAGCGCGGCGCCGCTCTGCTCGAACAACGGCACGAACTGCGGCAGCACCTGCGTCAGCAACAGGGTGATGGACCCGACCGCCGCCAGCATTAGCAGGCCCGGGTAGATCATCGCCGAGGTGATGGTGGAGGCCAGCGCCCGCTCCCGCTCCAGCAGGTCGGCCAGGCGGTCGAGCGTCGGCGCCAGCGTGCCGCCGGCCTCGCCTGCGCGGACCAGGCCGACATACAGCTTCGGAAAGCTCCCGGGATGCGCCGCGAGCGCCGTCGCCAGCGACCCGCCGTCCCGCACCGTCTTGCGCAGGCCCTCCACCGTGGCGCGCACCCGGGCGTTCGGCGCGGTGTCCACCAGAAAGCGCAGGCTGCGGTCCAGGTCCTGCCCGGCGCCGAGCATGATCGACAGCTCCCGCGTGAAGTTCGCGACATCCTGCCGCCCCATGCCGCGGCGGCCGATGTCGCGGTGCAGCAGGTCGCCCATGCCCCGGCTGCCGGCCGGCTCCGCCCGCATCGGGATGCTGCCCTGGCGCTGTAGCAAACGGATCACCTCCGCCTCGGTCGCCGCGTCCATGGTGCCGCGCACCGTCTGGCCGGCCGGGTCGATGGCGGTGTAGCGGAAGGCGGGCATCGGGCCGGGCGACCCGTTACGCTTCGGCGCGGATGCTGCGCACGACTTCCTCGACCGTGGTGGTGCCAGCGAGCGCCGCGTCCAGCCCCGCGTCGAACATCGTCACCATCCCGGCCGCCACGGCCGCGCGCTCGATCTCCGTGTGCTCGGCGCGGGCGAAGATCAGCCGCTCGATCTCGGCGTTCGGCGTCAGGAACTCGGCGATGGCCTGCCGCCCGCGGTAGCCGGTGTTGCGGCATTTGTCGCAGCCGACCGGGTGCCACAGACGCACCGGGCGGCCTGCCGTCCGGCGCTCCAGGTCGAAGCGCCGCACCAGCTCCGGCGCCGCCTCCCCCTCGGCCGCGCAGTGGGTACAAAGCCGGCGCACCAGGCGCTGCGCCAGGATGCCGCGCAGCACGGCGGTGAGCAGGTAATCCTCCAGCCCCATGTCGCGCAGGCGGGAGATGGTGGCCGCGGCCGAGTTGGTGTGCACGGTCGATAGCACCAGGTGCCCGGTCAGCGCCGCCTGCACCGCGATCTGCGCCGTCTCGATGTCGCGGATTTCGCCGACCATGATGACATCGGGGTCCTGGCGCAGGATGGAGCGCAGCAGGCTCGCGAAGTTCAGCCCGATCTGCGGCTTCACCTGGATCTGGTTCACGCCGGACAGCT
>CAXULX010000032.1:0-45939 GCA_964252005.1 uncultured Acetobacteraceae bacterium | reverse complement strand
TGTCGAAGTGGCCGATGTTGCAGACGATGGCGCGGTTCTTCATGGCGCGCATGTGATCGACGGTCAGCACGTCGATGTTGCCGGTGGCCGTCACGAAGATGTCGCCGCGCGGCGCGGCGTCCTCCATCGTCACGACCTCGTAGCCCTCCATCGCCGCCTGCAACGCGCAGATCGGGTCCACCTCGGTCACCAGGACCCGGCAGCCGCCGTTCTTCAGGCTCGCCGCCGACCCCTTGCCCACGTCGCCATAGCCGGCCACCACGGCGACCTTGCCGGCCATCATCACGTCGGTGCCCCGGCGGATCGCATCGACCAGGCTTTCCTTGCAGCCATACAGGTTGTCGAACTTCGACTTGGTGACGCTGTCGTTCACGTTGATCGCCGGCATCTTGAGCGTGCCGGCCTTCGCCATCTCCCAAAGCCGGTGCACGCCGGTCGTGGTCTCCTCGCTCAGGCCCTTGATGCCGGGCAGCAGGTCCGGATGGTTCTCATGGATCAGCTTGGTCAGGTCGCCGCCGTCATCCAGGATCATGTTGGGCACCCAGCCATCGGGGCCGCGCACCGTCGCCTCGATGCAGTCCCAGAACTCCTGCTCGTTCATGCCCTTCCAGGCGAACACGGGGGTGCCGGCCACGGCGACCGCGGCGGCGGCGTGGTCCTGGGTCGAGAAGATGTTGCAGGAGGACCAGCGCACGGTCGCCCCCAGCGCCGTCAGCGTCTCGATCAGCACGGCGGTCTGGATGGTCATGTGCAGGCTGCCGACGATGCGCGCCCCGGCCAACGGCTTGGACGCGCCGTACTCGGCACGGAGCGCCATGAGGCCGGGCATCTCGTCCTCGGCCATCAGGATCTCCTTGCGGCCCCATTCGGCGAGGGTGATGTCGCGGACCTTGTAGTCGTGGGGGATGTTCACGTCGGGCATGGCGTTCGGCTCCTGATTTGCGCGGCGGTATATAAGGATATCTTTAACTGTGCAATGCGAGCCGGCGCAACCCGGGATGAGTGGACCGGCAGGGCGGCCATGCTATGGTGCGGGACGATGGTTGCAGTCGCGAAGATCCCTGTGCGGATGACGGTCGATGAGTTCCTGGATTGGGACTCAGGCGACGATTTGACGTGGCAGCTCGTCGATGGCGAGCCGCAGGCCATGGCACCGGCCCAGACCAACCATGCGGCTCTGCAGAACGAATTAGGCAGATTGATCGGGAACCACTTCGTTGCGAACGGAAGCCCGTGCTCAGCTTTGTCCACTCCTGGCGTAACTCCGAGCGTTCGGGGCCGCTCCAACGTGCGTATTCCTGATATCGCCGTACGATGCAGCGAACCTCAGCAAGAGTCTGCTATCACCGATCCGGTGCTGATCGTCGAAATTCTTTCGCCAAGCAACCAGACGGAAACTTGGTCTAACGTTTGGACTTACATCACCATTCCGAGCTTACGTGAGGTCCTCGTGCTATACAGCGTCAGCATCGGCGCTGAAATCCTGCGCCGCCGACCAGACGGGACCTGGCCGCAAGAGGCAGAAACTATCCTGGATGGCGACCTGATTTTGGACAGCATCGGTTTCCGCGTACCGCTTGCGGACATCTATCGCACGACGCCTCTACGGCGGCCACCCAGCGGGTAGCCGCCGCACCCGTCAGGTGTTCATCGCGTCGAAGAAGTCCTGGTTGGTCTTGCTATACTTCAGCTTGTCCAGCAGGAAGTCCATCGCGTCCGTCATGCCCATCGGACCCAGGATGCGGCGCAGCACCCACATCTTCGACAGCGTGCCGCGCTCCACCAGCAGCTCCTCCTTGCGGGTGCCGGACTTGGTGATGTCGATGGCGGGGAAGGTGCGCTTGTCCGAGAGCTTGCGGTCCAGGATGATCTCGGAGTTGCCGGTGCCCTTGAACTCCTCGAAGATCACCTCGTCCATCCGGCTGCCGGTGTCGATCAGGGCGGTGGCGATGATGGTCAGGCTGCCGCCCTCCTCGATGTTGCGGGCGGCGCCGAAGAACCGCTTCGGCCGCTGCAAGGCGTTGGCATCCACGCCGCCGGTCAGCACCTTGCCGGACGACGGGACCACCGTGTTGTAGGCGCGCGCGAGGCGCGTGATGCTGTCGAGCAGGATCACCACGTCGCGCTTGTGCTCGACCAGTCGCTTGGCCTTTTCCAGCACCATTTCCGTCACCGCGACGTGCCGGGTCGCCGGCTCGTCGAAGGTGCTGGCGACGACCTCGCCCTTCACGGTGCGGGACATGTCGGTGACTTCCTCGGGCCGCTCGTCGATCAGCAGCACGATCAGGAAGATCTCGGGGTGGTTGGCCGAGATCGCGGTGGCGATGTTCTGCAGCATCACCGTCTTGCCGGTGCGCGGCGGCGCCACGATCAGCGCGCGCTGACCCATGCCAATCGGCGCGATCAGGTCGATGACGCGCGGCGTCATGTCCTTGCCCGGCCCCTTGGCGACCGATTGGAAGTTCTCGACCTCCATCTTCAGCTTGCGGTCGGGATACAGCGGCGTGAGGTTGTCGAAGTTGATGCGGTGACGTACTGCGTCCGGCGGCTCGAAGTTGATCGTGTTGACCTTGAGCAGCGCGAAGTAGCGTTCGCCGTCCCGGGGCGCGCGGATTTGCCCCTCCACCGTGTCCCCGGTGCGCAGCGCGAAGCGGCGGACCTGGTTCGGGCTGATGTAGATGTCGTCCGGACCCGGCAGGAAGTTGGCCTGCGCGCTCCGCAGGTAGCCGAAGCCGTCCGGCAGGATCTCCAGCGTGCCTTCGCCGTAGATCGCCTGGTCGTTGTCGGCGAAGTTCTTGAGGATCGCCACCATCATGTCCTGCTTCCGCAGCGACGAGGCGTTCTCGACTTGGAGGGATTCGGCGAAGCTCAGGAGATCGGCCGGGGATTTGGCCTTGAGTTCGGCGAGGTGCATGAGGCTGCCTCAGTGTAGGGGGGATATGCGGGGCGGGACATCGTGCCGGCCGGAGTCCGCGGGTGCGGCGGCAGGCGTCCCATGGTGCGGAAGCGGGCCTGGACGGCCGCGAATTCGTGGCGCGGTGATGCCGGGCCTGCCCCGCATCGCCGCAGTCCAGTTGGCACCAGCCACTCGCGGCGTCAAGCGATTTCCGCGTGGCCGGTCAGAAAGGCTTGACGATGACCATGACGACGGCGACGATCATCAGCAGCGTCGGCACCTCGTTGGCATAACGGAAGTAGCGGTGCGGCTTCTGGTTGCGGTCCTCCAGGAAGTCCCGGCGCCACTTGCCGGCCGCCCCCTGGAACCCGGTCATCAGGAACACGGCGGCGAACTTCACGTGCCACCAGTTGAACGGCGACCACGCGACGACGCCGGGCGTCAGCACCAGCAGCAGCCCGAAGAACCAGGTGCTCAGCATCGCCGGCAGCATGATCTGCTTCAGCAAGCGGCGCTCCATGACCTTGAACCGCTCGCTCTCCAGCGAGCCGCGCGCCACCCCGCAATGATAGACGAACAGCCGCGGCAGGTAGAACAGCCCGGCCATCCAGGCGATCAGCGAGATGACATGCAGCGCCTTGGTCCAGGGATAGACATACGCCAGCGCCGCGATGGTCATGCGGCGGCGCGCATGGCGGCCCGGAACAGCGCGGGCAGCTCGGACAGCGCCCGGATCGGGCGGGCGCCCGCCGCCCGCAGCGCCTCGCCGGGTCCGTGCGGGTCGAGCCCGACGCACGGCATCCCCGCCGCCAGCGCCGCACGGATGCCCGGCAGGCTGTCCTCGACCACCATGCAAGCCTGCGGCGCGACCCCCTCCGCCGCCGCGGCGGCCAGGAACACGTCCGGCGCGGGCTTGCCGGCCGCCACGTCGCGCGCGCTGTGCATGCGGCCCGCGACGAGCGGCGCCAAGCCGGTGCGGGCGAACTTCACCGCCATCTCCTCGTGCGAGGAGTTGGAGGCGACCCGGTAGGTCAGGCCGAGCGCCGCCGTCGCCCGCAGCACGTCGGCGGCGCCGGGCATCGCCTCCGTTTCCTCCGCAAGCGTCGCGATCAGGCGGCTGCGGACATGCTCCACCCAGCCGTCCGGCACCGGCCGCCCGGTCTGCACGGCGACCAGCGGCGCCATGTCGGACAGCCGCAGCCCGATGAAGCGCGTCATCGCCTCCTCCGGCGTCATGGGCCAGCCCAGCGCGCTCACCTCATGCGCGGTGACCCGGGCGGACGGGCCTTCGCTGTCCACCAGCACCCCGTCGCAGTCGAAGATCACGAGTTGCAGCGGACTGGGGTGCAGCGGACTGGGAGTCACGAGACGGACGCCAGTTCCGGTATCGGCTTCGGCGCGCCGGCACGGGCGTGCGGGCAGTCGCCGAACGGCTTGGGGCAGGTGCGCCCGCCGACGAAGCTGCACAGGCCGGGGCCGCGGCCCATCGTCATCCGCACCAGCTCGGCCAACGCCTCGATGAAGCCGGGGTCGCTGTTCTGCGCGGGGCAGCGGAAGTAGCCCGGCACGCCCTCCTTCTCCGCCAGCTCCCGGTACTCGACGTCGAGCTCCACCAGCGTTTCCGAATGCTCCGACACGAAGGCGATGGGCACGACCAGCACGGCGGTCTTGTCGTGCGCCGCCCGCTCGATCTCGACCTCGGTGCTGGGGTCGATCCATTTCTGCGGCGTGGCGCGGGACTGGAAGCAGACGGTGTGGTCGAGATCGGGCATGTCGAGTTCGCGGACCACCGCGGCCACCGTGCGCTCGACCTGGAACTGGTAGGGATCGCCGGCTTTGACGATGCTCTCCGGCAGGCCATGGGCGGAGAACAGGATGCGCAGCGGCACCGCCGGGTCGAGCGCCGCCCGGGCGTCCGCGTAGGCCCGGCGCACCATGGCGGCGGTGGCGCGGGCGTAGCCGGGGTCGGAGTGGTAGCAGCACAAGGCGCTGACCGGCGTGACCAGCCCGGCCTGCGCCGCCGCCTCCCGCCAGGCCGACAGGCTGCTGCCGGTCGTCGTCGTGGAGTACTGCGGGTAGAGCGGCACCAGCACGACCTCGTCCGGCTCCCACGCCTTCACCTCGCGCGCGGCGGCGAGGCTGAACGGGTGCCAGTAGCGCATGGCGACGAAGCAGCGCAGGTTCATGTCGGACAGCGCACCCTCCAGCGCGCGGGCCTGCTGCTCCGTCAGTTCCAGCAAGGGCGACTTGCCGCCCAGGATGGCATAGTTGGCGCTGGCGGCCTTGACGCGGGCCAGCGCGATGATGCGGGCGAGCCAGGGGCGCACGAAGAACGGCACCCGCAGGATGGCCGGGTCCTTGAACAGGTTGACCAGGAACGGCCGGACCGAGGCGGGCTTGTCGGGGCCGCCGAGATTGAACAGCACGACGGCGATCTTGCGTTGGGGCATGCGTGCCAACTTGGACAGTAAGTAGGCGCAGTCAAGCGGCTCTCACCTGCTTCACCAACGCCGCGACGTGCGCCGGCGGCGTCTGCGGCACGATGCCATGGCCGAGGTTGAAGACATGCGGCCGGCCCCGCGCGCCGTCCAGCACGACGCGGACCTCCGCCGCCATGGCCTCGCCCCCCGCCACGACCGAGAGCGGGTCGAGGTTGCCCTGCGTCGCGACTCCGGCCGGCACCAGCCCGGCCGCCACCGACAGCTCCGCCCCGGTGTCGAGCGCCACGGCATCCACCCCGGTCCGCGCGGCGTAGGCGCCCACCAGCACGCCGGCCAGACGCGGGAAGCCGATGACCGGCGTGCCCGGGTGCCGGGCGCGGAACGCCTCCACGATGCGCCGCGTCGGCTCGATCACATGCAGCGCGAACAGCCGGGGCGACAGCACGCCGGCCCAACTGTCGAACAGCATCACCGCGTCGGCGCCGGCGGCGACCTGGCCCGACAGGTACTCGACCGTGGACTCCACCAGCACGTCGATCAGCGAGGCGAACAGCGCCGGCTCGCCATGCGCCATGCCGCGGATGCGGGCGAAGTCCTTGGAGCCGCCGCCCTCGATCATGTAGCAGGCCACGGTGAACGGGCTGCCGGCGAAGCCGATCAGCGCCGTTGCGTCGTCAAGCCCGGCCTTGGTGCGCTGCACCGTCTCCAGGATGGGCGCCACCGCCTTCATGACCCCGCCGGGATCGAGCGCCGCCACCTCCTGCGCCGTGGTCAGCCGCGGCAGCACCGGGCCTTCGCCCTCCTTGAACGCCAGGCCGTAGCCGAGCGCCCAGGGCAGCATCAAGATGTCGCTGAACAGGATGGCGGCGTCGAAGCCGTAGCGGCGGATCGGCTGCAACGTCACCTCGGCCGCGAGCGCCGGGGTGGTGCACAGGCTGATGAAGTCGCCGGCCTGTCCGCGAAGCTCCCGGTATTCGGGCAGATAGCGCCCGGCCTGACGCATCAGCCACATCGGCGGCGGCCAGACGGCCTCGCCGGTCAGGACACGCAGCAGCGGTTTGGTCATCGTGCACTCTTACTCTTCAAAGAAGTAATTCTAAGACTCTTGGGGTAGTTGTATAGCCTGTGAGTCCTGGGGTACCCCGCAATTCAAAACTTATCCACCCTGATATCCACAGCCTTGAACTCCGACAAGCCATTGGTTTCAGGCGCTGATTCCTGTGGTACCACAATTTCGTACAGGCTACCCCCGCATGCTATCCACAGTACCTGACGTTTCACTTGTTATCCCCGCTTTTCCCACCGCCCGGCCAGGCCGCCGCCCAAAACACGAGTTATCCCCGCTTTCCCCGCAATCCACACGCCCCTGAGAACGGAACCGCCGCCCATGAATCTGCACCTGGTGTCCGACGCGACCGGGGAGACGCTGAACAGCATCGCCCGTGCCACCGTCTCGCAGTTCGAGCAGGCCCCGATCGTCTATCACCGCTGGAGCCTGATCCGGACCCGCTTCCAACTGCACCGCGTGCTGGAAGGGATCGAGGCCGAGCCCGGCCCCGTGCTGTCCACCGTCATCGACAAGGCGCTGCGCAACGACCTGGAAACGACGTGCCAGCGGCTCGGCGTGTCCGTGCTGAACGTGCTGGAGCCGGTGCTGGAGATGCTGCAGGAGCATATCGGCACCCAGGCGCAGTCCCGGCCGGGGCGGCAGTACGTGCTGGACGCCGACTACTTCCGCCGCATCGACGCGATGCACTACGTGCTGGCGCATGACGACGGGCAGGCGCAGGCGGGCATCGCCTCGGCCGACGTGGTGCTGGTCGGCGTGTCCCGCAGCAGCAAGACGCCGACCTCGTTCTACCTGGCCAACCGCGGGATCAAGGCGGCCAACGTGCCGCTGGTGCCGGGCACGCCGGACCCGCCGGGGCTGGAAACGCCGACCGGCCCGGTGATCGGCCTCACGCTCGACCCGCCGGCATTGATCGAAATCCGCCGCCACCGGCTGAAGCTGATCGCCGCCGGCAACGACACCGGCCGGGTGAGGCAGGACGCCAGCGACTACGTGGATGTCGAGGCGGTGCGCAGCGAGCTGCTGTGGGCGCGGCGCCTGTGCACCCGCCGCGGCTGGCCGGTGATCGACGTGACCCGGCGCTCCATCGAGGAGACGGCCGCGACCGTGCTCCAGCTCATGGACGCCTGGCACGAGCGGCGGCGGCGGGAGGCGGCGGCGGCCCCGCCCCCCGTGGTTGCGCCCGGGCCATGATGCAGGAGGCGGCCCCGCCCTTGGTGCTGGCCAGCCAATCCGCGGCGCGGGCCGCGCTGCTGGACGCGGCCGGGCTGCGGTTCGAGGCACGCCCGGCCCGGCTGGACGAGACGGCGGTGAAGCAGGCGTGCCGGGCGGAGGGCGCGGACGCCGCCGAAACCGCGCTGACCCTCGCGGCCCTCAAGGCGCAGCGCATCCGCGACCCCCACGCCTTGGTCATCGGCGCTGACCAGATCCTGGTCTGCGGCGACGCCTGGTTCGACAAGCCCGCGGACCTCGGCGGCGCACGCGACCAACTCCGGACCCTGCGCGGCCGGACGCACCGCCTCGTCACCGCCGTGGCGTGCCTGCGCGACGGGCAGGAGGTGTGGCGCCATGTCGCCGAACCCCGCCTCCGCATGCGCGGGTTCAGCGATGCGTTCCTGGAGCACTACCTCGCCGCCGAGGGCGAGGCGATCCTGTCCTGCGTCGGCGCCTACCGGCTGGAGGGCCTGGGCGTGCACCTGTTCGACGACGTGCAGGGGGAGCACGCCGCCATCCTGGGCCTGCCGCTGCTGCCGCTGCTCGGCTTCCTGCGCCAGCACGGGGTCCTCATGGGATAGCAGCCCCTTGCAAGGACCGTAGGGCGCATAAGCGGAGCGCCATGCGCCACCTGTTGGCACCGTCATGTGGCGCATGGCGCTCCGCTTATGCGCCCTACAAGTCCGGTTTGGCTATGGCCCAAGCTGCAAGCTGTTTAGGGGCCGCGTTTGCCGGGCTGGTCCCCGTGCGATAGGGTTGGCGGGACGGTTCCAACGAAAAACGGGGTTGAGGGATGGCGGCGAGCAAGGTCTATCCGGACGCGGCGGCGGCGCTGGCCGGGGTGCTGCGGGACGGCATGGTCATCATGGCCGGCGGCTTCGGCCTGTGCGGCATCCCGCAGGTGCTGATCGAGGCGATCCGGGAGAGCGGCGTGCGGGACCTGACCTGCATCTCGAACAACGCGGGCGTGGACGACGCCGGGCTGGGCCTGCTGTTGCAGACCCGGCAAATCCGCAAGATGATTTCTTCATATGTCGGCGAAAACCAGACCTTTGCCCAGCAGTACTTGGCCGGCGAGCTGGAAATTGAATTCAACCCGCAGGGCACGCTGGCGGAGCGCATCCGCGCGGGCGGCGCCGGCATCCCCGCCTTCTACACCCGCACCGGCGTCGGCACCGCCATCGCGGAGGGCAAGGACGAGCGGGAGTTCGACGGCCAGCGCTACATCATGGAGCGCGGCCTGCTGGCGGACCTCGCCATCGTGCATGCCTGGCGCGGCGACACGGAGGGCAACCTGGTGTACCGGATGACCGCGCGCAACTTCAACCCGATCATGGCGACGGCCGCCAAGATGGTGGTGGCGCAAGTGGAGGAGCTGGTGGAGCCCGGCACGCTCGACGCGGACCACGTCGTGACGCCGGGCATCTTCGTGAAGCGCATCATCCATGTGCCCCACGTCGCGAAGCGGATCGAGCAGCGCACGACGCGCAAGCGTGCCGAGGCCGCAGGCGAGCGCGTCGGGGGGGCCGCCTGATGCCCTGGACACGGGACGAGATGGCGGCCCGCGCGGCGCGGGAGCTGCAAGACGGCATGTACGTGAACCTGGGCATCGGCATCCCGACGCTCGTCGCCAACCACATCCCCTCCGACATCAGCATCCAGCTGCACAGCGAGAACGGCATGCTGGGCATCGGCCCGTTCCCGTTCGAGGGGGAGGAGGACGCCGACCTCATCAATGCGGGCAAGCAGACCGTGACGATGCTTCCGACCACGAGCTTCTTCGACAGCGCCGCGTCCTTCGCGCTGGTGCGCGGCGGCCATATCGGCATCTCCATCCTGGGCGCGCTGCAGGTGGCGGAGAACGGCGACCTGGCGAACTGGATGATCCCCGGCAAGATGGTGAAGGGCATGGGCGGCGCCATGGACCTGGTGGCCGGCGTGCCGCGCGTCGTCGTGCTGATGGAGCACACCGCCGGCGGCAAGCCGAAGCTGCTGCGCGCCTGTTCGCTACCGCTGACCGGCGCGGGCGTGGTGAACCTGGTGGTGACGGAGCTCGGCGTGTTCGACGTGGGGCGGCCGGGCTTCACGCTGGTCGATGTGGCGCCGGGCGTGACCGTGGAGGAGATCCGCGGCAAGACCGAAGCGCCGTTCGCCGTGCATCGGGATTTGAAGGCCGCGTAGCCCCTTGATGTCGGGCGCCGGCCGGTCTATTACCCGCGCCTTCCGCAACCGGGCCTGTCTTGCCCGGCGCAGGCGGGGCTGTAGCTCAGTTGGGAGAGCGCCTGAATGGCATTCAGGAGGTCAGCGGTTCGATCCCGCTCAGCTCCACCATCGCTGATGGGCCGCCGATGCCATCCCCTCCGTCGCAGCGCACCAAAACCCCTGGCGGCGTGCCGCCCCGGGCGCCGCCGCCGCGCCGCCCGCCCCCCGTCGACCTCGATCCCGTGCCGTTCCCCGGCGGCGCCGAGGCGGCGCTGGAGTTCGCCGCCTATGAGAAGGGCCTGCTTGAGGGCGGCAGCGTCCCGGTCCGGCAGCAGCAGCCCACCGAGCGGCATGCGCCGATCAGCCGGCATGCCCCGCTCAGCGAGCCGGACCGGCATTCGATGCGCTGGATGCTGGCCGGGGCGGGAATGGCGGTCGCCGTCGCCGTCGTCCTCCTGTCGCTGAGTTCGGGCGGGCTGGCGGCCGGCTTCGCCGCGGTGCTGCGGAGCGTCATGCCCCCCTGACGCAGAGTTGTGGCAACCCCATCATGATCCCGGTGTTCTCGCAGAAGCCAAGGGATCGCCACCATGACCGATGCGCCGAGCGTGAAGCCTTACAAGGGACCGGCCGGGGGCTGGGGGTCCGTGCGCTCGCTGGGCGCGATCCTGTCCAAGGAGGGCGTCCCGGTCAGCGGCGCCCTGGTGCTGACGCAGCAGAACAAGCCGCGCGGCTTCACCTGCGTGAGCTGCGCCTGGATCAAGCCGGCCGAGCCGCACGTGTTCGAGTATTGCGAGAACGGCGCCAAGGCCACCGCCTGGGAGATCACCACCAAGCGCGTCGGCCCCGACTTCTTCGCCAAGCACACCGTCACCGAGCTGGAGTCCTGGTCCGACCACGACCTGGAGGCCATCGGCCGGCTGACCCACCCGCTGCGCTACGACGCCGCCACCGACACCTACGTCGAGGTCGGCTGGCAGGAGGCGTTCCAGGACATCGGCCGGCGGCTCCGTGCCATGGACCCGAACAAGGTCGTGCTCTACGCCTCCGGCCGCGCGTCGCTGGAGACGTCCTACATGTATGCGCTGTTCGCGCGGATGCTGGGCACCAACAACCTGCCCGACAGCTCCAACATGTGCCACGAGCCGACATCGGTGGCGCTGCCACAGAGCATCGGCGCGCCCAAGGGCACGGTGACGCTGGAGGACTTCGACAACGCCGACCTGCTGATCTTCTGCGGCCAGAACCCCGGCACCAACAGCCCGCGCATGCTGAACGAGTTGCAGAAGGCGCATAAGCGCGGCGCGCCGATCATCACCTTTAACCCGTTGCGCGAGCGGGCGCTGGAGCGGTTCCGCAGCCCGCAGCACGTGGGGGAGATGCTGACCTCGACCGACACGCCGATCAGCAGCCAGTATCACCAGGTCCGCATCGGCGGCGACGTGGCAGCGCTGACCGGGGTGTGCAAGCATGTCCTGGCTCTGGACGACGCGGCCCGGGCGGCGGGCCAGCCGCGCGTGCTGGACACAGCGTTCATCGAGGAACATACCCACGGCTTCGACGCCTTCGCGGATGCCGTGCGCGCCCATCCCTGGGAGGCGCTGGAGCACCAGTCGGGCCTGAGCCGGGGCGCCATGGAGGCGGTGGCGACCGTCTATGCCCGCAGCAACGCCGTGATCGGCATCTACGGCATGGGCCTCACGCAGCACCGCACCGGCGTCGAGAACGTGCAGATGTTCGTGAACCTGCTGCTGATGCGCGGCAACATCGGCAAGCTCGGCGCCGGCATCTGCCCGGTGCGCGGCCACAGCAACGTGCAGGGCCAGCGCACCGTGGGCGTCACGGAGAAGCCGGAGCTGGCGCCGCTCGACAAGCTGCGCGAGCTGTACGGCTTCGAGCCGCCGCGCGAGAAGGGCCTGGACACCGTCGGCGCCTGCCGCAAGGTGATGGCGGGCGAGATCACCGCCTTCGTCGAGCTGGGCGGCAACTTCATCCGCGCCGTGCCGGAGACCGTGGCGATGGAGCGGCACTGGCGTGACATCCCGCTGACGGTGATGATCTCGACCAAGCTGAACCGCAACCACGTGATCCACGGCAGGGCCGCCTACATCCTGCCGTGCCGCGGGCGCATCGAGATCGACGTGCAGGCGACCGGCCCGCAGGTCGTGACGACGGAGGACACCAGCGCCTGCGTGCAAAGCTCCCACGGCATCCGGGAGCCGGCCAGCAAGCATCTGATGAGCGAGCCGGCCATCGTCGCGGGCATCGCCCAGGCGGCGCTGCCCCCCAACCCGGCGGTACCCTGGGCGCAATGGGTGGACGACTACAGCCTGGTGCGCGACGCCATCGAGCGGACCTACCCGCAGCTGTTCGGCGACTTCAACCGCCGGGCGGAGAAGCCCGGCGGCTTCCATCTGCCGATCACCGCGCGGAGCCGGGACTGGCGCACGCCCACCGGGCGCGCCAATTTCATCGTGCCGCGCAGCCTCAACGAGGACATCGCGGTCCCTGACGACGCGCGAAACGTGCTGCAACTCATGACCATCCGCAGCAACGACCAGTTCAACACGACGATCTACGGCTACCACGACCGGTTCCGCGGCGTGCGCGGCACCCGCATGACGCTGTTCATGCACACCAGCGACATCGAGCGGCTGTCTTTGGCCGAGGGCGACATCGTGGCCCTGACCGCCGCGGTCGATGACGGCGTGGTGCGCCGGGTGGGGGGGTTCATCGTGACGCCGTACGACATCCCGGAGGGCTGCATGAGCGCCTACTACCCCGAGGCCAACCCGCTGATCCCCGTCTGGCACCATGCGGAGGGCGCGGACACCCCGGCCGCCAAGTCGATCCCGGTCACGCTGGAGAAGATGGACGCGCCGCCCCAGCACCTCGCGGCGGACTGACCAGCATACTGGGCCAAGCCGTACGTGTAGGGCGCATAAGCAAAGCGCCATGCGCCAACGGGAGGCGGATGGCGCTCCGCTTATCCGCCCTACGATAAACGCCGGCTTAGTCCGGCGTGCTCGCCACGATGCGGAACAGCAGGCCCTGGCCGTCGGGGCGGCCCAGGCGCACCAGGTCGCCTGGCCGGAACACGAATCCCTCGAACGTCCAGAGCGGGTCGTCCTCGCTGGCCATGCTCTGCAAGGCCCAGCCCTCGTCCAGTCGGATCAGCTCGGAATGCCGGTCGTCCATGCCGGGCCGCCGGTGGATGGCGAGCCAGGGAATCGGGTCGTTCGCATGAGCGGACGGGTCGATCTGACCCTGCTGGTTGAGGGCGAGCCGGACGATGAGCCGGTCGTTAATGTCGCCATCGGGACGACCGGGTCCCTTGGCCAGCACCATGGTCAGCTTTGCCATCACCTCGCCTTGAATGCATGGACGGGAGCCGGCGTGTCCAAAGGGCGCATCCCGAAGGTCGTATCCCAAAGATCGTACCATATAGCAAAACGTCCCGCATTGCACTCCGTTGCGCCGTGATGCGCCGGCCGGCGCCTAGATCGCGACCCGGACGCCCAGCTCGACCACCCGGTCGCTTGGGATGCGGAAGAACTCGGTCGCCGGCACGGCGTTGCGCGCCATGAACAGGAACAGGAACAGCCGCCAGGCCGGCAGCTTCGGCACCATGGCGCGCACCAGGACCTCGCGGCCCAGGAAGAAGCTGGCCTGCATGGGGTTGTAGGCCACGCCGTGCGCGCTGAGTTCCTCCAGCCCGCGGGGGATGTTGGGGCTTTCCATGAAGCCGTAGCGCAGCACGACCCGGTGCACGTTGGGCGCCAGGTCCGACACCTCGATCCGCGTGTCGGCCGGCGCCTGCGGCATGTCCATGTTCTGCACGGTCACGAACAGGACGTGCTCGTGCAGCACCTTGTTGTGCTTGAGGTTATGGAGCAGCGCGGCCGGCACGTAGTCGGGGTTGCCGGTCAGGAACACCGCCATGCCCGGAACCCGGACCGTGCGGGACTGCGGCAGCCGCGTCAGGAACGAGGCGAGCGGCAGGCTGTCCTGCTTCCAGCGTGCCAGCATCAGCTCCCGGCCGCGGTTCCAGGAGGTCATCATCGCCATCAGCCCGATGCCGAGCAGCAAGGGGACCCAGCCGCCCTCCGGGATCTTCAGCGCGTTGGCCGCGAAGAACACGAGATCGACCGCGAAGAAGAAGCCGAACACCCCGGCGGCGAGGACGCGCGGCCAGCCGAACTGCCGGCGGAACGCCACCATCGCCAGCACGCAGGTGCACAGGAACGTGCCGGTGACGGCGATGCCGTAGGCGGAGGCCAGGGCGTCGCTGCTGCGGAAGGCGAGCACCAGGATCAGCACGCCGACCAGGAGCGCCGTGTTGACCTGGGGCACGTAGATCTGCCCCTCCTCCGAGTGGCTGGTGTGCAGGACCGCCATGCGCGGCAGGAACGACATCTGCATGCACTGCCGGGCGACGGAGAACGCGCCGGAGATCAGGGCCTGGCTCGCGATCACCGTCGCGGCGGTGGCGAGCGCCACGAGCGGCAGGCGCAGGCTCTCGGGCGCCATAAGGTAGAACGGGTTCTCGAGCGCGGACGGGTCGGCGATCACCAGGGCGCCCTGGCCGAAGTAGTTGAGCACGAGGCAGGGCAGCACGAAGAACACCCAAGCCAGCCGGATCGGCTGCGCGCCGAAATGGCCCATGTCGGCATACAGCGCCTCCGCCCCGGTCACGGCCAGCACGACGGAGCCGAGGGTGACGAAGGCGAGCCAGCCATGGTTGAGGCAGACCACGACCGCGTAGTGCGGCGACACCGCCATGAGCACGTCGGGGTTGCGGGCGATCTGGAACAGGCCCATGGCCGCGAGCACGACGAACCAGACCGCCATCACCGGGCCGAACGCCCGGCCGATGCTGGCCGTGCCGCGCACCTGCACCGCGAACAGCGCCACGATGATCACGATCGACAGCGGCAGGACGACGCTCTTGAAGGCGGGCGACACGACCTGCAGCCCCTCGACCGCCGACAGGACGGAGATGGCGGGGGTGATCGCCCCGTCGCCGAAGAACAGGCAGGCGCCGCCCACCCCGATCAGGCCCAGCGCCGCCCGCATGACGGTGCCGGTCGTCCCGCGCTGCGCCAGGGCCATGAGCGCCAGGATGCCGCCCTCGCCGTGGTTGTCGGCGCGCATGACCAGGAAGACGTACTTCACCGTCACGATCAGGATCAGCGCCCAGAAGATCAGCGAGAGCACGCCGAGGATTTCGGGGCGGGTGACGCCCACTCCGCTGAAATGGACCAGGCTGGCCTTCAGCGCATAAAGCGGGCTGGTGCCGATGTCGCCATAGACGACGCCCAGCACGGCCAGCAGCGCGGCGGCGCGCAACGGGCGGCGGGCGACGCTGGGGAGGGTTTCGACGGCCAGGCTCACAGGCCCGGTCCGAAGGGCACGGCTGCGACGCGGCGCTGCAGGGTCATTCGATATCCATCAATCGCGAGACCAGCGCCGACCGGCGCCGTAGCACTGATTATGTCGGGACCATGGCACACGCCCATCGGGCTGCAAAGGGCAGGCTAGCCCAGGGGAGACGTCGGCGCGCCGAAGTGGCGGGGGACATCGGGCTGATCTTGGGATCAACCGGCCGCGCAGCCGTTCAGGGGCCACCCGTCCCCGGCGGCGCGGGCCGTGCGCCGAAGATGGCGCTGCCGACCCGGACGTGGGTGGCGCCGTGGGCAATCGCGCACTCGAAATCGCCCGACATCCCCATGGACACCACGGGCAGCCCGTGCTGCGCCGCGCAGGCGGCAAGCCAGGCGAAGTGCGGCGCGGGATCGCCCTCCGCGGGCGGGATGCACATCAGCCCCATGAGCGCGTCGCCGAAGCGGGCGCGGCAGTCCCGGATGAAGGCGTCGGCCTCGGCCCGGGGCACGCCGGCCTTTTGCGGCTCGTCGCCGACGTTCACCTGGACGAGCAGCCGGGGCAGGCGCCCCTGCTTGTCGGCGGCCTCGGCCAGCGCGTCCGCGAGGCGGGGGCGGTCCAGGCTCTCGATCACGTCCGCCACGCGCACCGCGTCGCGGGCCTTGTTGGTCTGCAGGCCGCCGATCAGGTGCACGGTGATCGCGGGCACGCTGGCGCGGAGGTCCGGGAACTTGGCCGCCGCCTCTTGCACGCGGTTCTCGCCGAAAACGGTCTGCCCGGCCTCGACCGCGTGTCGCACCACCTCGGCGGGGTGCGTCTTGGACACCGCCACCAGCGTGACGGAGCCGGCGGGGCGCCCGGCCCTCGCCGCCGCCTCGGCGATGCGGGCCTGGATTTGGCGCAGGCGCCCAGCCACATCAGATGGCACATTGGATACCACATCGGATGGCACGCTGGAGCCGGAGGGGGGCGTAGGGACATTCATGGACCATAGGCTTGTCGCATGGGCGCGCGGGGTCAAGGCGCGGCGCCGCCGCATGGGCGGGCAGGCCAGCCATGTGCCGGTGCTCTGGCTGTTCACCGACGCCGCGCGCCTGGCCGACCCGCGCGGCGCGATCACGGCCTTGCCCCGGCGGCTGTGCGGCGTGGTGTTCCGGCATGACGGGGTGGCGGACCGCGGCGCGCTGGCCCGGACCTTGGCCCGGCTCTGCCGCGGGCTGGCGATCCCGTTCGTGGTGGCCGGCGACGCGCGGCTGGCGGCGGCGACGGGCGCCGGCGTGCACCTGCGCGGCGGCCGTGCGCGGGAGGGGCGGGTCCAGGGCGGTTGGGGAGCACGGTGGCGCCGGCCGGATGCGCTGGTGACCAGTTCCGCCCATTCGGCCCTCGAACTGCGCCGGGCTTGGCGGGCGGGGGCGGACGCGGTGTTCCTGTCGCCCGTGTTCCCCACCCGGAGCCATGCCGGCGCCCCAGCGCTGGGCGTCGTGCGCTGGGCCGCATCGGCGCGCCGTGGCGGGCGGGCGGGCGTCCTGGCGCTGGGCGGCGTGGACGGCTTGCAGGCGCGCCGCCTGCCCCGCTGGTGCGGCGGGGCGGGGGCCATCGGGGCGCTGCTGCCGGATGGCGATGGCGGTGATTGTGGCTCAACGGCCACAGTGTTTCGCGGTTGCCATAAGTCTTGCATCTCAGCAATTGCGACAAACGACCAGCCCGGCAATAGTATGCGCAGGTTTCGCCGCCTTCGCCCCTGACCCGCTTCGGTGGTCACGGGGCGGGTGTCGGGCGGGGCTGTGAATGTCTGCCGGTGATCGGCGTTTTGGGGAGAAGTTGAATGCGTAAGCTCCTGCTGGCCACCGTGGCCGCACTGGGCGCCTCGATGGGAGCGGCCGCCGTGGCGGACGCCCAAACGGCCAGCCCGACGCCGGGCACAGTGACGGTCCGACTGAACGGCCGGTTCCGGTTCTACGGCGGTATCATCTCTGACCGCGACGCGAACAACAACGCGGCTGGCACGCCGACCGGGACGGTGAACGCCGCCGGCCAGGGCTTCGGCACCAACTCCACCGGCACCAACAAGCAGTCGAGCTACATGTTCGGCAACTATGCGCGCTTGTTCCCGGGCTTCGACGGCGTATCCGCGAATGGCCTGAAGTATGGCGCCAGCCTTGAAATCCGGCAGGACCAGTATTCCGCAGCCGGCGGCGGCGCGTTCGGCAGCGTCTCCGGGCAGAACCGCGCCCGGGCCGCCCTATACTTCCGTCGTGAGTGGGGCTACATCGGCACCGACCAGCTCGGCACCATCCGCCTCGGCTCGACCGACCAGCCGAGCAGCCTCTACATGACCGGCAACTTCGAGAACTTCAACGACGGCGGCTTCAACGGCGACGTTGGCTCGATGTCGGCGCAGAACACTCAGCTCACCTGGCCGTTTGCCGACAACGGCAGCTATTACACGACGACAAAGGCGATCTATCTGTCGCCGCAGCTTTACGGTTTCGACTTCGGCGTCTCGTTCGAGCCGAACACCGGCAACGTCAACCTCAGCGACTCCTGCAACGGCGCGAGCCCAGTCGGCACCAACTTCGTGAACTCGAACGGATCGTTCACCACTGCAGCCGGCGCCAACGGCCAGAACGTGGCCGGCCCGGGCTGCGACCGTCTGTCCTCTTCGCCAGTTGGCTCTGAGAGTGCCCGCCGCAAGAACACGGTGGACGCGTTGCTGCGCTACCGCGGCACCTTCGGCGCCTTCGGCATCGCGGCGACCGCCGGCTACATCGGCGGCGGGCACGTGCTCGACAACTCCGGCACGCCGTTCACCAACAACCCGCTGGCTACCGGAGGGAGCCGGCCCAACTATGATGGCTCGAATATCGGCGACTTCCGCCTCGCCATGACCTTTGGCGGCCTCAGCGTCGGCGGCAAGTATCAGTTCGGTCGTTACAACGGCGCGGTCGGTGGGTTGGTCCCGAAGGGATTGCCGGACGGCGAGGCGTTGCTCATCGGCGCTTCCTATACGGCTGGGCCGCTCGTCTTTGGTGCGCACTATCTCTATGAGAAGTCCGCAGGCGATGTCGGCAACGCCTACTTCGGCCGCCAGCGCAAGGAGCAGGGTATCGCTGCGGGTGCCACCTACTCCCTGGCGCCGGGCCTCTCGCTGTTTGCCTCCTACCTGTATGGCGAGCGGAAGCAGAACGGCTATAACTTCATCACCGGCCAGGGCGTCAACGCGGCGTCGCCGGGCGGCAACCCCTACAGCAACAAGATCACGTCGCAGGTCTTTGCGGTCGGCACGGGCTTCAGCTGGTAAACCACGGAAGCAATCGGGTGGGAGGGGCGGTGGGCAACCACCGCCCCTTTTGCTTGGAGCGGCCCATGCTTCGGCTTGGCGCTGCGGCATGACCGCGCTATGACACGACCCGGCGCTTCCGGCGCCGTTTTCGGTTAGGTTCCTCATGTCGCACCGCACGCCAACGGTTCTCTTTCTGATCGCCCTTCTGGGCCTGGCCGCCTGCGGCCCGGCGAAGCTGCGCGGGGTGGCGGACGACGAGTACCAGGACTACCGCACCAAGGGCGGGGAGCAGGGCAAGCTGTTCGGCGACCAGGGCCTGGCCATCGGCATCGGCAAGGGTGCGGCCGGCTCGGCCCAGGCGCAGGAGGGCGGAGCGCTGGGCGTCAACGCCTATCTGTGGCGCGGGGCGCTGGACACGCTGGCGTTCATGCCGCTGGCGTCGGCGGACCCGTTCGGCGGGGTCATCATCACCGATTGGTACCAGCCGCCGACCAGCGGCAACGAACGGTTCAAGGCGACGGCGTACATCCTCGGGCGGCAGCTCCGCGCCGATGGCGTCAGGGTCTCGATCTTCCGGCAGGTGGCGCAAGGCGGCCAATGGGTCGATCAGCCCGTCAGCCCCACAACCACGAGCGAGATCGAGAACAAGGTGCTGGCCCGGGCGCGGGAGTTGCGGTCGCAAGTGGCCGGGTCCTGACGCGCCGGCCATCGCCTCATCGCCCGGCCTGGAGGATATCCGCAGGTGTCGAACATAGGCTGCGCCCCGCATGACTGATGTGCCCACCACGGCCGCGACGGACGGGCCAAGCTACGACTTCCGCACCGCCGAGCCGCGTTGGCAGCAGGCGTGGGACGCGGCCGGGTGCTTCCGCGTGGCGGACGTGCCCACCGACGGCCGCCCGAAATACTATGTGTTGGAGATGTTTCCGTATCCCAGCGGGAAGATCCACATGGGCCACGTGCGCAACTACACGCTGGGCGACGTGGTGGCCCGCTACAAGCGCGCGCGGGGCTGTTCCGTGCTGCACCCGATGGGCTGGGACGCCTTCGGCCTGCCGGCGGAGAACGCGGCGCGGGAGCGCGGCGTGCACCCGGCCGAATGGACGCGCGCCAACATCGAGGCGATGCGCACCGAGCTGAAGCGCATGGGCCTCTCCATCGATTGGACGCGCGAGTTCGCGACCTGCGACCCGGAGTACTACGGGCACCAGCAGAAGCTGTTCCTGGACTTCATGCAGGCCGGGCTGGTGGAGCGCAAGGAGAGCTGGGTCAACTGGGACCCGGTGGACGGCACCGTGCTGGCCAACGAGCAGGTGATCGACGGCCGCGGCTGGCGGTCCGGTGCCGTGGTGGAGAAGCGGCAGCTTTCCCAATGGTTCCTGCGCATCACCCAGTACGCCCCGGACCTGCTGGCGGCGCTCGACGGGATGGACCGCTGGCCGGAGCGGGTGCGGACCATGCAGGCCCGCTGGATCGGACGCAGCGAGGGCGCGCGGGTGCGCTTTCCCCTGACCGCCTCGCCCGGCATCGGGACGCCTGCGGAGATCGATGTGTTCACCACCCGGCCGGACACGCTGTTCGGCATGTCGTTCGTGGCGCTGGCGCCGGAGCATCCGGTCTCGGCCGCCGTCGCGGCGCGCGACCCGGCGGCGGCGGCCTTCGTGGCGCAGTGCCGCAGCATGGGCACCAGCGAGGCAGTGATCGAATCGGCGGAGAAGCAGGGCTTCGATACCGGCCTGCGCGTCGGGCATCCCTTGATGCCGGGTGCCAGCTTCCCGGTGTGGATCGCGAACTTCGTGCTGATGGAGTACGGGACGGGCGCGATCTTCGGCTGCCCCGCCGGCGACCAGCGGGACCTCGACTTCGCCCGCAAGTACGGCCTGGCGGCGCCCGCCGTCGTGCTGCCGCCGGGCGAGGCGGCGGAGGGCTTCGCCGTGGGTGCCGCCGCCTATGACGGGCCCGGGCTGATGATCAACTCGGGCGTCCTGGACGGCCTCGACACCACGGCCGCCCGGCGTACGGCCATCGAGGCGCTGGAGCGGGCCGGGGCCGGGGCCGGCGTGGTGAACTGGCGGATGCGGGATTGGGGCGTGAGCCGGCAGCGGTATTGGGGTTGCCCGATCCCGGTGATCCATTGCGGCGCCTGCGGCGTGGTGCCGGTGCCGGACGCGGACCTGCCGGTGCGGCTGCCGGAGGACGTGCGCTTCGACCGGCCGGGCAACCCGCTCGACCACCATCCGACGTGGAAGCACGTGGCCTGCCCGCGCTGCGGCGCTGCGGCGCGGCGGGAGACCGACACCTGCGACACCTTCGTGGACAGCTCCTGGTACTTCGCCCGCTTCTGCAGCCCCGGCGCCGCCGTGCCGGTGGTGCGGGCGGCGGCGGACCATTGGCTGCCGGTGGACCAGTACATCGGGGGCATCGAGCATGCGATCCTGCATCTGCTGTATTCCCGCTTCTTCGTGCGGGCGATGCAGGCGACGGGCCATGTCGGCGTGACGGAGCCGTTCGCCGGGCTGTTCACCCAGGGCATGGTCACGCATGAAAGCTACAAGGGCGCCGACGGGCGCTGGCTGTATCCGGAGGAGGTGGACCGCCAGCCCGACGGCACCGCCCGGCACCTCGAGACGCAGGAGCCGGTGACGGTGGGGCGGATCGAGGCGATGTCGAAGTCGAAGCGCAACACGGTCGATCCCGCCGCCATCATCGCGCGCTTCGGCGCCGACACCGCCCGCTGGTTCATCCTGTCGGACAACCCGCCGGACCGGGACATCGAGTGGACCGAGAGCGGGGTCGCCGGCGCGTCGCGCTTCATCCAGCGGGCGCACCGGCTGGCGGCGGGCGTGGCGAGGGTGCCGTGCCCCGCGTCGATGCCGGACGGGATGGGCGAGGCCGCAACGGCGCTGCGCCGCGCCACCCACCGCACCATCGCGGCGGTGACGGAGGCGCTGGACACCTTCGCCCTCAACCTCGCGGTCGCGCGGCTGTACGAGCTTGCGTCGGCGCTTGGCGAGGCGGAACGCGCCGGCGTGGAGGATGGCCTGGCCTGGGCGCGGCATGAGGCCGTCGCGACCATGGCCCGGCTGCTTGCGCCCATGGCGCCGCATCTGGCGGAGGAGATCGGGTGGATGCTCAGCCCTGGACGCCAGGCCCTGGTGTGCGACCTGCCGTGGCCGGAGGCGGACCCGGACCTGCTCGCGGTGCAGGCGGTCACGCTGGCGGTGCAGGTGATGGGCAAGCTGCGCGCGACGGTCGCGTTGCCGCCGGGCGCGGACGCGGCGGCGGCCTTTGCGGCGGCGGAGGCGGACCCGAACGTCGCGCGTGCGCTGGAGGGACGCCGGGTCGTGAAGCGCATCCATGTGCCGGACCGGATCGTCAACTTCGTGGTGGCGGGTTAGGGATGCCGGGCGGTGGGCGCGTGGCGCGGCGGGCCGTGTTGCTGGGCGGCGGGGCGGCGCTGGCCGGATGCGGGTTCCGTCCGCTGTATGCGCCGGCGGAGTCCGGGGCGCCCGGCCCGGCCTCGGCAGAGATGGCGGCGATCTATGTCCCCGTCTATGCCGACCGGCAGGGCCAACTGCTGCGGCAGGCGTTGCAGCAGCGGTTCGAGGGCAGCGGGACCGGGACGGCGAAACGCTACGAGCTGATCGCCAGCATCGCGGTCAGCGCCGAAGCGATTGCGATCCAGCGCGACAGCTCGTCCTCCCGCGTGCGCCTGGTCGGGTCGGCGCCATGGACCTTGAGGACGCTGTCGCTGGAACGCACCGTGCTGACGCAGGGCAGCAGCCGGATCCTCGACGGCTACAACATCCTCAACCAGCAGTTCTTCGCGGCCGACCTGGAAAGCGAGACGGCGATCCGGCGCGTCGCCTCGGCGCTCGCGGACCAGATCGCGGTGCAGGTGGGCGCGTTCTTCCTGCGCCGGGCCAAGACGGCGTGAAGCTTGAGGCCCGGCGGATCGCAGCCTTTCTGCGGGACCCCGGCGCCGCGCGGGTCGTGCTGCTGCACGGCGAGGACGAGGGGATGGTGCGCCACCGCGCCGACGCGCTGACGCAGGCCGTGGTCGGGCAGCGCGACGACCCGTTCCGCGTCGCCTGGCTGTCGCGGGAGGACCATTCGAGGCTCCTGGAGGAGGCGACGGCGATCTCCATGATGGGCGGGCGGCGGGTGATCCGGGTCCGCGACGCCGGCGACGGCCTGGCCGCCCTGGTGAAGCAGGTGGCGGAGACCGCCGGAGACAGCCTGACCGTGCTGGAGTCGGCCGCGTTGCCGAGCCGCTCCAAGCTGCGGCAACTCGTCGAGGCGGTTGCGAACGGCGCGTCCATCGCCTGCTACCCGGAAGAGGGCCGCGCGTTGCAGGACGCCATTGAGGGCGGGCTGGCGGCGGCGGGCGTGCGGCTGGATGCGGAGGCGCTGCGCTGGCTCACGGACCATGTGGGCAGCGACCGCGGATCGACCCGGGGCGAGGTGGAGAAGCTGATCCTGTATGCCGGCGCGGAACGGCGCCTCGACCTTGAGGCGGTGCGCGCCTGCGTGGGCGACTTGGCCGCCGCGTCGTTCGACGACGCCGTGTATGCGGCGATGGCGGGGGACCTGGCGCTCACCGATATCTCCATCGAGCGCACGCTGGCCGAGGGCATGGCGCCCGTGGCGTTCACCCGGGGCGTTCTGGCGCATCTCGGCAAGCTGCACGTGGCGCGGGGGCACATGGCAGCGGGGCTTTCGGCGGCGGACGCCGTGCGGGCGTTGCGGCCGCCGCTGTTCTTCAAGCGGGTGGCGGCGTTCACCCAGGCGCTCCCGTTGTGGAGCGCGCGCCGGCTGATGCAGGCGATGGAGGAGGTGCGCCGGGTCGAGCTGGCCTGCAAGCAGACCGGGGCGTTGGACGGGCTGCTGGTGCGGCGGATGCTGCTGGCCCTGGCGCGACAGGGGGAGGCGGCGCGCAACAGGGGCTAGCCCGTAGGGCGGAAAAGCGTCAGCGCCTTCCGCCGCCACGCAGCGCCGCCCATCGGCGTATGGCGCTTCGCTTATACGCCCTACTCGCGCCGGAGCAGCGCCAGGATGCCGTCGAGCTGGTCTAGCGTCCGGTAGTGGATGCGGACGCTTCCGCCGGCGCCGTCGAAGTCGATCCGCACCGTGAGGCCGAGCCGGGCCGCGAGGTCGCGCTCCAGCGAGACGATCTCCCGGTCCCGCGGCGGACCCGGCTCGGCCGCGGGCGGCGTGCGCAGGGTGCGCTGGCTGAGCGCCTCGGTCTGCCGGACGTTCAGCCCGCGGGCCATCACGGCGCGCGCCGCCGCCTCCGGCGCCGGGTGGCCCAGCAGCGCGCGGGCATGCCCGGCCGAGAGCGCGCCGGATTGCACATGCGCCTGGACGCCGCCCGGCAGGCTCAGCAGGCGCACCGTGTTGGCGACGTGGCTGCGGGACTTGCCGACCAGGCCGCCCAGTTGGTCCTGGGTGAGGCCGAACTCGTGCATCAGCCGCTTGTATCCCTGCGCCTCCTCGATGGGATCAAGGTCCTGGCGTTGCAGGTTCTCCACCAGGGACGCCGCCATGGCGTCGGCATCGGACAGCGTGCGGATGAGGACCGGGGCCTCTTGCAGCCCCGCCGCCTGGGCGGCCCGCCACCGCCGCTCCCCGGCGATGATCTGGTAGCGCCCCGGCGCCGCCGGATGCGGACGCGCCAGGATCGGCTGCAGGACGCCCTGCTGCTTGATCGAGGCGGCCAGCTCCTCCAGCCGGCCCGGGTCCATGTTGACTCGGGGCTGGAACGGCCCTGGCTCCAGCGAGGCGAGGGGCAGGGTGGCGCGCGGCGCTGCGTCCGACGCGGCGCTGTGCTGCGCATCCCCGAACAGCGCCGCCAAGCCCCGGCCGAGGCGGGGAGAGGTGTCGCGCTCCGTCATGTCCCCCGGCGCTCCCGCCGCATCACCTCGACGGCGAGGCGGAGATAGGCTTGGGCGCCGGGCGAGCGGAGGTCGTAGAGCATGACGGGCTTGCCATGGCTCGGCGCCTCGGACACCCGCACGTTGCGCGGGATCACCGTCTGATAGACGAGCGGGCCGAAGAAGCTGCGCACGTCCGCGGCGACAAGCTCCGACAGGTTGTTCCGCTTATCGAACATCGTGAGCACGATACCCTGGAGGGCGAGCCGGGGGTTGAGGTGCTGCTGGATGCGTTCGATGGTGCGCACGAGCTGGCTGATGCCCTCCAAGGCGAAGAACTCGCATTGCAGGGGCACCAGGACCGCGTCCGCGGCGACCAGGCCGTTGATGGTGAGCAGGCCGAAGCTGGGCGGGCAGTCGATCAGGATGAAGCTGTGGCGCCCCGAGGCGGCGGTGAGCGCCTGGCGGAGCCGGTACTCGCGCTGGTCCAATGTGGACAGCTCAAGCTCGGCCGCCGCCAGCTCGGCGTCGGCCGGCAGGATGGAGAGGTTGGGCACGTCGGTCGCAATCGCGGTGGCGGCGATGCTGTCCTGGCCGATCAGCGCCGTGTAGGTGCCGCGTTCCCGCCGCGACTGACCGACGCCGAGGCCGGTCGATGCGTTGCCCTGCGGGTCGAGATCGACCAGCAGGACGCTCTCCCCGGCGGTCGCGAGCGCCGTTGCGAGGTTGATCGCCGTCGTCGTCTTGCCAACGCCGCCCTTCTGGTTCGCAATCGCCAGGATGCGGGGACGGATGGGGGCGGGCGGCGTGGCGCCAGCCTCGATGGAGGGCGACTCAAGCATGGGCCAGGTCGGTGACGGCCAGGATCGTCGAGCCGGAGTCGCTGGGGTGGTCGAACCGCCTGATGTGCATGCGCCAGTGTTTCTCCGCGTTTGCGATCTCGTCCTCGACACGCGCGCCCTTCGCAAGCAGGGCGGTGCCGCCAGGGGCCAACAGGCGGTCGGCATGGGCCATGAGGGTTGCGAGCGGCGCGAGGGCACGGGCCGTGATCAGCGGGGCGCGGGGCAGCGACAGCTCCTCGATGCGTGTGCAATGCACTTGGACCGGAGCACCGGTTACACGCTGGGCCTCCCTAAGGAAAGCGGCTTTGCGCTGGTCGGCTTCGACGAGGTCGAACGGGAGTCCCGACACCAGCGCCACGACGAGGCCGGGGAACCCCGCCCCCGAGCCGAGGTCCAAGCCGCGAGCGGCGCCCGCGGGGATGAGGGGGATGAACCTCAGGCTGTCCAGGACGTGGCGCGGCCATATGAGGTCGCGATCCCCTTGCGAGACGAGGTTGATCGACTTCGTCCATTTCTGCAGCAGGGCGACGAACTGCTCCAGCCGCTCTGCTGTTTCACGTGGAACGCCGTCCATGAGGGCGCCGGGCGCCTTGCCGTTCAAGGACATCGATCTCCCATGCCCGGCGCCACCGGAACCGTCGGCTTGGCGCGACAAGGCGCCAGACGTGGCCTAGCATGATGAAATTCCTGCCGCCACATGGCCCAGCGCCTGACTGCGTGCACCGCGGAGATGGCGGCCCCGCTGACGAGGCTCCGATTGCCGCAACTGTCCATCCATGCCCCCTTCGGCGCCCTCACGTTCTCGGAGGATGACGGCGCCATCGTCGCCGTCGATTGGGGATGGGGGCGCGACCAGGAGGAGACCCGGCTGCTTCGGCAAGCCCGCGAGCAGATGCACGACTACCTCGATGGCGAGCGACGGGCGTTCGACCTGCCGATCCGGCCCGCCGGCTCCGCCTACCAGCAGAGGGTTTGGGCCGCTCTCCTGTCGATTCCATGCGGACAGACATGGACGTACGCGGCCGTGGCGCACAGGATCGGCGGCGGGCCCGGCTCTGTGGCCCAGGCAAGCCGGTGCAACCCGATTCCCATCATCATCCCCTGCCACCGGGCGGTCGCGGCCCGAGGGCTGGGCGGCTACTCCGGAGGGCAGGACCTAGACACGAAGCGTTATCTGCTCCAACTCGAAACCCGACCCGCATGATACGCCGTCGGTCGCGGCGCACTCAGGAGATGGAATGATGTCGCACGCAATCCGTATTCACGCCTATGGCGGGCCGGACGCAATGCAGTGGGACGATGTGCCGACGCCTGAGCCGGGTCCCGCCGAAGTGCTCGTCCACCACACCGCAATCGGCCTGAACTACATCGACGTCTATTTCAGGAACGGCCTGTACAAGGCGCCGTCGCTGCCGGCCACCCTGGGCATGGAGGCGGCCGGGGTCGTGCAGGCGGTCGGCTCGGACGTGACCAGCCTGGCGGTCGGCGACCGCGTCGCGTACGCCGCCGGCCCCATCGGGGCCTACTCCACCGACCGGGTCATCTCCGCCGACCGGGTGGTCCGCGTGCCGGAGGGCATCAGCGACCAGACGGCGGCGGCCATGATGCTGCAAGGCATGACGGCGCAATACCTCCTGCGCCGGACCTATCCTGTGAAGCGCGGCGACACCGTGCTGATCCACGCCGCGGCGGGCGGCGTCGGGCTGATCATGTGCCAATGGGCCAAGCATCTCGGCGCCACGGTCATCGGCGTCGTCTCGACCGACGAAAAGGCGCGCATCGCGAAGGAGCACGGCGCCACGCACGTGATCGTCGGCTACGAGAAGCTGGCCTCGGAGATCAAGGGCATCACGGGCGGGGCGATGGTGCCAGTCGTCTATGACAGCGTCGGCAAGGACACGTTCACCGCCAGCCTGGATTGCCTGGCGCCCCTCGGCCTGATGGTCAGCTTCGGCAATTCGTCCGGCCCGGTGCCGCCGTTCGAGCTCGCCGTGCTCGGCGCCAAGGGCAGCCTGTTCCTGACCCGGCCCACGCTGGCCACCTACACCGCCTCGAAAGCCGACCTCGACCGGTCGGCGCAGGACCTGATGCAGGTGGTGATGGCCGGCGCGGTGCAGATCAAGGTCAACCAGACCTTCGCGCTGAAAGACGCCGCCGAGGCGCATCGTGCGCTGGAAGCGCGCAAGACGACCGGCAGCACCGTTCTGATCCCTTGATGCCCAAATCTACGAAATCCGGTTCGGCAGCACCACCTCGCCCCCGTCCGGTCCACGGCGGGACCGGACCCGGGGCATCCAGCAGCGGGAGCAAGCGATGAGCGGACCAGACCGGGCGGACCCCATGGCGGAAGGCAGGCATGCGGCGGCCAACACAGCGGGCACCACGTCGAACCCATACCCGCAGGGCACGGACGAGCATGCCAAGTGGCTGGAGGGCTATGAGGGCGCGCTGGCCGCGGAGGACGACGGCATGCCCTCGGACCTCGCCTGATGCTTGACCCGACCGACCGCGTGGTCATGGTGTCCGGCGCCGCGCGCGGCATCGGGCGGGCGGTGGTGGAGCGGCTGCTCGCCGACGGCTTCCGCGTGTCCGCCGGCGTCCGCACGTCCAGCCTCACGCCGTCCGACCGGCTGCTCGTGCACCGCTACGACGCCGAGAGCCTGGAGAGCGCGCAGGGCTGGCGGGACGCGACCCTCGCCCGGTTCGGCGCGCTGCACGGCCTGGTCAATGCCGCCGGCGTGTCCCTGCCCGGCGCCACCCTGGCGGATGCGGGGGAGGACGCGCTCGACGCGATGTGGCTGGTCAACGTCAAGGCGCCGCTGCGGCTGATCCGCCTCCTGCTGCCGGCGCTGCGGCAGGGGGGCGACGGCCGGGTCGTCAACGTCTCCTCGCTGTCGGGCAAGCGCGTGGCCAACGCCAACGTCGGCTACGCGATGAGCAAGTTCGCCCTCGTGGCGCTCACCCACGCCGTGCGCCGCGAGGGGTGGGACGACGGCGTGCGCGCCACCGCGATCTGTCCGGGCTTCGTCGCGACGGACATGACGGCCGGCGTCACCATGGTTCCGAAGGAAAGCATGACCAGCCCCGCCGACGTCGCTGCCCTCATTGCGATGGCCCTGCTGCTGCCCGGAACGGCCAACGTTGCCGAAATGCTGGTCAACTGCCGCCTGGAAGCCTCATTCTAAAGCGGCTCGGCCCTGCTGGCGCTGCCGGCATGGTTCTTGAATGCGTTCGCTCGTCACGGGGGGGAAATCGCGGATGACGGATGTCGTGGTGGTCGGTGCAGGGATCAGCGGCGCCGCCTCCGCCTACGAACTCGCGACGAGCGGCCTCAAGGTGATCCTGATCGACCGTTACGGCCCCGCGGCCATGGCGTCCGGGTGGACGCTGGCCGGCGTGCGGCAATCCGGGCGTCACCCGGCCGAACTGCCGCTGGCGCGGCGCGCCGTGTCGATGTGGCAGAGCCTGGCCGAACGGCTCGACGCGCCCACCCATTACAGGAAGCGCGGCAACCTCCGCCTCGCGCGCACGTCGGAGGAGCTGGCCCGCCTCGCCGGCATGGTGGAGGAGCAGCGCGCGGCCAGCCTCGATCTGTCGCTGCTCGACGCGAAGCAGGTGGCGGAGCTCGCCCCGGCGGTGTCCTCTGCGGTGCTCGGCGCCTCCTACTGTCCCACGGACGGACATGCCGACCCGCAGGCGACGGTGCAGGCTTTCGTGGACGCGGCGGTCCGTGCCGGCGCCGAGACCCGGTTCGGCGAGGACGTGCTGTCCATCGACACGGCGGATGGCCGGGTCACGGGCGTGACGACCAGCGCCGGGCACATCCCGGCCGGGCGCGTCATCCTGGCGGCCGGCGTGCTCGGCAACCGGCTGCTGCAGCCGCTCGGCCTGTCCGTGCCGATGCAGGTGCGCCTGGTGACGGCCGTCCGCACGGTCCCGGCGGCACCGATGCTCGACCAGGTGATCGGCGTCGCCAACGCCGACTGCGCCGGGCGGCAGGAGGTGACGGGCCGGTTCCGCTTCACCGGCGGCAGCACCGAATGGAGCGGCGAGATCGAGGATGGCACCCGCCCGCGGGTGCGCCCGCCGACGCGCGGGGTCGCCGACGCCATCCGCCTGTTCGGCGGCGTGATCCCTGCCATGCTGGACACTCCCATCGACGAGGTCTGGGCCGGGCTGATCGACCAGACGCCCGACGCGCTGCCGGTGCTGCAATCGGTCGCCGAGCCTTCGGGCCTGGTCATCGCCATGGGCTTCTCCGGCCACGGCTTCTGCCTCGGCCCCGTCACCGGCCAGATCGCCGCCGCCATGGCACAGGACCTGCCCGTGGACCTGCCGCTGGAACCGTTCGCCCTGGCCCGCTTCGACCGCTGGAACGCGCCGAGCGAGCCGATGACGCTTCATGGATAGCTTGGGCATGGACGACCCGGCGTGACCCGCTTCGTCCTGCACCGGGTTGGGCAAAGCCTCCTGCTGCTCCTGCTCGTCTCGATGATCGGCTTCGCCCTGCTGCACTTGGCGCCGGGCGGCCCGTTGGCGCAGTTCGCGCTGACGCCCGGCATGTCGCAGGAGGCGATGCAGCGGATCGCGCACCAGATGGGGTTGGACCAGCCCTTGCCGGCGCAATACGTGCAGTGGCTGCGCCGCCTGCTCGCCGGCGATTGGGGCCGGTCGTATCGCGACAGCCAGCCGGTGCTGTGGGTGATCGGCTCGCACCTGGGAGCGACGATGGAGCTGATGGTCAGCTCCACCCTGCTCGCGGTGATCCTCGGCACCTGGGTCGGCGTGCTGGGGGCGATCCGGCGCTACTCGCTCGCGGACTACGCGGCGACCATCGGCGCGATGATCGCGCTGTCGATCCCGACCTTCTGGTTCGGGCTGGTGATGATCTACATCTTCTCCGTCCGCCTCGCCTGGCTGCCGGCCGGCAACATCGCGACGGCGGGCGACGGCTCGCTGCTCGACTACGCCCGCCATCTGATCGAGCCGTGCATCGTCCTGGCGCTCGTCACCGTGGCGACATGGAGCCGCTACATGCGCGCCTCGATGCTGGAGGTGGTCAACCAGGATTACGTCCGTACCGCCCGCGCCAAGGGCCTGCGCCGCACCCAGGTCCTCGTGCACCATAGCCTGCGAAACGCGCTGCTGCCGATGATCACGGTCGCCGGGCTGCAACTTCCGACCCTGCTGAGCGGCGCGCTGGTGACGGAGACGGTGTTCACCTGGCCCGGCATGGGCCGCCTGTTCCTCGATTCCCTTGGTTACCGGGATTATCCCGTGGTGATGGGGCTGCTGATCTTCTCGGCCATCCTGGTCCTCGCCGGCAACCTGGTGGCGGACCTGCTGTATGTCGCCGCCGACCCCCGGATCCGCCTCGCGTGAGCAGCGCCGTCGCCGGCATCCCGGCCGCGCCCTTCCCGCCCGCGCGCTCCACCCGGGCGACGTCGCGTTTCCTGCGGCACCGTCTGGCGGTCGCGGGGGTGGCGGTCGTGGCGCTGCTGATCGCCGCCTGCGCCGTGGGGCCGATGCTCAGCGCCTACGGGCCGCTCACCATCGACCTGCGCCACCGCTTCCAGGCGCCGCTCGCCGGGCCGCATTGGCTGGGCAGCGACCAATTGGGGCGCGACCTGCTGGTGCGGCTGCTGATGGCCGGGCGCATCTCGCTCACCGTCGGCTTCATCGCCATGGGCATCAGCACCGCGGTCGGCGTCGCCGTGGGCCTGCTCGCCGGCTTCTACCGCGGCTGGATCGGCACGGCGCTGATGCGCCTGGTGGACGCCGTGCTGTGCTTCCCCTCCATCTTCCTGCTGCTGACGCTCGCTGCCCTCATCAGCCCGAGCCTTCCCACCATCACCCTCATCATCGCGCTGACCGCGTGGATGGAGGTGGCGCGCGTGGTGCAGGGCCAGGTGATCGCGCTGCGCGAGCGCGACTTCGCCGTGGCCGCCGAGGCCATCGGCGCCAGCGACGGATACATCATGCTGCGGGAGCTGCTGCCCAACATCATGGCGCCGATCATCGTGGCGGCCACGCTCAACGTCGCCCGCGCCATCCTCGCCGAGTCCTACATCAGCTACCTCGGCTACGGCATCCAGCCGCCGACCGCGAGCTGGGGCAACATGCTGAACAACGCGCAGGAGTACCTGGAGAGCGCCCCCTGGCTGGCGCTGCTGCCCGGCGCCGTCATCACGCTGGCCGTCACCAGCTTCAACTTCATCGGCGACGGGCTGCGCGATGCGCTCGACCCGCGCCTGGACCGCTCGGCATGACGGACGACCTGCTCCGGGTGGACGGCCTCACCGTGCGCTTCGGCGGCGTGCCCGCCATCGAGGACGTGTCCTTCGCGCTGCATCCCGGGGAGACGCTGGCCATCGTGGGCGAGTCGAGTTCCGGCAAGAGCGTCACCGCCCTGGCGCTGATGCGGCTGCTGGAGAGCGGGCCGGGCTGCAGCGTGGCCGGGCGCGCCATGCTGCGCGGCGCCGACGGGACGCAGACCGACCTGCTCGCGCTGTCGGAGCGGGCGATGGCCGACCTGCGCGGGCGCGCCTTGGGCATGATCTTCCAGGAGCCGATGGCCTCGCTCAACCCCGTGCACCGGGTGGGCGACCAGATCAGCGAGGGCCTGATCCGCCACGAACGCCTGTCCCCTCGCGCCGCCGCCGCGCGGGCCGTGCACCTCCTGGCGGAGGTCGGCATCCCGGAGCCGGCGCGGCGCGCCTCGGCCTTCCCGCACCAGCTGTCCGGCGGCATGCGGCAGCGCGCCATGATCGCGATAGCACTTGCCTGCCGCCCTCGCATCCTGATCGCGGACGAGCCGACAACGGCGCTCGACGTGACCATCCAGGCGCAGATCCTCGACCTGCTGCGGCGCTTGCAGCAGGAGACCGGCATGGCGGTGATCTTCATCACCCACAACCTGGGCGTGGTGGCGGAGATCGCCGACCGCGTGGTGGTGATGTATGCCGGCCAGGTGGTGGAGGACGCGCCGGTGGCGGCGCTGCTGGGCCGGCCGATGATGCCGTACACCGCCGGGCTGATGCGCTCCGTGCCGCGGCTCGACGCGGCGCTGAACGCGGGGCGGCGCCTGGTGGCCATTCCCGGCAACGTGCCCGACCCGCGGCAGCGCCCGGCGGGCTGCACCTTCCACCCGCGCTGCGGCCACGCCCGGCCCGACCCGTGCCAGCGCGCCCGGCCCGCGCTGGAGTGGGGCGCCCCCGGCCACCGGGTGCGCTGCGCCCGCTGGCGGGAGATCGCGGCGTGACCGAGCCGCTCGTCCGGGCCGAGCCTCTCGTCCGGGCCGAGGCACTCGTCCGGGTCCGCGACCTCTGCAAATGGTATCCGCTGCCGCGCCGCGGCCTGTTCGGCCCGCGCGAGCAGCTTCGCGCGCTCGACGGCGTCTCCTTCGACATCAGGCGCGGCGAGGTGCTGGGGCTGGTGGGCGAGTCCGGCTCCGGCAAGACCACGGTGGGCCGCACCTTGATGCGGCTCACGGAGCCGACGCGGGGCACCATCGAGTTCCAGGGCCGCGACATCACCCACTTGCCGCGCCGGGAGCTTCGCCCGGTGCGCCGGCACATGCAGCTGGTGTTTCAGGACCCCTACGGCTCCCTCAACCCGCGCATGAGCGTCGAGCGCATCCTGTCCACCCCGCTCCTGGTGCACGAACCCGCCTTGTCGCCCATCCAGCGGCGCGTGCGCGTCGAGCAGGCGCTGGACCTCGTGGGCCTGTTCGCCGGCGCCGCCGACCGCTACCCGCACGAGTTCTCCGGCGGCCAGCGCCAGCGCATCGGCATCGCCCGCGCGCTCATGGCAGGGCCGGAGCTGCTGGTGGCGGACGAGCCGGTCTCGGCGCTCGACGTGTCGGTGCAGGCGCAGGTGGTGAACCTGCTGCTCGACCTGCGGGAACGGCTCGGCCTCACCATCCTGTTCGTGGCGCACGACCTGGCCGTGGTCGGCACCATCTCCGACCGGGTCGCGGTGATGTACCTCGGCCGCATCGTCGAGCTGGCGGAGACCGCCGCCCTGTTCACGGGTCCGCGCCATCCGTACACGGAGGCGCTGTTCTCCGCCGTCCCCACCATCGACCCGGCGGCGCGGCAGCGGCGCATCCTGCTTGCCGGCGACGTGCCCAGCCCGGTGGCGCCCCCCTCCGGCTGCACCTTCCGCACGCGCTGCCCCTACGCGCAGCCGCGCTGCGCCGACGCGGCGCCGGACCTGCGGGAGGTCGCCGAGGGCCACTGGAAAGCCTGCGTGCGGGACGACCTGGCCCTGGCCGCACCCGTGGCGACCCCCATCCTGCAACCCACGCAAGCCGTTTAGGAGACACCCTTGGGACCGCAAATTGATCCGTTCGAGGCTGACGGCCGGCAGCCCACGCGGACCGGGATCGTCGTCATCGGCGGCGGCATCATCGGCATCTCCACGGCGCTCGCGCTGGCCCAGGCCGGCGTCGCCGTGACGCTGTGCGAGAAGGGCGAGCTTGTCGGCGAGCAGTCGAGCCGCAACTGGGGCTGGATCCGCAAGACCGGGCGCGACGAGCGGGAGATCCCGCTCATCATCGAGAGCCTGCGGCTGTGGAAGGAGATGAACCGCACGGTCGCCGCCGAGACCGGCTTCCGCGAATGCGGCGTGCTGTATGTCGGGGAGACCGACGCCGACCGGGCGCATCACGAAGCCTGGCTGGGACGCGCGCAGCCCTATCAGATCGGCTCCCGCATGGTCGAGGGCGACGAGCTGGCCACGCTGCTGCCCGGCGCCGCGCGCCCCTACAGGGCCGGGCTGTACACCGCCGACGACGGCCGGGCGGAGCCGCAGAAGGCCGGTCCCGCCATCGCCCGCGCGGCGCAGCGCCTCGGCGCCACCATCCTCACCCACTGCGCCGTGCGCGGCCTCGACATGGCGGGCGGGCGGGTCGTGGGCGTGGTGACGGAGCATGGCCGCATCGCCTGCGACGGCGTGGTGCTCGCGGGCGGCGCCTGGTCGCGCCTGTTCTGCGGCAGCCTCGGCCTGCGCCTGCCGCAGCTCAAGGTGCGGTCCTCCGTCCTCCGCACCGCGCCGCTCCCCGGCGGCCCTGAGGTCTCGACCTGGACCAGCCAGTTCGCCTACCGCAAGCGCATGGACGGCGGCTACACCATCGCCAACGGCTCGGCCAACGTGGTGCCGGTGGTGCCGGACACCCTGCGCTTCTTCCGCGAGTTCCTGCCGGCGGCCAAGGCGACCCGGCGCAGCCTGCGCCTCCGCCTGGACGGGCGCTTCATGGCCGAGGCGCGCACCCCCCACCGCTGGGCGCTCGATGCCCGCAGCCCGTTCGAGGACGTGCGGACGCTCGATGCCGACCCGGCGCCGGGCATCAACGACGCCGCGGTGACGGCGCTCAAGGCCGCCTTCCCGGTGTTCGCTGGCATGCAGGTCGTCCAGCAATGGGCCGGGCTGATCGACGTGACGCCGGACGCGGTGCCGGTCATCAGCGCCATCGACGACGTGCCGGGCCTCGTGGTCGCGACCGGCTTCTCCGGCCACGGCTTCGGCATCGGCCCGGCGGCGGGGCGGCTCGCCGCCGACCTCGTGACCGGGGCCGCGCCGCTGGTGGACCCCACGGCGTTCCGCTTCTCCCGCTTCACCGACGGCTCGCCCATCGTCGTCGAGGCACCCGTCTGAAGCCGTCCCCATCATTCACAGGAGCCGATCATGAACGAGCCTCGCGCCCACGCCGCCCCCCTGCGGCGGCGCTCGATCCTGCAGCTTGCGCTGGCCGGCGGCGCCGTGCCGCTGCTCGGTGCCGGCGCCCGCGCCCAGGGCAAGCCGAAGCCCGCCGGCCAGGTCGTCATCGGCATCTCGCAGGAACCGACGGTGCTCAACCCGCTGCTGCCGCATATCGAGGTGGACGACGGCGTCCACATGTCGCTGTTCAGCCCGCTTTGGGCCGTGGACCCGAAGGGCAACTTCCTGCCGCGTCTGGCGGCCGAGGTGCCCACGGTCGCGAATGGCGGCGTGTCGGAGGACGGCCTGCAATGGCGGATCAAGCTGCGCGGGGACGTGAAGTGGCACGACGGCAAGCCCTTCACCGCCGAGGACGTGAAGTTCACCCTCGACCTCATCAACGACCCCAACTTCCCCGCCGGCACCCGGTCGGGCCATGAGTTCGTGCGCGACCTCAAGGTGACGGGGCCGAACGAGGTGTCCTGGCGCCTGGAGAAGCCGTTCTCGCCCTACGCCTCGATCCTGGCCTGGACCTTCATCGTGCCGCAGCATCTGCTCGCCGGCCAAGCCGACTACCGCACCGCGCCGTTCATGCGGGCGCCGGTCGGCACCGGGCCGTTCAAATGGAGCGAGCGCGTGCCGGGCGACCACATCACCCTGGTCGCCAACGAGGCTTATTTCGACGAGGGTCCCTACCTCGAACGGGTGGTGTTCAAGTACATCCCGGACCTCACGGTGCTCTATACCCAGTTCCGCACCGGCGACATCGACCACATCAGCCTGCAAGGCATCTCGGCCGACCACTACAAGGAGGCGAAGGCGCTGCCCAACCGGGTCGTGACGCTCAACCCCACGGCCAGCATCGAGAACTTCTACTTCAACCTGGGCCTGCCGCAGTTCAAGGACCCGGCGGTCCGCCAGGCGCTGTACATGAGCCTGGACAAGACCAGCATCATCAACGAGCTGTATTACGGCCTGCCGCGCCCGACCGAATCCTATCTGCCCCCGGCCTCCTGGGCCTTCGAACCGGAGCTTCCGAAGCAGGTCTATGACCCCGAGCGCGCCAAGGCGATGCTGGACGCCGCCGGGTGGAAGGTCGGCCGCGGCGGCATCCGTGAAAAGGACGGCGTGCGGCTGCAGTTCAGCAACTCCACCACCGCGGGCAACCACCTGCGCGAGCAGGCGCAGCAATTGCTGCAGCAGAACTGGCAGGACCTCGGCGTCGGCATGACCATCAAGAACCTGCCGGCGGCGGTGATGTGGGGCGATTACTGGATCCAGTCACGCTACGAGACGGCGATCGTCGGCATCAACTTCATGACCGGGCCGGACCCGGCGGCGGCCGACTACTTCAGCAGCAAGGCGATTGCCGCACAGGGCGGCTCCGGCACCAACACGATGCAGTACGTCAACCCGCAGCTCGACGAGTTGATGCAGCAGGGTGCGGCGACCCTGGACCGCGCCAAGCGGCTGGACGCCTATCGCGGCGTGCAGACCCTGTTGCGCCAGAACCTGCCGTTCCTGCCGATCTTCGAATACGTCGCCATCGAGGGATCGAAGGCGGGGCTGACCGGCTACCAGCCGAACATCAACGTCCGGCTCAACGCCTGGAACCTCAACACCTGGCGTTGGGAAAGCTGAGGCGTCTGGTCCCGGGATGGGGTGAGGCGGGTCGCGCTTGGGGACGTCGGGGGTGGCGGTCCACCCCCGAACAGGCGGCCGGGACCCGGCGGAACACCGCTCGGCCCCGGGCCAGGACGATGACGCCGCCCGTCAGAACTCCAGCAGGTTGTCCCGGAAATGCTGGCAGCCGTACTGCTTGCGGACCAGGCCGCGCTGCTGCAGGGCCGGGATCAGGCCGTCGGTGATCTCCGCCACGCTCTTGCGGCTGACGTTGGGCAGGGCGAACAGGAAGCCGTCGCCGCCGACTTCCTGCATCACCTCGCCCATCTGCGCCGCCACCGCGTCCGGGGTGCCCACCAGATCGACCGAGCCGCCGGTGCTGCTATGGGCGATGATCGCCTCGCGGAGCGTCTTGCCGCCGGCCTTGCGGATGAAGTTGTCCAGGCTGGACTGGTGGCCGTTGGTGGTCAGTTCGCCCACTGGCGCGTCCAGGTCATGGCCGGAGAAGTCGATGTTGGTGGTCCAGCCCATCTGCGCCAGGCGCTGGTCGATGTTGGCGGCGGCGTCCACCGCCCGCTGCGCCGACTTTTCCTGGGCCTGCTCCATCGTGTCGCCCAGGATCGGATAGACCATGAACAGCACCTTGCAGTCGTCCGGGTTCCGCCCGAACCGCCGCATCTGCGTGCGGACGTCGTTGCGGTAGTCCTTCATCCCGTCGATGCCCTTGGGGTGCGCCACGATGGTGTCGGCGTAGCGGGCGGCGATGTTGCGTCCCCTGGCGGAGCCGCCGGCCTGCGCGATCACCGGGCGCCCCTGCGGCGCGGGGCCGGAGTTCAGCGGGCCGCGGCTTTTGTAGTAGCGGCCGGCGTGGTCGATGGTGTGCACCTTCGCGGGGTCGATCAGCACGCCGGTCTTGCGGTCGGCGACGATGGCGCCGGGTTCCCAGCTGTCCCAGAGCCGGGTCACGACCTCGATGTACTCCTCCGCCATCTCGTAGCGTGTGTCGTGCTCCGGCAGCTTGTCGAGGCCGAAGTTCTGGCCGGAGAAGTCGGAACTGCCGGTCACCATGTTCCACCCGGCCCGCCCGCCCGACACCTGGTCCAGCGTGCCGACGATGCGCGCCGTGAGGTAGGGGTGGTAGGCGAACGTCGAGAGCGTCGGCACGATGCCAAGCCGGGAAGTCGCCGCCATCATCAGCGAGGCAACAACCGTAGGCTCCTGCCGCGGCACCGACATGCCGTTCTTCAGGAAGATGTCGCGCGAGTTCTGCCAGTTCTGGCCGATGTAGATGGAATCTTCCAGCAGCATGTAGTCGAAGCCCGCACGCTCGATGGACCGCGCGAGGTCGAGGAACATGCCGGCGGACATCCACTCCTCGCTGATGTTGCCGGTCCAGTCGGCGCCCCAGGCTTGGATGCTCGAACCCTGCAGGAACCAGGCGAGGTGGAAGTGGTCGGAGGCCATGTCGAACCCTTTTAGACGGTTGCGGGGTGTGTCGCCCGGATCGGGAGCGGCGCCCCAGGGAGCATGCCGGGAAGCACGGGCAGGTGGCAGGCGATGCCGTGCGTGCCGCTGATGGGCCGCAGCGCCGGGGCGTCGTCGTCGCACATAACCATGCGGTGCGGGCAACGGGCGCGGAACGGGCAGCCGCCGGGGCCGGCGGCGCCCGCCTTGCTTGCCTCGCCCGCCTCGCCCGCCTCGGCCGGCGCCTCATGCGCGGCCGAGGCCAGCAGCGCCCGCGTGTAGGGATGGTAGGGCGGCGCCAGCACGTCGGCGGCCTGGCCGGTCTCCACCAGCCGGCCGCGGTACATTACCGCGATCCGGTCCGACAACTGGCCGACCACGGCCAGGTCGTGCGAGATGAACAGGTACGACAACCCGAACTCGTCCCGCAGGTCCGCCAGCAGGTTGACCACCGCCGCCTGCACCGACACGTCGAGCGCCGACACCGGCTCGTCGCACACGATGAAGCGCGGCTCGGTGGCGAGCGCCCGGGCGATGGCCACCCGCTGCCGCTCCCCGCCGCTGAGCTGGTGCGGGTAGCGCAGGCGGTAGGCTTCGGGCAGCCGCACCATGTCGAGCAGCGCCGCCACCCGCCGGGCGCGGTCCCGGGGCGCCGCCAGGCCGAACAGGGCCAGCGGGCGCTCCAGCGCCTCGCCGATGGACAGACGCGGGTTGAGCGAGGAGCCGACGTTCTGGAACACGATCTGCGCCTGGCGCCGGAACGGACCCAGCGCGCGGTCCGGCATCCCGGTGATGTCCGCGCCGTCGAACTCCACGCTGCCCGCGGTGGGCCGCAGCAGCCGCAGCGCCAGGCGGCCCAGCGTCGATTTGCCGCAGCCGCTCTCCCCCACCAGGCCCAGCACCTCGCCCGGCGACACCGAGAGCGACACGCCGTCCACCGCCGCCACCTCGCCCGCGTCGTGCAGGAGGCGCGGCCGGCCGTCCGCCAGGGACAGCCGCCAGGCCGCCAGCCCGGAGCGCGCGACGAAGCTGCGGCGCAGGCCAGTGAGGTTCACCAGGGCGTCGCCGCGCTGGAACACCGGCTCGGGCGCGTCGTTCGGCGCCGTCTCCGGCCAGTCGCCCAGCGCTGCCGATTGCCAGCAGCGGACGGCGTGGCCGTCAGGCAGCCTTTCCATCGCCTGCGGCCCCGCCACGCAGCGCGCCTCGCTCCACGGGCAGCGCGGGGAGAACACGCAGCCGGCCTCGGGCCGCGCCGCGCCGTCCATCTGCCCGGGGATGGACGGCAGCCGCCCGCGCCGGGTGCCCGCCCGCAAGGGCGGCAGGGAGGCGAGCAGCCCCTTGCCGTAGGGATGCGCCGGGCGGGTCAGCACGCGGGCGGCGGCGCCGTGCTCCACGATCTGGCCCGCATACATCACCGCCACCTCGTCACAGACCCGGCGCACCACGCCCAGATTGTGGCTGATGAACAGCACGGCCACGTCTTGGCGGCGGCGGAGTGCGGCCAGCAGGTCCAGGATTTGCGCCTCCACCGTCACGTCCAGCGCCGTCGTGGGTTCGTCGAGGATCAGCAAGGACGGCTCGCAAGCCAGCGCCGCCGCGATCAGGGCGCGCTGCTTCATGCCGCCGCTGAGCTGGTGCGGAAAGGCGCGCGCCGCCTCCGCCGGGCGGGCGATGCCCATCTCGGCCAGAAGCTCGATGGCCCGGCGGTGCGCGTCCGCCGCGCTGGCGTTGCGATGCTGCACCAGTGGCTCGGCGATCTGCCGGCCGACGCGGAGCGCCGGGTTCAACGCGGTGAACGGGTCTTGGAACACCGAGCCGATGCGGCTGCCCAGCATCGCCCGGCGCTGCGTGGCCGTGAGCCGGGCGAGGTCGCGCCCCTCGAAGGTGATGCGCCCCCCGATGGCGGCGCCCGGCCCCAGCAGGCCCAGGACGGCGCCGGCGATGCTGCTCTTGCCCGAGCCGGACTCGCCCACGATCCCCAGCGCGCGGCCGGGCGCCAGGCCGAACGACACGTCGCGCACCGCCACCACCGGCCCGTCGTCCCCGGCATAGCGCACCGTGAGGCCGCGGACCTCCAGCAGGCTTGTCCGCGTCATCTCAGGCCCGCCCCCGGCGGCGCGGGTCCAGCACTTGGCGCAGCCCGTCGCCGAGCAGGCTGATGCCGATCACGGCGAAGCTCATCGCGAGGCCGGGCGCGAGCGAAATCCAGGGGGCGTCGTCCACGAAGGCGCGGCCGTTGCTGATCATCAGGCCCCAATCCGCCTCGGGCGGCTGCACGCCGAAGCCGAGGAAGCTCAGAACGGCGCCGAGCAGGATCGCGAACACCACCCGCAGGCTCGCCTCGACGATCAGCACGGGCCAGACGTTCGGCAGCAGTTCGCGCAGCAGGATGTACCAGGTGCGCTCCCCCCGGCTGCGCGCCGCCTCGACGAAGTCCTCGCTCATCAAATCCAGGGCGACGCTGCGGGTCACGCGGGCGATGGGCGGCACGAACAGCACGCCGATCGCCACCGCGGTCTTCACCAGGCCCGGCGGCGTCACCGCCAGGATCAGCAGCACCAGCATGATCGGCGGGAACGATATCATGATGTCCAGCCCGCGCATGATCAGCTCGCTGGCGAGGCCGGGCCGGTAGCCGGCGAACAGGCCGAGCGGCACGCCGAGCGCCATGCTGATCGCCGTCGCGATCACTCCCAACGCGATGGACAGCTGCGAGCCGAACAGCAGGCGGCTGAGGATGTCGCGCCCGTACTCGTCGGTGCCGGCCCAGTAGCGCAGGCTGGGCGGCGACAGGCGGTCGCGCACGTGCATCTGGTCGAACGGGTATGGCGCGATCAACTGCGCGAGCAGCGCCACCGCCAGCAGGGCGGCCACGATGGCGCCGCCGATCAGCAGCGCGGGCGGCCAACGCCGGCGGCGGCGCGCATGCGGCGCGAGCCCAGCCAGCGCCTCACTCAACGCCGCCGCCATAGCGGATGCGCGGGTTGGCGACGCCGTACAGCAGGTCGGCGCCCAGGTTGGCCAGGCAGTACACGGCGGTGAGCACCAGGATCGCCGACTGCATCAGCGGCAGGTCCTGCCGCTCCAGCGAGAAGATCAGCAGGCGCCCGATGCCGGGGTAGGCGAAGATCGCCTCCACCGCGACGATGCCGCCGATCAGGAAGCCGAAATCCTGCGCCAGCACGGTGATGGTGGGCAGCAGGGCGTTGCGCAGCGCGTGGCGCACGATCACCACCCGCTCCGGCAGGCCGCGGGCACGGGCGACCTTCACGTAGGCGCTGTCGAGCGCCTCGATCATGCTGGACCGCGTGAGGCGGGAGACGTGGGCGAGCAAAGTGAGCGTGAGGGTGACGACCGGCAGCACCAGATGGGCCACGAATGCGCCGATGCCGTCCGAAAGATCCGCGGCGCCGGAGGTCGGCAGCCAATGGAGCGTGCTGCCGAACAGGAGGATCAGCACCAGCCCCCAATAGAACTCCGGCACAGAGATGCCGATGAAGGTGAACAGGGTGGCGGCGTGGTCCGGCCAGCGCCCCTGCGTCACCGCGGCGAGCACGCCGAGCGCCGGGCCGAGCGTGGACACCACCGCCATGGCCGAGAGCGAGAGCACCGCCGACCGGCCCAGCGCGTCCCACAGCAGCGGCGCCACCGGCCGCTCCATCACCAGGGACTGGCCGAGGTCGCCGTGCAGCACGCCGCCAGCCCAGCGCCAGTATTGCACCGGCAGCGGCAGATCGAGGCCCAGCCTGTGCTCCAGCGCCGCCTGCGTCTCCGGCGTGGAGTACTGCCCGAGGATCAGTTGCGCCGTGTTGGACGGCAGCGCATGGGTGGCGAGGAACACCAGCATCGACATGACCGCCAGCACGAGGATGACGGCCCCGAGCCGCTGCAGGGCATAGCGCGCCATGCGCCGCCTATGCCTGGACGGTGACGGTGCTGATGTCCACCAGGAACAGCGGGGAGGGCGAGAAGCCGCTGACCTTCTTGCTGACGCCGCAGGAGAAGTTCTTCACGTAGACGATGCAGCCCGGGCCGTCCTCCGCGACGATCTCCTGGAACCGCCCGTACAGCTTGGCCTGCTCCGCCATGTCCGTGGTGATCCGCGCGGCCTCCAGCAGCTTATCCACTTCGGGGTTGTTGTAGTGCCAGAGCGTGTTGTTCCACGATCCGCTGCTGTGGTACCAGGGATACAGCATCAGGTCCGGCGTGGTGCGGCCGAAGAAGTTGTCCACGTTGAGGGGCACCTTGCCCTCCATCTCGGCATAGAACTTGTCCTGCGGCGTCACCCGGAGCGACACGGCGACGCCCACCTGCTTGGCCGCGTCGCGGAACGCCGTCGCCAGCCGCTCCATCGGCGGGTCCGCGGACGGGATGTACATCTCGATGGGGAACCCGGCGCCCAGCCCGGCCTCCGCCAGCAACTTCTTGGCGCCGGCGATGTCTGGGCCGAGGCTGAGGTCCTTGCGGAAGAACGGGTGGGTGGGCGGCAGCGGCGTCACCGTCGGCGTGCCGTGGCCGAAGGTCGCGATGTCCGTCATCGCCGTCCGGTCCACCAGCTTGATGAACGCCCGGCGCACGCGCGGGTCGTCGAACGGCTTCATCCCGTTGTGCATGACGATGCCCTGCCAGGAGCCGGTCGGCACCTCCATCACGGTGGCGACCGTGCTGCGCTTCAGCCGGTCGGCCTGCTCGGGCGGCAGGTCGTACACGATGTCGATGGCGCCGCTGTCCAGCCCGGCCACCGCGGTCGTCGCCTCCGGGATGACGCGCAGCACCGCGCGGCCGATCTTCGGCACGCCCGGCAGGAAGTAGTCGGGGTTCTTCTCCAGCACCATCTGGTCGCCGGGCCGGTACTCGACGAATTTGAACGGCCCGGTGCCCACCGGCTTGGTGGTCAGCGTCTCCATCGCCGCCCGGCTCACGATCATCGCCTGATAGCCCGCGGCGACCGCGGGCATGTCGGCATAGGGGATGGACAAGGTGAAGCGCACGGTCTGCGGGTCCACCGCCTCGACGTTCGTGACGATCTCCAGGCTGGCCCGCAGCACCGAGCCGACCTCCTTGTCCCGCAGCCGCCCGTAGGTGAACACCACGTCCTCGGCGGTGAACGGCTTGCCGTCATGCCACGTCACGCCCGGGCGCAGGTGGAACGTCCAGCTTTTGAGGTCCGGGGCGGCCTCCCAGCTCGTCGCGAGGTCAGGGATGACCCGGAGTTGCGCGTCCTGCTGGGTCAGCCGGCTGAACACGCAGAGCGCGTAGTTGTATTCGAGGCCGCCCGTCCGGAACTTCGCGGGGTCGAGGGTGGACACGGGCGTCGGGTAGGCCACGCGGATGGTCGTGGCGTCGGCGGCAAGGACCTCGCTGTGGACCAGGGCGGCGGCGCCGAGGGCCAGCGCGGCGCGTCGGGTGAGCGACGCGGGCGAAACGGGACGGGGCATGGCCGTGCTCCTTGTAAAAGATTGCCGCACCATGGTGCGCTGCAACCTTCGTGCCAGGCGCCGTCCGTCTCGAAACCAAGACCTGCCTGCGGGATGTGCCCGAATTATGATCGGATGCGGCATTGAACATGCAGTTCCGTGCCGCTTCTCGGGTTTCAGCCTGCTGATTGGGCAATCGCCGCCGATGGCCTGGATTGTGCAAACCTTCCGGGTGTCACCAGCAGAGAGAGCGCCATGCCGCCCAAGCCCTTCCACCTCGCCTGGTTCATGAACTTCACGGCCGGCGACTGGGACAGCGACTTCGCCGGCAGCGGCACGCCGTGGGACGGCCGGTTCTACGTCGACATGGCGCTGGCGCTGGAGCGGGCCTGCTTCGACTACATCATGCTCGAGGACACCGTGATGGTGCCCGAGGCGTACGGCCATTCCACGGAGGCCACGCTGAAGCACGCGCTGATGGTGCCGAAGCACGACCCCATGCCGCTCGTCGCCCTGATCGGCGCCGCGACCCGGCGGTTGGGCGTGGTCGCCACCATGTCCACCATGGCCTACCCGCCGTTCCTGCTGGCGCGGCTGTGCACCACGCTGGACCACATCGCCGGCGGGCGCTTCGGCTGGAACATCGTCACCAGCGGAGAGGACGCGGCGGCGCAGAACTTCGGCCTCGACAAGCTGCCGCCGCGCGAGTTGCGCTACGAGATGGCGGACGAGTACGTGGACCTCGTCTGCAAGCTGTTCGCGTCCTGGGACAAGGACGCCGTGGTGATGGACCGCGGCCACGGCGTCTATGCCGACCACACCAAGGTCCACGAGGTGAATTTCGAGGGCAAGTTCTACAAATGCCGCGGCCCGCTCAACACCGTGCCGTCGCCGCAGGGGCGCCCGGTGTTCGTGCAGGCCGGCGGCTCCCCGCGCGGCCGGGCGTTCGCCGCACGCAACGCGGATTCAATCATCGCAACCGCCAACGGCATCGACGGCATGAAACGCTACCGCGACGACGTGCGGGCGCATGCCGAGGCTGCCGGGCGCAATCCCGACGACATCAAGGTGCTGTTCCTGATCTACCCGATGCTGGCCGACACGGATGAGGAGGCCCACGCGAAGCGCGACCGCCTCACCCACTCCCCGGCCTTCGTCGAGATGGCGCTGGCGAGCGTCGCCTCCGTCACCGACATCGACTTCTCGCAGTTCGACCTGGACCAGCCGCTGCCGCCGCTCACCACCAACGGCGAGCAGGGATCGCTCGACAAGTTCGCGCAGTGGGGCAGCGGCAAGACGCTGCGGCAACTGGCGGCGGAGCGGTTCGGCGGCCTGCCGCCCGAGCTTGAGCTGGTCGGCACGCCGGACCGCGTGGCGGCGCGGATGGGGGAGATCATGGAGGGCGTGGGCGGCGACGGCTTCCTCATCAGCACGCCGTTCCAGCGCACCAGCCGCCGCTTCATCAACGAGGTGACCGAGGGCCTGGTGCCGGCCCTGCAACGCCGCGGCCTGGCCCGCACGGCGTATGGGAGCGTCACGCTGCGCGACACGCTGAAGGAGTTCTGACCCGGCCCGGGCCTCGGCACGACCGAGGCGCGGCCGGGCTGCGGCGGTCTGCGCCACGCGGGACGAACCGGCTTGGCTCCGGCCCTCCTGGCACATAGCTTGCTTCGCCCGACGCACGCTCTCCCTCAAGGACCCCCGCCATGCCCCTGACACGTCGCGCCGCCCTGGCGGCTGGCCTGTCCGCCCCGTTCGTGTCCCGGACCGCCCGCGCCGAGACGCTGGTGAGGATGGGCACCCTCAAGCTGATCCATGCCATCACGCCCTATTTCTACGAGCGGTTCGTGCCGGACGGCATGCGGGTCGAGGTCATCGCGTTCGAAAGCCCGACCGACGGCAAGGCGGCGGTCGTCACCGGGTCCATCGACTTCGGCACCTTCGGCATCGCCGCCGCGATCCAGGGCGCGGCGGCGCGGGAGCCGCTGATGGTGGTCGGCTCCGTCTGCAACAAGGGCATGGGCGTCGTGGCGCGGAAGGATGGCGGCATCAGCAGCCTGAAGGACCTGCGCGGGCGCCGGGTCGCGATCTGGCCCGGCTCCACCCAGGAGGTGTTCATCCTGGACCGGCTGCGGATGGAGGGCATGTCGGTCCGCGACATCACCCCCGTCCGCGTCAGCTTCAGCGAGATGCACACGGCGCTGGCCCGCGGCGACGTGGACGCCTATGTGGGCGCGGAACCGGCGCCCGGCGTGTCCATCAGCACGGGCATCGGCAAGATCGTCGAGTACCCCTACTCCACCCCGATGGGCAGCCTGAACCAGATCCTCGCCACCCACCGGGACACCGTGGCGGGGCGCCCGGACCTCGTGCGGGCCATGGTGGGCCTGCAACGCAAGGCGGCCGAGTTCGCCACCAGCCACCCGGACGAGATGATCGCCATGACCGTCGCGAAGCTCGGCCAGAAACGGGACGCCATCGCCGTGTCGCTGCCGAACGTCGAGCTGAACTGGCGCATGACGCCGGAGATGGTCGC
>CAXULX010000031.1:0-47784 GCA_964252005.1 uncultured Acetobacteraceae bacterium | reverse complement strand
GCCTGGGAGGCCATGGTCGAGCCGAACTGGGCCAAGGTCGGCTATCCCAAGATCGACTACCAGGACATCCACTACTACGCCGCTCCCAAGCGCCCGGCGCCCAAGAGCCTTGACGACGTCGATCCCGAACTGCTGGCGATGTACGAGAAGCTCGGCATCCCGCTCAAGGAGCGCGCGGCCCTGGCCGGCGTCGAAGGCGCTGGCATGGAGGGGGTGATCGGCTCCGGCAACCCGAACATCGCCATCGACGCCGTGTTCGACAGCGTGTCCGTCGCCACGACCTTCCGGGAGACGCTGGCGAAGTCCGGCGTGATCTTCTGCCCGATCAGCGAGGCGGTGCGCGAACATCCGGAGTTGGTGCGCAAGTACCTCGGCACCGTCGTGCCGGTGTCCGACAACTACTTCGCGGCGCTCAACAGCGCCGTGTTCACCGATGGCAGCTTCGTGTACATCCCCAAGGGCGTCCGCTGCCCGATGGAGCTGAGCACCTACTTCCGCATCAACGCGAAGAACAGCGGCCAGTTCGAGCGGACGCTCATCATCGCCGATGACGGCGCCCATGTCAGCTACCTCGAAGGCTGCACGGCGCCGATGCGGGACGAGAACCAGCTTCACGCCGCGGTGGTCGAGCTGGTCGCGTTCGACGACGCGACGATCAAGTACAGCACGGTGCAGAACTGGTACCCGGGCGACGCCAACGGGCGCGGCGGCATCTACAACTTTGTCACCAAGCGCGCCGCCTGTCGCGGCGCGCGGAGCAAGGTGAGCTGGACGCAGGTGGAAACCGGCTCGGCCATCACCTGGAAATACCCGAGCTGCATCCTGCAGGGCGAGGGCAGCGTGGGGGAGTTTTACTCCGTCGCGGTGACCAACAACCGGCAGCAGGCCGACACCGGCACCAAGATGATCCACATCGGCAAGAACACCCGGAGCACCATCGTCTCCAAGGGCATCAGCGCCGGGCGGTCGGACAACACGTATCGGGGCCTCGTCCGCATCCTGCCGCGGGCCAGCGGCGCGCGGAACCATACGCAGTGCGACAGCCTGCTGATCGGCGACCAGTGCGGCGCGCACACCGTGCCCTACATCGAGAGCCGCAACCCGACGGCCAAGATCGAGCACGAGGCGACGACCTCGAAGATCGCCGAGGACCAGCTGTTCTACTGCCGCAGCCGCGGCCTGTCGGAGGAGGACGCCGTGGGCCTGATCGTCAACGGCTTCTGCAAGGAAGTGTTGAAAGAACTGCCGATGGAGTTCGCCGTCGAGGCGCAGAAGCTGCTCGCTGTTTCGCTTGAGGGATCGGTTGGATAATGCTGTCAGTCAATAATCTCGCGGCGCGGATCGAGGACAAGGAGATCCTGCGCGGTCTCAGCCTCGACCTGCCGGCCGGCCAGGTGCACGCCATCATGGGGCCGAACGGGTCCGGCAAGAGCACGCTCGGCTACGTACTGGCCGGGCACGAGGGCTATGAGGTCACGGGCGGTTCCGTGACGTTCGGCGACGCGGACCTGCTGGCGATGGAGCCGGAGGCGCGCGCGGCGGCCGGGCTGTTCCTGGCCTTCCAGGCGCCGCTCGAACTGCCCGGCGTCAACAACGCCAATTTCCTGCGCACCGCGCTGAATGCCATCCGCCGCGCACGCGGCGAGGCCGAGCTCGACGCGGTCGGTTTCCTGCGGCTGGCGCGTGCCGAGTCGAAGCGGCTTGCCATGCCGGACGACATGCTGAAGCGCAACGTCAACGTCGGCTTCAGCGGCGGCGAGAAGAAGCGCAACGAGGTGCTGCAGATGGCGATCCTGCGCCCGAAGCTGGCCGTGCTGGATGAGACCGACAGCGGCCTCGACATCGATGCGCTGCGGATCGTGGCGGACGGGGTGAATGCGCTGCGCGGGCCGGAGTTCTCGGCCCTCGTCATCACGCACCACCAGCGCCTGCTTGACCACTTGGTGCCGGACCGGGTCCACGTGCTGTCCAAGGGCCGCATCGTCCGCTCCGGCGGGCCGGAGCTGGCGCGGGAGTTGGAGGCGAACGGCTATGCCGGCGTGGTGGCGGACGCGGCATGAACCAGTCGCTTCGCAACGGCGCCGACGCCTACCTCGCGCGCTACCAGGGCCTGCGCGGCCGCCTGCCCGGCGACGCGGCGATCCGTGATGCCGCCGCGGCGGCGTTCGGCGCGGGCGGGCTGCCCAGCATGCGCGACGAGGACTGGCGCTACACCAGCCTGCGCGGCCTGGCGGAGACCGATTTCCAGGAGCCGCTGTCGGCGGTGTCCACGGCGCCCGTCCTGGGTGAGGCCATCGACGCGCCGCGCCTGGTGCTGGTGGATGGCCGCTACCAGCCGGGCCTGTCCACGCCGCCCGTGGGGGTGACGGTCACGCCGTTTTCCGAGAACCCGTATTTTGGCCGCCTGCCGGACATCAAGTGCCCGATGGCGGCGTTGAACACCATGCTGGCCGAGGACGGCGTGCAGCTTCACGTCGCCGCCGGGGTGGATGCGGGCGCGCTGGTGCTGCTGTCGCTGGCGCCCGACGGCCATCGGCCCATCGCCTTCCACCCGCGCCACAGCATCCATCTGGAGGCGGGCGCCAAGCTCACGGTGCTGGAGATCTCGCGCGGGGAGGGGGCATACCTGCACAACGCCGTCACCGAGGCGGTGGTGGCCTCTGGCGCGGTGCTGACCCACATCCGCCTGCAGGCCGAGGGTCCCGAAGCCTTCCACGTCAACACCGTCTTCGCGGAGGTGGCGGAGCGCGGCACGTATGATGCGTTCGTGCTGACGCTCGGCGCCCGGGTGGCCCGCACCGAGATCCATGCCCGGCTGATCGGGCCGCACGGCATGGTGCACCTGAACGGCGCGCAGTTGCTGGGCGGGCAGCAGCATGGCGACATCACCACGGTCGTCGCGCACGACGCGCCGAACTGCGGCTCCCGCCAGACGATCAAGAACGTGCTGTCCGACCGCTCGCGCGGCGTGTTCCAGGGCCGCATCGAGGTCGCCCGCGTGGCGCAGAAGACCGACGGCTACCAGATGAACCAGGCGCTGCTGCTGTCGCCCCACGCCGAGATCGACTGCAAGCCGCAGCTCGAGATTTACGCCGACGACGTGAAGTGCAGCCATGGCGCCACGGTCGGCGAGCTGGATGCCGAGCAGTTGTTCTACCTGCGCAGCCGCGGCGTGCCCGACGCCGAGGCCCGCGCCATCCTGGTCCGCGCCTTCCTGGCGGAAGCCATGGACCCCATCGCGCATCCAGGCGCCCGCGGGCTGCTGGAGCGCGCCATCGAACAGTGGTGGGAGCACCGCGCATGAACATGATGACCAAGGATATGACCGCAAAGCCCGGCCTCGACGTGGAGCGCATCCGCGCCGACTTCCCGATCCTGTCGCAGCTGGTCCGCGACAAGCCGCTGGTGTTCCTGGACAGCGCCGCCTCCGCGCAAAAGCCGCGCCCGGTGATCGACGCCATGGTGCAGGCGATGGAGACCCAGTACGCCAACGTCCACCGCGGCCTGCACTGGATGAGCGAGCGCACCACGGATGCCTATGAGGGCACCCGCGACGCCGTGGCCCGGCTGCTCAACGCGCCATCCCGCGAGGAGATCGTGTTCACCAAGAACACGACGGAGGGCATCAACCTCGTGGCGCACAGTTACGGCCGCGGCATCATGAAGCCCGGCCAGGCCGTGGTCATCTCCGAGATGGAGCACCACGCCAACCTGGTGCCGTGGCAGATGCTGCGCGACTCGCATGGCATCGAGCTGCGCGTCGCCCCGATCACCGATGCGGGCGAGCTGGACATGGCCGGGCTGGAGGCGCTGTTGCAGGACCGCAAGGTCGGCCTGGTGGCGGTCACGCACATGAGCAACGTGCTCGGCAGCGTCGTGCCGGCGGCCCGCGTCGCGGCGTTGGCGCACGAGTATGGCGCCAAGGCGCTGTTCGACGGCAGCCAGGCCGCGGTGCACCGCCCGGTCGATGTGCAGGCCATCGACGCGGACTTCTATCTGTTCACCGGGCACAAGCTGTATGGCCCCACCGGCATCGGCGTGCTGTGGGCGCGGCGTGAGCTTCTGGAGGCCATGCCGCCGTTCATGGGCGGCGGCGACATGATCGGCAGCGTCAGCTTCGAGCGCAGCACCTGGGCCGAGGTGCCCCATAAGTTCGAGGCCGGCACGCCCGCCATCATCGAGGCCATCGGCCTCAAGGCCGCCGTCGAGTACGTCGAGGCCATCGGCTTCGACGCCATCGCCGCGCATGAGGGCCGGCTGACCGACCACGCGCTGGCCCGGCTGTCCGACATTCCCGGCCTGCGCGTGCTCGGCGCGGCGCAGGACCGCGGCGGGGTGTTCAGCTTCACCATGCAGGGCGCCCACGCCCACGACATTGCGACGCTCCTGGACCGCCAGGGCATCGCGGTGCGCGCCGGCAATCACTGCGCCGAGCCGCTGATGCGCCGCCTGGGCGTGGACAGCAGCGCCCGGGCCAGCACCGGGATCTACACGACGGAGGCCGAGATCGACGCCCTGGCCGACACGCTGCTGCGCGTGCGGGAGTTCTTCGCCTAGATGTTCGACGACATCCGTGACCTGTATAGCGCCGAAATCCGCATGCATGGCCGGTCGCCGACCCACGCGCGGCGCCCGGCCGTGTTCGACGCGGCCGCCAAGGGCGACAACCCGATGTGCGGCGACCGTGTTCAGGTGTTCGTGCGCTGCGACGGCGACCGGGTGGCCGAGGCCGGGTTCGAGGCGCGCGGCTGCGAGATCACCATCGCCAGCGCCGACCTGATGTGCGAGGCTGTGCGGGACCAGCCCGTCGGCCATATCCGGGCGTTGTCCGATCAGGTGGCCGCCATGGCGAGGACCGGGCACTGCGATGCCTGCGACGAGGCGCTTCGTGGTTTGTACCCGCTCTCGTCCGTGCATGAATACCCGTCGCGCGTGAAATGCGTGACCCTGCCATGGCATGCCCTGCTGGCGGCCCTGGATGGCGAGAAGGAATCGACCAGTGAGTGAAGCGCCCGCGAGCAACACGACCGTATCCACCTGGACGCCCGACGGCGAGGTCAGCCCCAAGCCGACCGAGGACGCCCTGCTGTCCGCCATCGCCACGGTGTACGACCCAGAAATCCCGGTGAACATCTACGAGTTGGGCCTGATCTACGCCGTCGAGATCGACGACGCGAACAACGTCAAGGTCGAGATGACCCTGACGGCGCCGGGCTGCCCGAGTGCGCAGGAACTGCCGGTGCAGGTGCAGGACGCCATCATGGCGGTGCCCGGCGTCGCCTCCTGCCGCGTTGATACCGTGTGGGACCCGCCGTGGGACCCCAGTCGCATGACCGAAGACGCGCGCCTTGCGCTGAATATGTTCTGACGGAGCCTCCGATGAGCGCCACCCAGACCGCCGCCCGCCCACGCCGTGCCCTGCCGCAGCTTATGACCTTGACGGATGCCGCCGCGGACCGCCTGCGCGGCCTGTATGCCAAGGGGCAGGCGGGCATGTTGCTACGCATCAGCGTGGGCACCAAGGGTTGCTCCGGCCTCAGCTACGACATGAGCTGGGTTCCTGCCGCGGGACCTGGCGATGAGGTAGTGACGGACAAGGGCCTAACGGTGCTGGTGGACCGCAAGGCGAGCCTGTTCCTGATCGGCAGCGTGATGGATTACGAGGTGAAGGACCTCGTGTCCGGGTTCACGTTCAGCAACCCGAATGAGAAGGGGCGCTGCGGGTGCGGGGAGAGCTTCCACGTCTGACCCGCGGCTTGCAAGGCTATAGAGGGGCTTTCATTCCCGCATGGCTGTGCGTAAAGCCCAGCCGGGCATAGAACGCCTGCGCGTCTGTCCGCTCGCTGTTGGTGGTGAGTTGCATCACTCCGCATCCCGCCGCCTGGGCCTCCGCCATCGCGTGCTGCATCAGCGCCGTGCCGATCCCACCACCGCGTCGTGCGCTGTCCACCCGCACGCCCTCGACCTGCGCCCGGCTCTGCCCCTGCTGCGACACGCCGTGGATGACGTTGAATTGCAGGCAGCCGACCACGGCGCCGTCCTGCTCCGCCAGGATCAGCCGCCCGCCTTGCGCCAGCATCGCGCGGAAACCCCGGGCGTAGCTGTCCGGCAGCGGCATCTCGTTCCGTTCCCGCCCGCGGCCGAGCCGGTCATCGGCCAGCAGGCGCACGACCGCCGGCAGGTCCGGCTCGCCTGCGTCCCGGAACGCGATCACCGGCGCGGCGCGGGCGGGCAAAACCCCACCACGCTCTCCACCCGCGCCGACCACAGGAATTGGTCGATAGCGGCGGCCGAGACGGCCTGATACCCCGCCTGCAGCAATGCCCGCCCGTCGCGCGCCAGCGCCGCCGGGTTGCAACTGACGTAGATGATCGGCACGCCGCTTGCCGCCAGCGCCGGCATCTGCGCCAGCGCGCCGCCATGCGGCGGGTCCAGCACGATGGCGGCGGCGCCCTTCAGTTCTGCCGCCTGCAACGGCTGCCGGGCCAGGTCGCGCTGCGTCGCGATCACCCGCGGGTTCGCCGCCCGGCGCAGCGCGCCGTATGCCGCGGCGTCGCCCTCATAGGCGTGCACCCGGCCGCGGGTCGCCAAGGCATGGGTGATACTGCCGGTCCCGGCGAACAGCTCGATGATCCGCGCCTTTGCCGTCAACGCCTCCGGCAGCGCCGCCAGCACGGCCGCGACGATGGCCGCCTCCCCCTCCCGTGACGCTTGCAGGAACGCGCCCGGCGGGATGGGCGTGGCAACCCCGTTGAACGCCGTGGTCGCCGGACGCAGGTTGCAGGCCGGCTCCGTCAGCCCGGTGCCGCCCCGTGCCGCGCCGGGTTCCCAACTGATGCGCGGCAGCCCATGCGCGTGCGCCAAAGCCGTCAGCAGCGTGCGGTCCCCTGCGGTGAGCGGCGCGTCGGTGCGGAGCAGCAGGTCCGGCCCGCTGTCCAGCAGGTTCACCACGGCCGATCCCTCCCGGCGCAACCCGGTCAGCCGCAGCAGCACGGGGCGCAGCGCCTGGACCAAGGCGAACAGCTTCGGATGCAGCACCGGGCACGCCTGCATATCGACGACCTCCCGTGACCGGCGGCGGTGCAGGCCGATGCGTATGGCCGGCCCCTCGCGCCGGATCGCCAGGTCCATGCGGCGCCGGGCGGCGGGAGGGGTGCGCGCCAAGGCCGGAGACGGCTCCGGCGCACCCATGCGGCGCAGCGCGTCGGTGACCTGGGCGATTTTCCAATCGGCGTAGGCGCCGTCTCGCCAGTGCTGCAAGGTGCAGCCGCCACACGGCCCGAAATGCGGGCAGGGCGGCGCAACCCGGTCGGCGGATGGCTCCTGCACGACGGCCTCTGCCGTCCAACCCTCGCCGCGCCGGGTCAGGGCGCCGGGCTGCACGAGCTCGCCCGGCAGCGTGTCCGGCAGGAACAGCGCCACCCCGTCCGGCAGGGCCGCGACGCCGTCCCCGTCCGCGCCCATGCGCTGGACGCGGACGGGCGCGCAGCTAACCCCCGAAGGCGGAGAGGCCGGTCTGGGCGCGGCCAAGGATCAGCGCATGCACGTCATGCGTGCCCTCGTAGGTGTTCACGGCTTCCAGGTTCATCACGTGCCGGATGACGTGGTACTCGTCGGCGATGCCGTTCCCGCCATGCATGTCGCGCGACGCCCGGGCGACATCGAGCGCCTTGCCGCAGTTGTTGCGCTTCATCAGGGAGATCATCTCCGGCGCCGCCCGGCCCTCCTCCATCAGCCGCCCGAGCCGCAGCGCGCCCTGCAAACCCAGCGTGATGTCGGTCTGCATGTCCGCGAGCTTCTTCTGGATCAGCTGCGTCTGCGCCAGCGGACGCCCGAACATCTGGCGCTCCATCGTGTAGCTGCGCGCCTGATGCCAGCAGAACTCCGCCGCCCCCAGCGCGCCCCAGCTGATGCCGTAGCGCGCATTGTTCAGGCAGGAGAACGGGCCGCGCAGGCCCTTCACGTGCGGCAGCTCGTTGCCTGCCGGCACGAACACGTCCTGCATCATAATCATGCCGGTGATCGAGGCACGGAGCGCGAACTTGCCCTCGATCTTCGGCGCCGTCAGCCCGGCCATGCCCTTCTCAAGGACATAGCCCTTGATGTCGCCCGCATCGTTCTTCGCCCATACCACGAACACGTCGGCGATAGGCGAGTTGGTGATCCAGGTCTTGGAGCCGTTCAGCAGGAAGCCGCCATCCACCGCCCGGGCGCGCGTCCGCATGCTGGCCGGGTCGGACCCGGCGTCCGGCTCGGTCAGGCCAAAACAGCCGACGAACTCGCCGCTGCGCAGCTTTGGCAGGAAGCGATCCTTCTGGTCGTCGGAGCCGAACGCCCAGATCGGATACATCACCAGCGAGGACTGCACGCTGAAGGCGCTGCGGTAGCCACTATCGACCCGCTCGACCTCGCGGGCGATCAGGCCGTAGGCGACGTAGCCGACGCCGGCGCAGCCATGGCTGTCGAGCGTGGCGCCCAGGAAGCCCATCTCGCCCATCTCGTTCATGATCTCGCGGTCGAACCGCTCATGGCGGTTGGCGGTGAGCACGCGGGGGAACAGCTTGTCCTGGCAATAGGCGTGGGCAGCGTCGCGCATCGCGCGCTCGTCTTCCGAAAGCTGGTCGTCGAGCAGGAGAGCGTCGTCCCATTTGAACGGTCCGAGCTTGCGGGGCGCGGCCGGGCGGTCCTCCGTCAGCTTGGTCTCCGCGGCCTCCGGCTGCTGGATCGGGGCGATGACGTTCATTTCGGCGGTCCTCCTGCTACTCGCTCTCGACAGGTTCCGGCACGGAGACGCGGCCGGCGCGGGAGCGCAGCAGCATGAAGGCCGGCACGTCGTCACCGAAGCCCAGCACCGACGGACCCAGGTCCTCGTCGCGCCGCCGGCCGTCGCGCGGACGGGCGCGCTCCCCGTTTCGGTCGCTGCCCCGCATGTCCGGCCCGCGCGCGTCGGGGCGGCGCTCCTCATCCCGGCGCGGCTCGCTTCGGGCGCTCCGCCTCGGCTCGGCCCGGCTGGTTTCGGTCGGGGGCGGCGTCCGCTTGACCGCCTCCATGATGTCCGGCGGCTCGGTGGGGGCCGGTGCCTCGGCCGCGGGCGCCTCCGCCGGGGCGGCTTGCGGCGCATCCTGCTCCGTCACGACCGGATCGGCCTTCTTGGCCCGGCTGCGTCGCGGCTTGGCTGCCTTTGGCGCTGCCTCCTCCACAACCTCGGCGGCCGGCTTCGGGGCTTTGACGGAGCGCGGCGCGGCCTTGGTGCCCCGGCCCCGCCCACGCCGCCGCTTGCCGTCATCCTCGGCGAAGGCGACGTCCTCCATTCCCTCCACCTGCATGCGCGGGATCGGGGCGCCAACCAGCTTCTCGATGGCGTCGACGAACTGCCGGTCGTCCGGGGTGGCCAGGGTGAACGCATGGCCTGTCAGGCCCGCTCGCCCGGTCCGGCCAATGCGGTGCACGTAGTCCTCGGCATGGATCGGCACGTCGAAGTTGAAGACGTGGCTCAGGCCGCCGATGTCCAGCCCGCGCGCCGCCACGTCGCTGCACACCAGCAGCCGGATTTCGTTCGCCTTGAACTTCGCCAGCGTCGAGAACCGCTCCGGCTGGCTCATGTCGCCATGCAGGGATCCCACGCTGAACCCATGCCGCTTGAGCGACTTGTAAAGGATGTCCACATCCTTCTTGCGGTTGCAGAAGATCAAAGCGTTCTGCACGTCCTCGCTGCGGATCAGCCGGCGCAGCGCCTCGCGCTTATCGCCGTCCTCCATCACCGTCAGCCCGGCGATGATCGTGGACGCCACGCTGGCCGGGCGGCTGACGGTGATCTCCTTCGGGTTGGACAGGAAGGCGTCCGCGAGCCGGCGGATTTCCGGCGCCATCGTCGCGCTGAACAGCAGCGTCTGCCGCATCTTGGGCAAGAAGCCGACGATCTTCTCGATGTCCGGAATAAAGCCCATGTCGAGCATCCGGTCCGCCTCGTCGATCACCAGTATCTTGGTGTCGGTGAGCAGCAAACCGCCGCGGTCGAACAAGTCCATCAGCCGGCCCGGCGTCGCGATCAGCACATCGACGCCGCGCATCAACGCCTCTTTCTGGTCGGACAGGCTCTCGCCCCCGATCAGCAAGGCGTGGTTCAGCTTCAGGTACTTGCCATACTGCACGAAGTTCTCGGCCACCTGCAGCGCCAGCTCGCGCGTCGGCTCCAGGATCAGGCTGCGCGGCATGCGCGCCCGGGCGCGGCTGCCGGACAGGATGTCCATGAGCGGCAGCACGAAGCTCGCAGTCTTCCCCGTGCCGGTCTGCGCGCAGCCCAGCACGTCGCGCGCCATCAGTACGGTGGGGATCGCCTGCGCCTGGATCGGGGTGGGCGTGCGGTAGCCCATGTCGTCGATGGCGCGCAGGATCTCCGGTGACAGGCCGAGGTCGGTGAAGCCATTCGGCTCGGCGTCCACCGCGTCGTGGTAGGCCGCCTCGTCGGCGGTCATGCTGTCCGCCTGCTCCGCCCCGGACGCGGCCATGGTGCCGGACGCTCCGTCCGGCCCATGCAGCGGCTGCTCTGCGAGCATGGCCTCCGCGTGCGCCGAGGGCGCGTTCTCTGCGTCGGCCGACTCCTCGGGGCCGGCGTGTGCAGCGTCTTCCGCGGCGGCGGTCGTGATATCCGTCAAAAATACATCTCGATATGATAAAGGGAGTGGCTCATTGCCGTCGCGCGGCCATCGCAGGAGCAGGCGCGCGGCAGCCGGGATATCGGGAAAACATTGACAAAAGTCAAGCTTTTCGCGGGAATTCCGACGTTGTATGCTCATGACATGGCGGATGCGACACATCGGGATGCCAGGCCGCCATTGCTGCTGTTCCCGGGCCTGCTGTGCGACGCCCGGCTGTGGCGCGACCCGGTTGCGGCGCTGTCCGACACCGTGCGCTGCGTCGTCGCGGATTGCACGCAGGACGACACGCTGGACGCCATGACGGAGCGGGCGCTGTCTGTCATGTCGGCCATGCCCTCCGGCATGTCCGCCGGCCGTTTCGCCGTGGCCGGGCTGAGCATGGGCGGCTATGCCGCCATGGCGCTGATGCGCCGCGCGCCGGAGCGCGTGAGCGGCCTGTGCCTGATGGACACCAGCGCGCGTCCCGACACACCGGAGCAGGCGCGGCGGCGCCGCGGCCTGATGGCGCTCGTCGCCCGCGGCGGCCGGTTCAAGGGCGTGACCCCGCGCCTGCTGCCGCTGCTGCTGCACCCGGACCGGCTCAATGACCAGGCGCTCTGCGACGAGGTGGCGGCGATGGCCGACCGGGTCGGGCCGGCGGCCTATTTGCGCCAGCAGGCCGCCATCGCCGGCCGTCCCGACAGCCGCCCGGACCTGCCGCGCGTCGCCGTGCCCACGCTGGTCGCCGTGGGCGCCGGGGATCAGCTCACGCCGCCGGGCTTGGCCGCCGAAATCGCGGGCCTCGTGCCCGGCGCCCGCCTGCATGTCGTGGAGGGTGCCGGGCACCTGCTGCCCATGGAACGGCCGGACGCCACGGCGCGCCTCCTGCAGGACTGGCTTGACCAAAGCGGGCCCGGCGGCACCATTCCCATGACACGAGGGCCACAATAGCCATGGACCAGACCCCGGCGGACCAGACCCTGGCGAACGCGCTGCCCATCGAGGACTATGCCCTCATCGGCGATTGCACCACGGCCGCGCTGGTCGGGCGCAACGGCAGCATCGACTGGCTGTGCTGGCCGCGCTTCGACAGCGGCGCCTGCCTCGCCGCCCTACTGGGCAACGAGGAGCATGGCCGCTTCCTCCTGGCGCCGACGGTGCAGAACGGGCCGGCCACCCGCCGCTACCGCGACGGCAGCCTGGTGCTGGAGACCCTGTTCGACACCCCGGACGGGCAGGTCGCCCTCATCGACTTCATGGTGCCGGAAAGCCCGAACAGCTGCATCGTCCGCATCGTCGAGGGCCGGCGCGGCGCCGTGCCGATGCGGATGGAACTGTTGCTGCGCTTCGATTACGGCGCGTCCGTCCCCTGGGTCACCAAGCGGCAGGGCGGCAACGGCATCGTGGCCATCGCCGGGCCGGAGATGGTGGTGCTGCGCACCAGCGTGCCGTTGCGCGGCGAGGCCATGCAGACCATCGCCGAGTTCACGGTCGCGGAGGGCAGCACCGTCAACTTCGTGCTGACCCACAGCGCGTCGCATTTGCCGAGGCCGCTCAGCCTCGACGCCGACGACGCGCTGTACCGCACGGAGCAGTTCTGGGCCACCTGGTCCAGCCGCATGTCCTACGACGGACCCTGGGCGGCGGCGGTGAAGCGGTCGCTGCTCACGCTGAAATGCCTGACCTACGCGCCGACCGGCGGCATCGTCGCCGCCCCCACCACGTCGCTGCCCGAGGCCCTGGGCGGCCCGCGCAACTGGGACTACCGGTTCTGCTGGCTGCGCGACGCCACCATCACCTTGTTCGCTTTCATGTCCACCGGACACTACGACGAGGCGTCGGCCTGGGCCGAATGGCTGCACCGCAGCATCGCCGGCAGCCCCGAGCAGGTGCAGATCATGTACGGCATCGCCGGCGAGCGGCGGCTGGGCGAGACGACGGTCGATTTCCTGCCGGGCTACCAGGGCGCCGCCCCGGTGCGCCTCGGCAACGCCGCCGCGACCCAGTTGCAGCTGGACGTGTATGGCGAGGTGATGGACGCGCTGCACCAGGCCCGCGGCGCCGACCTGCTGACCAACACCGAGACCTGGTCGCTGCAACGCGCCCTGCTGAACCATCTCGACACCATCTGGCAGCAGCCGGACGAGGGGCTGTGGGAGACCCGGGGCGGCCAGCGCCATTTCACCTTCAGCAAGGTCATGGCCTGGGTCGCCTTCGACCGCGGCATCAAGGACGCGGAGGCGTTCCACCTGGAGGCGCCGCTCGACCGGTGGCGGGACGTGCGCGACGCCATCCACGCCGCGGTCTGCCGCGACGGCTACAGCGAACGGCTCGGCAGCTTCGTCCAGAGCTTCGGCACCGAGGCGCTCGACGCCAGCCTGCTGCTGATCCCCATCGTGGGCTTCCTGCCGCATGACGACCCGCGCATCCGCGGCACCGTCGCGGCGGTCGAGCGCGACCTGCTGGTGGACGGCTTCGTGCTGCGCTACCGCACCGAGGGCGGCACGGACGGGCTGCCGGCCGGGGAGGGCGCGTTCCTCGCCTGCAGCTTCTGGCTGGCCTCGGCCATGCACCTGCAGGGCCGCCAGGCGGAGGCGCGCGCCTTGTTCGAGCGCCTGCTGGCGCTGTGCAACGACGTGGGGCTGCTGAGCGAGGAGTACGATCCCCAGGCCCGCCGGTTCACCGGCAACTTCCCGCAGGCGTTCAGCCACGTGGCGCTCATCAACACGGCCCTCACCTTGTCCGGCGAGGTGATCGACCGTGCGGTTCCCGCTGTGCCTATTCAGCAGGCAGCGGACTGACCGCACGCCGCGTCCGCCGTCCGGTCGCCAGCCGCTCCAGCGCCAAATAGATCACCGGCGTCGTATAGAGCGTCAGGATCTGCGACACGATCAGCCCGCCGCAGATCGCGACGCCGAGCGGGCGGCGGAACTCCGACCCGGTGCCGGCCGCGAGCGCCAGCGGCACCGCGCCCAGCAGGGCCGCAAGCGTCGTCATCATGATCGGCCGGAACCGCTCCCGGCAGGCTTCCAGGATCGCGGCGTGCGGGGCCATGCCCAGTTCCCGCTCCGCCTCCAGCGCGAAGTCGACCAGCATGATCGCGTTCTTCTTCACGATGCCCATCAGCAGCACGATGCCGATGATGGACAGCACGTCCAGCTCCCCGCCCGTCGCCAGCACGGCGAGCAGCGCGCCCAGCCCGGCCGATGGCAGGGTCGAGATGATGGTCAGCGGGTGCAGCAGGCTCTCATACAGCACGCCGAGCACGATGTAGATCGAGATGATCGCCGCCCCGATCAGGAAGGGCTGGCTGGCCAGCGACTGCTGGAGGAACTTGGCGTTGCCCGCGAACTCCGTCCTCACCCCCTCCGGCATGCGGAGGTTGCGGGCGGCGTCCGTCACCAGCGTGATGGCGTCGCTCTGCGAGGTGCCGGGCAGCAGGTTGAAGCTGATGCTGGCCGACGGGAACTGCCCCTGGTGGCGCACGGCGAGCGGCGCGGTCGCGCGGTCGGTGCGGATGACGCTGTTGATCGGCACCTGCTGCGCATTCGCGCCGGGCACATACAGCCGGTCCAGCAGCGCCGGGTCGGTTTGCAGCTCCGGCAGCGTTTCCAGCACCACGCGGTACTGGTTGCGCTGCGTGTAGATCACCGAGATCTGGCGCTGCGAGTAGGCGTTGCTCAGCGCCGCGTCGATGGCGCTCACCGGGACGCCGAGGCGGGACGCGGCCTCCCGGTCGATGGTCACGTTGGCCTGCGGCCCCGGGCGGTCCTGGTCGCTCGACACGTCCTCGATGCCATGCACGCCGCGCAGCCTCTCCTGCAGCTTCAGCGTCCATTCGCGCAGCTCGTCCAGGTCCTGGTCCAGCAGGACGAACTGGAAGCCGGTGCCGCCCGACCGGCCGCCGCCGCGCAGGTCCTGCGCCGAGTACAGGTTGGACTGGATGCCCGACATCTGCATGAGCTTGGGCCGCAGCCGCGCCAGGACCGCCTCGCTGCTGATCCTGCGCTCCGACAGCGGCTTCAGCGACACCGTGATCTGCCCGCGGTTGACGCTGGACCAGCCGTTGGTGATGCCGATGGTGCTGCCGACGCTCTCCACGGCGGGGTCGGCGAGCAGGGCGTCCACGACGAGCTTCTGCCGGGTGGCCATGGCGTCGAAGCTGATGTCGGGGCTGGCTGTGGTGCTGCCCATCAGCAGCCCGGTGTCCTGGATCGGCAGGAAGCCCTTCGGCACGTAGCCGTACAGCTTGACCGTGCCGACGACGACCGCGAGCGTCACCAGCAGCATCAGCCAACGCCAGCGCAGCGCCCAGTCCAGGCTGCGGAGGTAGGCGCGCTGCGCCGTGGCGAATCCGCGGTCCACCGCCCGGTCGATCCAGCCCCAGACGCCGCGCGGCGGCGCGTGCGGCCCCATGAACCGCCCGCACATCATGGGGGTGAGCGTCAGCGACACGACGGCCGACAGCCCGATGGCGATGGTCAGCACCATGGCGAACTCGTGGAACAGCTTGCCCAGCAGGCCGCCCATGAACAGGATCGGGATGAACACGGCGACCAGCGAGATGCTGATCGACACCACGGTGAAGCCGATCTGCCGCGACCCCACCAGCGCCGCCTGCATCGGCGACAACCCAAGCTGCTGATGCCGGAAGATGTTCTCGATCATGACGATGGCGTCATCGACCACGAAGCCGACCGAGATCGTCAGCGCCATCAGCGAGAAGTTGTTGAGGCTGTAGTCCAGCAGGTACATCGCCCCCAGCGTGCCCGCCAGGCTGAGCGGCACCGTCACCGCGGCGGCCAGCGTCGGCACCAGGCGGCGCATGAACAGCGCCACCACCATCAGCACCAGGGCGATGCTGATGAGCAGGGTCCACTCCACGTCCCCGACGCTCGCCCGGATGGTCGTGGTGCGGTCGGAGATGGTGGTGACGCGGATGTCGGGCGGGATCCAGGCGAGCAGCTGCGGCAGCGCCGCGCGCACCCGGTCCACCGTGTCGATCACGTTGGCCCCGGCGGTCTTGGTGAGCGTCAGCAGGATGGCGCGCTTGGTGCCCTCCCAGGCCGCGAGCTTGGTGTTGGACACGCTGTCCAGCACCTCCGCCACGTCGCCCAGCCGCACCGTGGCGCCGCCCGCGGTCTTCAGCACCAGCCGGGCGTAGTCGGCGGCCTGGGTGATCTGGCCGTTCAGCTCGATGGTCTCCGCCCGCTGCGGCCCCTGGAAGCCGCCGACCGGCCCGTTCACGTTGGCGCCGCGGATGGCCGTATAGACATCCTGGCTGCTGAGGCCCGCCGCCCGCAGCGCCGCCGGGTTCAGCCGCACGCGCACGGCGGGCTTCTCCGCGCCGTTCACCTGCACTTGCGCCACGCCCTCCACCTGGCTCAGCCGCTGCGCCAGGATCGTGTCGGCGGCGTCATAGACCTGCGCCGTGCCGAGCACGTCGGAGGTGAGCGACAAGGTGAGGATCGGCGCCTCGGCCGGGTTGAACTTGCGGTAGTACGGCCGGGTCGGCAGGTCCGACGGCAGGTCGGTGTAGGCGGCGTTGATCGCGGCCTGCACGTCATGCGCCGCGCCCTCGATGGGCCGGTCGATGTCGAACTGGATGACGATGGACGTGCTGCCGGTGCTGCTGGTGCTGGTGATCTCGGTGACGCCCGGAATTTCGCCCAGGCGGCGCTCCAGGGGTGCGGCGATGCTGGCGGCCATCGTCTCCGGATCGGCGCCGGGGCGGCCGGCGAACACCACGATGGTCGGGATATCGACGCTGGGCAACGGCGCCACCGGCAGGAAGCGCACGGCGACGAGGCCGGTCAGCATAAGCCCCAGCGCCAGCAGGAAGGTGGCGACCGGGCGGCGGATGAAGAGGGCGGAGATGTTCATTCCGCCGGGACCGGCGCGGTCCGCACGAAGCGCAGCCGCGTCCGCTCGAACGCCAGATAGATCACCGGCGTCGTGTAGAGCGTCAGCACCTGGCTCAGCAGCAGCCCGCCCACGATGGTGAGGCCCAAGGGGTAGCGCAATTCCGACCCGGTGCCGCGCTCGATCACCAAGGGCAGCGCGCCCAGGAGCGCCGCCGCGGTCGTCATCATGATCGGGCGGAAGCGCAGCAGGCTCGCCTCGGTGATCGCGGCCAAGGGCGAGAGGCCGCGCGTCCGCTCCGCCTCCAGCGCGAAGTCGATCATCATGATGGCGTTCTTCTTCACGATGCCCATCAGCAGCACGATGCCGACCAGCGCCACCAGCGACAGGTCCTGCCCGGCCAGCCACAGCGCCAGCAGCGCGCCGATGCCGGCGGACGGCAGGGTGGACAGGATGGTGACCGGGTGGATCGTGCTCTCATACAGCACGCCGAGCACGATGTAGATCACCACCACGGCGGCCAGGATCAGCCACGGCTCGGAGGCCAGGCTCGCCTGGAACTCCGCCGCGTCGCCGGAGTAGCTGCCGACGATGGTGGAAGGCAGGCCCATCTCGCGCTCCGCCTGCGCCACCGCGGCGACGGCATGGCTGAGGCTCGACCCCGGCGCCAGGTTGAAGCTGATGGTCGTCGAGGGGAACTGGCTCTGATGCGTCACCGCGAGCGGCGCCGTGCCGCGGGTAATGGCGGCGATGGCCGAAAGCGGCACCTGCGACCCGTTCAGCCCCGGCACCCGCAGCCGGTCGAGCGAGTGCGGATCGGCCTGCCAATCGGGATCGGCCTCCAGCACCACGCGGTACTGGTTGGCCTGGCTGAAGATCGTGCTGATCTGCCGCTGCCCGAAGGCGTCGTACAGCGTGTCCTGCACCTCCTGCATGGTGACACCCAGCCGCATCGCCGCGTCGCGGTCCACCTGGATGCGGGTGGCGAAACCCTCGGTCTGCTGGTCGCTGGCGACATCCTGGAGGTCCGGCATGGTGCGCAGCCGGCCGAGCAGCCGCGGCGCCCAGGTGGCCAGCTCGTCGGCGTCGGTGTCGATCAGGGTGTACTGGAACTGGGTGCGGCTGATGCGCGTGCCGATCTGGATGTCCTGCACCGCCTGCATGAACACCGACATGCCCGGCACGCCAGACATTGCCGCCTGGAGCCGCGCGATCACCACGGGTGCCGGGTCGCGCTCCCGACGCGGCTTCAAGGCGATGGTCAGCCGCCCGGTGTTCGGCGTCGCGTTGATGGTGCCGGCGCCGACGAACGACACCACGCCCGCCACCGCCGGGTCACGCTGCGCCACCTCCGCAAGCTGCGTCTGCAGGGTGGACATGCGCGGCACGGAGGCGCTTTGCGAGGCTTCGGTCACCGCGACGATCACGCCGGTGTCCTGCTGCGGCAGGAAGCCCTTGGGCGTCAGCGCATACAGCAGGACCGTGCCGCCCAGCGTGCCCAGCGCCACCAGCAGCACCAGCCCCTGATAGCGCAGCGCCACCGCGAGCGTGCTCTGGTAGCCCCGGGTCAGGCGGACGAAGCCGTGCTCGAACCAGCCGGTCAGCCAGTTCGGCTTCGCGTCGGCGCGCAACAGCCGCCCGCACATCATGGGCGTGAGCGTGAGCGACACCACGGCGGAGACGATGACCGACGTGCTCAGCACCACCGCGAACTCGTTGAACAGCCGGCCCACGACGCCGGTCATGAACAGCAGCGGGATGAATACGGCAACGAGGCTCACGGTCAGCGACACGATGGTGAAGCCGATCTGTGCTGCGCCGCGATAGGCGGCCTCCAGCGGCGGCACCCCGTCCTCGATGAAGCGCACGACGTTCTCGATCATCACGATGGCGTCGTCCACCACGAAGCCGGTCGCGACGGTCAGCGCCATGAGCGACAGGTTGTCGAGGCTGTAGCCGCACAGCGCCATCACCCCGAAGGTGCCGATCAGCGACAGCGGGAGGGCGATGGCCGGGATCAGCGTGGCCCGCGCGCTGCGCAGGAACAGGAAGATCACGAACACGACGAGGCCGATGGACAGCATCAGGGTGAACTGCACGTCGTCCACGGAGGCGCGGATCGTCTCCGTCCGGTCCACCACGACCGCCATCGCCACCGCCGCCGGGATGGCGCGTTGCAGGCCCGGCAGCGCCTCCTTGATCGCCGCCACCGTGGCGACGATGTTGGCGCCGGGCTGCCGCTGGATGTCCAGCACGACGGCGGGGTTGCCGTTGTACCAGCCGGCGACCCGGTCGTTCTCCACCCCGGCCACCACGGTGCCCACGTCGGACAGCCGGACCGGCGAGGCGTTCTTGTAGGCGATCACCAGGTCCTTGTAGGCGGCCGGCGTCACCAGCTGGTCGTTGGCGCCCAGCGCATAAGCCTGGCGCGGCCCGTCGAACCCGCCCTTGGCGCCGTTCACGTTGGCCGACGCCACTGCGGTCCGCACGTCCTCCATCGACAGGCCATAGGCCGCCACCCGCGCCGGATCGACCCGCACCCGCACCGCCGGGCGCAGGCCGCCCTGCACCGTGACCTTGCCCACGCCGTCGATCTGGCTGAGCTTCGGTTGCAGCAGCGTGTCGGCGGCGTCGCTGATCCGGTCGATGGAGATGCTGTCCGAGGTCAGTGCCAAGGACAGGATCGGCGCGTCGGCCGGGTTCACTTTGGCGTAGATCGGGGGATAAGGCAGGCTGACCGGCAGCGTGCCGGCCGCCGCGTTGATCGCCGCCTGCACGTCCTGCGCGGCGCTGTCCAGCTTCCGGTTCAGGTTGAATTGCAGGGTGATCTGGCTGGTGCCCTCGCTGCTGGTGCTGGTCATGCTGGAAAGGCCCGTGATCTGCCCGAACTGCCGCTCCAGCGACGCGGTGATGAGCGTCGCCACCGTGTCCGGCCCGGCGCCCGGCAGCTGCGTCGTCACCTGGATCGTCGGGAAATCGACCGTCGGCAACGCGGCCACCGGCAGCGTGCGGTAGCCCAGCACGCCGCCCAGCAGCACGGCCAGCGCCAGCAGGCAGGTCGCGACCGGCCGGGCGATGAACGGGGCGGAGATGTTCATGGCTCAGGAACTCGACCGGCCGCGCCGCTGCGCCATGCCCGGTGCGCCCCGCTCCTTCGGCCCCCGCTCCTTCGGCACGGCGTCCGGGGCGTTGCCGTCCGGGCCGGCCAGCGCGACCTTGCCGCCATCCGTCAGCCGCTGCGCGCCATCGACCACGACCTGCTCGCCAGAGCGCAGGCCGTCCTCCAGCACGCTCACCTGGTCGTCCTCGTGCCCGACCGTGACCGGACGCCGCTGCGCCACGAGGCCCTGCGCGATCACGAACACGAAGGCGCCACGGGGGCCGCGCTGCACGGCGGCGGTCGGCACGGTCACGACGCTGCGCTGCGTGTCGGCCAGCATGCGGACGTTGACGAAGCCGCCGGGCCACAGCAGCAGCTTGTCGTTGGGAAAGGTCGCCTTGAGCTTGATCGTGCCCGTGGCGGGATCGACCTGGTTGTCCAGCACGGCGAGTTGGCCGCGGTCCAGGGGATCGCCCGTCCCGCCGCCCTGCTTGAGCGCCAGCACCTCCGGCATGCCGTCCTGCATCGCGTTCGCCACGGCCGGCAACGCCTGCTGCGGCAGGGTGAACACGACGGAGATCGGCTTCAACTGCGTGATCACCGTGAGCGGTATGGCGTCGGTGGGGTGCGCGATGTTGCCGCGATCGACCTGGCGCAGCCCGATCCGCCCGTCGATGGGCGCCTTGATCTCGGTGTAGCTGAGTTGGGTGCGCGCCGTGTCGATCTGCGCCTGGTCGCCGCGCACCTGCGCCTCCAACTGCGCGGCCTGGGCGCGTGCGGTGTCCACCTGTTGCCCGCTGCTGTAGCTGTTGGCGGCAAGCTTCGCGTAGCGCCCGACATCCAACCGGGCGTTCGCCAGGGTCGCCTCGTCCTGCTGCTTCTTCGCCACTGCGGCATCGAGGCTCGCCTGGTAGGGCCGCGGGTCGATGCGGGCCAGGAGGTCGCCGGCGCGCACGTCCTGCCCCTCGCGGAACCGCACCTCAATCAGCGGCCCGTCGATCATCGGGCGGACAGACACCAGGTTGAACGCCTGCACCGTGCCGAGGCCGTCGAGATACACTGGCACGTCCCGCGTCTCGCTCCGGGCGGTCAGCACCGGGATCGGCGCGGCCTCCTCTCCGGCGCTGCCCCCGCCGCGGCGGCGCCCGCCCCCGGCGCCGGCATGCTCCGTCGGCGCCGGACGGAACCAGTAATAGTACCCGGCGCCGCCGGCCGCCCCCAGCAGGAGGAGGATCAGCAGGATGCGCTTCATGGCCGGGCCCCCGAGGACCCTGGCGCGGATTGGGACCAGCCGCCGCCCAACGCCTTGTAAACGTTCACCAGCGCCTGGAACTGCGCCAGCCGGACCTGGGTCAGCAGGTCCAGGTCGTTGTACAGCGTGACCTGCGTGTTGAGCGAGGTGATGATGTCGATGGTTCCCGCCTGAAGCTGCGCCCGCGCAATGTCGGCCGAGCGTTGCGCCACCGCAATGGCCTGGCGCTCCAGCCGCTCCTGTTCCGTCGTGTAGCGCAGCGCCGTCAATGATTGTTCCACGTCCGTGAAGCTCTGCAGCACCGCCCGGCGATAGTCCGCCAGCAGCTCGTCGTACCGGCCCTTCGCTTGGTCGAGCTGCCCGCGGCGCAGGCCGTTGTCAAAGATGGTCTGCGTGAGGGTGCCGGCAAGCTGCGCCACCAGCGTGCCCGGACCCGTGATGGCCGTGAGCACCGTGCTGGTCAGCCCGCCCGAGGCGGTGAGCTGCACGCTGGGGAAGAACGCGGCGCGGGCGGCGCGGATGTTGGCGTTCTCCGCCTGGAGCTGCGCCTCCGCGTTGGCCACATCCGGGCGCCGGGCCAGCAGCTCGCTCGGCAGGCCCGGGGCGACCAGCGGCAGCGGCAGCTTCTCCAGCGACCCGCCTTGGACCCTTTGCCGCTCCGGCGGCACGCCGGTCAGGATGCCGAGCGCGACCCGCTGCTGCTCGATCTGGTTGCGGAGGCTCGGCAGCGACGCGCGCTGCCCGGCCACCAGCGCCTCCTGCTGCGACACGTCGAGCGCGTTGGAGGTGCCGACCGTCAGCCGGGCCCGGAACGCGCCCAGGATGCGCTCCGCATCGCGCAGGTTGCGTTCGGCGACGCCCAGCCGGTCCTGCCCGGCGAGCACCTGGAAGTAGGTGGTGGCGACGGAGGTCACGACGTTGAGCGCGACCGTCGCCTGGTCGAACCGGGTGGCGACCGCGCTGGCCTGCGACGCCTGGGCCAAGGCGCGGTTGCGGCCCCAGAAGTCCAGGTCGTAGGACACCTGCAACGCCCCGCTATAGGCCCGGCTGTCGAAGTAGCGCCGGCCCGACCCCGACCGCGGGATGGCCCCGCCATCGACGGGATCGATGCTGAAGCCCGACGTGCCGCTGCCGCCGGTGAGGCCGGTGCGGCGATAGCTGTCGCTGGCCGTGGCGTCGAAGGTCGGCAGCAGGGGCGAGCCGCTGATCCGCACCTGCGCGTCCGCCTGCACGATGCGGGCCGCCGCGGCGGCGAGGTCGTTGTTGTAGGCCCGGGCGCTGGCGATCAGCCCGTCCAGTTCCGGGGAGTGGAAGTTGCGCCACCATTCCTCCGACGGCCAGGCGGCCTCTGCCGTGTCCGCCGTGGCGCGGAACGCCGGCGGCACATCGAGCGCGGGCCGTTGGTAGAACGGACCGAGATTGCACCCCGCCAGCGCCGCCGGCAGCAGCGCCGCCCAGGCGAGCCGCGGCGCGGGCGTCAACGTGGCGGCCGGCGCCAGCGATGCGCCGGCCCGCCCCGCGCGGCCCCGCATCACCGCGGGCCCGAGTTCTGCGTGGTCTCGGCGAGCTTCGCGCGGCCTGCTGGCGACAAGGTGCCGATGGCGGTCAGCAGGCTGTCGCCGAACCGGCCGGAGGTTTCGGCCCAGCGGGCCTGGTAGGCGGCCATCCGCTCGTGGACCGCGTTCTCGTCATACGGGTTCTGCGCGATGCTGCGGGCGAGCTCGGCGCGGGCCTCGGCCATGCGGTGCCGGGCGGCGTCGAACCAGGGCCGTTCGCGGTCCAGCGTGGCGCGGAACTGGGCGGCGTCGGTCGGCGGCAGGTCGCGGGCCATGCGCTCCGCGGCGCCGGCAAGGCCCGGGGGCGCCGGGGACCCGGCGGCAAGGCGCGTGCCGATCAGCGCCGCGGCGAACAGGTTGCCGGCAATCGACAGCCACAGCACGCGGGTCCGCCAGGGATCGCGCAGCGCCGGCATCACAAGGCCCCGTCGATCGCGATGGCCTGCACCGCCGCGAACAGGTCGGGCTGCTCGGCGTCGAGGCTGGCCGAACCCAGATAGAACCCGGCCAGCGCGCAAACCGTCAACACGCCGCCCAGCGCGCCCCGCCGCAGCATCGGGCTTCTCATCGGACGTCTGGCCGGCTCCGCCTGGCGGGCCGCGAACTGCCGCCCGAGCCGGCCTTGCAGGCTGGCCAGCAGCGCCGGGTCGGCTGCCGGCAGGTCCTCCTGCGCCAGCGCCTCGGCCATGACCTGCCGCGCCACGGGGCAGCGCCGCAGGAACGACAAGGCCGCCGCCCGCTCGGCCGCAGGCCAGGCTGCGAGGTCGGTCCCATGGACGCGCAGGCCCCAGTCGAGGCGGCGGGGCGTCATCAGGATCATCCGTCCCGCGCCTCCAGATAGGCGCGCAGCACCTTGCGGCCCCGGTGCAGCAAACCCTCCAGCGCCCGGGTGGACACCTTCAGGGCGCGGGCCGCGTCCTGCCCGGACCAGCCGCGGTCGTAGGTGAGGGCCAGGGCGGCGCGCTGGCGGTCGGGCAGGGTGGCGATGGCCTCGGCCAGCATCCGGTTGCGCTGCTGGACCGCGATCACCGTGTCGGCCATGGGCGCCGCGTCGTGCAGGTCGTCCGGCATGGCGACGCTCGGGCGCGCGGCGCGGACCCGGTCGATGGCGGCGTTCACCGCGATGCGGTGCAGCCAGGTCGCGACCGCGCCCTGCTTCGGGTCATAGGACCGCGCCCGGGTCCAGGCGCGCAGCAGGGCGTCCTGCGCCACGTCCTCGGCGGCGGCCGGGTCGCCCAGCACGCGCAGCGCCGCCCGGCGCAGCCGCAGCAGATAGCGCGCCGCGAGCGTGTCGAACGCCGCGCGGTCGCCCTCGGCGGTGAGCGCCATCAGGGTCTGATCGGATGGGGACGGGTCGGCGGTCATGCGTGCGGGCCTGATCTCAGCATCGGAGGTGATACGGCGGCGCACCTCCCACCCCATGCCGACCGGCGGTCAGCGTGCGGCCAGGATGCGCTCGGCGAGCTTGAGATGGGGCCGGTCGATCATTTTGCCATCAAGGGCGAACACGCCGGCCTCCGGGCGGGCGGCGAAGCCGGCGCGCACCTGCTCCGCCCAGGCGACCCGCTCCGGCGACGGGGTGAAGGCGGCGGCGGCGGCGGCAATCTGGCCCGGGTGGATGCAGAGCTTGCCGGCGAACCCGTCGGCCGCCGCCTGGTGCGCCTCCGCCTCCAGCCCGGCGGGATCGCGCGGATCGGTCCAGGGCGTGTCGAGCGCCGCGACGCCGGCGGCACCCGCCGCCAGCAGGGTCATGGCGCGGGCCGCGGCCACCGGCGCCGCGTAGCCGTGCCCGGGCCGGCGCGGCGCGATGCCGAGATCCGCCGACAGGTCCTCCGCCCCGAAGCACAGCGCCAGCAGCCGGGCCGGCGCGTCCCGGTAGTCCATCCGTGCGAGCGAGGCCGCCGTTTCCGTCACCAGCGCCAGCACGCCGACGCTGCCGTGCGGCAGGCCGTGCGCCGCCTCCAGCGCCTCCAGATGGTGATCGAGCGCCAGCAGGTCGTCCGGCCCGGTGCATTTCGGCAGCAGGACCGCCGCCGGGCGATGCGGCACAGTGGCGGCGAGGTCGGCCAGGTACCACGGCGTGCCGCGCGGGTTGACCCGCACCACGACGCCGGGCCGCGACACGGATGGCAGCAGCGCCGCCACCAGGGCGCGGGCCGCGTCCTTGCCCGGCGGCGCCACGCTGTCCTCGAGATCGAGGATCACGCCGTCGGCGTCGGAGGCCAACGCCTTCTCGGCCTTGCGCGCGCTGTCGCCGGGGGCGAACAGCAGGTTGCGCAGCTTAAATGGATGGGGCATCGCACCGGCTCCGATCATAGGCATGGTTTCTGGCGTATGCTTCCTGGCGCATTGTCCCTGGAACAATCTTGCGCCGCTGCGCCCGATATGCAAAGCAGCGGGCCAAGGAATGCATAACACGGGGAGACGGGCAGGGTGCCGGGCACCATTCTTGAGACGTCGGGCATGACGCGGGAGTTTCGCGGCTTCGTCGCCGTGAACAACGTGAACCTGCGCGTGCAGGAGGGCACGATCCATGCCCTGATCGGCCCGAACGGCGCCGGCAAGACGACCTGCTTCAACCTGCTGACCAAGTTCCTGGCGCCCACCCGCGGCACGATCACCTTCCAGGGGCGCGACATCACGGGCATGAAGGCCGCCGCCGTCGCGCGGCTGGGCCTGGTGCGGTCCTTCCAGATCTCGGCGGTGTTCCCGCATCTGACCGCGTTGGAGAATGTCCGGCTGGCGTTGCAGCGGGTCCGCGGCAACAGCTTCGACTTCTGGAACCCGGAATCCCTGCTGCACCAGTATGACGACCGCGCCCGCGCCCTCCTGGTCGATGTCGGGCTGGAGGGCTACGAGGCGGAGCCGGCGGCCCTGCTGTCCTACGGCCGCAAGCGCGCGCTGGAGATCGCGACGACCCTGGCGCTGGAGCCGACCATGCTGCTGCTGGACGAGCCGACGGCGGGCATGGCGCATGAGGACGTGGACCGCGTCGTGGCGCTGATCCGCCGCATCCGCGCCGGGCGCACGATCCTGATGGTCGAGCACAATCTGAGCGTCGTCGAGGGCCTGTGCGACACCATCACCGTGCTGGCGCGCGGGCAGGTGCTGGCGGAGGGCGACTACGCGAGCGTCAGCCGCAACCCCGACGTCGTGACGGCCTATTTGGGGTCGCCCGATGCTTGACGCGACCGTCCAGGGCGACCCGATGCTGCGGGTGTCGGGCCTCAACTCCTGGTACGGAGAGAGCCACATCCTGCACGGCGTCGATTTCGACGTGGCGGAGGGGGAGGTGGTGACCCTCCTGGGCCGCAACGGCGCGGGCAAGACGACGACGATGAAGAGCATCATGGGCCTCGTGCCCCGGCGCGAGGGCAGCGTGCGCTTCAAGGGCGCCGAGACCACCGCCATGCGCCCGGACGGCATCGCCCGCGCCGGCATCGGCTTCTGCCCGGAGGAGCGCGGCATCTTCGCGAGCCTCAACGTGACGGAGAACCTGATGCTGCCGCCGCAGATCGCGCCGGGCGGCATGAGCGTGGCCGAGATCTACACCCTGTTCCCGAACCTCAAGGAGCGCGCCGGCAGCCAGGGCACCAAGCTGTCGGGCGGCGAGCAGCAGATGCTCGCCATCGGCCGCATCCTGCGCACCGGGGCGCGCCTGCTGTTGCTGGACGAGCCGACGGAGGGCCTGGCCCCGGTGATCGTGCAGCAGATCGGCCGCACCATCCGGGAGATCAAGGCGCGCGGCTTCACCGTGCTGCTGGTCGAGCAGAACTTCCGCTTCGCCGCCACGGTGGCCGACCGGCACTACGTGATGGAGCACGGCCGGGTGATCGACATGATCCCGAACAGCGAGCTTTCGGCGAACATGGGCAAGCTGCACGAGTATTTGGGCGTTTAGGAGCGTGGGGTGTTCAAGAGCATGGGCGCGTTGCAACCTTTGTCCGTGATGGGAGCGCCCCGATGATCCGGCGCCGCACCCTGCTGGCCGCCGCGTCCGCCCTGGCCGCGGCGCCCCTGGCCCGGCCGGCCCGCGCGCAGGCGGGCGTGATCAAGATCGGCGTGCTGAACGACCAATCCGGGGTGTACCGGGACATCAGCGGCCCCACCTCGGTCGCCTGCGTGCGCCAGGCCGTCGAGGACGGCGCCCACGGCTTCCCGGTCGAGGTGCTGACCGGCGACCACCAGAACAAGCCCGACATCGGCGCCGGCATCGCCCGGCAGTGGATCGACCGGGACGGCGTCGATATGATCATCGACGTGGCGAACTCCGGCGTGGCGCTCGCGATCAACGGCGTGTGCAAGGAAAAGGACCGGGTCTACATCAACTCGACCGGCGCCACCGCGGACCTCACGGGTCCGGCCTGCGCGGCCACGACGGTGCACTGGACCTATGACACCTGGATGCTGGCGCACTCCACCGGGGCGGCGATGGTGCGGGCGGGCGGCGACACCTGGTTCTTCATCACCGCCGACTACGCCTTCGGCACGGCGCTGGAGCGGGACACCACGGCCTTCGTCAAGCAGGCCGGCGGCAAGGTGTTGGGCAGCGTGCGGCACCCGTTCCCGGGCAACACCGACTACAGCTCCTTCCTGCTGCAGGCGCAGTCGTCGCGCGCCAAGGTCGTCGGCATCTGCAACGCCGGCACCGACACGGTGAACACCATCAAGCAGGCGGCCGAGTTCGGCCTGACTCGGTCGGGCGCCAAGCTCGCGGGCCTGCTCGTGTTCCTCAACGACGTGCACGCGCTGGGGCTGGAGGCGGCGCAGGGCCTGGTGCTGACGGAAAGCTTCTACTGGGACCTCAACGACCGCACCCGGGCCTTCACCAAGCGCGTGCTGCCGAAAACCGGCGGCATCCACCCGGCCATGTCGCACGCGGGCTGCTACGCGGGCGCGCTGCACTACCTCAAGGCGGCGGCGGACATGGGCGTCGCCGCGGCGAAGCAGAGTGGCGCCGCGACCGTCGCCCGCATGAAGGCGATGCCGACCGAGGACGATGCATTCGGCGCCGGCCTCATCCGCGCCGACGGCCGCAAGATCCACCCGGTCTATCTGTTCGAGGTGAAGACGCCCGGCGAAAGCAAGGCGCCGTGGGACTATTACAAGCTGATCGCCACCACGCCCGCCGAGCAGGCGTTCCGGCCGATCAGCGAAGGCGGCTGCCCCTTGGTGCCCGCATGACCCCCCTGTCCCGACGCACGCTGCTCGCCACCGCCGCCGCCGCCCCCCTGGTCCGGCCGGCCCGGGCGCAGGGCAAGCCGGTCCGCATCGGCGTGCTGAACGACGGGTCCGGCCCCTACCGCGACATCGCCGGCCTCGCGTCGGTCGCCGGCGCGCGCCTCGCCGTGCAGGAGATGGCCGGCTCCGTGGCGGCGGAGGTGCTGTACGCCGACCACCAGAACAAGCCGGACGTGGGCGCGGGCATCGCCCGGCAATGGTTCGACCGCGACGGCGTCGATGTCATCATGGACGTGAACACCAGCTCCGTCGCGCTGGCGGTGAACCAGGTCTGCAAGGAGAAGGACCGCGCCTACATCAACGTCGGCGCCGCGACGACCGACCTGACGGGGCCGCAATGCACGCCGGTGACGGTGCACTGGTCCTACGACACCTGGATGCTCGCCCGCTCCACCGGCGGCGCGGTGGCGCAGGCGGGCGGGGACAGCTGGTACTTCCTGACGGCCGACTACGTGTTCGGCCAGCAGCTTCAGCGCGACACCACGAGCTTTGTCACGCGCAGCGGCGGCAAGGTGCTGGGCGCGTCGGCGTATCCCTTCCCGGGCACGACGGATTTCAGCTCCTTCCTGATCTCCGCCCAGGCGAGCGGCGCCAAGGTGCTGGGCCTCGCCAACGCCGGCACGGACACGGTCAACTGCATCAAGCAGGCGGCCGAGTTCGGGCTGACCCGGCAGATGAAGATCGCGGCCCTGCTGATGTACATCTCCGACGTGCACGGCCTCGGCCTGGAGACGGCGCAGGGCCTCTATATGACGGAGTCGTTCTACTGGGACCTGAACGACCGCACCCGCGCCTTCAGCGAGCGGTTCCGCGCGCTGTATCCCGGGGCGCGCCCGAACATGGACAACGCCGGCTGCTACGCCGGGGCCCTGCACTACCTCAAGGCCGCCAAGGACATGGGCGTGACGGCGGCGCAGGCCAGCGGCGCGGCCGCGGTCGCCCGGATGAAGGCGATGCCGACGGCGGACGATGCGTTCGGCGCGGCGCGCATCCGAGAGGATGGGCTGGCGGTGTTCCCGACCTATCTGTTCCAGGTGAAGACGCCGGCCGAGAGCCGGGGGCCTTGGGACTACCTCAAGGTCGTGGTCACCACCCCGGCCGACCAAGCCTGGAAACCGCTCGCCGAGGGCGGATGCCCGCTGGTGCGCCCATGATCAGCATCTTCGGCGTCCCCGGCCCGCTGCTGTTCGGCCAGTTGTCGCTCGGGCTGATCAACGGGGCGTTCTACGCGCTGCTGTCGCTGGGCCTCGCCGTGATCTTCGGCATGCTGAACATCATCAACTTCGCCCACGGCGCGCTGTTCATGATGGGCGCGTTCGCGGCGTGGATGATGCTGATGCCGAACACCTGGCTCGCGATGATCTCGCCGGGGCTTTCGGTGCCGGACTGGCTCACGCTCGGCTACTGGCCGGCGCTGATCGTGGCGCCGCTCATCGTCGGCGCGTTCGGGCTGCTGCTGGAGCGGACGGTGATCCGGCGTCTGTACAAGCTGGACCACCTGTACGGCCTGCTGCTGACGTTCGGCATGGCGCTCATCATCGAGGGCCTGGCGCGCAACGCCTTCGGCAGCTCCGGCATGCCGTACCGCATCCCGCAGGCGCTGTCCGGCCCGGTGGACCTCGGCTTCATGTTCATGCCGAAGTATCGGCTGTGGGTCGTCGTCGCGGCGGCCGCCATGTGCCTGCTCACCTGGTTCGTGATCGAGCGCACCCAGCTTGGCGCCCGCCTCCGCGCGGCGACGGAGAACCCGGATCTGGTGCAGGCGTTCGGCGTGAACGTGCCGCGGATGATCAGCCTGACCTATGCCGGCGGCGTGGCGCTCGCGGCGTTCGCCGGCGTCTTGGCGGCGCCGATCTACTCGGTCAACCCGAACATGGGGTCCAACTTCATCATCACCGTGTTCGCCGTCGTGGTGATCGGCGGCATGGGCAGCATCCTCGGCAGCATCGTCACCGGCTTTGGCCTCGGCATCGTCGAGGGCCTCACGAAAGTGTTCTACCCGCAAGGCTCGGCGACGGTCATCTTCGTGGTCATGGTCATCGTCCTCCTGGCCCGGCCGGCCGGGCTGTTCGGAAAGGCGGCGTAGCATGGGCGTCACGACAGTCCTGCCGCGGACGGCCGCCGCGCGCCCGTTCAGCATCTTCGGCTTCAGCAGCGCGCAGGCGGTGGCCTTCCTGCTGCTGCTGACCGCCATCGTGCTGGCGCCGTTCGGGATCTACCCGGTGTTCCTGATGAAGGTGCTGTGCTTCGCGCTGTTCGCCTGCGCCTTCAACCTGCTGATCGGCTTCGTGGGCCTGCTGAGCTTCGGCCATGCCGCCTATTTCGGCATGGGTAGCTACGTCACCGCCTGGACCGCCAAGACCTGGGGCCTCACGCCGGAGATCGCCATCCTGCTGGGCGGCCTGACCGGCGGGGCGCTCGGCTGCGTGTTCGGCGCGCTCGCCATCCGGCGGCAGGGGCTGTACTTCGCCATGATTACCCTGGCGCTCGCGCAGATGAACTACTTCTTCTGCCTGCAGGCGCCGTTCACCGGGGGGGAGGACGGCATCCAGCAGGTGCCGCGCGGCAACCTGTTCGGCCTGTTCTCGCTCCGCAGCGACCTCGCGATGTATGCCCTCGTCGCCGTGGTCTTCCTGGTGTTCTTCCTGCTGATCCACCGCGTCGTGCACTCGCCGTTCGGCCAGGTGCTGAAGGCGATCCGCGAGAACGAGCCGCGGGCGACCTCGCTCGGCTACCGCACCGACGACTACAAGCTGATCGCCTTCGTGCTCAGCACCTTCATCGCCGGCATTGCGGGCGGCACCAAGGCGCTGGTGTTCGGCATCGCGACGCTGACCGACGTGAACTACGCGATGTCCGGGGAGGTCGTGCTGATGAACCTCCTGGGCGGCATGGGCACGATCTTCGGACCCGTGATCGGCGCGGGCATCATCCAATGGACCGAGAACGCGCTGGCCGGCGCCGGGGCCTGGGTCACGGTGACGCAGGGCGTCATCTTCGTCGCCTGCGTGCTGATGTTCCGGCGCGGCATCGTGGGGGAGATCGCGGCGCTCATCAAACGGCCGCTGTAGCCCGCGCCACGCCGGGATCGCCGGGACGCGGGCCTGGATAGGCCATCGGCCCGGCCTCCGCTATGCTGCGCTGCACCATGGAGGTCTCATGCCATTGATCCCCCGCGTGCAGCCCGGCCGCTTCCACGCCGGGAACCTGTTCCGCCCCGAGTCCGTCGCGATCATCGGCGCCGGCACCGAGTTGGGCGGGACCGTGATGCGGAACATGCTCGACGCCGGGTTCCGCGGCGCGGTGCTGCCGGTGGGGGAGGGGCTGGGCGCCGCCCATGGCGTGCTCGCCTATCCCGACATCGCCGCCTTGCCGGTGTCGCCCAGCCTGGGGGTGATCGCGACCGGCGGGGACGGCGTGGCCCCGGCGTTGCTGGCGCTCGCGGCGCGCGGCACGTTCGCCGCGGTGTGCGTGACCCCGGCGCCTGGCCTGCTGGCGGCCGGACGCGCGGCCGGGGTGCGGGTGCTCGGGCCGTCCTCCTTCGGGATCGTCGTCCCGGCGCTCGGCCTCAATGCCTCCACCGCGCATTTGCAGCCAAAGGCCGGCAAGGTGGCGCTCATTTCGCAATCCGCCTCGCTGTGCCGGGCGGTGCTGGATTGGGCGGAGCCGAACGGCGTCGGCTTCAGCCATGTGGTCGGCATCGGCGGCAATGCCGATATCGGCTTCGGCCTGGTGCTCGATTGGCTGTCGCGCGACCCCGGCACCGGCGCGATCCTGCTCGATATCCGCGGCATCAAGGACCGCCGGGGCTTCATGTCGGCCGCGCGCGCGGCGGCGCGGCTGCGCCCCGTGGTCGCGATCCACCCCGGCGGGCGGCTGCAGGACCCGACGGGCCGGGAGGACGCGGTGTTCGACGCCGCCCTCCGCCGGGCCGGCGTGATCCGGGTGCGGCGCCTCGCGGACCTTCTGGCCGCGGCCGAGACGCTGACCCGCGCCCGCCCGCCGCGCAACGAGGCGGTCGCGGTCGTCACCAACGCGATCGCGCCGGGCCAGATGGCGGCGGACGCCGCGCTCACGCTCGGCCTCCCGCTCGCTGCCCTCAGCGCGCCCACGCGGCAGGTCCTGGGGCTGACCTTGCCGCCGGTGCCGGCCGGGGCGGCGCTGGTCTGGACCGGCCCGGCGCAGCCCATCCGCCTGGCCGAGGCCGCATCCATGCTGTCGGCCGTGCCCGAGGTCGGCGGCGTCGTGGTGGTGATGGCGCCCTCCGGCGTGGCGGACGCCGCGGGGATCGCCGCCCTTGCCGCCTGCGCGCCCGGCATGAAGGTGCCGTTGCTCGCCTGCGTGCTCGGCGAGACGACCGGCGCCGGGCACCGCCGCAGCCTGGCCGCCGCCGGGGTGCCAGCCTTTGCTTCGCCGGAGCAGGCGATGCGCGGCTTCGGGCAGCTTGTGGAGCAGCGCCGCGCCCGCGAAGCCGCCCGCGAGTTGCCGCCGAACGCCGTGCTGAGCCTGGCGCCCGACCGCGCCGCGGTGCGTGCGCTGTTCCAGGCGGTGCGCCGGGACGGCCGCATCGGCCTGTTGCAGGACGAGGCGCTGGCGGCGCTGTCCGCCTACGGCGTGTCCGTGGTGCCCAGCCGCTCCGCGCTGTCGGCGGACGACGCCGCAGATGCCGCTGCCCTGCTCGGCTTCCCCGCCGTGCTCAAGCTGCGCCGCAGCGCCCAGCCCCGGGCCGGCGGACCCGGCGGCGTGACCCTCGACCTGCACAGCGCCGCCGCAATCCGGGCGGCGGCGCTTCGGCTGGACCGCCGGCGCGCGCGCATCGGGGCCGAGGGCCTGGCCGAGGGGTTCCTGGTCCAGCGCCAGGTCAACCGCGCCCGCGAGCTTCGGGTCAGCGTGGCGGACGACCCGATGTTCGGCCCGGCCATCGGCTTCGGCGGGGGCGGCAGCATTGCCGAGGCGCTGGGCGACTTGGTCTTCGACCTGCCGCCGCTCAACCTCGCCTTGGCGCATGGCCTGATCGCCCGCACCCGGGCGGCGCGCGGGCTGGACGAGTCGCACGAGCAGCCGGCCGCCGACCGGCACGCCGTGGCCGACGCCCTCGTGCGCATCAGCCAGCTTGTCCTCGACTTCCCGGAGATCGCCGAGGTCGAGCTGAACCCGGTCTTCGCCGACGCATCCGGCGTTTCGGTCGCCGACGCCTGGATCGCGCTGCGCCCGCCGGGCGACACGGCCCGGCTGGCCATCGCGCCCTACCCCGCGGAGCTCGCGGAGCACTGGGCCGCCGGCCCCGAGACCCTGCTGATCCGCCCGATCCGCCCGGAGGATGCGGAAGCGCACGCCGCCCTGTTCGCCCGCCTGTCGCCGGAGGACATCCGCTACCGCTTCTTCAGCATGCTCCGCGCCCTCTCCCCAGAGCAGGTCGCCCGCATGACCCAGGTGGACTACGACCGGGAGATGGCCTTCGTCGCGGTGCGGGAGGCCACCGGCGAGACGGTCGGCGTCGCCCGCCTGGTGCGCGAACCCTACACCGAGACGGGCGAGTTCGCCGTGGTGGTGGAGGCCGGCATGAAGGGCCGCGGCCTGGCCCGGCGCCTGATGCAGCGCGTGATGGAGTGGGGCCGCAGCCAGGGCATGACCCGCGTGACCGGCCAGGTGCTGTCGGAGAACGCGCCGATGCTGGCCTTCATGCGCCGCATGGGCTTCGCCGTGGCGCGGCTGCCGGACGAGCCGGATGTGGTGGAGGTTTCGAAAGGTCTGGCGTAGAGCCACGGGTCAGGTGGCGCCACTCGGTCATTTTACTTTCTGCCCTGCTGGCACTACAATGTGCACAATATCACACAGGTTCGGAGCGTCCATGCCGGACAGCGGCACCCTCACTGTTCGCCTTTCCAACGACATGAGGGGCAAGCTCGCCACTCTGGCGGATCGCACGCATCGCACGCGCAGCTTCCTGGCGGCGGAGGCGATCACCGCCTATGTCGAGCGCGAGCTGGCGATTGTCGAAGCGGTCGAGCGTGGCCGGGCGGACGTGCGCGCCGGCCGGGTGACGCCGCATGACTCAGTGGCGCGCGAGGCCCATGCCATCATCGAGGCGGCCCGAGCCAAAACGTGAAGCGGCGCGTCGTCTGGTCGGATACCGCACGCGGCGATTATCTTGCCATCCTCCGCATCATCGCTGAGGAGAATCCGGACGCAGCCGAGCGCGTTGCGGATCGGATCGAGAGCGCCGCCGCTGGTCTATCGGACTTCGCCACGGGCCGCGCCGGGCGCGTGACTGGCACCTATGAGAAGGTCTTGCCTGGCCTGCCTTATATTCTGGCGTATGAATTGGTGAGCCGTCCCGAAGGCGGGGAAATGGTTGCCGTCCTGCATGTGATCCATGGCGCGAGGGACTGGCCGGCAGGGGAATGGCCAACAGATTGATGAGGCCGCTTCTCATGCGCTATGGCAGCGTGACGTTGAACCCGCCTGCTTCCGGATAGGCTTTTGGTCGCCAGGCGTTCAGCATAATCTCTATGACCCCCTTCACCGCGCTCGCCGCGCGTCAGCGTCAGCGCGCCATCCTGTGCGTGTTGGCCTCCTCTGCCTGCTTCACCGTCGCGGCGGCGCTCGTGAAGTTCATCGGCGATGCCGTGCCCACGTCGGAGGTCGTGTTGTTCCGCAGCGCCGTCGCCGCCCTGTGCATGGCCCCGCTCGTCCGGCGCGGCGGCGGCTGGTCCGTGCTGCGCACGCGCCGGCCGTTGGGCCATGCGTGGCGGTTGCTGGCGGGCTTGGCCGGCATGTATGGCTCGTTCTACGGCTATGCCCGCCTGCCGCTCGCGACCGTCACGGCGCTCGGGTTCTCCATGCCGATCTTCCTGGCGCTGCTGTCGGTGCCGCTGCTGCGGGAGCGGATCGGGATGCACCGGGGCCTGGCGCTGGCGGCGGGGCTGGTGGGCGTGCTGTTCGTGCTGCGGCCGTGGCAGGGCGGCGGCGGGCTGCCGCTCGCGCCCGCGCTGGTCGTCGTCGGGGGCGTCGTGTTCTGGGCGCTCGCCATGATCAGCATCCGCCGCATGGGGCGGTCGGGCGAGCGCAACATCACCATCGTGCTGCTGTTCACCTTGGGCGGCAGCGTCGTGTCGGGGCTGCTGTGCATCCCGGTCTGGGTCACGCCGTCCGGCTGGGTCCTGGCCGCCCTGGTCGGCGTCGGCGCCGTGTCCGCCGTGGCGCAGTTGCTGATGACCGAGGGCTACCGCAGCGGGGAGGCCACCATGCTGGCGCCCTTCGAATACGGCGCGATCCTCTACACGGTGCTGCTCGGTTTCCTGATCTGGGGGGAGGCGCCGGGCGCGTGGGAGTTCGCGGGCATCGCCGTGCTGGTCGCGTCCGGCCTCTATGCGTGGTGGCGGGAGGGCCGGGCGGCGTCCTGACGCCCGTCAGGCGATCACCGCGAGGATCGCCGCCAGCACCGCCCGCAGCTCCGTCGCCGCCTGGCTGCGCGGCGCGGCCTCGGTCACGCCCAGCCCCTCGGCGAAGGCGTGGCTGAACACCGCTCGGTTGCCCAGCATCGCCGGCAGCACGGCCAGGCCGCGGGCGCGCAGCTCGCGGTCCGTCGTGTCGCGCAGCCGGCTGCCGGTCGGCACGCGGTTCAGGATCAGGCAGGCCGGGCGCTTCTCCTGGGCAGCGAGCTTGAGCGTGCCCTCCGCCGCCCAGATGTCCGGCGGGCTGGGCTGCACCGGCACTGCCACCAGGTCCGCCCCGCGGATCGCCCGGCGCGAGTCGGCGTCGATCACCGGCGGGCTGTCGATCAGCACGACATCGTGGGCGCGGCGCAGCCGGTCCAGCTCGCCCGCCAGCCGCCAGCCCGACAGGTCGGAGAACGTGAGCGCCACCGCGGGCGCCGCGCGCGCCAGGCGGATCGCGTGCCAGCGCGCCAGGCTGTGCTGCGGGTCGATGTCGAGTACCGCGACCTGCCGCGTTGCCGCCAGCGCCGCCGCCAGGTTCGCCACCAGCGTCGATTTGCCCGCGCCGCCCTTCTGCTGCGCCACCGTGATCACGATCGACATGTCGGAAATCCCACTCTTTCGTTGAAGCGCCGCACGAGGCCGCGAGGCCCGCTTGCCCCCGGGGCCAAGCTGGCACAGAGGAGGACATGGCGCACGAACTCCTGACCCCCGCCGAGATGACCGCGGCCGACGCCGCCGCCGCCCGGGCCGGCGTGCCCGGCGCCGTGCTGATGGGGGCCGCCGGCCGCGCCGTCGCCCGCGCGGCGCGGCGGTTCGGCCCGTGCCGCACCCTGGTGCTGTGCGGACCCGGCAACAACGGCGGCGACGGCTACGTGGCTGCGCGCCTCTTGGCGCAGGAGGGCTGGCCGGTGCGGCTCGCCGCCTTGGCTCCGCCGCGCGCCGGGTCGGACGCCCGGGCCGCAGCAGTGCGCTGGCACGGTCCTACCGTCCCGTTCGCCCCGGCCGAGGCGGCGCGGGCCGAGCTGGTCATCGACGCCGTGTTCGGCGCGGGCCTCTCCGCCGACGTGCCGGACGCCGTGGCCGGGACCCTGGAGGCGGCGCGGCGGGTCCTCGCGGTGGACGTGCCGAGCGGCCTCGACGGCGCCACCGGACAGCCGCGCGGCCGGGTGCGGGCCGCGGATCTCACGGTCACGTTCTTCCGCCTGAAGCCCGGGCACCTACTGCTGCCCGGCCGCGCCCTGTGCGGGGAGACCGTGCTGGCCGACATCGGGCTGCCCGCCAGCGTGCTGCATGCCATCGCGCCGCGGGCCTGGCGCAACGGCCCGGCGCTCTGGCGCGTCCCGTCGCCGGGGGCGTCCGATCACAAATACACCCGCGGCCATGTGACGGTGCTGGGCGGTGCTGCCATGACCGGCGCCGCCCGCCTGGCCGCCGGGGCCGCCCGGCATGGCGGCGCCGGCCTGGTGTCCATCGCCGCCGCCGGCCGCGCCGACCTCTACCGCGCCGGCGATCCCGGCCTGATCGTCAGCGACGCGCCGTTGGCCGAGCTGCTGCAGGACGGGCGTCGCTCCGTGTGGGTCTGCGGACCCGGCCTCGGGCAGGACCCGGCGCGCGCGGCGCTTCCCATGCTGCTGGCGGCTGGGCGCCGGGTCGTCGCGGACGCCGACGCGCTCGGCGCCCATGCCGGGCGGCCGGAGGCGCTGGCGGGCTGCGCGGTGCTGACCCCGCATGAGGGGGAGTTCACCAAGCTGTTCGGCCCCGTCGGTCCCGACCGGATCGCGGCCGTGCGGGCGGCGGCGCGGCGCGTGGGGGCGGTGGTGCTGCTGAAAGGGGCGGACACCGTGATCGCGGCGCCGGACGGACGGGCCGCGGTCAACGACAGCGCGCCGCCATGGCTCGCGACCGCCGGGGCCGGGGACGTGCTGGCGGGGCTCGTGGCGGCGATGCTGGCGCAGGGCATGGCGGAGTGGGACGCCGCCGCAGCCGCCGCCTGGCTGCATGGCCGCGCGGCGGCGCTGGCGGGCCGCGGCCTGATTGCCGAGGACCTGCTGCCCCGCATCGCCGCCGCCGTCGCGGAGTCCGCCGCGCCGTGATGCCCGGCGCTCTATGGCGCCGGCGGGCCGCCGTGGTAACCTCCCGCGACACGGAGGCGACCCATGAGTGACATCACCGCGCCCCCCGGCCTGTTCGACCGTGCGATCCGCCGGATCACGACGGTCTGGCGCGACATGGCGGACCGCGTGTCCACCGACGAGGATCAGGGCATCGCCAGCCAGATGCGCGCCTGCCTCGATGCGCGCGGTGGCGAGGTGAGCGCCCGCAACCGTGCGGCGAAGCTGGCCCAGGCGTACCTGACGCTGGACGCCGAGGGCCGCAAAGGCTTCCTGCGCGACCTCGCCTCCTTCGACAGCAACGCGGAGGCGGTGGCCCGGGCCTACGAGGCGGTGGAGTCCGCCGCCGACGACGCCGAGCGCGCGACCGCCAAGGTCCGGCTGCGCCGCGCGCTGGAGCCGCCGCGGGTCCGCCTGCTGACGCAGTTCACCACGATCCCGGACGGCATGAAGTTCCTGGTGGACCTGCGCGCCACCCTGCTGGAACTGACCCGCGCCGACCCGCATCTGGCGGCGCTGGAGAACGACATGCGCGGCCTGCTGGCCAGTTGGTTCGACGTGGGGTTCCTTGAACTCCAGCGCATCGACTGGAACAGCCCGGCCGTGCTGCTGGAGCGCCTGGTCGGCTACGAGGCGGTGCACGAAATCCGCTCCTGGAGCGACCTCAAGAACCGGCTCGACAGCGACCGCCGGTGTTACGCCCTGTTCCACCACCGCATGCCGAACGAGCCGCTGATCTTCGTCGAGGTGGCGCTGGTGCGCGGCCTGGCCGACAGCGTGCAGCGCCTGCTCGACAAGAAGGCGCCGCTGCTGGACCCGAAGGCGGCGGACACGGCGATCTTCTACTCCATCAGCAACTGCCAGCGCGGCCTCGCAGGCATCAGCTTCGGCAACTTCCTCATCAAGCGGGTCGTCGAGTTGCTGGGCGCCGAGTTCCGCAACCTCAAGACGTTCGCGACGCTGTCCCCGATCCCCGGCCTCGGCGCATGGCTCGGCGCCAAGCTGGCCGAGGGCGACACAGCGCTGCTGAGCGAGGAGGAGGCTGCGAGCCTGCGTGCCGTGGCGCCGGAGGGGGCCGCCGCCCTGGCGCCAGAGGGCGCCCCAGCCAGCAGGACCGGGACGCAGGCGTTGGACGCCATCCTCAAGCAGCGCGGCTGGTTCCGCGACCCCGCCTTGCAGAAGGCGGCCGAGCCGGTGCTGATCCGCCTGGCCGCCCGCTACCTGATGGTGGAGGCCCGCGGCAGCCGGGCGCTCGACCCGGTGGCCCATTTCCATCTGTCGAACGGCGCCCGGGTGGAGCGGATCATCATGGGGGCCGACACCGGCGGCAAGGGCGTACGGGAAAGTGCGACGCTGATGGTGAACTACCTCTACGATCCTGCGAAGATCGAAGAGTATCACGAGGACTATGCCGGCGACGGCAAACGCAACGCCAGCACCGCCGTCCGCCGCATGGCCCGGGGCTGGTCATAAGGGAGGCTGGTCATGAACGCGCCGAATGCGATCGTCCGGGAAGCGTCGCCGCGCGTCGCCGGGCTGCGGGAGATCGAGAAGAAGCTGCTGTGGCTGTCGGCCTGGATGGTCCACCACGCCAACCACGTCCGCCCGAACCGCGACGGCCTCAAGGTCGGCGGGCACCAGGCGAGTTGCGCCAGCTGCATCAGCATCCTGACGGCCTTGTACTTCGAGGTGCTGCGCCCGCAGGACCGCGTGGCGGTGAAGCCGCATGCCGGCCCGGTGTTCCACGCCATCAACCTGCTGCTGGGCCGCGAGCGGCCGGAGCGGATGGCGACGCTCCGGCAGATGGGCGGCATCCAGAGCTACCCGAGCCGCACGAAGGACGGGCCAGAGGTCGATTTCTCCACGGGTTCGGTGGGCCTCGGCGTGGCGCTGACCAGCTTCGCGGCGCTGATGCAGGACTACGTGCGGCTGCATGGGCTGGACGCCGGCCTGCCGCCGGGGCGGCATGTCGCCATCGCGGGCGATGCGGAACTCGATGAGGGCAACATCTACGAGGCGCTGCTGGAGGGCTGGAAGCACGACGTCCGCAACGTCTGGTGGGTGATCGACTACAACCGGCAGAGCCTCGACAGCGTGGTGCCCGACCGGCTGTTCGGCCGGATCGAGGGCCTGTTCCGCGACATGGGCTGGAACGTCGTCACCCTGAAATACGGCCGCCTGCTGGAGGCCGCCTTTGCGCGCGAGGGCGGCGAGGCGCTGCGCCGCTGGATCGACGACTGCCCGAACAGCCTGTACTCGGCGCTCACCTTCCAGGGCGGCGCCGCCTGGCGGCAGGCGCTGCTGGCGGAGCTCGGCCGCGAACCCGGCGTGCGCGCCATCCTCGATCCCATGTCGGACGACGAGCTGGCGGAGCTGATGACCAACCTCGGCGGCCACGACGTGGACACGCTGATAGAGCAGTTCCGCCTGGCCGACGCCTTGGGCGACCAGCCGACCTGCTTCATCGCCTACACGATCAAGGGCATGGGCCTGCCGTTCGCCGGGCACAAGGACAACCACTCGGGCCTGATGTCCCGCGACCAGATGGCGTTCTTCCAAGAGGCCATGCGCATCCGGCCGGGCCATGAGTGGGATGTGGCGGAGGGCCTGGACCTGTCGCCCGCGGAACTCCGCGCCGTGATCGACGCGGCGCCGTTCAGCAGGCTGCTGACGCCTGCCGGGCGCAGCCTGTCCACGCCCGTGGTCGCGGTGCCGGCGGCGCTGCCGGTGTCGGGCGCGCCGGGGCGCCGGGCCAGCACGCAGGCGGGGTTCGGCGACATCCTGGCTGAGGTCGGCCGTGCCCAGGGCGAGTTCGCCGAGCTGGCCCGGCACATCGTCACCACCAGTCCGGATGTCACGGTCTCGACCAACCTCGGCCCTTGGGTGAACCGCCGCGGGGTCTTCGACCGGCACACCCGCAACGACGTGTTCCGCGATGCGAAGCTCGCCAGCGCGCAGCGCTGGGGCATGGCGCCGACCGGACAGCACATCGAGCTGGGCATCGCCGAGCAGAACCTTTTTCTCCTGCTGGCGGCGGCGGGCCTCCAGCACAGCCTGACGGGCGCGCGGCTGCTGCCCATCGGCACGGTGTACGACCCCTTCGTGAACCGCGGACTCGATGCGCTGATCTACGCCTGCTACCAGGATGCGCGGTTCCTCCTGGTCAGCACGCCGTCCGGCATCACGCTGGCGCCGGAGGGCGGGCAGCACCAGAGCATCAACACCCCGCTGATCGGCATGGCCGCCGACCGGCTCGCCTCGTTCGAGCCGGCCTACGTGGACGAACTCGCCATCCTGTTGCGCCATGCGCTCGTGCACATGCAGGCGCCGGACGGCTCGGCCGCCTGGCTGCGCCTGTCCACCCGGCAGCTTGAGCAGCCCGCCCGCAGCCTCGATCCCGCCGCGGTGATCGCCGGCGCGCATTGGATCGTGGCGCCGGAGCCGGGGGCGCGCATCGCGCTCGCCTACCAGGGCGCCGTGGCGCCGGAGGCGGAGGCCGCGTTTGCCGAGCTGCAGGCCGAGGTGCCCGGCGCCGGGCTGCTGGCGATCACCAGCCCGGACCGCCTCCACGCCGGCTGGCTCGACGCCGCCCGCACCCGCCGCACCGGCCAGCCCGCCCAGGCGCATATCGAGCGCATCCTGGCGCCGCTGGCCCGCAATGCCGCTCTGGTGACGGTGCTGGACGGCCACCCGGCGGCGCATTCCTGGCTGGGCGGGGTGTCCGGCCAGCGAGTCGTGCCGCTGGGTCCCGACCATTTCGGGCAGAGCGGCGACCTGCCGGATCTCTATCGCGAGTACGGCCTGGACACCGACGCCATCCTGGACGCCTGCGCGCAGGCGCTGCTCGGCTGAGCGCCCGGCCGCGGGACGGCTGCTTGTCCCGCACCACCGGGTGCGCTACACGCGCCGCCTGATGTCCGCATGCGGGCGTGGTGAAATGGTAGACACGCCAGATTTAGGTTCTGGTGGCGCAAGCCGTGGGGGTTCAAGTCCCTCCGCCCGCACCATCGCCCGCATCACGGGGCGGACGGCGTGCTGGGCGGACGGCGTGGGTGACTAGGGTAAAGGACTGGGTGCAGATGCAGGTGACCGAAACGCTCTCCGAGGGCTTGAAGCGCGGCTACTCCGTGGTCGTGCCGATGGCCGACGTCGAGAGCAAGCGCACGGCGAAGCTGGCCGAGATCGGCAAGACCGTTCGCCTGCCGGGCTTCCGGCCGGGCAAGGTGCCGCTGACCATCGTGCGGCAGCGTTACGGCACCGCGATCATGTCGGAGGTGCTGGAAGAAAGCGTCAACTCCGCCACGCAGCAGGTGCTGTCCGACCGTGGGCTGCGTCCGGCCACGCAGCCGAAGGTCGATGTGACCTCGCCGGGCGACAAGCAGGACCTGGCGTTCAACGTCGAGGTCGAGTTGCTGCCCGAGGTGCCGATGCCGGACTTCGGCGCCATCGCGCTGACCCGGCTGCGCGCCGAGCCGAGCGCGGAGGCCATCGACAAGGCCCTGACCGAGATCGCCTCCCGCCAGCGCGAGTTGGAGCCGGTCACCGAGGACCGGGGTGCGCGGACCGGCGACACGCTGACGGTGGACTACCTCGGCAAGGTGGACGGCGAGGCGTTCCCGGGCGGCACCGGCACCGCGATGCCGGTGGAGTTGGGCGGCAGCGGCTTCATCCCCGGGTTCTCCGAGGGGATGGAGGGCATGCGGCCCGGCGAGGAGCGCCAGATCCAGGTGACGTTCCCGGAGGAGTACGGCACCAAGGAGTTGGCCGGGAAGCCCGCCACCTTCGACCTGAAGGCGACGGCGCTGCAACAGGCGAAGCCCTTGCCGATTGACGATGCCCTGGCGGAGAAGCTTGGGTTCGAGAACCTGGAAAAGCTGCGCGAGTTGATCGCCCAGCAAATGCAGCGCGAGTACGACCAGATGAGCCGCATGCGCGTGAAGCGCGACCTGCTGGACAGCCTGGCGAAGGCTGCGAGCTTCATGGTGCCCGAAAGCATGGTCGAGGGCGAGTTCGCCTCGATCTGGCAGCGCGTCGAGAGCGACCTGAAGCAGGGCAAGGGCGACGACGAGGACAAGGGCAAGGACGAGGACACGCTCAAGGCCGAGTATCGCGGGATTGCCGAGCGCCGGGTGCGGTTGGGCCTGCTGCTGTCCGAGATCGGCCGGGTCAACGGGGTGCAGGTCGCGCCGGAGGAGCTGACGCGGGCCATGCGGACCGAGGCCAGCCGCTACCAGGGGCAGGAAGCCCAGGTGATGGAGTTCTTTCGCAAGAACCCGCAGGCGGCGGACGGCCTGCGCGGGCCGATCTTCGAGGACAAGGTGGTGGATTTCATCCTCGACCTGGCCAAGGTCGAGGACAAGGTCGTGACGCCGGAGGAGCTGGTGGCCGAGCCTGCGTCGTCTGAGCCTGCGTCGTCCGAGTCTGGGGCGCCTGAGCCTGAAGCGCCCGAACCTGCGTCGGCGTAGCGCGGCACCCCGGCAACTGGCCGGGGCCGCCTGGAACCGGCGGAATAGCAGACCATGTAGGGCGAGGCCGCCGGCCCATCCGCGGCGCCGGCAAGAGGGGGTATGGATAGAATGAGGGATCGCGATCCGGTCGAGATCTACAACAGCTCGCTGATCCCGATGGTGGTCGAGCAGACCGCCCGCGGCGAGCGTTCGTTCGACATCTACTCGCGGCTGCTCAAGGAGCGGATCATCTTCCTGACCGGCCCGGTGTTCGACCAGGTGGCCGCGGTGATGTGCGCGCAGTTGCTGTTCCTGGAGAGCGACAACCCCAGCAAGGACATCAGCGTCTATATCAACAGCCCCGGCGGCGTCGTGTCGGCGGGCCTCGCGATCTACGACACCATGCAGTATATCCGCAGCCCCGTCAGCACGCTGTGCATCGGCCAGGCGGCGAGCATGGGCAGCCTGCTGCTCTGCGCCGGCGCCAAGGGCAAGCGGTACGCCACGCCCAACTCCCGCATCATGGTGCACCAGCCGAGCGGCGGCGCGCAGGGGCAGGCGGCGGACATCGAAATCCAGGCGCGCGAAATCCTGACGCTGCGCAAGCGGTTGAACGAGATCTACGTGCGCCACACTGGCCAGGCGCTCGAAGCGATCGAGAGCAAGCTGGAGCGCGACAGCTACATGTCGGCCGAGGAGGCGCGTGACTACGGCCTGGTCGATCAGGTCGTGGAGAACCGTCCGGTGCCGGTGGACCCGGCGAAGTTGTAGATCGCGCGATAGAGCTTGCGATCCCGGGCCGTTGCAAATGAGGCGGCTGCGGCACACATACCGATATGTCAAGTGATCGTTGATCATGCACCGACGATCCGCTATCCGGCTTACGCCCGGCGTTGCCGGCCGGTTCGCGCACGGTTCCGCCTTGTCCGTCAGGCGTAGCCGGGTCTAATCTTCCTAGGTTTGTCCCTGCGGGCGGCGGGGCAGGAGTGTCCATGAGCAAGTCCGGCGATTCGAAGAACACCCTCTACTGCTCATTCTGTGGCAAGTCGCAGCATGAGGTCCGCAAGCTGATCGCGGGTCCGACGGTGTTCATCTGCGACGAGTGCGTGGAACTCTGCATGGACATCATCCGCGAGGAGCACAAGACGCACCTCGTGAAGTCGCGCGACGGCGTGCCGACCCCAAAGGAAATCTGCAAGGTCCTCGACGACTACGTGATCGGCCAGATGCACGCCAAGAAGGTGCTGAGCGTCGCCGTCCACAACCATTACAAGCGGCTCGCGCACGGCGCGAAGAACAACGACGTCGAGATCGCCAAGAGCAACATCCTGCTGGTGGGGCCGACCGGGTCGGGCAAGACCTTGCTGGCGCAGACGCTGGCCCGCATCCTCGACGTGCCCTTCACCATGGCGGACGCGACCACGCTGACCGAGGCCGGGTATGTCGGCGAGGATGTCGAGAACATCATCCTGAAGCTGCTGCAAGCCGCGGACTACAATGTGGAGCGGGCGCAGCGCGGCATCGTCTATATCGACGAGGTCGACAAGATCAGCCGCAAGTCGGACAACCCCAGCATCACCCGCGACGTGAGCGGGGAGGGCGTGCAGCAGGCTTTGCTCAAGATCATGGAGGGCACCGTGGCCTCCGTGCCGCCGCAGGGCGGGCGCAAGCATCCGCAGCAGGAGTTCCTGCAGGTGGACACGACCAACATCCTGTTCATCTGCGGCGGCGCGTTCTCTGGTCTCGAGAAGATCATCGGCGCGCGCGGCAAGGGGTCGGGGATTGGCTACGGCGCCGAGGTGCGCGCCCCGGATGAGCGCCGCACCGGGGCGATCCTGCGCGAGGTGGAGCCGGAGGACTTGTTGAAGTTCGGGCTGATCCCCGAGTTCATCGGGCGCCTGCCGGTCGTCGCGACGCTTGAGGACCTCGATGAGGCCGCGCTGATCGAAATCTTGACGAAGCCGAAGAATGCCCTGTCCAAGCAGTATGCCCGGCTGTTCGAGATGGAGGGCGTTAAGCTTTCCTTCACCGAGGATGCGCTACGCTCCGTCGCGACCCGCGCCATTGCTCGCAAGACGGGGGCGCGCGGCCTGCGTTCGATCATGGAGGCGATCCTGCTGAGCACGATGTTCGATTTGCCGGGCCTGGATGGCGTGGAGGAGGTGACGGTCAACCGGGAGGTGGCCGAGAGCCGGTCCAACCCGTTGTTCACCTACGGCAAGGAGCGCGCGGAAGGCGGCGCCTGACGCCTCATCCCTTCGGCTCTGTTGGCAGCCGGGGTACGACTGCCAATATGCAAGCAGCACCTACGCCACATGCCGCATGCGGCGAGAATGTTTTCGAGGCGGCCCTGCGTGCCAAACGGGCGCAACGGCGCCCGACTGTCCCATAGGAGGTCCCATGTCTGAGTCTGATCGGCCTGAGAAGCCGCGGCCGGCTCCCCGGTCCCGCCAAGCCGCCGAGAAGCCGGCGGCCGACCCTGTTGCGAGCCGGGATGCGTCCGTAGAAGCCATGGCGGTGTTGCCGCTGCGGGACATCGTCGTGTTCCCGCACATGATCGTGCCGCTGTTCGTCGGCCGCGAGAAGTCGGTGCGCGCGCTCGAGGCGGTGATGAAGGAGGACAAGCAGATTCTGCTGGTCGCCCAGAAGAACGCCGCGCAGGACGATCCCGAGCCTGCCGATATCTACCGCGTCGGCACCGTGTCCACAATCCTCCAGCTTTTGAAGCTGCCGGACGGCACGGTGAAGGTGTTGGTCGAGGGCGGCCGCCGTGCCCGCATCACCGGGTTCAAGGAGACCGACTCGTATTTCGAGGCGTTCACCGAGGCGATGCCCGACGAGGAGGGCGAGGCCAAGGAGTTGGACGCGCTCGGCCGCACCGTGGTCGGGCAGTTCGAGCAGTATATCAAGCTGAACAAGAAGATCGCGCCCGAGGTTCTGGTCTCGCTGAACCAGATCGAGGAGCCGAGCCGGCTTGCCGACACGATCTCCTCGCACCTCAACCTGAAGATCGCCGAGAAGCAGGAGTTGCTGGAGGCGGCGCGCGTGGGCGAGCGGCTGGAGCGGGTGTTCGCCCATATGGAGAGCGAGATCGGCGTGCTCCAGGTGGAGAAGCGCATCCGCAACCGCGTCAAGCGGCAGATGGAGAAGACGCAGCGCGAGTACTACCTGAACGAGCAGCTTAAGGCCATCCAGAAGGAACTGGGCGAGGGCGAGGACGGCAAGGACGAGACCGCCGAACTCGAGGACCGCATCAAGAAGACCAAGTTCACCAAGGAGGCCCGCGAGAAGGCGATGGGGGAGTTGAAGAAGCTCCGCACCATGAGCCCGATGAGCGCCGAGGCTACGGTGGTGCGCAACTACCTCGACTGGATGCTGTCGATCCCGTGGAAGAAGCGCAGCAAGGTCAGCAACGACGTGCTGGAGGCGGAGCGCATCCTGGATGCCGACCATTACGGCCTGGACAAGGTGAAGGAGCGCATCCTCGAATACCTCGCGGTGCAGTCGCGTAGCCCGAAGATCCGCGGGCCGATCCTGTGCCTCGTGGGGCCGCCCGGCGTCGGCAAGACCAGCTTGGGCAAGAGCATTGCCAAGGCCACCGCGCGCAACTTCGTCCGCATGTCGCTGGGCGGCGTGCGGGACGAGGCCGAGGTGCGCGGCCATCGCCGGACCTATATCGGCTCCATGCCCGGCAAGGTCGTGCAGGGGATGAAGAAGGCCAAGACCAGCAACCCGCTGTTCCTGCTGGACGAGATCGACAAGCTCGGCGCGGATTGGCGGGGCGACCCGTCCTCGGCGTTGCTGGAGGTGCTGGACCCCGAGCAGAATGCGACCTTTGCCGACCACTATCTTGAGGTCGATTACGACCTGTCGGACGTGATGTTCGTCACCACGGCCAACAGCCTCAAGATGCCGCAGCCGTTGCTGGACCGCATGGAGATCATCCGCATCGCCGGCTACACGGAGGATGAGAAGGTCGAGATCGCCAAGCGGCATTTGGTCGCCAAACAGGCGGAGGCCAACGGGCTGAAGCCCGAGGAGTGGTCGCTGAATGAGGATGCGGTCCGCGACCTGGTGCGGTACTACACGCGCGAGGCCGGGGTGCGCAGCCTGGAGCGGGAGATCGCCAACGTGGCGCGCAAGACGGTGAAGGAGATCGTCACCAAGAGGGTGAAGCGGGTCGCCATCACGCGCAAGAACCTCGACAAGTATGCCGGGGTGCGGCGCTTCCGCTATGGCGAGACCGAGGACGAGGACATGGTCGGCGTGGTGACCGGCCTGGCCTGGACCGAGGTCGGCGGCGAGATCCTGACGATTGAGAGCGTGATGCTGCCGGGCAAGGGCGCGGTGAAGCATACCGGCAAGCTCGGCGACGTGATGCAGGAGAGCGTGTCCGCGGCCCTGAGCTACGTCCGGAGCCGCAGCATCAGCTTCGGGATCAAGCCGACGATCTTCGAGAAGCGGGACATCCATGTCCACGTGCCGGAGGGTGCCACGCCGAAGGACGGGCCGTCGGCTGGCGTCGCGATGGCCACCAGCATCGTCAGCATCATGACCGGCATTCCGGTGCGGCGCGACGTGGCGATGACCGGCGAGATCACGCTGCGCGGCCGGGTTCTGCCGATCGGCGGCTTGAAGGAGAAGCTGCTGGCAGCGTTGCGGGCCGGGATCACCACCGTGTTCATCCCGCGGGACAACGAGAAGGACCTGGTGGACATCCCGGAGAGCGTGAAGAAGCATCTCAAGGTGATTCCCGTGGCGCATGTGGATGAGGTCATCAGCCAGGCGCTCGCCCGGAAGCCAGAGGCGATCGAGTGGGAGGAACCGGCGGAGGCCGTGGTGCCGCCGGTGGTGCAGCCGGCGGCCTCGCTGCCGCATTAGGCGGCGTCCCGCGCCCCGGGCCAGCGGTTCGGGGCGCGGGCCTGCTTGCTTGGAGCAAGTCGGCGCGGGCGGGCGGTTAGCTCAGCGGTAGAGCGTCTCGTTTACACCGAGAGGGTCGGCGGTTCGAAACCGTCACCGCCCATTCCGTCCAACACCAAAGCGATGCCGGGTTGACGCAAACCCGGCACCGCCGTAAATCCTGCGCCCTGCCGCTGCGGGAGTAGCTCAGTTGGTTAGAGCGCCGGCCTGTCACGC